>NZ_JAINVG010000107.1 GCF_020400725.1 Streptomyces sp. NK15101 | reverse complement strand
CCTCGACGCCCGCGGCGAACGCCGCCCGCCAGGCGGCCCCGGCGTGCTCGGCGAGGGAGGCGACGGCCGCCGGATCGGTCAGCCGGGCGACGAAGAGCGCCTTGCGGGTGCGGTGGTCGGCGCCGTCCAGGGTGTGGACGGCGCCCCGGCCGAAGAGCGTGTCGAGCACCGGCCCCGGCAGGGCGCCGGCGCGGCGCACGTGGCTCTCGTCGTAGAAGAAGCGCACCGCGTCGGGCCCGTGCAGGGCGACGGCGGTCCGGCCCAGCAGCCGGGTCCGGACGACGTCGCCGTTCCCCGCCCGGCGGCGCGCGTCGGGCAGCCAGGCGTACCCCTGGAGCAGCAGGGCGGCGGTGCGGTCCTCCGTCAGGTCCTCGATCAGTCGGATCATGCCCCGTCCGGTACCCCCGTCGGAGCGGGGGCACGCGCGCGTACGGCCGAGTGGCGGCACGCGCGCGTACGGGCGGGCAGCCGCCGCACGCGCGCGTGGGTGTAGGGGGTCAGCCTTTCAGGGGGCGGGTGGCCGGGCCCTGGAGGAC
Source organism: Streptomyces sp. NK15101 (assembly GCF_020400725.1). GTDB lineage: Bacteria > Actinomycetota > Actinomycetes > Streptomycetales > Streptomycetaceae > Streptomyces. The sequence goes on along the minus strand of NZ_JAINVG010000107.1, from coordinate 21,619 downwards.
GGTGCCGTCGGAGGCGAAGCGCGAGCCGTGGCAGGGGCACTCCCAGGTCTGCTCGGCCTCGTCGAAGCCGAGTTCGCAGCCCATGTGCGTGCATCGCCGCCCGGTCCGCAGGCCGCGCGCGAAGCGGCGGGCCACGGTGGCCTGCCGGCGGACGATCCCGGGGAGTTCCCGGGCGGGCAGCCGGCGGCACGGGTCGAAGAGCTCCGTCCAGGGCGGCCGGGCGTCTCCCGTCAGGTGCGCGCCGAGCAGGCGGCCCGCGGCGACGCCGTTGCTGAGGCCCCAGCCGCCGAAGCCGGTGGCGACGTACACGTGCTGGGTGTCGGGGTGTTCGTGGCCGACGCACGGCAGCCCGTCGGTGGTGTGGACGTCCTGGGCCGCCCACCGGTGGACGGTCGGCGCGTCGGCGAAGCCCGGCAGCCGGGCGCGCGCCCAGGCCACCAGGCGCTCGTACCGGCCGTTCACTCCCCCGGCCCCGGGGACGAACGGTTCGCCCGCGACGATCAGCAGCCGCCGCCCCTCGCCCAGCGGGGCCGTCCGCACCGACCGGATGCCGTGGTCGGCGGTCAGGTACATGCCGTACGGCGCGTGGCGTTCCTCCACGGGGGCCGCGACGACCAGCTCGCGGCGGACGGAGAGCCGTACGAGGAGGGTGGGGTGGCAGCGCAGCGGGAAGTGGGTGGCGAGGACGACGTCCCGGGCGCGGACCGTGCCGCCGCCCTCCAGGGCGAGGCGGCAGTCGGCGCCCTCCCGCAGGCCGGTGACCCGGGTGCCCTCGTGGACGCGGCCGCCGAGCGCGACCAGGTCGTCCGCCAGGGCCAGCAGGAAGCGACGGGGGTGGAACTGCACCTGCTCCTCGACCCGGACGGCCGCGGCGACCGGGTACGGCAGATCGGTCCCGGTCACCGCCGTGGCCCGCAGACCCGCCGCCGCGGCGGCCGTCGCCTCCGCCCGGATCGTCCCGGCGCGCGCGCCGTCGAGGGTGTACGTGTACGCCGGCCGGTGCTCGATCTCCGCGTCGACGCCCCGCTCCCCGCAGAAGCGCAGCACCTGCCGCAGGGCGTCCTCCTGGGCCTCGGCGTACGCCGCGGCCGCCGCCTCTCCCCGGCCCGCGCGCAGACGCTCGTAGCACAGGCCGTGCAGGGAGGTCAGCTTGCCGGTGGTGTGGCCGGTGACCCCGGCCGCGATCCGGTCCGCTTCGAGGACCACGACCCCGCGCCCGGCGCGGGCCAGCTCGTGGGCGGTGCACAGTCCGGCGACACCGGCTCCCACCACGACCACGTCGGCGGCGAGGTCGCCCTCCGGGGGCGGTCGGAGGGCGGCGGGCGGCGCCGACTCCATCCAGTACGAGCTCGCGGACATGATGGCTCCTCTCGGCAGCCGGCCCGTGGGGCGACTACCCGGGGCCGGGGCACGCAGTCGGCCGCTCGGCCGGCCGCCGGGGGGGCACGCGGAACCGTACGGCGGCACAGTGGAGGGATGCGGCTCAGGACGAGCGATCCGGACCGGCCGGGCTGGCGGCGGGTCCGCCACGGCCGGGGTTTCCGCTACCTGGACGCCGACGGCACGCCCCTGGGCCCGGAGGACCGGGCCAGGGTCGTCGCGCTCGTCGTCCCCCCGGCCTGGCGGGACGTCTGGGTCTGCCCCTGGCCGAACGGGCACATCCAGGCCGTCGGCACGGACGCGGCGGGCCGTCGGCAGTACCTGTACCACCAGGAGTTCCGGCGCCGGCAGGAGGAGGCGAAGCACGCGCACGTGCGCCAGGTCGCCCGCAGCCTCCCCCGGCTGCGCCGGGCCGTCGCGCGCGACCTGGAGCGGCGCGGCCTGTGCCGGGAGCGGGTGCTGGCCTGCGCGGTGCGCCTCCTCGACCTGGGCTTCTTCCGGATCGGGGGCGAGCGGTACCTGCGGGACAACTCCTCGTACGGACTCACGACCCTGCTCCGCGAGCACGCGCGCTGCGCGGGCGGGGAGGTCTGTCTCGGCTATCCGGCGAAGTCGGGCCGCCGGCAGACCCGGGCCCTCGTGGACGAGCCGGCGTACGAGGTCGTGCACGCGCTGCTGCGGCGGCGGGGCGGGGGAGACCGGCTGTTCGCGTACTGGGAGGGGCGGGCGTGGCACGAGGTCCGCGCGGAGGACCTCAACGCGTACCTGCGGAAGCACTCGGGGAGCGACATCACCGCCAAGGACTTCCGGACCTGGCACGCCACGGTCCTCGCCGCCGTCGCGCTCGCCGTCTCGGCACCGGTGGCGGACGGCTCGCGCGCGGCGCGGGTGAAGGCTGAGCGGCGGGCGGTCCATGAGGTCAGCGGCTATCTCGGCAACACGCCGGCGGTCTGCCGCGCCTCGTACATCGACCCGGTCGTCGTCGAGCGTTTCGAGGAGGGCGTCACCATCGCCCCGGCACTGGGACGACTCGGCGAGGACGGCGGCTTCGGCCACCCGGCCACACGGGGCGCGGTGGAGCGGGCGGTCCTGCGCCTGGTGAGCTGAGGGCACTTCGCGGGCGGGTCGTACGGGGGGGACGGGGCGGCCGCGATGCGGGGCGGCGGGGCTCGCCCGGAACGCGGGGAGGGGCAGCGGAGGTGGCCGGGACGCGCGGGACGACGCTCACCCAATCGTGCGGGGCGAACTCACCCAGGACGTGCAGGGGCGACGCTCACCCAGGACGTGCCGGCCGTCGCTCGCCCAGGTCGGTGGGGGCGGCGCTCGGCAGTCGTGTGGGGGCGGCGCCGCCCGCTCTGCCGTCGGGGGCGGCGCCGCCTGTTCCACCGGGGCGGGTCAGGTGCTCCAGCGCAGGACCGCGCCGAGGCCGCCGGCCGGTCCCCTCGTCTCCTCGGGGACCACGAGGACCTCGGAGTCCGCGGCGACGCAGGCGCGCAGCAGCGCGTCGTCGGCGCGGGCCTCCTTCGGCCGGCCGAACCCCCAGTTCTTGGCCTCGGTACGGCCCAGGGCGATGTCGTACGGGCCGGGACCGACCCAGACCGGACGGCCCGCGTCGGCGGCGTCGAGCCCGAGCAGCAGGGTGGCGACCCGGTGCTCGCGTACGGCCTCCAGCACGGCGGGGACGCCTTCGGCGGCCGGGCCGGGGCCGGCGTCCACGGTCCCCTCTCGGTGCTCCCCGGGTCGTCCCCGTCCCCTGCGGAAGTCGTCGAGGGCGCTGCGGACGCGTTCCCGCGCGTACCGCGCGCGGGCCTCCTCGATCTCGCGGTCGAGGGCCTCGGTGGAGGCACCGGGTGCCCGGCTGCCGTGCTCGACCTCGACGGTGTGGCTCCGCAGCTGCTGCGGGAGCCGGTCCCTCACCGCCTTCCGTTCGCGGGCGTCCCCCGCGAGGACCAGGAGGGTCCCGCCGTCCTGCGGGCAGCGCCGGACGAGCTCGGCGGCGATGATGTCGGCCGTCTCCTCCCAGGCGTTCTCGACCTTGTTGTTGTAGTGCCATTCGTACCGGTCGGCGGGGAGGCTGCGGTGGCCGCGGCCCTGCCACGTCTTCCCCTCGGCGCGGCCCGTGTCCTCCATGCCGAGGGGGCCGCGCAGTTCGAGGTCGGCGCCGGTGCGGTCGATGAGGGCCACCTGGCAGACCGGTTCGTCGCTCCGCAGGTACAGCAGCGGGGCGATGTGCGGGAGGTTCGACCACATCGCCTCGACGTCGGGCGGCGCCGTCGTCAGGGGGAGGTCGAGCACGATCTCCCCGGCCGTGGCGAAGAGGGCGCGTCCCGGGGGCGCGCCGGAGGCCGGCTCGGCGCGGAGCCGTTCGGCGACGGCGCGGACGGTGGCCGGATCCGCACCCTCGTCGACGAGCTGCCGTGCGACGGCGCGGTCACGCAGCTTCTGGATCTGCGCCGCGTCCTCGGTGTCCCGGCTCGTCTCGACGAAGACGGAGGCCCAGGGGCCGGGGCGTTCCAGGAGTGGTTTGAGGAAGTCGAGGTCCATGGTGTCCCCAAGGGGGTGGGAGGCGGTCACGGAAGGCGGTCAGCGGTCGCTGCTCCGTTCCTGGCCCTGTTCGGGCTCGTCGACGGGCGGCTCGGGGTCGTGCCACTCCTCCACGCGGGTGGGGCGGCCGGACCTGACCTGGCCCTCGACCTCCTTCTTGCGCTCGTCGTCGAGGCGGGGGCCGGACTTGTTGCTGCCACGGTCGGGAGTGTTCATGAGTACATCTCCAGGGTGTGGGTCGTACGGGCTCCTCTGCGGCGGCTGCCCATCGCCCCGCCGGGCAAACGGCGCGGTGCGGACCGGCGGGCGGCCGGGGCGGTCACGCCCCGTCGTCGTCCGGGAGGCGCTCGCCCTCCGCCTGGGAGGGGGTGGTCTGTCCCCGCACGTCGTCCGTGTCCTGCCGCCCCCGCTCGGGACGGGAACGGCCACCGCCGGGCCGCTCCGACGGCGGGTGCACCGGGTCGTCGGCGGGGTGCTCCCTCAGCTCCTCCTCGCTCAGGCGCGCGTCCACGGGCTCGTTCGTACGCTCGTTCATCGGCTTTCTCCTCGTGTCCTCTCCGTTTCGGTCTCCACGCGGACGGCGGCCTCCTCGGCGGGTACGGCGCCGTCGGCGGCGGGCGGCCGTGCCTCGGGCACCTCCTGGGCCAGCCGTTCGTCGAGCGGCTCGCCCTCCCGCTGCTCCCGCTGGGTGGTGCCGTACCGGTCGACGCCCCCGGGGCGGTCCGGAGGGGAGTAGCCGGGGGCGGCCGGGTCGTCGAGCGGGTCCGTGTCGATCGCGTTCTCGGGGTCGAGTTCGCCGCTGGGGCGGTTGCCCGCGTCGGAGTGGGTGGGCTGGTACACGTCGTCGCCGCGGGCCGCCTGCGGGTCGGGCTCGTTGCGGGCCATGGAGGGTTCCTTTCGGATGGCTCGTGCGGGGTGGGTCGTATGGGGCGGGTCGTGTGGGGTGAGTCGTGCCGGGCGCTCCGGCGCGGGCTCAGCGGGACGCGAGGACGATCGCGTACACGAGGAAGAACAGGGCGCACGCGATGACGAGCAGCCACACGACGAGGAGCGGGCCGGTCGCCCAGCCGCGCCGGGGCGGCCGGTAGGGACCGGTGCCCGTCCCCGTACCGGACTCGGCCGGTGGCGTCTCGCCCGCGGGGACTCCCCCGCCGGCCTCGACGCCCGGGGTGCGGCGGGGGTCCGGGTCCGCGTTGCTCGGTCCGGTCATGGTGTTCATCTCCCTACGGCTCGCCGGTGCCCGAGGGGGCGCCGTCGGCCGGGACGGTCGTGAAGGGGCTGGTGTCGAGGTGGGCGAGGAGGTCGGCCGGGTCGGCGTACACGGCGGCGGCGCCCGCCTCGGTGAGGTCGGCGCGGGGGATGCCGCCGCACAGCAGACCGGCGCTCACCATGCCGGCGCGGCGGGCGGCCTCCATGTCCCAGACGCTGTCGCCGACGAAGACGGCCCGGTCGGCGGGGACGCCGACGAGCGAGAGGGCGTGTTCGAGCGGGTCGGGGGCGGGCTTGCCCTCCTCGACGTCGTCGGCGGTGGCGGTGTCCGTGAGGGCCTCGTCGGCGTCGACGGCGCGGCGCAGGGCGGTCAGTTCCCGGTCCTTGGCCGAGGTCACGAGGACGACCTTCCATCCGTCGTCCGCGAGGGTGCGGAGCAGGTCGCCCGCCCTGTCGAAGGCCTGGAGCCGTTCGAAGGAGGTCGCGTAGAGGGTGTCGTGGGCGGTGCTGAGCCGGTCGTCGTCCGACGGGTCGCGGGAGTCGCCCAGCAGGTGGTCGATGAGCTGCTCCCCGGGCAGTCCGATCGCACGGTGCACGGCGTGCGTCGGCACCCGGTGGCCGCCCTGCCGGAACGCCTCCCACCAGGCCACGACGTGCAGGTGGTTGGTGTCCACGAGGGTTCCGTCGACGTCGAAGAGCGCGGCGCGGTCCATGTCTGCTCCCTACAGGTCGCGGAGGGCGGGCAGCAGCGTCGACTCCGCCCAGCGGATGAAGGGCAGTTGGTGGTCGCCGCCGATCTGGACGAGGGCGAGCTCGGTGAACCCGGCCTCGGCATAGGGGCGGGCAGCCTCCAGGACGGCGTCCACGTCGTCCCCGCAGGGGATGCTCTTCGCGACGTCCTCCGGGCGGACGTGCTGGGAGGCCTGTTCGAAGCCCGCCGGCAGGGGGAGTTCGGCGTTGAGGCGCCAGCCTCCCAGCATCCAGCGGAACTGTTCGTGGGCGCGGGCGATGGCCGCGTCGCGGTCGGGGTCGTAGCAGACGGGCAGCTGTCCGAGGCGGGGCTTTCCCGCGCCGCCCTGGGCGTCGAAGGCGTCCAGGAGTTCCCGTTTCGGCTCGGTGGCGACCACCAGGTCGGCGTGGCGTCCGGCGAGCGCGCAGGACCGCGGCCCGGAGACGGCGATGCCGAGGGGCGGCGGGGTGGGCGGGACGTCCCAGAGTCTGGCGTCGTCGACCTGGAAGTGGCGGCCGTGCCGGGTCACGTACTCCCCGGTGAACAGGGCGCGGATGATCTCCACCGCCTCGTCCAGCATCTCCAGGCGTACGCGCGCCGAGGGCCAGCCCCCGCCGACGACGTGTTCGTTGAGGTTCTCGCCCGAGCCGAGGCCGAGCCGGAAGCGGCCCCCGGACAGGAGTTGCAGGGTGGCGGCCTTCTGCGCGATCACCGCGGGGTGGTAGCGGAAGGTCGGGCAGGTCACCAGGGTCATGAGCGGGATGTCGGAGGTCGCCTGCGCCGCCGCGCCCAGCACGCTCCACGCGTAGGGGGCGTGTCCCTGCGCGGGCAGCCAGGGGAAGAAGTGGTCCGAGATCACGGAGAACCCGAATCCGGCCCGCTCCGCCTCGACCACGTGCCCGACCAGCTCACGGGGGCCTGCCTGCTCGGTCATCATCGTGTACCCGATACGCATCATGTCCGGCGACTTGCCGCGACCACGGGGTCCGAAACGGGAAAGGGCCGGCTCCGGGGAGCCGGCCCTTTCCGCCGCGGTGCGGGAGGGGCTGTCAGCGCTTGTCGGACTCGTCGTCCGGCGGCAGCGACCAGGACTCCGTCTCCCGGTCCGGGCGTGTCCGTCCGGGCGTCTCCACCGGCCCGGGCGGCTCCTTCATCGCGTCGGGTCCCTTCTGCCCCTTCTCGGCGGACCCCATGGAGGGGTCGGTTCCCATGGACCGGTCACCCATGGACCGGTCCCGCATCAGCGGATCGGTCTCCATGGACGGGGCCGTTCCCATCGACCGGTCACCCATGGACCGGTCCCGCATCAACGGGTCGGTCTCCATGGACGGGGCCGTTCCCATCGACCGGTCACCCATGGACCGGTCCTGCATCAACGGGTCGGTACCCGCGGACGGGCCCGTCCCCATCGGCCGGTCCGTCCCCATGGACGTGTCGGTCCCCATGGACGTGTCCGTCCCCGTGGGCCGGTCCATGCCCATGGATCCCTCGCCCGTCGTCGGCGGGGTGCCGGCGTCCTCGGGGCGGATCCGGCCGCGCCAGCCGCCGGTCGCGTCCCCGTGTTCCTCGATGAAGCCCTTGAACCGCTTGAGGTCGCCCTTGACCCGGCGGTCGAGCACCCCCATCATGTCGGCGGCCTTCTCCGCCATGCCCTCGGGCTCCACGTCCATCGCGAGCCGCACCCGGGTGTGCGCCTCGTCCAGCGGCTGGAAGCTGACGACGCCCATCTGCCGCACGTCGCCTCCCATGGTGCGCCAGGCGATGCGCTGGTCCGGGAGCTGGTCGACGATCTCGGTGTCGAACTCCCGCCGGACACCGGCGATCTTGGTCTGCCAGTGGCAGTGCCGGTCGTCGATCTGCCGGACGTCCTCGACGCCCTCCATGAAGCGCGGGAACTCCTCGAACTGCGTCCACTGGTCGTACACGTTCCGCAGCGGAACGTCCACATCGATCGTCTGCTCGACCTTGCTCATGCTGCGGCCTCCTTCACGGCATTGCGGGATCCGGGCACCGGAACCGCCGTCAGTGGGCGGCGGCCCCGAACTCGGCGTGCTGGGTACGGAGGGCGAAGTCGGGCTCCGCCCGGGGCGGCCGGCCCAGGAAGCGGCGCCGCGCCTCGGCGTGCGCCTCTTTCATCAGCGACCGGAACTCCTCGTCGCTGAGTCCTCGGCCCCGCGTGGCCCTTCCGCCCTCGGCGTTCCCTCTCATGGGGTCCGCCTCCTTCCGGTCGTACCCCTCACTCCGCGACTGCCCGCTGCCGCGGAGCCGAATCAGCCGGGCCCGGGCGGACGGTGCCGCGGGCCCGGCGCGGGTGCGTTCACAGGGCGTCCGCGGCGGTACGGAGGTCGGCGACGAGCCCCTCGTACATCTCCTGGCGGTTCGGCGCGCGCAGGACGGCCGAGGGGTGCACGGTCGCGAGGACCCGGGTGCCGTCCCCGGCGTCGGGCAGCGGTCTCGGCACGCCCCGGTCGGTGCCGACCCGGAAGGAGGGCCCGAGCAGGGCCCGCCCCGCGGTGGCCCCCAGGACGACGATCAGCTCGGGCGAGACGAGCCGGAGTTCGGCCATGAGCCAGGGCCGGCAGGCGAGGGTCTCGCGCACGCTGGGCGTCTTGTGGATGCGGCGCCCCCGGGCCTCGTCGCGGGTGAACTTGAAGTGTTTGACCGCGTTGGTGACGTACAGGTCCTCCTCGTCGATCCCCGCCTCCGCCAGGGCGCGGTGGAGCAGCCGTCCGGCGGGTCCCACGAAGGGGACGCCCTCGCGGTCCTCCTGGTCGCCGGGCTGCTCGCCGACCAGCATCAGCCGTGCGCCCGGGGCGCCCCGGCCGAAGACGGTCCCGGTCGCGTCGCGGTGGAGGGGGCAGCCCCGGCACTCCGCCGCCGCCTCGCGGTGGGCCGGGAGTCCGCCGCGGCTCGGCAGATAGGGCGTGGCGTCGTACTCCTCCGGGGCGGTCCCCCGGTCGCCGGTACCGGCCATGGCGCACCTCCCGCCGGCGGACCCGCCCGGCCGGTGCCGGCGCGTGCCGCTGACGCGCGGGCGTGTGCCCGCCGGGCGCCGCACGGAAACGGCCGCGTGCGGAAACCGCCGCGCACCGGGACGGCGGCGCACGGGCAGGCGGTCGCGGACGGGGGCGGCGGCATGCCGGGCCCGGGGGCGGGTAGTCGCGCGCCGAGGCGAGGAGGAGCCCGAGATGAAGATCCTGACGATGGGTGTCGAGGAAGAGTTCGTGCTGGTCGACCGGGCGACACGGGCCCCGGTCAACCGGGCGCCGGAGGTCATCCGGCGGGCGCGCCCGGAGCTCGGCGAGCAGCTGCAGACCGAGTTCTTCAACGCGCAGGTCGAGATCTGCACCCGGGCCACGGCGAGCCGCCGGGACCTGCGCGACGAACTCTCCTGGATGCGCACGAGGGTGGGCGCGGCCGCGCGGGACGTGTACTGCATGCCGGTCGCCTGCGGCACCCCCGTACTGCCGCCCGAGGAGCCGCTGACGGTGACCGACACCGAGCGGTACCGGCTGATGGCCCGCCGCTTCGCCTCCCTGGTCACCCGCGCGGACGGCGTCGCGCGCGACGACGGGCTCGTCTGCGGCTGCCACGTCCACATCGGCACGCTCGACCGCGAGCGAGCCCTCGCGCTCGCCCAGCACATGCGGCCGTGGCTGCCCGTGCTCCAGGCGCTGGCGGGGAACTCGCCCTACGCGGGCCGGCACGACACCGGCTACCAGAGCTGGCGCGCCGTCGAGCACGCGAGGTGGCCGACCGTCGGCCCGACCCCGGTCCTCGACGAGCCCCAGTACCTCGCCCACGTCGCCCGCCTGGTCAGGGACGGCACGCTCCTCGACAACCGCATGGTGTACTGGCACGCCCGGCCCTCGGAGCACGTGCCGACCCTGGAGATCCGGGTCGCCGACGCCAACGCGGACCTCGACACCGTGGTGCTGCTCGCGATCCTGGTCCGCGGGCTCGCCGCCACCCTGCTGCCCCGCGTCGACGCCGGCGTCCCCGCGCCCGTGGTCCCCGGCCCGATCCTGCTCAGGGCCCACCGGCTCGCCGCCTCGCAGGGCATCACGGGCACCGGTATAGACCCGGTCGACGGCCGGGAGCGCCCCGCCACGAGGCTCCTCGACGCGCTGATCGACCTCGCCCGGCCGGGGCTCGACGCCACCGGCGACACCGACTGGGTGGGCGAGCAGTGGGAACGGATCCGCGCGGACGGCGGCGGCGCCGCCCGTCAGCGCGACGTCTTCCGCCGGCACGGCCGCTTCAGCGCGGTGGTCGACGCGCTGGCCGCCGCCACGGTGAGGAGCTGATCCCATGGGTTTCCCCGTCTCCGTAGGCCGCTCCGATCCCGCCGGACAGCGGCCGGCCGGCCTCCGGGTGTGCCGGCTCCCCGGCGTGTACGCGCCTCAGGCGGACACCGGGCTCCTGGTGGCGCAGGTGCGGCGCGAGGAACTGCGGCCCGGGCTCCGCTCGCTCGACCTGTGCACGGGCACGGGCGTCGTCGCGGTCGCCGCCGCCCTGCGGGGCGCGCGGGCCACCGCCGTCGACATCTCGCGCACCGCGATCGCCACCTCCCGGCTGAACGCCCTGCTGCACGGCTGCCGGATCCGGGCGCTGCGCGGCGACCTGGACGGGCCGGTGGGGCGAGAACGCTTCGACCTCGTCACCGTGAACCCGCCGTACGTGCCGAGCGAGGACGCGCGGCCGCCCGCGCGCGGCGCCCGCCGGAGCTGGGACGCCGGGTCCGACGGCAGGCTGCTCCTGGACCGGGTCTGCGCGCGGGCGCCCCGCCTCCTGACGCCTTCCGGGGTGCTGCTGCTCGTCCAGTCCTCGCTCTCGGGGGTCGCCGCCACGCTCGACGCGCTCGGCCGCGGCGGGCTGCGGGCCCGTGTCGTCGAGCGGCGCACCGAGCCGTTCGGTCCGGTGATGTCGGCCCGGGCCGACTGGTTCGCGGCCCGGGGCCTGGTCCCGCCGGGCACCCGTACGGAGCAGCTCGTCGTGATCCGCGCGTGCCGGCCGTGATTCGAAAGCCGCGGGCCGGGCAGTCGCGCGGTACCGACGCAGTCCGAACTGATGGGTGGTGTGTGTGATGTCTGCTTCCCCGAACGAGGGCGCCCCGAGGGTGAGGATCCCGGAGGACGACGGACCGGAGGGCCCGGGGAGCGCCCGGCCCCGCACGTCCCCGCCCCGGTTCCGTCCGCTCCCCGAGGGTCCGCTGCTCGTGGAGGGGCCCGCGGAGATCGTCATGCCGGACGGATCGGTGATCCGCTGCGATCGGCCCGTCATGGCCCTGTGCACCTGCCGGCGGAGCCTGCGGGCGCCGTTCTGCGACACGAGCCACCGCCCCCGCCTCCGCAGCCGCACCGGCGCGCCGAAGGCGGCCCGGGGCGCCCCCCGCCCGGCGCGGGGCCCGGCCGGGGAGGCTGAGGCGTCATGACGCTGCTCCCGGCGGCCGTCGCGGCGGCGCCCGAGGCGCCCGAGGCCCGCGGCGAGATCTCCCACCTGGTCCGGAGCCGGCTGCTGGGCGGCGGCCACCTGCCCCTGGCGGCGGACATCGCGCGCTCCTCGCCGTACGGGGAGGACCTCCAGCTCGCCCTCCACCTCTGCTACGAGCTCCATTACCGGGGCTTCGCGGGCATCCCCGACACCCTGGAGTGGGACCCCGGTCTGCTCAGGGTCCGGGCCCTGATGGAGCACCGCTTCGAGAGCGCGCTGCGCCACGACTGCCGCCACCGCGCGGGCGTCGACGAGGCGCTGGCCGCCCTCCTCCTGGAGCCGGTCGACGGCACGGGCGTCTCCCACTTCCTGGCGTCCTCGGGCGAGCCGTGGCACCTGCGCGAGTACGTCGCGCTGCGCTCCGTGCACCAGCTACGGGAGGCCGATCCGCACCTGTGGGTGATCCCCCGGCTGCGCGGCCGCGCCAAGGCGGCGATGGTGGCCGTCGAGTACGACGAGTACGGCTGCGGGCGGCCCGAGCGCATGCACTCCCGGCTCTACGCGGAGCTCATGGCCGATCTGGGCCTCGACCCCTCGTACGGGCGCCACGTGGACGCGGCCGGTGCCGAGGTCCTCGCGGTATCGAACCTGATGTCGATGTTCGGTCTGCACCGGAGGCTGCGCGGGGCGCTCGTGGGGCACTTCGCCGTCGTGGAGACGACGTCGCCGCCCGCCGCCTCCCGCATCGCCGCGGCGCTGCGCAGGACCGGCGCCGGACCGGCGGCGGAGCTGTACTACGAGGAGCACGTGGAGGCCGACGCCGTCCACGAGCAGGTCGTCCGCCACGAGGTCGTCGGCGGTCTCCTCGACGACGAGCCGGACCTCGCCGACGACGTCGCCTTCGGCATCGCCGCGACCTCCTTCCTGGAGGACCGGCTCGGCGGCCGGGTGCTGGACGCCTGGCTGCGGGGCGAGAGCGCCCTCCGCGCGCCCCTGCCGGAGCCGTCCGGGAGCGGGCCGTGAGGATGTGCGCGACCGTCGGGGACGTGCTCCTCGACGGGCTGCGTGCCTGGGGGGTGTGCCACGTCTTCGGCCGTCCCGAGCCGGACGGCCCGGTGCCGGCGTGGGCGCGGGCGGACGACGACCCGTGTCTCGTGGGGGCGCGCCACGAGGAGACGGCGGCCTCGGAGGCCGTCGGCTACGCCACGTTCTCCGGCCACGTCGGCGTCTGCGCCGCCGCGTCCGCGCCGGGTGCCGTCCGGCTCCTCCGCGGCCTGTACGACGCGCGACCCGACGGGGTGCCGGTGCTCGCCCTCCTCGGCACGGACGGCCTCCGGACGACGGCGGTCCCGGCCGGGCGGGACCCGGACGCGCGGGAGCGGGACCCGGGCGCGCGGGAGCGGGACCCGGGCGCGCGGGAACGGGACCCGGGCGCCCGGAGACAGGTCCAGGACCTTCGCGGGCGGGGACCGGCTCCCCCCGGGCAGGGCCCGGCTTCTCCCGGGCGGGGCCCGGCCTCCCTCGGGCGGGGCCCGGGACCGCGTGCTCCGTCGGCCGGTCCGCGCCCCGCGCCGGAGGATCCGCGGGCCCTCCTGGAGGCCGTGGCGGCGGCCTCCCTGGAGACCGTCGCCGTGCCCGAGGAGTTGCCGGACGCCCTCGACCGGGCCGTGCGCGCGGCGTACGCCCGGCGCGCGCCGACCGCGCTCGTCATTCCGGCGGACCTGCTGGAACAGACGTGCCCGCCTCCCGGGCACGCGCCTGGCACGAGGCCGTCGAGCCTCGACGCGAGCGCCCCGGCGCCGGTGCCCGACGAGCGCTCGCTGGAAGGGGCCGCCGCGCTCCTGGACGCGGGCGAACGCGTGGCGATCCTGGTCGGCCTGGGCGCGGCGGGGGCCGCCCGCGAGGTCCAGGAGGTGGCGGAGCGGCTCGGCGCCGGGGTGGCGAAGGCGCTGCCCGGCCTGGACGCGCTCAGCGACGAACTGCCGTACGTCACGGGGGCGATCGGCCCCCTCGGCACCGGCCCCTCCGCCGAACTGGTCCGGGACTGCGACACGCTCCTGGCCGTCGGCTCCCGCCTGCCGCACGCGGCGTTCCTCCCGCCGTACGGGCAGGCCCGGGCGGTGCTCGTCGACAGCGGTCCCGACCCCGTGGCGCCGCGCTACCCGTACGAGATCAGTCTCGTCGGCGACGCCGCCGCCACGCTGCGCCGGCTCCTCCCCCTGCTGACGCCCCGGGCGGAACACCCGTGGCAGGAGAGGGTCGCGGCGGGCGTCCGGGCCTGGCGCGCGGCGCTGGCGCGGCGTGCCGCCCTGGACGCGGATCCGGTGAACCCCGAGTACGTGGCACGGGCGCTCGATCCGCTGCTCCCCGAGGACACGATGATCACCTGCGACGCCGGCCCCGTCGCCGCCTGGTACGCCGGGCACCTGAGGCTGCGCCAGGACATGCGGGGCGCCCTCTCGGCACCGTCCGCCGGGCCGGGCGGCGCGGTCCCGTACGCGGTCGGCGCCAAGTTCGCCCACCCCGGCCGTCCGGCGATCGCGCTGGTGGGCGGCGGCGCCCTGCGGACGGGCGGCCTCGCCGAGCTGGCGACGGCGGCACGGTACGCGGACGAGTGGACCGATCCGCGCCTGGTGGTCGCGGTCTGGGACAGCCGGGACCCCGGTCCGTCCGGCCGGCCGTCGCCCGGAGCGGACCGCGTCGGCCTCGCGCGCTCCCTCGGCCTGTACGGCGTCGAGGTGTCCGCCCCGGAGGAGGTGGCGGACGCCTGGCGGACGGCCCTCGCGGCGGACCGGCCGGCGCTGCTCGACTTCCACACCGCGCCGGCGGCGGCCGGGGGCGGTCCGGCGACGGCCGCGGACGGGACCGCGGGGCGCCTCCCCCGGCCCGGCCGGCCCGTCGGCCTCAGGTCCGTGCCGCCCGGGTGCGCAGCGCACGGGCCGTGACCAGCGCCGCCCCGGCGGCCGCCGACAGCAGGAGGGGGTGCCGCGCCGTCACCGTGTACGGCGACCGGCCCGCGGCCTCCTGGCCGAAGGAGCCCTCGGCGCCGTAGTCCCGGCCGTCGGGGCCGTCGAGGGGCTCCCACAGGTTGTGCGGTGCCGCCGGCCGCGCCCGCTCGTCGGTCTGCTGGGCGTCGTATCCGGTACGGGCGAGGTAGCGGTCCAGGAGGGCGGGGGCGAGCCGGTGGGCGAGGACGGTCGCGGCCGTCGCGGCCCCCACCCGGTACTCCGCGCGGCGCGGGTGCCGGGCGGCGTGCACCACGGCGCGGGCCGCCACCTCCGGCTGGTAGACCGGCGGCACGGGGCGCGGGCGGCGCGGCAGGCGGGACAGGACCCAGGAGAACTGCGGGGTGTTGACGGCGGGCAGCTGGACGACGGTGACGGCCGCGCCGCTGCGCTCGTGCCGGAGCTCCATCCGGACGGTGGCGGTGAAGCCGTTGATGGCGTGTTTGGCGCCGCAGTAGGCCGCCTGGAGGGGCACGGAGGCCTCGCCGAGCGCGGAGCCGACCTGCACGACGACCCCGGCGTCACGCGGGCGCATGCGCCGGAGCGCGGCGCGCGTGCCGTTGACGCAGCCGAGGTACGTCACGGAGGTGACCCGCGCGTACTCGTCGGGGGTGACGTCGGGGAAGCGGGCGAAGACCGAGGTGAAGGCGGAGTTCACCCAGACGTCGATGGGGCCGAGGACCTTCTCGACGCGTTCGGCGGCCTCTTCCACCCGGTTGGGCAGGGCCATGTCCACCGGCACCACGAGGGCCCGCCCGCCGGCCCGCTCGACCTCGGCGGCCGCGGCGTCCAGACCGCGGCGGCCACGGGCGAGCAGCGCGACGCTCGCGCCCTGTGCGCCGAAGGCACGGGCGACGGCTCGGCCGACCCCGGCGCTCGCGCCGGTGACGACCACGGTCCGGCCGGCCATCGGCGGCCGTACGCGCCGTCGCTCGTGGATGACGACCAGGCCTTCGACGAAGGTCCCCAGAGCGAGGCCCGCGCGCCGGGGGCGGGGAGCGGGGCGAGGGGCGTGCCGGGCACGGCGGGCGGGTGTCATCGGTGTCCTCTCGTCGGGGGGTGCGAGGCGCCTGCCCGGTCCGGTGGCGGGCAACCCTGTGCGGATGGGGTCCCCGGGGGTGGGTAGACGCTGGTCCCCTCCGCAAGGGCCATCGCCGTCGGCTGCGAGAAGAGGAGCAGGCCATGAACCTCATGGAAGGCCCGCCCGCACACCCGGAGGCGGGCGGAACGGCATCCTCCCGGAACGGCTCGCCGCACGGCGCGCCGGCGCCCGCACACGCGTCCCGCGCGCCCTCCCCCGACCTGCCGCCCGACCACACGCAGGCGATCCTGGAGACGACGAAGGAGGTCGGGGCCGTGCTGAAGGCCTCCGGCCGCCCGTTCGCCCTGGTCGGCAGCGTCGCCGCGTACGCGCACGGCATCCCCGTGCGGCTCCAGCACGACACGGACTTCGCGATCCTGCGCGAGGACGCCGAGAGCGTGACGGAGTCCCTGCGGAAGCGCGGCGTGCGGATCGTCGACCCGCCCGAGGACTGGCTCGTCAAGGCCCGCGCGGGCGGCGAGGAGATCGACCTGATCTTCTCGCTCGCCGGGCGGCCGGTCACACCGGAGCTCCTCGCCCGTGCCCAGACGCTGCCGGTGGACTCGGTGCACATGCCGGTGCTGGCGCCGACGGACCTCATGGTCTGCCGTCTCCTCGCGCTCTCCGATCACCACTGCGACTTCGGCCCGCTGCTGCCGGTGGCCCGGGGGCTGCGCGAGCGGATCGACTGGGAACTGGTGCGCGAGGACACGGCGGGCTCGCCTATGGCGGAGGCCTTCCTGTACCTGCTGGAACTGATGGACGTGCTGCCGCGCCGTGACGGCGCGTGACCGGGGGTGCCCCGGGCGCCGTGCGCGCCACGGGGGCGGGCCGCCGTGGGCGGCGGGGCGCCCCGTGGTGCGCGGCGGGACGCCCCCGTGGGGCCGGGCCGGCCTTCCGGGCTCAGGAGTCCTCGGAGACCGTCCCGACGAGGTCGCCCACCTGCGGGTCGGGCATCGCGCGGGCGACGTCGGCCTGGGCGACGATGCCGACCAGGACGTGCTCGTCGATGACGGGGACCCGCCGGATCCGGTGCTCGCTCATGACGCTCATCACCTGCTCGGCGCTGTCGTCGGCGCGGACGGTGACGATCTCGTCCTGGGCGAACTCGCCGGCGGTGCACTGCTGCGGGTCCTTGCCCTGGGCGACGCACTTCACGACGATGTCGCGGTCGGTGAGCATGCCCTTCAGCTTCTCGTCGGGGCCGCAGATGGGCAGCGCCCCGACGTCGAGGTCGGCCATCTTCCGTGCGGCGTCGACGAGGGTCTCGGACGAACGGACACAGGTCGCGTCCGGGGTCATGATGTCTCGTGCGGTGGTCATGGCCGTCACCTGTCGTGTCGCTGGCTCGTCGTGCTGTCTCGGGGCGCGGCTGCCCGGCCCCCGTGCCGTCAACCGCGGACGGGCGCGTGCTGTGGGGGCGCCCCCGCCGTGACGGCGGGGACGGGCCCCGGCGGGAAGGGGATCCGCCGGGGCCCTGGCAGGGCCGCGCGCCCACGGCCCGGGTCTTCTCGTACGGCTCCTCCCCACCGGCTCGTACGGCTCCCTGGCCCTTCCGCTCCCGTCAGGCCGCCTTCCCACCACCGTGGAGGGCGTCGACGATCGCCGCGGCGAAGGCGTCGAGGTCGTCCGGCCGGCGGGAGGTGATCAGGGTGTGGCCCGCCGAGGTGTCGACCACGACCTCCCGGTCCAGCCAGGTCCCGCCCGCGTTCTCCAGGTCGGGGCGGAGGGACGGATACGAGGTCAGCTCGCGGTCCCGGGCCAGGCCGCTGTCCACGAGGAGCCACGGGCCGTGGCAGATCGAGGCCACGGGCTTGCCGGCCTCGGCGAAGGCGGAGACGAGGCGCCGCGCCTCGTCGTCGGTCCGCAGCCGGTCGGCGTTGAGGGTGCCGCCGGGCACGATCACGACGTCGAACCCGTCCGCCGTCGCCTCCGCCAGGGTCGTGTCCGGCCGGACGACGGCGCCGGGATCCCGGTCGGAGACGAGGGTCCGGACGGGCTCGTCCTTCTGCGCGGCGACGGTGACACGGGCACCGTTCTCCCGCAGGGCGGCCACGGGCTTCTGCAGCTCGTCCTGTTCCGTCCCGTAGTTCGTCGTGAGGACGAGGACGTTCTTTCCGTCGAGCTTTCCGTCGGCTTTTCGGTCGGACGACACGATGTGCTTCCTCTCCGGCGTCTCTGTCCCCCCGCCACCTCTGCGCCTCACCCGCACCGGCCGCCTCAAACCTGACATATCGCCCGCATGTTCTCCGGGGATGGGGGCAACCGCGCTGTGACCGAAGTTCCCGTGCCGAGACCTACCGGCCGGGCCCCGCAGGCGGCGGAGGTGCAGCCATGGTTCCCCTTCTTCTCGTTCTCCTCGTGATTCTGGTGCTGTTCGGCGCGGGATTCGCTCTCGACGTGCTCTGGTGGATAGCCATCGCCCTGCTCGTGGTGTGGGTGCTCGGCTTCGTGATGAGGAGCGGCAGCGGCCGCTGGTACCGCTGGTGAGCGGACCCGCGACCCCGAGATCGCGCCACCGCCGCCCCGGACCCTCCGGGGCGGCGGTCTGCGGTTCCGGGCGGGCCCCGCCGGTTCCGGGGTTCCGGACGGGGCCGCCGCCTCACTTGTCCGTCCGCGGTTCCACCGCCCGCCGCCTCACCCGGCGGACGGCCAGGAACAGCGCCGTGACCAGGGTCAGCGCCCACACGGCGGCGAACGCCCAGATGAGCGCCGGCGCCTCGGTGTCGACCGCGAGGACGAGCAGGGTGAGGGCCATGACGCCGAGCGCCAGGACGCCGAGGGAGGGCAGGTGCCGGCGGGCCCGGGCGAGCGAGGGCACGGGCAGCCGGGGGGTCCGCCGCATCGTGCGCAGGCGACGCGCGAGCGACGCGTCCCGGTTCAGCTGCTCCTCGATCTCCGCCAGAACGCGCCGCTCGTGCGCCGAGAGCCGGGCCTCGTCCATCACGGACACCTCCTCCCGGTCCCTGCGCGCCGACGTGGGCGCGCCGTGTTCTCTACGGGTTCCCAGGCAATCCGTGTCAAACCGCCCCAATGCGGGCATCCTTTCCTCAGGACGCTCGACCGACGGACCCCGCCGCCGCGCTTCCCGCCGCGGCGCAGGCCCATCGCCCCCGTCGAAGGAGCCCTCATGTCCACCGCCGGAGAACGCTCCGACACCATGCTCACCGCAGGCCCCGGCCCGGGCCCCGACACCACGGGGGCCGCCACCCGCCGGACGGCGCTCGACGGGCTCCCCGAGCCCGCCCGTCCGACCGCCGTCTCCACGGACGACGCCCGGACCCTGTCCGTCGCGCTGTTCTCCCGGCTCCGGGCCCTGGAGGAGGGGACACCGGAGTACGCGTACGTCCGCAACACCCTGGTCGAGCTCAACCTCAGCCTCGTCAAGTTCGCCGCCCGGAGGTTCCGGAACCGCGCCGAGCCCGTCGAGGACATCGTCCAGGTCGGCACGATCGGCCTGATCAAGGCCATCGACCGCTTCGATCCCGACCGCACCGTCGACTTCTCCGCCTTCGCGCTTCCCACCATCGTCGGCGAGATGAAGCGGTTCTTCCGGGACACCAGCTGGGCCGTACGGGTCCCCCGCCGGCTCCAGGAGCTGCGGATCGACCTCGCGAAGGCGGCCGACGCCCTGGAGCAGCGCCTCGGACGCCGCCCGACCCGGGCGGAACTGGCCGCGGAGCTGCACCTCACGGAGGAGGAGGTCTCCGAGGGCCAGCTCGCGGCCCACGGCTACGCGGCCCGGTCCCTGGACCTCCCCGCCGGCGACGAGGACGCCGCGCCCGGCGCGGGCGCCCGCCACCTGGCCAGCTCGGAACCCTCGTACGAGCTGATCGAGTCGCTGACGGCGCTGCGGCCGCTGCTCGCCCGGCTCGACGACCGCGACCGGCGCATCCTGGAGCTCCGCTTCGGCGAGGAGCTCACCCAGGCGGAGATAGGCCACCGGATCGGCCTCTCCCAGATGCACGTCTCGCGTCTGCTCACCCGCATCCTCGGCGAACTCAAGGACGGCCTCCTCCAGGACGAGGACGCGGCGGAGGGCGGGGACGGCTGACCGTCCGGCCCTCGCGCGGCCCGAATCGGCCGGTCGTCCGGAGAATGGGCGACGGGATCCGGGGCAGCCGCCGTCACGTGGCGAAGCAGCATCGCGAGGACGACGAACCCGACCGCTCCCAGGTACCGCCCGAGGAGTCGATGGACGAGGTGGCGACCAGGATCCGGAAGGAAGTCGGCGAAGCGGGCCGGCGCCTGCGCCGCGATGCGGCGCGGTTCGAGAAGGGACCGCCGCCCGACCAGGAGAACGAGGACGGGGCCGGGCACGCCTAAGGCGTGCGGGGCCCCGTCCCTCGCGATGCCGCCACGGACCGACGGACAGGACGCGTACGAAGGAGGCATGCCATGAGCGGGCCGCAGGTGTCGGACCGGATCCTGGAACGACTGCGGGAATGGGGCGTCACCCACGCCTTCGGCTATCCCGGCGACGGGATCAACGGACTCCTCGCCGCCTGGGGGCGGGCCGGCGACGAGCCGCGGTTCGTCCAGGCCCGGCACGAGGAGATGGCGGCCTTCGAGGCCGTCGGCTACGCGAAGTTCTCCGGGCGGCTCGGCGTGTGCGTCGCCACCTCCGGACCGGGCGCGGTCCACCTGCTCAACGGGCTGTACGACGCCAAGCTGGACCACGTGCCGGTGGTGGCGCTCGTCGGCCAGACCGACCGCAGCGCCATGGGCGGCTCGTACCAGCAGGAGGTCGACCTGCACAGCCTCTTCAAGGACGTCGCCTCCGACTACCTGGAGACGGTCACCGTGCCGGAGCAGCTGCCGAACGTGCTGGACCGGGCGATCCGCACCGCCCTCGCCCGCCGGGCGCCCACCGCGGTGATCATTCCGGCCGACGTCCAGGAGCTGGAGTACAGTCCGCCGACGCACGCCCACAAGATGGTGCCGTCCAGCCTCGACGTGAGCGGCTGGACGCCGGTGCCCGACGAGGAGTCGCTGCGGCGCGCGGCGGAGATCCTCGACGCGGGCGAGCGGGTGGCCCTGCTCGTCGGCCAGGGCGCCGCCGGGGCCCGCGCCGAGGTCGTGGAGACGGCCGAGCGGCTCGGCGCCGGCGTGGCGAAGGCGCTGCTCGGACTGGACGCGCTGAGCGACGAACTGCCGTACGTGACGGGGTCGATCGGGCTGCTCGGCACCCGTCCCTCGTACGAGCTGATGCGGGAGTGCGACACGCTGCTGACGATCGGCTCCAACTTCCCGTACTCCGAGTTCCTGCCGCCGTACGGGCAGGCGAGGGCCGTGCAGATCGACATCGACCCGCACATGGTGGGGCTGCGCTACCCGTACGAGGTGAACCTCGTCGGCGACGCGGCGGCCACGCTCCGCTCCCTGCTGCCGCTGCTGTCCCGGAAGGAGGACCGGGAGTGGCAGGAGTCGGTCATGGCCGGGGTGCGGCGCTGGCGGACCGTGATGCGGCGCCGGGCGGAGGTGGCCGCCGATCCCGTCAACCCCGAGCTCGTCGCCCATGCCCTCGACGCCCTGCTGCCGGAGGACGCGATGATCACCGCGGACGCCGGCTCGGCGGCGAACTGGTACGCCCGGCACGTGCGGATGCGGGGACGGATGCGCGGCTCGCTGTCGGGCACGCTCGCCTCCATGGGCAGCGCGGTGCCGTACGCGGTCGGCGCCAAGTTCGCCCATCCGGACCGTCCCGTGATCGCCCTGGTGGGCGACGGCGCGATGCAGATGAACGGCCTCGCCGAACTGGTCACCGTGGCGAAGTACGCGGACGGGTGGGCCGATCCCCGGTTCGTCGTGGCCGTCTGGAACAACCACGACCTCAACCAGGTGAGCTGGGAGATGCGGGCCATGGGCGGCTCTCCCCCCTTCGAGGCCTCCCAGTCGATCCCCGACGTGCAGTACGCGGCCTTCGCGCGCTCGCTCGGCATGGAGGGCATCCGGGTCACCGGGCCCGACGGCGTCGAGAGCGCCTGGCGGGCGGCGCTCTCGGCGGACGGGCCGACCGTCCTGGACTTCCGTACCGACCCCGACGTGCCGCCGATCCCGCCGCACTCGACCTGGGACCAGATCGAGGACACGCTGGCCTCGCTCGCCCGGGCCGACGGCGGGCGGGCCCATCTGGTCAAGCAGGGCCTGAAGGCGAAGATGCAGGAGTTCCTGCCCGGCCGTGGGGGGCGGTGACGACCGCCGGGCGCCCCCCGGGCGGTGCGGCGGGCCGGCGCG
>NZ_JAINVG010000106.1 GCF_020400725.1 Streptomyces sp. NK15101 | reverse complement strand
GAGACCGGTCTGGCCGGCCAGCACCCCGAGCTCCGCGACCGCCTTCCACTTCATGCCCTCGATCGCGCCTGCGGCCAGGTCCAGCGCGTCCGCGATCGTCCGGGCCGCGGAGACCATGTCCTTCAGGTGCTTGCCCTTGACCTTGGACCAGTGCTCGCCCAGCGCGTCCATCGCCTCGCCGTGCCCCGACGACAGCAGCCGCTCCATGTGGTTGTTGGCGAGCTGGCCGTCGTCGGCGAGGTCGTCCGCGAACTCCCGCAGCGCGTCCGCCATGTCGCGGTACGCGTCCTCGTCGACGTTGGGCCAGTTGACCCCCACCAGGTCCAGGAGCGTGTCCGCCCAGTCCGGCACCGTGACAGCCACGACTCGTATCCCCCGTAGACGTAGACATGGATCGAACAGCTCGAACAGTCCTACCATGCAGGCCGGCTGACGGGTAATCCGCGGTCGCAAACCATCCTGGCGAGGATGACGGCTCGTCACCCCGCCGCGCGATCCGTCAGGGCGGGCCACCACCGCGGAACGACTGCCCGCAGCCGGCCCGATTTCCGGGACAGGGCGCCGACCACGCCCGACGGAGGAGCCGGGCCCTCCGCCCCGGTCGGACTGCCGACGACCAGACGTGCAGGGAGCGTTGGGCGCACGCCCGGGGCGCGTGGGCGGAAATGTTTCGGGACGCAAAGCGGCGTCGTCGGGCCCGAGCCGCCGGCTCGCCTCGGAGGACAGGCGGGGGAAGGCCAGGAGCCCCCAGGGTCTCTCATGGCGACTGAACGCACTTGATTCTCCGGAACTATGGTGTCCCACCACATACGCCCCTGACCTGCGTCTTCCTACGGTGTGGCGACACCGAAACGTCCCCGTACCCGCCTGGAAGTGGTGCACATGGCCGCCGCAACTCCCTCCCCGACGCCACCCGGTTCCCTCAAGCGCATCGTCGCCGCCAGTCTCATCGGCACGACCATCGAGTGGTACGACTTCTTCCTCTACGGGTCGGCCGCCGCGCTGGTGTTCAACAAGCTGTTCTTCCCCGAGTCCGATCCGCTGGTCGGAACCCTCCTCTCGTTCCTGACCTACGCGGTCGGGTTCGCCGCGCGGCCGCTCGGCGCGCTCGTCTTCGGGCACTACGGGGACCGGCTCGGGCGGAAGAAGCTGCTGGTCCTGAGCCTGCTCATGATGGGCGGGGCGACCTTCGCCATCGGCCTCCTGCCGACGCACGCGGCCGTGGGCTCCGCCGCTCCGGTGTTGCTCACGGTGCTGCGACTGATGCAGGGCTTCGCGCTCGGCGGTGAGTGGGGCGGGGCCGTCCTGCTCGTGTCCGAGCACGGCGACGCGAAGCGGCGCGGCTTCTGGGCCTCCTGGCCGCAGACCGGGGCGCCGGCCGGCCAGCTGCTCGCGACCGGTGTGCTGTCCGCGCTGACCGCGCTGCTCTCGGACGCCGCCTTCGCCTCCTGGGGCTGGCGCGTTCCCTTCCTGCTCTCCGGGGTCCTGGTGGTCGTCGGCCTGTGGATCCGGCTCTCGGTCGACGAGTCCCCGGTCTTCAAGGCGGCGCTCGCCGCCGCCGAGGAGCGCAGGGCGGTCGCCGGACAGGTCGAGAAGATGCCGCTCGTCGCGGTGCTGAAGCACCACTGGCGGGACGTGCTGATCGCGATGGGCGCCCGCATGGCGGAGAACATCTCGTACTACGTCATCACCGCGTTCATCCTCGTGTACGCGACCACGCAGGTCGGCCTGAGCAAGCAGACCGCGCTGAACGCCGTCCTCATCGGCTCCGCCGTCCACTTCGCCGTCATCCCCGTCTGGGGCGCGCTCTCCGACCGGATCGGCCGGCGTCCGGTCTACCTGATCGGGGCGGTCGGCGTCGGCGCCTGGATGTTCCCGTTCTTCCTGCTGATCGACCACGGCGGCTTCGGCTCCCTGCTGCTCGCCGTCACGGTCGGTCTGGTCCTGCACGGGGCGATGTACGCGCCGCAGGCGGCCTTCTTCTCCGAGATGTTCGCGACCCGGATGCGGTACTCCGGCGCCTCCATCGGCGCCCAGTTCTCCTCCGTGGCCGCCGGCGCCCCCGCGCCGCTCATCGCGACCGCGCTCCTCGCCGACTACGGCAGCTCGACCCCGATCGCCCTGTACGTGATCGCCGCCGCGCTGCTCACCGTCGTCGCGATCGCCGCCGCCCGCGAGACCCGCGACCGGGACCTCGGCGAGATCGACGGGCGGCGCCCCGAGGACGCCCGGGTCCGCGCCGACGTCTGATCCGGGGACGCACCGGGCCCCGTGCGGGCGGCCCGGTGCGTCATGTCCCCGTGACCGCGTCCGACAGGGCGTGCAGGCGCAGGGCGAGCTGGATCTCCAGGGCGCGGGCCGGGGACTGCCAGTCGGGGCCGAGCAGCCGACCGACGCGCTCCAGGCGCTGGGCCACCGTGTTGACGTGGACGTGGAGTTCGTCCTTGGTGCGGGCCGGGCTCATGCCGCTGGCGAAGTAGGCGTCCAGGGTGCGGACCAGCTCGGTGCCGCGCCGCCGGTCGTACGCGACGACCTGGCCGATCGTCCGGCCCACGAAGCCGTCGATGTCCCGGCTGTCGGCGAGGAGCAGGCCGAGGAAGCCGAGGTCCTCGGCGGCCGCGCCCTGCCCCGAGCGGTGCAGCAGGACGAGCGCGTCCAGGCAGCGGCGGGCCTCCTGGTACGCGACGGCGACCTGGTCCGGCCGGTCGAGGAGCGTCCGCACGGGCGCGGAGGCACCGACGGTGACCGGCTCGCGCAGGGCGCCGCCGAGGCTGCGGGCGGTCTGGCGGGCGAGGTCCGCGGCGCTCTCCCCCGGGCCGAGCGGCAGCAGCAGGACCGTCCCGCCGTCACGGGCCGAGGCGAGCCCGTGCCGGGTGGCGGCCAGGTGCGAGGCGGCCGACCACAGACGCTGGCGGTCGGCGCTCTCGCGGCCTCCGGCGTCGGCCTCGGCGCCGTCACCGGCGGCCCGGTCGATGCGGGCGGCGAGCACGACGTGCGGTGCCTCGCTGTCCGTGCGGAGCCGGGCGGCGCGCTCGCGCAGCAGGCGGCGGTCCCGGTCGGGGGCGTCGAGGAGGTCGTCGAGGAGCTCGCCGCGCACCCGCTGCTCGGCCTCGCCCGCCGAGCGGCGGGCGAGCAGCAGCAGGGAGGTGACGAGGGCGGCGCGCTCCAGGGTGCGCTGGTCCACGGGGTCGAGGTCGGGCTGGCCGTGGAGCACGAGGGCGCCCAGGGTCTCGCCGCCGGCCGACACGGCGGCCACCCAGTCGTCGCCCTCGCGGACCGCGTGGCTCCCGGCGCGGCGGGCGGATCCGGCGCCCTCCTCGGTGAACTCGACGGTGCCGCCGAGGACCTCGGAGACGGCGTGGGCCACGTCGTGGACGCCGCCGCCGCGCAGGACCAGTTCGGAGAGCCGGTCGTGGACCTCGGAGGCCCGCTCGATGACGGCGCTGTGCTCGCGGATGATGTCGTTGGCCCGCTCCAGCTCGGCGAGGGCCGAGCGGGTCTCGGCGAGCAGGTTGGCGGTGTCGATGGCGACGGCGGCGTGCGCGGCGAGGGAGCCGAGCAGCGCGACCTGTTCGCGCTCGAAGACCCTGGCCCTGCGGTCGGCGGCGAACAGCACGCCGATGACCTGGCTGCCCAGAGTGAGCGGCACGCCGAGGATGGCGACGAGGCCCTCGTCCCGTACGGCCGCGTCGATGGCGCGCGTGTGCTGGAAGCGCGGGTCCCGGAAGTAGTCGTCGGTGACGTACGGGCGGGCGGTCTGGGCGACGAGGCCGCCGAGTCCTTCGCCCATGCCCAGGCGCACCTGCTGGAACCGGGCGGAGACCGAGCCCTCGGTGACCCGCATGTACGTGTCGCCCGCGACGGGGTCGTTGAGGCTCAGGTAGGCGACCTCGGTGCCGAGGAGCGAGCGGGCGCGCTGCACGATGGCGCGCAGCACCGCGTCGAGGTCGCGGAGTCCCGCGAGGTCGTGGGCGGTGGCGAAGAGCGCGGAGAGCTCCGCCTCGCGGCGCCGCCGCCCTTCCAGCTCGGCGCGGACCCGCAGCGCGAGCTGCTTGGCCTCCTCGAGCCCGGCCAGCTCCTCGGGGCCCGCGCCGCTCGCGCGGGCGAGCAGGACGGGCCGGTCGTAGGCCTCCGTCGCGGCTCCCCGGGCGAGGAGTTCCAGGTAGGAGACGTGTTCGTGGGACATGGACACAGGGATACCTGCCGTACGTGTGGTCGCACCACCCCTGTGGACGAGCCGCTCGGGCGTCCGTCCTCAGTGGGCGGTCCAGCCGCCGTCGAGGACGAGGGAGGTGCCGGTGATGAACGAGGCCTGCGGGGTGCAGAGGTAGAGGACGGCCTCGGCGACCTCCTCCGGTTCGATGAGCCGCTTGAGCGCGGAGTCCTTGAGGAGGACCTCGGCGAGGACGCGCTCCGGCGGGATGCCGTGCGCGGCGGCCTGGTCGGCGATCTGCCGTTCGACGAGCGGGGTGCGGACGTAGCCGGGGTTGACGCAGTTGGAGGTGACCCCGTGCGGGGCGCCTTCGAGGGCTGCGGTCTTGGAGAGGCCCTCCAGACCGTGTTTGGCGGCCACATAGGCCGACTTGAAGGCGGAGGCGCGCAGTCCGTGGACGGAGGAGAGGTTCACGATCCGCCCCCAGCCCTGGCCGTACATGTGGGGCAGGGCGCCCCGGATGAGCCGGAAGGGCGCCTCCAGCATCACGGTGAGCACGGTGTGGAAGACGTCCGGCGGGAACTCCTCGATGGGGCGGACCAGCTGGAGCCCGGCGTTGTTGACGAGGATGTCGGTGCCGGCGGCCACCGCCTCCGCGGCGTCCAGGTCGGTCAGGTCGAGGAGCCGCGGTTCGAGGTCGCCGGGGAGCGCGCCGGCCTCCTCGGCCAGGGTCTCCAGGCCCTCGGCGGCCCGGTCGACGGCTCTGACCCGGGCCCCGGCGGCGGCGAGCCGCAGCGCGCAGGCGCGCCCGATGCCGCCGGCCGCGCCGGTGACGAGCGCGGTGCGGCCGGTGAGGTCGGGGGCGGGGCCCGCGGCGCGGGGCAGGGGCGAGACGGCGTCGGCACCGGGCTCGGTGCCGGAGACGGTGATGGGGGCGCTCATGCTCCGCACCCTACGAACGGGCCACTCCCCCACCGATGTGCGCCGGGCCCATAGTTCAACTGGTTACTGTGGTGCGGAACCATGTGGGTTCATCGGCGAGCGCCTTCTCGATCCGCAAGTACGAGAAACGCTTCATCTCCGGCAGTTCGTCCACCCCGAACCAGCCGACCTCGGTCGACTCCTCGTCGTTGACCCGCGCCTCGCCCCCGACCGCCCGGCAGCGGAACGAGACGTCCATGTACTGGCAGATGTCGCCGTTCGGGTAGACGACGGGCTTGCGCAGGGTCTCCACGAGGACGATCCGCTCGGGCACGCAGCGCACCGCGGTCTCCTCGAACACCTCGCGCACCGCGCAGTCGGCGGGCTGCTCCCCCGGGTCGACGATGCCGCCGATGATCGCCCAGAGCCCGTTGTCGGCCCGCTTGCCGAGCAGGACTCGACCCCGGTCGTCGAAGACGACGGCGCTGACGCCCGGCAGGAAGAGCAGCTGGTGGCCGGCCGTCTCGCGCAGTTCGCGGATGAAGTCAGGAGTGCCCATGCCCCGACCCTAGATCATCTACGGGCCGGGGCCGGGCCGAGGTCAGGCCGCCGGGGTCCGGCGGGCGCGCGCCGCGCGGGCGGCGGCCCAGCCGAGTCCGGCCGCCGCGAGCACCGCGAGCAGGGCCTCGGGCAGGGTGCCGAGACGGGTCGCGGGGGTCTGCGAGGAGCGCAGCGGCACCTTCTCGACGAGGACGTCCGGGGTGAACATCTCCGTCTGCGCGACGATCTCGCCGTCGGGTCGGATGATCGCGCTGACGCCGCTGGTCACGGGCACGACGACCGACCGGCTGTGCTCGACCGCGCGCACCCGGCTCATCGCGAGCTGCTGGTAGGTCATCTCGCTGCGGCCGAAGGTGGCGTTGTTGCTGGGGACGGAGATCAGCCGGGCGCCGTGGGTGACGGTGTCGCGCACGGCCCAGTCGAAGGCCGCCTCGTAGCACGTCGCGAGGCCCACCTTCGTGCCGGCGAGGTCGAAGACGCCGACCTCGGTGCCGGCGCCGAAGTCCCGGCTCACCCGGTCGACGTTGCTGTTGAAGATCCGTACGAAGGAGCGCATCGGGATGTACTCGCCGAAGGGCTGGACGTGCCGCTTGTCGTAGGTGGCGACGGGGCCGCGCTCGGGGTCCCACTGGATGAGCGTGTTGCGGAGCTTGCCGGTCTCGGGGGTGACGACGGCGCCGATCACGGTGGGCACGCCGATCGCCTTGACGGCGCCGTCGATGACGTCGGCCGCGTCGGCGTTCGCGTACGGATCGATGTCGGAGGAGTTCTCCGGCCACAGCACGAAGTCGGGCCGCGGCTCGCGGCCCTCCTCGACGGCCCGGGCGAGCTCGCGGGTGCGGGCCACGTGGTTGTCGAGGACGGCCCGGCGCTGGGCGTTGAAGTCCAGGCCCAGGCGGGGCACGTTGCCCTGGACGGCCGCGACGGTGGCGGTGCCGTCCTCGGCGGAGTCGTCGACGAGCGGCAGCGCGGCGAGGGCACCGGTCACCGGGGCGAGGACCGCGATCGCCGCGGCGGCGAGGGGGCCGCGCGGGAGGGTGCCGGTGACCCGGTACGCGCGGAACCGCCGGCACGCCTCGTACAGGCCGAAGCCGCACAGGGCGACCGCGAAGCCGAGCACCGGGGTGCCGCCGACGGCGGCGAGCGGCAGGAAGAGGCCGTCCGCCTGTCCGAAGGCCACCTTGCCCCAGGGGAAGCCGCCGAAGGGCACGCGCGCGCGTGCCCCTTCTCCGAGGATCCACACCCCGGCCGCGAAGAAGGGCCACCAGGGGAGCCGGGAGGCGGCCGCGATGCCGAGGCCGGCGGCGGCGACGAAGAGCGCCTCGACGGCGGCGAGGGCCAGCCACGGACCGGCGCCGACCTCCTCGCCGGTCCAGACGAGGAGCGGGAGCAGGAAGCCGAGTCCCGCGAGGTAGCCGAGGCCGAACCCGGCGCGCGGGCGTCGGCCCCGCAGGGTCCAGCCGAGCAGCGCGAACGCGGGCAGCGCGAGCCACCACAGGGGGCGCGGGGGGAAGCTCAGGTAGAGCAGGAAACCGGACAGCAGGGCCGCCCCGGGCCGCACGAACCGCCGCAGCCGGGCGCCCGGCGTGGGGGCGGCGTCGGGTCCGGACGCGTCGACGGGGGTGATGGTGGCGCTCACCCGGCGGAGTCTACGGGGCGATCCCGTCCCTCAGGAGGGCGGTGCGGGTCGGCCCGGAGCCCGTGTGACCGGCGCGGACCCGCCCCCGAGGGGTCGCGGGCGGGCTCACACACCGGTCGCGGCGGGCGGGGCCGGCGGGGCCGGGCGGCGGAGGCGGGCGCGGATGACCCGGACCGCGGACTCGGCGTCGTCGACGGTCACCGTGAAGGTCAGGCCGTCACCGAGGCGCAGGACCAGGCCCTCGCCCCGCCGGACGATCACGGCCGTGCCCTTCTCGGGCCGCCAGCGGTAGCCCCAGCCGCCCCACTGGCGCGGGGTGACGCTCGGCGCGAAGTCGGCGCCGACGACGTGGGCGAGCGGGATGCGGCGGCGCGGCACGCCGATGTGGCCGCAGCGGACCTCCATGGCACGGTCGTCGACCTTCACGGCGACGTGGACGAAGGCGAGGGTCCCGAAGAGGACGAGCAGTCCGGCCGCGACGCAGCCGATCACCGCCATGAGGAGGGCGGTGACGCCGGAGGTCCAGGGGGACTCGACGGCGAGGGTGATGCCCAGGGCCATGCAGGCGACGCCGGCGACGGCGGCGACCCACTGGAAGCGGTTGGTGGCGCGACCGGTCCAGACGACGGGCATCAGCTCGTCGGCGCGTGGGTTCCGGTCCCGGCGGCGCTCCCTCATAAAAGGAGAGTACCCAGGTTCGCCGGGGACAGCGCGCCGGATCGCGTTCGCGCGGTGACCCTCCGTGAAGAAGGGGGCGCTCGTCCGTCGAACGGCGCGCCGGACGCTCCGGGCGCGGAGCACCCGGACCACGGCGCGAGGGGAGCTCCCCCGCTCGTCAGTGCGCGGCGGCCGTGGCCGCCAGGGCGCGGCCCTCCGCGTAGCCGAGGGCCGTGGCGGGGAGCTGCCCGGGGCGCCCGCTGAGCAGGACGGAGAGGGTGCCGGTGGGTTCCGCGCCGGTCGCGGGCTCGGCGCCGATCCGGCGCAGGGCCTGCGCGACGACGGCGTCGGCGGAGCCGTGGAAGACGATCGGCGGCAGTCCCGCCCGGCGGCGGGTCTCCAGGGCGGCGAGGATCCGCTCCTCGACCAGTTCGTAGTGGGTGCAGCCGAGGACGACGGCGCGGACGTCGGTCGGGGTGAGCGCGGCCGCCGCGGCGACGGCGGCGTCCACCGCGTCCCGGTCGGCGCGCTCGACGGCGTCGGCGAGCCCCGGGCAGGGCACCTCGGTGACCTCGGCGCCGTCGGCGAAGTCGCGGATGAGTCCGCGCTGGTAGGCGCTGCCGGTCGTGGCGGGGGTGGCCCAGATGGCGACCTTGCCGCCGGCCGCGGCGGCGGGCTTGATCGCGGGCACGGTGCCGATGACGGGGATGTCCGGTTCGAGGGCGGCGCGCAGGGTGGGCAGGGCGTGCACGGTGGCGGTGTTGCAGGCCACGATGAGCGCCTGCGGCCGGTGCTCGGCGGCGGCGAGGGCGACGTCGAGGGCACGCCCCGTCAGGTCCTCGGGGGTGCGGGGGCCCCACGGCATGCCGTCGGGGTCGTTGGAGAGGAGGATGTCCGCGTCCGGCCGGAGCCGGCGCACCGCGGCCGCCGCCGGGAGGAGGCCGATTCCGGAGTCCATGAGCGCGATCTTCACCCGGTCACCCTAGCCGATGAGCCGTTCGTCCCCCGCGATCTGGGGCAGACTGCCGCGAATGAGCACCCTTGCCTGGTTCTCGATCGCGTCCCTGGTCGTCTGGTTCTGGCTGCTCCTCGGCCAGGGCTTCTTCTGGCGCACCGATCAGCGGCTGCCGCGGGTGCGCCGGTCCTCACCGGAGCGGTGGCCGCGGGTGGCCGTCGTGGTGCCGGCGCGGGACGAGGCGGAGGTGCTGCCGATGAGCCTGCCGTCCCTCCTCTCGCAGGACTATCCGGGGGCCGCGGAGGTCTTCCTCGTCGACGACGGGAGTACGGACGGGACGGGGAAGCTCGCGGTCGAGCTGGCCGCCCGGCACGGCGGACTGCCGCTGACCGTCGTGTCACCGGGGGAGCCGGAGCCGGGCTGGACGGGGAAGCTGTGGGCGCTGCGGCACGGGATGGCGCTGGCACGCGCGCGCGGGCCGGAGTTCCTGCTGCTGACGGACGCGGACATCGCGCACGAGCCGGACAGTCTGCGACGGCTGGTGGCGGCGGCCGTGGACGGCGACTTGGACCTGGTGTCGCAGATGGCCCGGCTGCGGGTGGCGAGCACGTGGGAGCGCCTGGTCGTTCCGGCGTTCGTCTACTTCTTCGCCCAGCTGTATCCCTTCCGCTGGATCAACCGGGCGCGGCCCCTGGCGACGGCCGCCGCGGGCGGCTGCGTGCTGCTGCGGACGGAGACGGCGGTGGCGGCGGACGTGCCGGGGGCGATCCGGCAGGCGGTGATCGACGACGTGTCGCTGGCGCGGGCGGTGCGGCGGGCCGGGGGGCGGATCTGGCTGGGCCTCGCGGAGCGGGTCGACAGCATCCGTCCGTATCCGGGGCTCGGCGAGCTGTGGCGGATGGTCGCGCGGAGCGCGTACGCGCAGCTGCGGCACAACCCGCTGCTGCTCGCGGGGACGGTCGCGGGCCTCGTGCTCGTCTATCTGGTGCCGCCGGTCGCCGTGGTGGCCGGCGTCCGGGGCGGGGACGTGACGGCGGCGTGGGCCGGCGGTGTCGCGTGGGCGGTGATGGCGGGGACGTACGTGCCGATGCTCCGCTACTACCGCCAGCCGTTGTGGCTCGCTCCACTGCTGCCGTTCACCGCCTTTCTGTACCTCCTGATGACGGTGGACTCGGCGGTGCGGCACCACCGGGGCCGGGGGGCGGCGTGGAAGGGCCGGACGTACGCGCGCCCGGAGGCGGCCCCCGACCGGTGAACGCCCCGAGTTCCGTGGCCCCTTCACGGAAATGGCTTTTCCGACACGGGGAGTAGCGCCGTCAATTCGGCGTGTACACACCACGCCGGAGACCGCGGGATTGACGCTTAAGCATGCCCATGATCACTTCTTCCACGCCTTCTCGGCACCTTTTCTTTATGCGTTCTTCATGCCGGGGGCGCGTGCCGGACGCGGAACGCCGGACCCGCCGGTAACCCCCTCCGAACTCGGCGTTTACACGATCTTGGCCCGGTGCGCCGCCCGTTTTTGTCACGTTCGCTCGGATTGGGGAACCACCACTTCCCCAAGCCCGTCAAACAACCCTCTAATCAGGCTCCCCAACCAGCACATCGTGGGCTTAACTTATGTGCCATGACCTCCCCCCGCTCCACCTATGGAGGCGGTTACCACACCGCGCCGTCCTTCCCGGACACCCCGATCTACGACTCCCTGGTCGCGGAGCGGGGCACGCCTCAGATCGCCCCGATCCGAGTGCCCGCCGCCTACGACACCGGCAGCAGCTTCTCCGGAAGCGGTTCCTACCTGCCGGCGCTCCCCGCGGCACTGCCCGCCCTCCCGGCGGCGCCCAGCCCGCAGCCCGCCCCGGCCTACGGCGGCGGCTACGGCTACCCGCAGCCCTCCCCGCAGATGGCCCCCGTCCCGCTGCAGCACGCCCCCGCCCCGTACATCCCCCAGCAGCAGGCGGCCCCGCGCGGCTACCAGGGCGGTCCGTACCCGCAGCAGCCCCGTCCGGCCGCCGCCGGGTACGAGGCGATGCGTCCGGCGGCCCCGCGGCCCGCGCCGGTACCGACCCCCGCGCCGTACGACGACCCGTACAACCGCCCCTACCAGGGCGGAGGTTACTGACCGGCTCGCGCAGCGGCCGACGTGGAGGCCGGGGCGGCTGGCAGGATGAGGACATGCCGATTCCTGTGCTCCGCTCCGTCCATGTCCACCCGGTCAAGGCCATGCGCGCGCTGTCCCGCACGGAGGCCGAGGTGCAGCCCTGGGGGCTGGCCGGGGACCGCCGCTGGACCGTCGTCGACTCCGCGAACAGCGTCGTGACCCAACGCCGTCACCCCCGGATGGCGTTGGCCACGGCGGAGCCGCTGCCGGGCGGCGGGGTCTCCCTGTCCGCTCCCGGCCTGCCGACGCTGGCGGTCGAGGTGCCCCAGCCCCCGCCCGCCACGGCCACCGTCACGGTGGAGATCTTCGACAAGCACGTGGAGGCGGTCCCGGCCGACCCCGCCGCGGCCGCCTGGCTCTCGGCGTACCTGGAGAGCGACGTACGGCTCGTGCACATGGACGCGCCCGAGCACCGGCGTCCGGTCGACCCGGACTACGCGCTGCCCGGCGAGACCGTGAGCTTCGCG
Source organism: Streptomyces sp. NK15101 (assembly GCF_020400725.1). Taxonomy (GTDB): domain Bacteria; phylum Actinomycetota; class Actinomycetes; order Streptomycetales; family Streptomycetaceae; genus Streptomyces. The sequence continues at coordinate 11,006 of NZ_JAINVG010000106.1, read as the reverse complement.
GACGGCTACCCGCTGCTCGTCACCACCACCGCCTCGCTCGACGCCCTCAACTCCCTGATAGCCCAGGGCGACCACGCCGACGAGGGCCCCCTGCCGATGAACCGGTTCCGGCCGAACCTGGTGATCGAGGGCACCGCCCCCTGGGCGGAGGACGGCTGGACGCGGCTCGCCGTCGGAGAGGTCACCTTCCGGGTCGCCAGGCCCTGCGGGCGCTGCGTCGTCACCACCACGGACCAGTTCACGGCCGAGCGGGGCAAGGAACCGCTGCGGACGCTCGCCCGGCACCGCAAGAGCGACGGCCGGGTCATCTTCGGCCAGAACCTCGTCCCCGAGCACACCGGCACGGTCCGGGTCGGCGACGCCGTGAAGATCCTGGACTGAGGACGTCCGGGTGTGTCCCGCGATGCCGCCGGCCGGCCGGTCGGCCCGGCCCGCTCGCGGGACACGTCCGACGGGCGGGGAACCCGCCCCGGGGTCACACTCGTTGGAGGAGCGGTGAACAACGAGGGGGTCCAGACGTGCGCGCAGCCACCGGACTCTGGCGCTGGCGGCACAATCCCCTGCGCCGGACCACTGATCTCGTCGAGGCGTGGATCGCCCTCGCGGCGGTCGTCCTGTTCTGCGTCGCGGTGCCCCTGGCCGGCTGGACGGCCGGCACCTCCGCGTACGACTCGCTGTCGCGCGCGGTCCGTACGCAGCAGGCGCAGCGGCTGCCGACGACGGCGCGGGTGGTGCGGCTCGCCGACGGTCCCGCGAGCGGCCCCAGGTCCGTCGAGACCGCCGGCGAGGAGCGGCTGCGGCGCTCGGTGGTGGCCCGCTGGACCGCGCCGGACGGCTCGCCCCGCACGGGGACGGTGGCGACGGCCCGGCAGCACTCCGCGCCAGGCGCCGCCTTCCGCCTCTGGACGGACCGGGACGGGCGTCCGGTGACGCCGCCGATGCAGGCCGGGACGGCACGCGCGCACGCGGTCGTCGCCGGTCTGACGGTCGCTCTTCTCGTCGGTTCGCTGGTGGAGCTCGTCCGCCGTCTCGCCGTCCGCAGACTGGTGCTGCGGCGGTACGCGCGCCTCGACCGCGCGTGGGCGGCGGCGGGCCCCGACTGGGGCCGTACGGGCACGGGAAGCTGACACCCGTGAAAGACCGCTCTCCGGCCGGCCCGCTCCGCCCGACCACGGCCGTCCCACGGCGCCGCGTTCGAGTTCGACCGCTCCATGACCGAGCCCGATCGCTCCGGACCGGCCCGGACCGGCGGTGACGCGTCCCCGGCGACGGTCGGCCTCCCGTGCGCACGCGGGCCGGCGACCCGTCAACCCGGCGGCGCCGCGCGCGCTACGGTGGGGCATCGGATCAGCGTCGAGGCATGAGGCGGGGGCAGGACACACCCATGGCACAGGGCACGGTCCAGGTGACGCACACCGGCACATCGCGGTGGCGGCGCCGCACGGGTGAGTACCCCTCCCTCGCCGCCGCCCTGGAGGCCGCGGGCGACGGGGACGTCCTCACCGTCGCGCCCGGCACCTACCGGGAGAACCTCGTGATCCGTCGGGCCGTCACCCTGCGCGGCCCCGAGGGCGGGATCGGCTCGGTGCGGATCGCACCCCCAGACGGGGTGCCGCTGACCCTGCGCGCCTCCGTCACCGTGCAGGACCTGCACATCGAGGGGCAGGACGTGGCCGCGCCCGCGCTGCTCGTCGAGGACGGCACGCCCGAGTTGCTCGACCTGCGGATCATGACCCGCTCGGCCGCCGGGATCGAGGTGCGGGGCGCCGCCCGGCCGACGGTCCGCCGCTGCACCGTCGACAATCCGGCCGGGGTCGGCATCGCCGTGCTCGACGGCGCCGGCGGGGTGTTCGAGGAGTGCGAGGTGGTCTCCGCCGGGCAGGCCGGGGTCTCGGTGCGCGGCGGGGCGCATCCGCGTCTGGAGCGCTGCCGGGTGCACCACGCCTCCGGCGCGGGGATCGCCGTGACCGGCGAGGGCAGCGGCCTGGAGGGCGTCGGCTGCGAGGTGTACGAGATCAAGGGCGCCGGTCTGCAGATCGCGGCCCGCGCCACCGCCCACCTCACCGACTCCGCGGTGCACCGCACCTCGGCGGACGGGATCACGCTCGACACGGACGCGGTGCTCACGCTCTCGGACTGCGACATCCACGACGTCCCGGAGAACGCGGTCGACCTGCGCTCGCGCTCGGTCCTGACGCTGACCCGGTCGACCGTCCGCCGCTTCGGGCGCAACGGCCTGTCGGTGTGGGACCCGGGGACGCGGGTGGACGCCAACCAGTGCGAGATCCACGACAGTACGGGGGACTACCCCGCGGTGTGGGTGAGCGACGGGGCGACCGCCGTCCTCGACGCCTGCCGGGTGCACGACGTGCCGGACGCGCTGTTCGTCCTGGACCGGGGCTCGCGCGTGGACGTCGTCGACAGCGATCTGACGCAGGTGCGGAACACGGCGGTGTCCGTGAGCGACGGCGCCACGGCCCAGCTCGACGACTGCCGGATCCGGGAGGCCTCCACCGGGGCCTGGTTCCGTGACCACGGCAGCGGCGGCACCCTCGGCGGCTGCACGATCGACTCCGTGCAGACCGGGGTCATCGTCACCAAGGGCGCCGACCCCACGATCGACCGGTGTGTGGTCACCTCGCCCGCCGAGGCCGGTTTCTACGTCTCGGCGGAGGGCCGCGGCTCCTTCCACGGCTGCCGGGTGACGGGCAGCGGCGGTTACGGCTTCCACGTCACGGACGGCTGCCGGACGGTCCTGCGCAAGTGCCGCACGGAGCGCTGTGCGCGCGGCGGCTACGAGTTCCCGGAGGAGGGCGCGAGCGCGGAGGACTGCACCAGCGACGAGAGCGCGGTCCGCTCCTCCGTGCCCGACGGCGGCACGGTCCTGACGGCCACCCAGTCGGCGGGGCTGCTCGGCACGGTGCCCGCGCCGCGCACCCCGGCGGCCGCACCGGCCGCGCCGGAACCGGCCGCGGAGGCCCGGTCCTCGCAGGACGTGCTCGGCGAACTGGACGCCCTGGTGGGTCTGGAGAGCGTCAAGCTGGAGGTGCGGACCCTCACCAACATGATCGAGGTGGGGCGCAGGCGCCAGGAGGCGGGGCTCAAGGCGGCCTCGGTCCGCCGCCACCTGGTCTTCACGGGCAACCCGGGCACGGGCAAGACGACGGTGGCCCGGCTGTACGGCGAGATCCTCGCCTCGCTCGGGGTCCTGGAGCGCGGGCACCTGGTGGAGGTCTCCCGGGTGGACCTGGTCGGCGAGCACATCGGCTCGACGGCGATCCGCACGCAGGAGGCCTTCGACCGGGCGCGCGGCGGCGTCCTCTTCGTCGACGAGGCGTACGCGCTGTCGCCGGAGGACTCGGGGCGGGACTTCGGCCGTGAGGCGATCGACACGCTGGTGAAGCTGATGGAGGACCACCGGGACGCGGTGGTGGTCATCGTCGCCGGGTACACGGCGGAGATGGAGCGCTTCCTCACCGTCAACCCGGGCGTGGCCTCCCGCTTCTCCCGGACCATCACCTTCGGCGACTACACGCCGGAGGAGCTGCTGCGGATCGTCGGCCAGCAGGCGGACGAGCACGAGTACCGGCTCGCGCCGGGCACGGACGAGGCGCTGCTCGCGTACTTCGAGAAACTGCCCAAGGGCCCGGCGTTCGGCAACGGCCGTACGGCGCGGGGGACCTTCGAGTCGATGGTGGAGCGGCACGCGGGCCGGGTCGCCGCGCTCGCCGACGCGAGCACGGACGACCTGACCCTGCTCTATCCGGAGGACATCCCCGAGATCCCCTGATCCATGGGGGAGTCGGAGCGCTGGCGGGGAAAGGCCGGCGGGAGCCGGTCGAGGAGTCCGGAGCGACACCGGGCGAACGCCGGGTCGGCCTGGTAGTCGGAGTGGCCGAGGATCGGTTCGGGCAGCGGGTGCCGACGGGTCCGGCCGTACGCGACGGGGTCGAGCAGCACCGCTTCGTCCACGGCCGGGCGGCCGTCCTCGGCGGGGACCCTGACGGGGCCGCCGATGGGGTCGGTGGCGCGGTACAGATTGCTCCAGCAGTGCACCGTGCGGTTCAGGGCGCGCAGCGCCTCGGGGCCGAAGTAGGCGGGGAACCAGCGGCCGTAGAGCCGCTCCAGGGGTGAGCCGTAGGTGAGCAGGGCGACCCGGCTCCGGGTGGCGGGCTGCAGCTGCCAGACGGCGGCCGCGGCGAGGACGCTGCCCTGGGAGTGCCCGGAGATGACGAGCCGGCCGCCGGTGCTCCGGGTCCAGGAGCTCATCCGCCAGGTGAGGTCGGGGACCGCGCGTTCGGCATAGCAGGGCGGGGCGAAGGGATGGGCGGCGCGGGGCCAGAAGGTGCCGACGTCCCAGAGGATGCCGATGGTGCGGCGGGCCGAGGCGTCCTTGTAGGCGCGGCGGCCCCAGGTGACGAAGAGCAGGAAGCCCAAGCCGATCATCCAGGAGCCGAGGGCCTGGGTGACGGAGGCGAGGGAGGCGATCGCGGGGTGGGCCCCGTCGAAGGCCCGGCCCGGCACGTTGCCGCTGGCCCAGGCACCGACGACGGAGGCGGCCCCGAGGAGCAGGGTCGCGCCGGAGACGACGCCGACGAGGACGGGGGCGGAGTCGGTGAGCGAGGCGCGGGCCCGGCCGGTCGCGATCTGCCCCGTGCGCACCGGGTCGCGTTCGCCGGCGGCGGCGTAGTCGTCCTCGACGGCGGAGTGCAGGCGCCGGGCGTCGAGGACGGTCCGTACGGCGAGGAGGGCGGCCGGCGCCAGGAGCAGCAGGAGCAGGACGGGGATCACCGAGGCCTGCCAGCTGAGGAGGACCGGCGGGCCGATCCTGGGGCCGCCGTGGTCGCCCATGCCGGGGGTGGCCGGGCCGTCGAGCCAGTCGGCGACCCGCTGCGCCACTCCCCCGGACATGACCCCGGCGAGCGCGCAGGCGAGCATGGCGACCGCCGGCCCGCCGAGTCCGCGCAGCGCGGTACGGGGGTCCCGGCGGGGCCGCTGGAGGAGCAGGGCGACGACTCCGAGGGCGACGACGAGGCCGCCCTGGACGAGGGTGAGGGCGCCGAAGACGGCGTCGCCGGGGAGGGTGCCGGAGGAGATCCAGCCGGGGCGGGACCAGCCGGCGTGCAGGGCGGTGAGCGCGAGGAGGGCGAACGAGGCGGCGGGGAGCCAGGAGACGAGGGCGCGTTCGACGCGCAGGTCGAGCCGGCTCTCGCTGCGGCCGCGCCGGCAGACGACCCAGACCACGACGACGGCGAGGACGGCGACGGCGGCCTGGAGGACCCAGCCGAGGACCGCACGCGGGCCGGGCGCGCCGGCGTCGTGGCGGACGGTGGCCGTGACGAGGGCGGCGGCGACGGTGAGGAACCCGGCGGCGGTGTGGGCGGCCCTGAGGCGGGCGACGAGCCGGCGGCCGTACCAGAAGCCGGGACGGCCGAGGGCGGGGCGGAGCTCTACGGGGCCGACGGGCTCGGCGGCGTCCGCCGCCTCCGTGTCGGCCTGGGGCTCCGTGACGGGGGCGTCGTATCCGGTGGGCGGGCGCTGCGCCTCGTACGCGCTCCAGGTGCGGTTGGAGAGGTACCAGAGCAGGCCGACGAGCGCGGTGGGCACGAGCGCGGCGAGGGCGAGGCGGCGGCCGGGCACGGACCACCAGCCGCCGCGCCCGGCGGAGAGGAAACCGAGCCAGGAGTACGCGTCGGTGCAGGCGGTGGTGGCCGCGCACTGCCAGGCCGTCAGGTCGAGCGCCACCTCGCAGGCGGCGGCCGTGAGGAGGACGGTGAGGGTGAGGGCGACCAGCCGGACGAGGACCCCGTAGAGCCGCACGAGCCCCGGCCTGCCCTCGGTGGGCGGTCGCATCCAGTGGGCCAGGTTGGCCACCATGAAGGGCAGGAGCAGCAGCCACAGGGCGCGGGCGCCGTCGCCGGAGGTCAGGTTGGACCAGCAGTACGCCTCCGGGACCGGGCGCGCCGCGTACCGCTCGGGGTGGTCCTCGGCGTCGAGGTCCTCGCCGCGCCGGTACATGGCGGCGGTCCGGTCGCCGGTGACCCGTACGGTCCTGGGGTCGTCGAGCATCGACTCGGGGGTGGCTCCGCCGACTCCGTGGACGAGGAGTTCGAGCGCCGCGCCCCCGCTCTCCGGGGCGGGTGTGGCAGGGGACACTGAGGGGGCTTCCTCTCAGAGTGGGAAGATGCGACGTCGGCTACAGGATCGCGGAAGGCCGTGCGACCGCGCACGGCCCTCACCGAATCCGACACTGATCCCCTTGTCTCCTGCGGAAGGACCGGCCCCGGCGGTGACTGACAACCAGAACCTCCTCGCGGAGCAGCGGCGTGCCCTGATCCTCGACGAGGTACGGCGGCGTGGCGGTGTACGGGTCAACGAACTGACCCGTCGTCTGAACGTCTCGGACATGACGATCCGACGCGACCTGGACGCGCTGGCCCGGCAGGGCATGGTCGCGAAGGTGCACGGCGGGGCCGTTCCGGTGGTCGAGGCGAGCACCCACGAGCCGGGCTTCGAGGCCAAGTCGGTGCTCGAACCGAGCGCCAAGGACGAGATCGCCCGGACGGCGGCGGCCCTCGTCTCACCGGGTACGGCGATCGCCCTGTCGGGCGGGACGACGACCTACGCGCTGGCCCGGCACCTGCTGGACGTGCCGGACCTGACGGTGGTCACCAACTCGGTGCGGGTCGCCGACGTGTTCCACGAGGCGCAGCAGACGGGCGGCGGGGGCGAGGCGCGGCGCGGGGCGGCGACCGTCGTCCTGACCGGCGGGGTCCGCACGCCGTCCGACGCGCTGGTGGGGCCGGTGGCGGACCGGGCGGTCCGCTCGCTCCACTTCGACCTGCTCTTCCTGGGCGTGCACGGCGTGTCCGTGGAGGCCGGGCTCTCCACGCCGAACCTGGCGGAGGCCGAGACCAACCGGTGCCTGATGCGCTCGGCGCGTCGGGTCGTGGTGGTCGCCGACCACACCAAGTGGGGGACGGTGGGCCTGAGTTCCTTCGCCGCACTCGACGAGGTCGACACCTGGGTGACGGACAGCGGGCTGCCGGCGGGGGTGCGGGCCGAGGTGACGGAGTACGTGCCGGGCCTCTTGGTGCCGGGCGAGGAGCAGGAGTGAGCCTCTTCCGGGTCGAGCGGACGGTGCCGCGGGCGCCGGAGGAGGTGTGGCGGCGGCTGACGGACTGGCCGGCGCACGGCCGTCAGGTGCCGCTGACCCGGACGAGGGTGCTGACGCCGGGGCCGGACGGGGTGGGCACGCGGTTCGTCGCCCGCACGGGCCTCGGCCGGCTCTCCTTCGACGACCCGATGGAGGTCGTCCGCTGGGAGCCCCCCTCGGCCGGCCGGCCCGGCGTCTGCCGTCTGGAGAAGTCCGGGCGGGTGGTGCGGGGCTGGGCGCGCATCGAGGTGACGGGGACGGTGGGCGGCGGCTGCCGGGTGCTGTGGACGGAGGACCTCTCGGTACGGGGCGTCCCGAGGGCCCTCGATCCGGTGCTGGCCCGGGCGGGCCGTGCGGTGTTCGGACGCGCGCTGGACGGGCTGCTACGGGGGGCGTGACGCCGCGGTGGCCGACCGTTCCGTTGTTGCCGGTGTTCTGGTGTGGGCAGTCGTTCCGCCGGGGCGGCGCCCACCCCGCTCCCGCGCTCCGTTGTGGGCATGCGTTCCGCCGGGGCGGAACGGGTGGGCACAACGGACGGCGCCCTTGCCGGCGCCCGAGGCTCACGCGCCTGAACCCGCACCCCGTGCACAGCTCACACGTGGTGCGGGTCCGGGCCCGGAACGCGGAGGCCCCGCTGAAGGGCGCCGTCCCGTGTGCCCACCCGTCCCGCCCAGCGGGACGACTGCCCACACGGCAGGTGGCGGAGGCACCGGCGGGCGCAGGCCACACGGCAGGTGGGCGGGGGCACCGGCCCGCCGGGCGCGGGCCCACACGGCGGGGGCACCGCCCCGGCGGGGTGCGGGGTCGCGTGGGTGGAGGTGGGCTTCCCCCTGTGCCGTTGACGGCACGTCAGCTATGGTGCTGCATCCGCTCACGTCCCCCGGGAGGGCCCATGGCACGTCGACTGCGCCCCGTGGAGCTCGACTTCACCACGTCCGCGCCCGTCCGCCTGGTCTTCACCGCGACCCTCGCCGCACCGCCGTCGGCCGTCTACCGGTCGGTGGCCGTGGAGGTGGGGAGCCTGCCGTCGTGGTTCACGGCCGTCACCTCCGCCGTCCCGACCGGTGACGGCGCGGGCCGGACCGTCCGGCTGCGGGGCGGGATCGCCTTCGACGAGACGATCCTGGCCTCCGAGCCCGACCTCCGCTACGCCTACCGGGTGGACGCGACGAACGCGCCCGGCGTGACGGCCATGGCGGAGGAATGGGCCCTCTCCCCCGCCGGCCGGGGCACCCGGCTGCGGTGGACGATGGCCGCCGACGGCGCGGCCCCGTTCCGGTTCTCGCTGCGCCTCGCGGCGCCGGGCGTGGGGCTCTCCTTCCGGGACGCGGCGCGCCGGCTGGACCGGCGGCTCACTCCGGCCAGGCCCCCGTCGCCAGGAACCGCTCGATAGCGGCGGAGTACGGGGCGATGTCCAGGCCCTGGGCGGCCAGCCACTCGTCGGAGTAGTACTTGTCGAGGTAGCGCTCGCCCGGGTCGCAGATGAGGGTGACGACGCTGCCGGTGCGCTCGTGGGCGACCATCTCGGCCACGATCTTGAAGGCGCTCCACAGGCCGGTGCCGGTGGAGCCGCCCGCCTTGCGGCCGATCGCGGTCTCCAGGGCACGGACGGCGGCGACGCTCGCCGCGTCGGGGACCTTCATCATGCGGTCGACGGCGCCGGGCACGAAGCTGGGCTCCATGCGGGGGCGGCCGATGCCCTCGATGCGCGAGCCGCAGTCGGCGGTGGCGTTCGGGTCCTGGTGCGTCCAGCCGTCGAAGAAACAGGAGTTCTCGGGGTCGGCGACACAGATCCGGGTGTCGTGCTGCATGTAGTGGACGTAGCGGGCGATGGTGGCGGAGGTGCCGCCGGTGCCGGCGGTGGCGACGATCCAGGCGGGCTCCGGGTACCGCTCCAGGCGCAGCTGCTGGTACATCGACTCGGCGATGTTGTTGTTGCCGCGCCAGTCGGTGGCCCGCTCCGCGTAGGTGAACTGGTCCATGTAGTGGCCGCCGGTGCGTTCGGCGAGGGCGGCGGCCTCCTCGTACATCGTCCGCGAGTCGTCGACGAAGTGGCACTGCCCGCCGTGGAACTCGATGAGCCGGCACTTCTCGGGACTGGTCGTGCGGGGCATGACGGCGATGAAGGGGACGCCGATGAGCTTCGCGAAGTACGCCTCGGAGACGGCGGTCGAGCCGCTGGAGGCCTCGATGACGGGCTTTCCGGGACGGATCCAGCCGTTGCAGAGGCCGTAGAGGAAGAGGGAGCGGGCGAGGCGGTGCTTGAGGCTGCCGGTCGGGTGGGTCGACTCGTCCTTGAGGTAGAGGTCGATGCCCCACTTCTCGGGGAGGGGGAAGCGCAGCAGATGGGTGTCGGCGGAGCGGTTGGCGTCGGCCTGGACCTTGCGCACGGCCTCCTTCAGCCAGGACCGGTACGCCGGGTCGCTGCGGTCGACGTCGACCGTGACCGCGGCCGCACTCTCGTGGGTGGTGCTCATCCGTCCCTCTATTCGTGTGTCGCCTCAGGGGTCTCCCCTGCCGACAATACCGCTCTCACCTGGGCAAACGTTCCCTTTGACGTTCCATAGGCCTGCCTTGTGGACGGGTCGGCGGAGGGCTACTGGTGCGGGCGGCGAGGGCCCGGCACACTGGGTACGGCAGCCGGGTGGAAGGGGCGGATCGGCATGGCGGAGCCCGAGTTCAGCGCCAGGGGCGTACGGATCGCGCGCTGGCCGCGCTCGCTGACGCGCGCGGGAGAGGTGCGGATCGAGGACGGCCGCCTCGCGCTCCTGACGAGTTACGGCAGCGAGATCGACAGCGCGCCGGTCTCGGCGGTACGGGCGGGGCGGCCGTGGTTCGCGAAGGCGGACGAGACGGTGGCGACCGTGAACGGCACGCGGTACCGGCTGACGCTGCACGACGACGGCGATCGCGGGAGGGGCGAGACGGAGACGTCCGGGCGCTTCCTCGCGGCGCTGAAGCGGGCGGCCGGGCGGTCCTGAGGGCCGCGACGCGGCAGGACGGTCCCGGGCCGACCCGGCGGAGCGGCCCTGAGCTGCGGAGATTCGCGGCGAGTTGCGGGGCGATCACGGCTGGTCCAGGCTGGAAACCACCTCACTGAGGGTTCAGCGGTGGTGACGCTGCGATCAGGTCGCCGCCCCTTCTGTACCGCAGAGACAGATCCGAATCTTCGTCTTCTTCCGGACCACTTCGGGGAGTCGCAGCCGTGATCAGCGAGCCGAGCAGGTACTACGCGGTGGAGCTTGAGGCCCTGCCGTCGCGGATCGGACAGGTCCGCCGCATCATCTCCGCGCATCTTCGACATTGGCAGCTGGACGCCCTGGTGGACCATGCCGTCCTCGGTGTGACCGAGCTGCTGACGAACGTGCACCGCCATGCCCAGCCGGACAAGGGATGCAGGGTCGAGATCGAGCTGCTGCTCGACCGGCTCACCGTCTCGGTCCGGGACCACGATCCCCGCCTGCCGGAAGTCAGGCGCACGAACGCGCCCGTCCCGGTGGACGACCTCGACGCGCTCGCCACCTCCGGGCGGGGCCTCGGGATCGTCGGGGCCGTCAGCGAGAGCTGGGGCGTCCGCCCGTGCGGTGCCGACGGCAAGGTCGTGTGGTTCACCCTCACGGCGCCGCCCCTCGGCGACCCCGTCGAGGAGTGCGCGCGTGCCGTGTACGGCGCCGCGACCGAGGGCCTGTTCGCGGGCGTCGGGTACAGCCGGCTCCCCGGCGTGCCCCTCAGCTCGCCGGCCGAACCGGTGCCGGCCCCGTCGCTGGCCCGCCCGGTCCTGGCGGGCCGGGCGGGCTGACGAGGCGGGGAGGGGCGGGCCGGGCCCCGGACGGGAGAGGGGGGGGGGGGG
>NZ_JAINVG010000105.1 GCF_020400725.1 Streptomyces sp. NK15101 | reverse complement strand
CGCCGTCCTTCGGCCTTACCGCGCACGGGCCGTCGAACTTCCCTCGTACCCCTTCCAGCGGCAGCACTACTGGCTGCGGAACGAGCCCGTCGCCGCCCCGCGCGACGAGGCGCGGACCTCGGAGCAGCCTGCCGAGCGGGGGGACCTGCTGGGCGTGCGACTGCCGTCGTCGCCGCTCGCGCGGGCGCAGTTCGCCCCACGGCTCGACGCGGTGGCGCACCCCTGCCTCGGTGACTTCGTGGTCGGCGGACGGCCGGTGGTCAGCGCCGGTGTGCTCGTGGAGTCGTTGATCGAGGCGGTCACCGAACTCGCCGGACCGGGGCCCGTGTCCGTCGAGGACCTGGAACTGCCCGTCGACCTGGTGCTCGAACCGGTCGGCCTCGACCGGCCGGCGGCCGGTGACGGGCGCGCCGCCCAGCTCGTCGTGGACGGGGACCGGTTCCGCTACTACGCGCAGGACGCAGCCGGCGGCTGGCAGCTGCACGCGCAGGGCCGGGCCGCGTCCGGTGCGCCGGCCGCCCCCACGGTGGCGTTCGCGTCGGTGGGTTCGGGCCGCGAGCTGGCGGGTGACGAGCTGTACCGGATGCTGTGGCAGCGCGCCCTGTACCTGGGCTCTGCCGCCCGCTGGGTGGAGCGGATCCGGCTCGGCCGGGACGAGGCCACCGCGGAGATCCGGTCCGCCCTGCCCGGTGAGGCGGAGCGCTATCTGATCCACCCCGGTCTCGTCGACGCCATGTTCCAGACGGCGCTGGCCTGCTTCCCGATGGACGGTCCGGCGCTCGTGCCGGCCGGTCTCGACCGCTTCGTGCACTACGACCGCGGCGGCGCCCAGGACGGGCTCCGATGTCATGCCGAACTGTTCGAGGACGGCACCCGGGCGCGCATCCGCCTCGTCACCGCGCAGGGCCGGCTGGTCGCCGAGGCCTGCGGCGTGCGCTTCGTCCCGGCCCTGAGCCGGCCGGTGGCGGAGCCCGCCGCCGCCCCGGTGCCCGCGGCCGGGCACGTGACGCCGGTCGCGTCCGAACCGCAGCGGCGGGCCGCGGTCCCGACGGCCCCGGTCCCGACGGCCCCGGTCCCGGCTCCGGTCGAAGCGCCCGAGGTGGAACCCGAGGCGGTGCGCGCCCTCGTGACGCGGACCGTCGCCCAGGCGCTCGGCACGGTGGCGGCCCGGCTGGACGCCGGGCAGTCGCTGCAGGCGCTCGGCCTGGACTCGCTGATCGCGATGAAGATCCGGACGTCGCTGGACAAGAAGCTCGACGTCCTGCTGCCGATGACGGCGTTCCTGAACGGCCGCAGCACCGAGGACATCGCCGGGGACGTGCTCGCCGCGCTCGGCGCCGGTACGGAGACGGACACTGAGACGCCGGGGACCGACGGCGAGGTCGTCGCCGCTTCCGACGACGTTTCCGACGACGACGCGGAGCGTTACGAGCCGTTCGGCCTCACCGACCTCCAGCAGGCGTACCTGGTCGGCCGTGGCGACGCCTTCGAACTCGGCAACACCTCCACCTACTTCCAGATCGAGATCGACCTGGAGCAGGTGGACCTGGAGCGGCTCGGCGCGTCCTTCCGGGCGATGATCGAGCGTCACGACATGCTGCGGGCCGTCTTCACCGCCGAGGGCGAGCAGCGCGTCCAGCGCGAGGTCCCGGCCTATGCGATCCGCGAGACGGACGTCTCCCACCTGGCCGAGGACGAGCGCGAGGCCGCACTGGCCGCCGTCCACGAGGAGATGCGGCACCAGGTCTTCGACACCGCCCGCTGGCCGCTGTTCGACGTGCGGGTGACCCGGATCGACGACCGGGTGATCCGGCTGCACGCCGGCTTCGACGCCCTGATCATCGACGGGTTCAGCACCTCGATCCTGTTCAAGGAGTGGGCCGCGCACTACCGCGGCGAGGAGCTGCCCGAGCTGGAGCTGCGCTACCGGGACTACGTCCGGCAGGCCCGTGAGCTGGAGGGCGGTCCCGAGTACGACCGGGCGCTGGCCTACTGGCGGGACCGGCTGGACACCCTGCCGCCCGCGCCCCAGCTGCCGCTGGCGGTGGCCCCGTCGAGCCTGGACCGGCCGGTGTTCGACCACCGTGGCGCGACCCTCCCGAAGGAGGAGTGGGACCGCTTCAAGGAGCATGCGGCGGCGGCCGGGGTCAGCCCCTCCGCGGCGCTGTGCACCGCCTACTCGCAGGTGATCGCGGAGTGGAGCGCCACGCCCGACTTCTGCCTGAACCTGCTGTACTTCAACCGGCTGCCGCTGCACCCGCAGGTCGGCGACGTCATCGGCAACTTCTCCACCACGCTGATGCTGGAGATCCGCGACTCGGCCGACGACGCGTTCGCCGCCCGCGCGAACGACGTGCAGGCCCGGCTGTGGAGCGACATGGAGCACAGCCAGGTCAGCGGCGTGCAGGTGCTCAGGGAGCTGAACCGGGCGCGGGGCGCCTCGGTGCGGGCCGCCGCGCCGGTGGTCTTCACCAGTCTGGTGAACTTCGCGGGACAGCAGGACACCGAGCGGCGCGGGGTCGTGCAGTACCTCGCCGGGATCGGTGAGAACGGCCGCCAGGTGAGCAGTTCGGTGCGCACGCCGCAGGTGTGGCTGGACCACCAGGCGGTCGAGGAGGCCGGTGAGCTCGTCCTGAACTGGGACGTGATCGAGGAGCTGTTCCCGGCGGGCTGCGTGGACGCCATGTTCGCCGCGTACCAGCGGTTGCTGCACGAGCTGTGCCGCGACCCGGAGGCCTGGCAGCGGCCCAGGCCGGCGCTCGTGCCGGCGGCCGACCTGGCCGTACGGGCCGAGGCCAACGACACCGACGGGCCCCTGCCCGACGGGCTGCTGCACGACGCGGTGCTCGCCCGGGCCGCGGCCACGCCCGACGCGCCCGCCGTCATCTCGCGGGCGCTGACCCTGACGTACGCGGACCTCGACCGCAGGTCCAACCAGGTGGGGCACGCGCTGCGCGCCCAGGGGGCCGGCCCCGGCGACCTGGTGGCGATCGTGATGGACAAGGGCTGGGAGCAGGTCGTCGCGGCGCTCGGCATCCTGCGGGCCGGGGCGGCGTACGTCCCGATCGACGCCCGGGTGCCGGTCGAGCGGCTGCACGTGCTGCTGGAGAGCGCGGGGATCAGCCGGGTCGTCACCCAGCCGTGGGTGGAGGACACGGCGGACTGGCCGCAGGGGGTGACCAGGACCGTGGTGCGGGCCGACGACGAGGGCGAGGACGCCCCGCTCGGGGAGTCGGGCGCCAAGCCCGGCGACCTCGCGTACGTGATCTTCACCTCGGGCTCCACCGGACTGCCCAAGGGCGTGATGATCGAGCACGGGGCGGCCCTGAACACGGTGGTAGACGTCAACGAGCGCTACGGCGTCACCGCGGCGGACCGGGCACTCGGACTGTCCGCGATGCACTTCGACCTGTCGGTCTACGACGTCTTCGGACTGCTCTCGGCGGGCGGCGCCCTGGTCCTGCCGGAGCCGGCGGCGCACCGCGAGCCCGCCCGCTGGGCGGAGCTCGTCAGCGAGCACGGGGTGACCGTCTGGAACAGCGTGCCCGCGCTGATGGAGATGTTCACCGAGCACGCCCTGTCGAACGGGCTCACCGGGCTGCCGGTGCGGCTCGTCATGATGAGCGGTGACTGGATACCCGTGTCGCTGCCCGACCGGATCCGGCTGCTGCTGCCGGACGCGGAGCTGTGGAGCCTCGGTGGCGCCACGGAGGCGTCGATCTGGTCGATCCTGCACCCCATCGGCGACGTCCCGGACGACTGCGTGAGCATCCCGTACGGCAAGGCGATGCGCAACCAGCGCTTCCACGTGCTCGACGGCGCGATGCGGCCCTGCCCCGTGTGGGTGCCGGGCGACCTCTACATCGCCGGGGTCGGTCTGGCCCGCGGCTACCTGAACGACGAGGCCAAGACCCGCGCCGCGTTCCTGCACCACCCGGTCACCGGTGAGCGTCTCTACCGCACCGGTGACATGGGGCGCTTCCTGCCGGACGGGACCATCGAGTTCCTCGGCCGGCTGGACTCCCAGGTCAAGATCCAGGGCTACCGGATCGAGCTGGGCGAAGTGGAGGCCGCCCTCACCCAGTGCGAGGGCGTGCGGAGCGCCGCGGTCGTCGCGGCGGGCGAGCAGCACGGCCCCAAGCGGCTGATCGCGTACGTCGTCCTCGACGAGGGGCGCGACGACACCGAGGAGCAGATCACCGAGGCGCTGCGTCGGGTGGTCCCCTCGCACCTGGTGCCGCAGCGGATCCTCGTCCTGGACGAGCTGCCGCTCAGCGACAACGGCAAGGTCGACCGGGCGGCGCTGCCCGCTCCCGAGGAGGTCGCCGCGGAGGGCGCCGGCTTCGTCGCGCCCCGCGACGAGGTGGAGCGCCGGCTCGCCGAGATCTGGGCGGAGTTCTTCGGCGTGACCGAGATCGGGGTGACCGCGAGCTTCTTCGACCTCGGCGGCGACTCGCTCCTCGCGGTGCGCCTCATGGCCAGGATCGCCCGCGGTCTGGGCCGCAGCCTGCCGCTGTCCACCCTCTTCGCCCGGCCGACCATCGAGCTGCTCGCCCAGGCGGTCCGGGAGGCCGGCAGCGGCGAGGAGGGCCGCAAGGCGCTGGTGCCGGTGCGTACGGGCGGTTCGCGGACTCCCCTGGTGTTCGTGCACCCGGTCGGCGGTGACGTGCTCTGCTACGCGGAGCTCGCCGAACTCCTCGGTGACGACCAGCCGTTCTACGCGCTGCAGCTGCCGGACACGGAACTGACCAGCGTCGAGGCCATGGCCGCGCACTACGTCGCCGCGGTCCGCGAGGCGCTGCCGGAGGGTCCGTACCGGCTCGGCGGCTGGTCGATGGGCGGGGTGGTCGCCCTGGAGATGGCGGCCCTGCTCACCGCGGCGGGTGCCGAGGTGGAGCTGCTCGCCGTGATCGACCTGATGGTCGAGCCCGGCCCGGCCGAGGGGGCGCCCGTCTCCGACGAGACGCTGCTGTCCTGGTTCGCCCGGGACCTGGCGGGCCTCGCCGGTGTGGACTGGGAGCTGCCGCCCGGGGCCTTCGACGGCCGCCCGCCGGTGCGGGTGCTGCACGCGGAGGCACGGGCCGCGGGGGCGCTGTCCGAGGACATCGACCTCGACACGCTGAGCGGCATCGTCGACCGGTTCCGGAACAACTACCGGGCCCTGCTGCGCCACACGCCCAGCCGGTTCGCCGGCCGCGTGGTGTCGCTGCGGGCCGCGGACGGCGGTGCGACGGTCGAGACCGCGTCCCGCTGGATGCGGCACTTCCCCGGTGACGCCACCCTCGTCGACGTACCCGGTGACCACTACACGGTGATGCGGGGCGAGCGGCTGCGCGTCCTGGCCGGCGAGCTGCGCCGCGCCCTCGACGCGCACTGACCCGAACCGGCCGGGCCGCCGCGCGGGCGGCCCGGCCGGTCCACCCCGGACCGGGCCCGTCCGGTCCTGCGGATCCACCCCGGACCGGTCCCGCCCCGGTCCGGCCGACGCACCCCGGACCGGTCCTGCGGTTCCGCGGGCTCCAGGTCCAAGAAGTGAGGACATTCCGTATGCGAATAGATCAGGCCGACCCGACGAGGCGGCCGACGAGCACGCTGCCGGCCGACGTGCCGGTCGCCGTCATCGGGGCGGGTCAGTCCGGGCTCGCCGCCGCGTACCACCTGCGGCAGGCCGGGATCCGGTGTGTGCTGCTCGACGCGGGCAGCGAGGTCGGCGAGACCTGGGAGCGGCGCTGGGACTCCCTGAAGCTGTTCACGTCCGCGCAGTTCTCCGGGCTGCCGGGCCTGCCCTTCCCCGGGGCCGGCGCGCACTACCCCGGCAAGGACGAGGTCGTGGCGTATCTGCGGGAGTACGTCGAGCGGTTCGAGCTCCCCGTGCTGACCGACCACCGCGTGCTGTCGCTGCGCAGGGACGGCGACGGCTATCTGCTGACCACCGCGCACGGCGTCTGCCGGGCCGGGCAGGTCGTGATCGCGACCGGCGCGTTCGGCAGGGCGCGGGTCCCGGACTTCGCCGCCGGGCTGAGCCCGGACGTGCCCACCCTGCACACCAGCGAGTACCGGAGCGCCGCCCAGGTGCCGCCGGGCACCGTGGTGGTCGTCGGCGACGGCAACTCCGGCCGGCAGATCGCCGCGGAGCTGTCCGAGACCCACAGCGTGGTGCTCGGCTGCAGCGAGGCCGTCTCGCCGCCGCTGCCGCAGACCGTCGTCGGACGGGACATGTTCTGGTGGATGAGCGTGCTCGGCGTGATGAGCCTGCCGGTGAACATGCAGGCGCCGGACCCGATCGTCGGCGACCGGGTGCCGGAGCTGGTCGCGGCGGGCCGGATGCGCACGGTGGGCCGGATCACCGGAGCCGACGGCGCCGAGCTGCTGGTCGGGGACGGCGAGCGCCTGAAGCCGTCCTCGGTGATCTGGGCGACCGGCTACCGCACCGACTGGAGCTGGCTCGACCCGGCGATGCTCGACGAGGACGGGCAGCCCCTGCACACGGAGGGCACGGGGGTGCTGCCCGGCAGCCACTACCTGGGGCTCTACCGGATGCGCACCCGCGGCTCGGCGCTGATCGGCTTCGTCGGCCGGGACGCCGAGCGCGCCGCGGCGGCGATCACCGCCGCCGCCCGGAGCACCACGACCGTCTCTTCCCCGGCAGAAGGTGAGCCGTCATGACCACCGCCACCACCACCTCCACCGAACTCGACGTGCTGGGCGCCCTGTTGGCGTTCGACTTCATCGGGTTCGCGCAGAAGTCCGCCGCCCTCGACCCCGCCGGGCCGGGGTACGGGCAGGCGGTCGGCGCCGCCTTCGGGCTCGCCGCCCGCCGCCGCTTCCCGCAGGGGGCGACGCCGCAGGAGATCGGCGGGTACGTCGCGGAGTTCCTCGGCTCCCTCGAGGCCGGCGCGGAGGACTTCGACCCGGCGGCCCTGGAGCGTCTGATCGCGGACGGTCTGGGCGCGGAGCCGGCGGCGGGCGGTGAGCAGTCGGATCCCGAGGGGGCGATGCAGGCCCGCCTCGTCCTGACGCTCCGCTGGGTACGGGAGCTGGGCCTCGACCCCGCCGGGCAGCGGGAGCTGCTGGCGGAGGCGGAACGCCTGCTGACGGCCTAGGCGTACGGAGGCGGTGCCTCGGGGTCACCGGGGCGCCGCCTCCCGTACGTCCTACTCCCGAGGGGACTCGCCCGGGACCCAGACGTCGAGCGCCCCCTCCCCGTACGACGTCCGCACCGCCCTCTTGTCGTACTTGCCGACGCTGGTCTTGGGCACCGCGTCGACGAAGGACCAGCGCTCCGGTATCCACCAGCGCGCCACCCGTCCGGCCAGGAACTCCCGGAGCTCGTCCCCGCCGACCCCCGCGCCCGGCACCAGTGACACACAGGCCAGGGGGCGCTCCTCCCAGCGCGGGTCGGGCACGCCGACCACGACGGCCTCGAGCACGGCGGGGTGCTCGATGATGGCGTTCTCGAGCTCGATGGTGGAGATCCACTCGCCGCCGCTCTTGATGCCGTCCTTGAGCCGGTCGCTGACGACCACCCAGCCGCCCGGTTCGATCACTCCGAGGTCTCCGGTGCGCAGCCAGCCGTCGTGGAACTTCTCCGCGGAGTCCTCGGTGTTGAAGTACGAGCCGGCGACCCACGGTCCGCGCAGCTCCAGTTCGCCCACCGAGCGGCCGTCCCAGGGCTGTTCGCTGCCGTCCTCCGCGATCAGCCGGGCCTCGACGAAGGGCATGAGGCGGCCGCTCTTGGCGAGCCAGTCGACCTCGTCCTCGTCCGGGGCGCCGCGCGGGGGGACGGCGAAGGTCGCGAGGGGGCTGGTCTCGGTCAGTCCCCAGCCCTGCTTCAGCCGGACCCCGTAGCGGTCCTTGAGCTGCTGGAGCAGGGCGCGCGGCGGGGTGGCGCCGCCGCAGCCCGCGAGTCGTACGCCGCTCATGTCCAGCGGGTGCTGCTCGCCGTGGTGGACCAGGCTGTTCCAGATGGTGCAGATCGCCGCGACGGCGGTGGGCCGCTCCTCGTTGATGATCCGGGCCAGGTCCGGGGTGTGCAGCCGGCGGCCGTTCATGATGAGGTCGGAGCCCGCCAGCCAGGCGGCGTAGGGCCAGCCCCAGGCGTTGGCGTGAAACATGGGCACGATCGGCAGGACGCGGTCGCCGTCGTGCATCGCGAATCCGGCGCCGGCCGAGACGCCGAGCGTGTGGAGGACGATCGAGCGGTGGCTGTAGGCCACGCCCTTGGGGTCGCCGGTGGTGCCGGTCGTGTAGCAGAGCGCCGCCGCTTCCCGTTCGTCCAGGTCGGGCCAGTCGAAGCCGGGCCGCTCGGCGGCGAGCAGTTCGTCCCAGCGGTGTACGGCGATGTGGGCGGGCAGCTCCACCTGCGGCGCGTCGCCGATGACGACCAGGTGGCGCACGCCGCCCAGCCGGTCCCGCAGGGGCGGGAGCATGTCCAGGAGGGTCGCGTCGACCAGGAGGACGGCGTCCTCGGCGTGCTCGACGATGTAGCCCAACTGGTCGTGGTGGAGGCGGAGGTTGAGCGTGTGGAGCACCGCCCCCATGCTCGGTACGGCGAGGTACGCCACCAGGTGTTCGGGGGTGTTCCAGGCCAGTGTGGCGACCCGCTCGCCGAGTTGCACGCCCAGCCGGGCGAGTGCGGCGGCGAGCCGCTCGGCCTGTCGGGCGATGTCGGCGAAGGTCTGTGAGGACCGTGCGGTGGGTCCGTCGGCACACCGCACCACCCGGCTGTCCCCGTACACGCGTTGTCCGTGCGCGAGGATGTCGCGAACCAGCAGCTCGCGGTCCTGCATCGTGCTCTTCATGGTGCGGCCCCTTGCGAGTACGCGGTCAGAGGACGGATCAGCCGAGGTACTGGATCTCCCCCAGCAGGGAGCTGCTGACGTGATCGTGGTCGAGCAGGTTGACGCGGGCGTTCATCTTGCCGCTGCCGGCGGCGAACTCGTAGTTGCCGGAGCCGCCGATGATCTTGAAGGTGCCGGTCGGGTAGACCATGGTGTCCGACGTCAGCGGCGCGGTGAGCGCGTAGCTGATGTTGAGCCGGTCGCCGTCGGGCTCCGTCATCGTCGCCGTCCCCTTGATGTCGTACTTGCCGGGGATGGTCGCGGTGCACACCACCTCCTTCTGCGTCCAGGTGGCGGTGGTGACCGGCCTGCCGGTGGACGTCCCCGTCCCGGTCACGTTGTACCCGTTGCAGCCCACGGTGTCGGGGTGCGTGGTCGCGACCACCGCGAAGTTGCTGGTGATCTCGACGCTGGGAAGGTAGGTCTCGGCAGCGACGGCCGAGGGGCCGGTCTCGGCGGCGTAGGTGACGCCGACGGTGCCGCCTGCGATCAGTACCGTTCCGGCCACCACGCCCGCCATGCGCGTGGACCAGTGACGGGCAGCTCTTGCCATGTTCTCCCCCGAAGTTGTCAGATCTGTCCAACTAGGCCCCGATGAAGGGGTGTTGGGGACAGCTTCCCCGATCGAGGAGTCTTCCGTCGAGACGTTCGACGCGCGCGTCGCGGACGAAGAAGCGGAGCCGGCCTCGCTCGCGGCGAAGCCGGCTCCGGGGGTGGAGGGCGCCGTCAGGGCGTCATCCGCCGCTGACCGGTCCTAGGTCAGATCTGCCACCGGAAACCCATGGATCCGGACAGGGCGGCGCTGACGTGCTCCTTGTCCAGCAGGTTGACCGTGGTGTTCATCGTGCCGCTGCCGACCGCTTCGTCGAAGACGCCGTCGCCGCCGGTGATCGTGAAGGTGCCGGTCGGGTAGACCATGGGGTCCGACGTCAGCGGCGCGCTGACGTGGTAGGTGATGTAGAGGTGGGAGCCGTCGGACTGGGTGAGCGTCAGCTTGCCGTTGATGTCCCACTTCCCGGGGACGGTCGCCGTGCAGGCGTCCTCCGTCTGCGACCAGGTGCCGGTGCCGTTGATCCGGTTGCCGGTGACGGTCCCCGATCCGACCACCTTGTAGCCGTTGCAGCCGACGGTGTCCGGGTGCTCGCTCGTGACCACGCCGTACTTCCCGAGGGCGTCGAACGGGCTCGCCCCGGGAGGAGGCGTCACGGCGGCGTTCGAGACGCCGGTCGTGCCGCCGACGACCAGAGCCGCTCCGGCCATCGCGCCCGCTATGCGCGCCGACCAACGGCGAGTAAGAGTTGCCATGTTCATCCCCCGCATTTGTCAGTTCTTGATGAACTCGGCCCACTTGAGGGCCTGTTGTCGATCAGTTTCCATGATCGAGGGCCGTTCCGTCGAGCCGTTCGGGCCAACCGTTTTCACCGGCCGCCGCCCGAACCCTCACCGGGGCTTCACAGCCGTCGGACGCGCTCGTGGTGGACCGGGCACCGGCCCCGCGCGGGCTCGCCACCGCGGCCGCCCCGCCGAAATCCGGGTGCGGGACGCCGGGGCCGTCGTGTGTGATCGGCGCATGACGATCGTGGTGGACACCCCGGGGGCCGACCGGCTGGGCGAGGTCGTGGACGTGCTGCGCGCCTGGCAGTACGAGGGGGCGCCGATGCAGTTGCATCCCGGCGACCTGGGCTGGTTCTGGCGGTCGGGCGCGGAGGCGACCGCCGGGGCGGTCAGGACGTGGAGCCGGGACGGGCGGATCCTCGCCGTCGGGCTGCTGGACGGCCCCGGACTGCTGCGGCTGACGATCGCGCCGGACGCCCGGCGGGAGGAGGAGCCGGCGCGGCGGCTGGTCGAGGACGTGACCGCGCCGGAGCACGGCGTGCTGCCCGCGGGCAGGGTGAACGTCGAGGCGCCGGCGGACGCGCTCGTCCAGGAGCTGCTGGCCGAGGCCGGCTGGGGCGTCGACGAGCCGTGGACACCGCTGCGCCGCGACCTCACGGCACCGGTGCGGGACCCCGGCCTGCGGATCGAGGAGGTCGGGCCGGAGCGGGCGCACGTCTTCGCCGCCGTGCTCCGGGCGGCGTTCGACGGATCGGAGTTCTCGGCCGGCCGCTGGCGCGCGATGGCGGCCGGGCTGCCGTACGCCGACGCCCGGTGCCTGCTCGCGTACGACGACCGGGACGACGCGGTGGCGGCGGTGACGGTGTGGTCGGCCGGTCCGGGCAGGCCCGGTCTGCTCGAACCGATGGGCGTGCACCGCGACCACCGCCGCCGGGGACACGGCAGGGCGATCACCCTCGCCGCCGCGGCCGCCCTCCGGGAACTGGGCTCGTCGAGCGCGCTCGTCTGCACCCCGAGTTCCAACACCGGCGCCGTCGCGGCCTACGAGTCGGCCGGCTTCCGGCCGTGCCCCGAGGTCCGGGACCGGTACCGGGACGCCTGAGGGAGGCTCCGGGACCCCGTATCAGGGCGGGATAGCCTCGATCGTCCCCCTCGGACGGTGCAGCGCGTCCCGGAGTTCGTCCGGGGGCGGGGTGGCCGGCACCGGCCGGAGCGCCCTGGGGCGGTGGGGGCCGGTGGCGAAGGCGTCCGCGGTGGACACGAGGACGCCTTCCTCCGCGAGCGCGGCCGCCACGTGGTCGGGCCACCGATGCGGCTCCAGACCGGGCCGGACCGTGTACGAGGCCGGGTGGGCCGTGACGTCCAGGCCGGTCGGTGCCGCACGGGCGATGTCCTGCCGGGCGGCGGCGTCCGCGCGACGGCCCCGCTCCAGGCGCGTCACCGTGCCGTCGGAGAGCCGGCGGGTGGCGAGCGCGGTGACGAGCCCCGGGGTCCCCAAGCCGGTGATCGTCGTCGTCAACAACCTCGCGTACGAAGGGGGTTGCGAGATCACCGAGACCGCGCCGCTCGGGATCGCCGCCGAGCACGCGGCCTTCGCCGAGCCCGAGGTCTCCCTTGGGGTCCCGCCGCCCTTCGGCGGCTCCCGGCGACTGCCGCGCCGTGTCGGTCGCAAGCGCGGCCTGGAGATGATCCTGACCGGCGATCCGGTCCCGGCCGCCCGAGCCGCCGAGATCGGCCTCGTCAACGGCGTCGTGCCCGCCGGTGAACTCCTCGGCGCCGCACGGGAGCCGGCCGCGCACATCACCCGGCACGCGCCGACGGCGGTGGCGGCCTGCCTGCGCGCGGTCACCCGCGGGATCGACCTGCCGATCGACGAGGGGCTCGCCGTCGAGTCGGCCCGCTTCGCCGCCACCGTGCCCGCGGAGGGCGTACGGACGGGCCCGCGGCGGTTCCTCGACCGCCAGGTCCTGTGGTCGGACTCCCGCTTCAGCGCACTCCCTCCCACAGCAGCCTCTCCTCCGCGCGCGGGTCGTCGACCGGGGCGGGGGCGGGTGGGGCGGTGAAGGTCATCGTCGTACGGGTCCCCCGGTCGTACGGCTTCCAGCCGGGGCTGCCCGTCTTCGCGAAGGAGACCCACGCCCCGTGCACGGCGTCCGCGAGCTCCCGGGGCGGGTGGGCGCCGAGCAGCGGGGCGTACGACGGGTCGTGGAGGCGGTCGAAGACGAAGGGCAGTTCCAGCGCGTGGCAGGCGCCGAGGGTGCCGTCGAACCGCGGGGAGCGCCAGGCGAACTCGTAGAGGTACGAGCCCGGGACGGCTTCGGCAAGGCGGACGGCCGGGATCCGGTAGAACCAGTCGGTGGCCACCGCGTCGAGGAGTTCGCCCGGTGTGGCGTCCGGGCGGGCCGCCCGGTAGACGGGAAGGGCCTCGGCCGGGTCGAGGCCGTAGGCCGCGGTCATGGCGCGGAGCGAGGACTCGGGGAGGACGTGGAGCCGTTCGGTGGGGACCAGGAACAGGCGGTACTCCTCGCGGTTGCTGCCGATCATCAGGTCGACGCCGCAGTCCGGGCCGGGGAGGGCGGGGCCGGACCGGACCGGCTCGAAGGGCATGATGTTCAGCACCGCCTCGCCCCACCGCGCCGGGTCCGGGTCGGCGCTCACCTCCGCGCGCAACGCGCCCTGGGCCGGGAGGAGTTCCGGCAGGGGAACGGCCTCGAAGGCCTCCGGGGTCGGCTCGATCCCCAGTTTCTCCGCGAGGCGGGCCGCGATCAGCCGGGCCGACGGCGGGCGCAGGAAGTGGTGACAGGCTCCGCTCTGCAGGATCGCCCGGTGGAAGAGCCCGCGGGCCGCCCCGGTGGTCAGCAGCGCGCCGATGCTCATCGCGCCCGCGGACTCGCCGAAGACGGTCACCCGCTCCGGGTCGCCGCCGAAGGAGGCGATCTCGTCCCGGACCCAGCGGAGCGCGGCGATCTGGTCGAGCAGGCCCCGGTTGTCGGGGCGACCCGGGAGGTGGAGGAAACCGTCGGCGCCCAGGCGGTAGTTGAGGGTGACGCAGACGACGCCGTCCCGGGCGAAGGCGCCTCCGTCGTACCCGGACGCCGAGCCCGAGCCGTTGGTGAACGCGCCTCCGTGCAGCCACACCATCACGGGGAGACCGGCGCCCGGTTCCGGGGCCGGCGTCCAGACGTTGAGGTTCAGGCAGTCGTCCCCCGGGATCGTGTTCTCCGGGACGAGGGCGTCGAAGGGCGGGGCGTAGGGGGCGTGCGGTGCCGTCGGCCCGTGGGCCGTGGCGTCGCGCACCCCCGTCCACGGTTCCGGTGGGGCGGGCGCCCGGAAGCGTCGCGCGCCGAAGGGCGGAGCGGCGTACGGGATGCCGAGGAAGGAGGTCACTCCGTCGGGAGAGGTCCGGCCGCGGACCTCCCCCTGCCGGGTGCGGCACACCGTCATGCCGCGAGGACCTCGAGGAGCGCCTTGCCGAACTCCTCGGGGCGTTCGAGGTGGACGGCGTGCCCCACGTCGGCGACGGCGACCTCCCGCACCGTGCCGCCGGCCGCCGCGTAGCGGTCCAGGACGTGACGCGTCTGCGCCAGCATCGGCTGCGCGGGGGTGCCGTCCCAGCCCGGCACCGCGCCGATCGCGCCGAGGTGCGCCAGGTCGAACATCGAGGTGTCGGAGACGATGATGTCGTCCTCTCCCCGTATCCACAGCACCGGTGGCTTGGGGTCGACCAGGTGCAGGTCGTCGACGCGGAAGTGGGTCGGGGCCATGCAGTTGAGGACGCCGCGCGTGCCGGGCGCGATGCCGGGCCAGGCGTCGGACGGCGTGCTGTCGCCCGGGTAGTGGTCGTCGCCGAGGCGCGTGGCGAGCATGGACTCGACGTACGCGTCCTCGTGCGCGGTGCGGAACGGCGGCTTGACGTAGCAGGTCGTCAGGACGGAGCGCGGCGAGAGCGGGGAGTCGGCGCCGCGGTCGCCCTCGGCGAGCAGCCTGACGAACTCCGGGTTGGCCGTCCCGCCGCCCGAGCCCGCCCCGTCCGCGGAGTTGAGGACGCCGTCCACGCCGTGGGTGCCGCCGAAGCCGTACGGGGAGACGGGGCTGACCAGGGTCGCGGAGCGCACCGCGGCGGGGTGGTCGCGGAGGTACTGCATGACCACGCCGCCGCCCATGGACCAGCCGACGAGGTGGGCCCGGTCGATGCCGAGGGCCGCGAGCAGCTCGGCGAGGTCGTCGGCGTAGTCCCGCAGGCCGCGCGTGGCGTCGACGGGCAGGGGGTCGGTGCCGCCGAAGCCGCGCAGGTCGACGGCGAGGGGGCGGTAGGGGGCCGGGAGCGCGGTGAGGGTGGAGTGCCAGAAGGCGGAGGAGGAGACGTTGCCGTGGACGAAGACGACGGCCTCGCCCTCGGTCCTGGCCTCGGTGATCTGCTGGGTGAGCCGGGCGGTGGTGACGCGGCGGGTGCGGAGCGTGGTCATGTCCTTCTGGTCCTTCGGTCCTCGGGTGCTTCAGGAGAGCCAGGTGGCGACCTGGGCGGCGGCGGCGCTGTGCCAGCCCAGTTCGAGGTGGTTGGCCCCGGCGACGGTGGCCTTGCCTCCGACGGTGGGGATGCCGGTGGTGTCGAGCGCGCTGGAGACGAAGACGACGCCGTCGCTGGGGCCGCGGTTCTCGTTGAAGATGCCGAGGACGTCGGCGGACCCGCCGGCCAGGAGGTAGGTGGTGACGGAGGCCGGGACTCCGGCGCTGTGCAGCGGGCCGATGAGCGATCCGGCGTCGATGGCGGCCTGGATGCCGGCGCCGGCGGTGTAGAAGCCCTGGCCGCCGTAGTACGTCGTGTACCAGTCCTGGGCGGCGCCGTCGACTCCGTACACGCCGTCCCAGCGGGCCAGCATCTGGCGCTGCCCGGGGTAGTTGTCCTGGCCGCCGGCCGGGGACATCGAGAACTCGGGGTGCGCGGTGTACAGG
The DNA here is from genome assembly GCF_020400725.1 of Streptomyces sp. NK15101. Classification (GTDB taxonomy): domain Bacteria; phylum Actinomycetota; class Actinomycetes; order Streptomycetales; family Streptomycetaceae; genus Streptomyces. Next base: position 7,438 of record NZ_JAINVG010000105.1, on the reverse strand, counting down.
CCGTAGCAGGTCATGTGGGAGTGCGGGGAGGGCGCGTTGATCTTTCCGCCGCACTCCGGCCAGATGGAGAAGTCGTGGGCCCAGCCGTGGGCGTACGGGTAGTCGTAGCCGCCGTTCGGGCCGCCGAGGGTGATCAGTCGGCGGACGTCACCGGCGTACGCCCGTCCCCAGCTCGGCTTCAGGGACGACACGTACGCGCGGGTCGACATCTGACCCTTGCTCCAGCCGACCAGGTCGACCTTGTCGACCCCGAGCTTCGCCTTGATGACGGCGATCGCGTCGCCGACGATCTGCGCCTGCATGAGGTTGTCGCCCTGCTTGTGGGCGAAGCCGACGGCGAAGACGCGGTGGCCGCGCTCGGCGAGGTACTGCATGAGCCCGGTGGACGGGCAGGAGGCGGCGCCGCAGCCGTAGCCGCCCGATTCGCCGGGGTTGGCCCAGGCGCGGTCGGCGGTGTCGTTCGCCCCGTGCACGAGGAGGACGGGGGTGGTGCGGCTGCCGGTGTTCCAGCCGGGGGCCGAGTAGAGCAGGAACCGGCCGGAGGACGGCCGGGAGACGCCGCCGAAGTACGTGACGCGCTTGCCGTCCTGGTCACCGCGGCCGTCCGCCGGATAACCCTCGGTGCGGAAGCCGCCGGTCGTGTCGAGATAGCGCTCGACCCGCTCCCAGCCGTTGGTGACGGTCCCGGTGCCGTAGCTCGCCTCCAGCGTGAGGTACGGGGGCGGCGCGGCGGCGACGGCGGGCGGTCCCAGCAGGGCCGTCGCGACGACCCCCACCACCGCGATGACACGGGCCGCGCGCAGTCGCCACCGCCGCCCCGGACTCCTTCTGTCGGCCATGCCCCGGCCTCCCCCGCTCGTGCGCCCTCGGCGCGTCCTCCCGGTGCCCGTCCCGGCATCGGGAGCTGCACACGTTAGGCGGGCGGGGAGTCAGCGGGGCATATGGCCGAGCCACACAAAGTGAAAGGTGAGCATGAGGGGCGGCTATACGGCATCGGGCGCGGACCGGCCGTCGGCGGAGGGCGGCTGCTCGCCGGCGGACCCGGGCCGCTCGTCGTCGGACGCCGGGGTGTCACCGTGCGCGGACCCGGGCCGCTCGCCGTCGGACGCCGGGCCGCCGTCGTCCGCGGGCTCCGCCGCCCGGGCCCTGCGTGCGGCGGACGCGGCCAGTATGCCGTCGAGCAGCGCGTCGAGGCCGTCCGTCAACTCCTGGTAACCGCCCTTCTCGGTCAGGGAGGGCGCGGTCTCGCGCAGCCGGGGGAGCTCGCGGGCCGGCATCAGGTGCAGACCCAGGCGGAACGCCGGATCGGGCTCGTCGGGGTTCTCGACCATGGCCCGCAGGTCGCTGAAGATGTAGCCGAGCACCCACCCGGTGACCGCCCGGTAGGCGGTGACGACGCCGGGTTCGTCGAGTCCCGCGCGGTCCAGCAGGGCCAGTACCCGCTCGTGGGCCTGCAGCACCGCGAGGGGGCGGCGGGCCAGCGGGACGGCCAGCAGGCGCGTGGCCAGCAGCGGCACGACGTGCGGGTGGGCGAGGGCGATCCGGTAGAGGGCGCAGGCGCCGCGGCGCAGCTCGGCGCGCCATTCGGGCAGCTCGGCGGCCTGGCCGAGGGGTACGGGTTCCTCGCGGGCGAGGTCCTCGTGCAGCTCGGTGTAGAGCTGCTCGACCAGTCCGTCCAGGAGCGCGTCCTTGCTGGGGGCGTAGCGGTACAGCGCCATCGCCTCGACGTCGAGCTCGGCGGCGACCCGCCGCATGCTCAGGGCTGACAGGCCCTCGTGGTCCACCACCTCGAGGGCCGCGGCGAGGACACGTTCACGGCTCAGCCGGCGCCGGCCGCGGCGCCGCTCGGTGGGGTGGCCGACGTCCACCTTCCTGCGCTCCGGCTGGGTGCTGCTGACCATGGCATGCCTCCGGGCTCGAGGTCGCGCTGCGACTCCTCCCGACTATACATGAAGGGTATCAAAGCCATACGTTTACCGCGTAAATGGACATCCATTGACATCAAGGATAAGGCAGCGCAATATGTATGTTTAAAACGTAGACGTACGACGACAGCACAGCTGCCCGGTCCCCCCGCTGGAGGCCGCTGACATGGACGGCAACCGCACCCTCCGCACCGAGTGCTCCGAACTGAACGCCCCCCGCCCGCTCGTTCGGCCCCGTCTGACCCTCGTCATCCCGACGCGCAACGAGCGCGAATCCGTCCCGCTCCTGCTGCGCGCCCTGGAACCGGCCTTCGACGGCCTGCCCGTCGAGATCCTGTTCGTCGACGACAGCGATGACGACACACCGGCGACGGCCGCGCGGCACGCCCCTGACTGCCGGCTACCGGTCCGCATGATCCACCGTGAGAGCGGCGCCCGGGAGGGCGGCCTGGCGGGGGCCGTCCTCTCGGGCGCACGCCATGCCCGGGGCGAATGGGCCCTGGTCATGGACGCCGACCTCCAGCACCCGCCGGAGGCGGCCGCCGCGCTCGCCCGCACCGCCCTGGGACACGACGTCGACATCGTGGTCGGCACCCGCTACGCGGGATCCGGATCGACCGGTGACGGGCTCGACGGCCCCGTCCGCCGGCTCGTCTCCCGCGGCAGCACGCTCCTCACCAAGGCGGTCTTCCCCCACCGGCTGGCCGGCGTCAGCGACCCCATGAGCGGACTCTTCGCCTTCCGTACCTCCGCGATCGACATGGACCGGCTCAGCCCCCTCGGCTTCAAGGTGCTGCTCGAGCTGCTCGTCCGACATCCCGGCGCACGCGTCGCCGAGGTCGCCTACCGCTTCGCGCCCCGCGCGGCCGGCACCTCCAAGGCCTCGCTGCGCGAGGGCATGCGGTTCCTGCGCCACCTGCTCCGGCTGCGCCGCCCCGACCTCGCCGCCGCGCGGCGCACCGACCAGGTCCGCCACGCCGTGCCCGGCCGCCGCGACCTCGGCGCCACCACCCGGTTCCTGGCCTTCGGTCTCGTCGGTGTCAGCGGCATCGCCGTCAACACCGCCGCCCTGTGGTTCTTCCACTCCGTCGTGGGACTCCAGCAGCTCCTCGGCGCCACGCTCGCCACCCAGGTGTCGTCCCTGTGGAACTTCGCCCTCCTCGAGACGCTCGTCTACCGCGGCGGCCGGGGCGGCGACAAGCGTGCGGTCCTCGTCCGCGGCATCGCCTTCCTCGCCCTGAACAACCTGCTGCTGCTCGGCCGGCTGCCCCTCCTCGAATGGCTCGTCGACACCGGGATCGGACTGCTCACCGCCAACGTCATCAGCCTCGTCGCGCTCTTCGTGGCCCGGTTCCTCTTCAGCGACCTGCTCATCTACCGCGGTCGCCGGGACGACGGAGCCCGCCGCGACCCCGTGCGCGTGCTCGTCGCCCCCGGCTCCGTCCCTCCCGGCTCCACGGCGCCCTCCCCCGCCAGGGCCGCCTCCGCCCCTGCCGACCCCGCCGACCCCGCCGCCGCCCCGGCCCACCACCCCAAGCGCCCCAGGTACCTGACCTACCGTTACGACATCGCCGGCACCGTCACCATCGGCTCCCAGATCCGCCTGCCCGAGCTGGAGTTCTTCCGCGCCCAGTGGGTGCCGCCCGACTCCTGCGACATCACCGTCCGCGTCGGCGACGTGGGCCGCCGGTTCCCCCGCCACCGCTCCGTCATGACCGAGATCCCCGGCCGCGGCGGACCGCAGCCCACCACCGTGCAGTACGAGGAGCAGCTCGGCCGGTTCGGCGCCAACTTCCGCGTCGACATCGGCGACCCCGTCGACGTCCTCGTCAGCCCGCTGCTCGCCCGCTCCCCGCACGTCGTCTACACCAACGTCCTGGAGGCGCTGCTGCGCTTCGTGCTCGTCGCCCGCGGCCGGATGCTCCTGCACTCCGCGTGCGTCGAGCTGGGCGGCACCGGCGTGATGCTCTCCGCGCTCACCGACACCGGCAAGACGTCCACCGTCCTGCGGCTGCTGAGCGAACACGACGGACGGTTCCTGTCCGACGACATGACCGTCGTCGACGCCACCGGCAACGCCCTCTGCTTCCCCAAGCCGCTCACCATCAGCGCGCACACCCTGCACGCCGTGCGCTCCGACGACCTGACCCCCCACGAATGGCGCCGGCTGCAGCGGCAGAGCCGGCTGCACTCCAAGGAAGGCCGTTCCTTCGCCTTCACCCTGGCCCGCCACAACCTGCCCATCATGGGAATCAACGCGGTCACGCAGATCCTCGTGCCCCCGCCGAAGTACGCCGTCGACCGGCTCGTGTCCTGCAGGCTGAGCAGCGCCGTCAAGGTGACCGAACTGTTCGTCATCGAGCGCGGCACGCCCCGCCTGAGCGACCTCGGCCACGACGAGACCGTCGACCGACTGCTCGTCAACACCGAGGACGCCTACGGCTTCCCGCCCTTCAGGTACTTCGCCCCCGCCATCACCGTCGACGGGCTCGACCACGCCCGGTTGCGCAGCCGGGAACGGGACGTCCTGTCCGGCTTCCTCTCCGGTGTGCGCACCCGCGTCCTGGCCTCCGACCGCTTCGGCTGGGCCGACGAGATACCGCGGCTCCTCGACACGGGCCGGCCGGCGGTCAACGGCCGCCCGGCACACCCGGTCGACGGGCACCCGTGGCCGCACTGGATGCCGGAGGAACCGAAGGGCGGACCGTCCCTGCCCGTACGCCCCGGCGCCCTGCACCCGTACGGTACCGCCCTCCGGGCCGAATCCGGCGCCTCCCGCGAGGGCGACGCCGGCGGGAGGACGCCATGATCCGTCCCGCGTACTCCACCGCGGACGCGACGGCCGCCCCCGGGACCGACAGCCGCTCGCGGGCCACCGACCGCCCACCGGGAACGGCGGACCCCCAGGCCCGCCGGGACTTCCGCGGCGCCCGGCGGCGCGCCGCCCGCTGGGCGCTGCGGAGCGCCCTGCCGCTCACGGCCGTCCTCGCCCTGGCCGGCTTCCTGCGGTTCTGGCAGCTCACCGAGACCGGCTTCAACAGCGACGAGGCCGTCTACACCGGCACCGCCGCCTCCCTCGCCGGCGACCCCGGCATGCAGACGGTGTTCCCCGTCTTCCGCGCCCACCCCGTGCTGTTCGCCGGCCTCCTGTCGCTCTTCCTGCGCGGCGGCACCGACGACTTCACCGCCCGCGCGGTCGCCGCCGCCATCGGCGTGCTGACCGTCGCCGTCACGTACCTGCTGGCCCGGAGGCTCTACGGCCGCGCCGCGGGGTTCGCCGCCGCACTGGTACTCGCCGTCATGCCGTACCACGTGGTGGTGACCCGTCAGGTGCTGCTCGACGGGCTGATGACGCTGTGCGCCACAGTGGCGCTGTACTGCGTCGTGCGGTACGTGCAGAGCGGCTCCGACGGCCTCCCCTGGCTGCTCGGGGCCGCGGCGGCGCTGGGTGCGGCCACGCTCTCCAAGGAGACGGCGCTGGTCCTCCTGTGCGGCCTGTACGTCTTCTTCGTGCTCAGCCGTTCGGCGCGGATGCGGTTGCGGCACGCCGTTCTCGCCACCGGTGTCCTCTGCCTCGTCGTCGCCGCCTTCCCGCTCGCGACGTCGCTCGCGGGCCACGGCTCCACCGGGCAGGACTACCTGCAGTGGCAGCTGTTCCGGCGCGCCAACCATCCGATGGGGTTCTACGCCGTCACGGTGCCGCAGGCCGTCGGCTGGGCCGCCCTCGTGGCCGCCGCGGCCGGGCTGTTCCTGCTGCGCCGCCGGATGAGCTGGCGCGAGGGCCTGCTGCTGTGCTGGATCGCCGCGCCCGTGCTGTTCTTCACCCTGTGGCCCGTCAAGGGCTTCCCCTATCTGCTGCCGGTCGCGCCGCCGCTGGCCGTGCTGGCCGGCCGCGCGCTGAGCGCCCTCGCCGAACTCCGGCCGCGGCCCGGCCGGATGCGGTCCGGCCGGACGCGGCGCAGCCGGCTCCGGCTGCGGCCCGGCGTGCTGGCCGCCGTCGGCGCCGTCTTCGTCACGCTCGTCGTGACGGCCACCCTCGCCCTCTCCTCCGCGACCCGCATCACCGCCGCTCCGAACGGCTCGTTCCTCGCCGGTTCCGGCGGTCTGCCGGGCGGCCGCGAGGCGGGCCAGTGGGTGCGCGACCACGTGCCCGCCGGGGCGCAGCTGCTCGCCGCCGGCCCCTCGACCGCGAACGTCCTCCAGTTCTACGGGGGGAAGTCCGTCTCGGCGCTGTCGGTGAGCGTCAACCGGCTCCACCGCAACCCGTCGTACACGCCGGTGCCCAACCCCGACCGTTCCCTGCGCGACGGCGAGTTCCAGTACCTCGTCTGGGACTCCTACACCGCCCACCGCTCCCCGTTCTACGGCGCGAAGATCCGGCAGCTGGTCGAGAAGTACCGCGGCACCCCCGTCTACACCTCCGCCCTGCGGGTCCCCGCCTCCTCCGCCGACCCGACGCCCACTCCGGTGTTCGTCGTCTACCAGGTGCGTGTGCCATGAAGTCGCCGACCGCCCGTCTGCTGGCAGCGCTGGCCGGCGCGGCCCTGCTGCTCGGCCCCACCACGGCCGCGGCCGCCACCGACCCCGACCCGGGCTCCGGCACCGCCGCCGAGCACCGCGCGACCACCCCCGTCCGGCACTTCATCTACCTGATGCAGGGCCCCCGCACCTTCGACAACTACTTCGGCACGTACCCCGGAGCCGACGGGATCCCCGCCGACGCCTGCCAGCCGCGCACCGCCGACGGCCCCGCCGCCGACTGCGTGCGGCCGTACGCCCTGCACGACAAGGCCCCCGCCCCGCTCTCCCCCAGTCGGAGCATCATCGCCGCGCAGGTGAACGGCGGCCGCATGGACGGCTTCGTGTCCGCGTACACCCGCCAGGGCCGGGACGGGACTCCCGTCATGGGCCACTACGACGCCCGGGACCTGCCCTTCTCCTGGGCGGCCGCCGACCGCTACGTGCTCTTCGACAGGTTCTTCTCCGCCGTCCCGTACGGCACCGCCGCCGAACGCTCCTACTGGGTCTCGGGAGCCGCCCCGACGGCCGGGGGCGACCGCCCCACCATCTTCGACCGGCTCCAGCAGGCGGGTGTCAGCTGGAAGTTCTACGTCCAGGACTACCGGCCCGACGAGAACGTCCGGACGCCCGGCTCCACCCAGCAGGTGCGCGTCCCGCTCCTCGGACACGCCCGCTTCCTCGACGATCCCGCCCTCGCCTCCCACATCGTGGACCTGGACCAGTACTACCGCGACCTCGACAACGGCACCCTGCCGTCGGTGGCGTACATCTCGAGTTCGGGCTCGTCCGAGACCTCAGCGCGGTCCGTCCCGGCCGGCCAGAAGCTCATCCGCTCGCTGGCCACCCAGCTCGCCCTCAGCCGCTACTGGGACAGCTCGGCGCTGCTGTGGAGCTACGACGGCTCCGGCGGCTGGTACGACCACGTGGCCCCGCCGGCCGCCGCCGACGGCCCGCGCGGCCTGCGCGTACCGGCCGTCCTGATCAGCGCGTAC
>NZ_JAINVG010000104.1 GCF_020400725.1 Streptomyces sp. NK15101 | reverse complement strand
CTACGCCGCCAAGGCGTTCCTCTGTCACCGGGTCGCCACGTGGCTGAAGGACGAAGGCCTGGGGATTGACGTCTGCTCCGCGGGCGAGCTGCGCACGGCGCGGCGCGCGGGAATCCCGGGATCCTCCGTGATCTTCCACGGCAACGACAAGTTGGTGTTCGAGGCGGCCGCCGACCGGCTCGTCGGCCTGATGGCCGACACCGCACGCACCCACGGGACACCCCTACGGCGACTCGACCTGGGAGTAGGCCTCGGCATCGCCTACCTCCCGGAGGACAAGCCCCTCGACGTACGGGACCTCGCCCCCGCCGTCGTCGACAGGAGCACCCCGTCGCCGGCTTTGTCGACGTCCAGGGCGTCCGCGACAGCGTCACCGCGCTCCACAAGGCCTTCCCCCACGTGCCGGACGCCCTGCACGCCTTCGCGGTCAAGGCATGCCCGCTCGTCCCGGTCCTGCGGCTGCTCGCGGACGCCGGAACGGGCTGTGAGACGGCGAGCCCGGGAGAGACCCGGCCGGCACTCGCCGCCGGGTTCGCACCCGAACGCATCGTCCTGGACTCTCCGGCCAAGACCCGCGCCGAGATCCGGGAGGCGCTCACCCTCGGGATCGCGCTGAACGCGGACAACCTCGCCGAACTCGATCGCATCGACGCCTTGCGTCCCGCCCGCTCCCGGTCCGTCATCGGCCTCCGCGTCAACCCCCAGGTCGGCGGCGGCACCATCGAGGCCATGAGCACGGCGACGTCGCACTCGAAGCTCGGGGTGGCCCTCGACGCCCCCGGAGCTCGCGCACGGGTCTTCGACGCCTTCCTGCAGCGGCCCTGGCTGACCCGCCTGCACGCCCACATCGGCTCGCAGGGCTGCTCGCTGCAGCTGATCGCCCGGGGACTCGCCAAGCTGCACCGGCTCGCCGAGGAGATCGACGCGCACGTCGGCAGAGGCTCAGGTCACCAGCCTGGACCTGGGCGGAGGGCTGCCGGTCGACTTCTCCGACGACACGGTCACGCCGACGTTCCGGGAGTACGTACAGGTGCTCACCGACACCGAATCGGCCCTGCTCGACGGCCGCTACCAGGTGGTCACGGAGTTCGTCCGGTCACTGCTCGCGAAGAACGGCTTCACCGCGTCGGTGGTCGAGTACGCCGAACACTCGGGCAGCCGGCGGATCGCGCTGACCCACGCCGGGGCCCAAGTGGCCGTCCGCACCGTGTTCATGCCCGACGCGTGGCCGGTCAGGGTCACCGCGCACGGGCCGGACGGCGGGCCGAAGACGACCACGTCCGTACCGCAGGACATTGCCGGTCCCCAGGGTCCCGAGGCCGGGAGTCCACGGATTCCTGCACCGTGACGGAGTGGTCGAGCCGGCCACGGTGCGGACGCCGCAGAGGCCGGCGGAAGTGGTGAACGAGAACGGCTCGTCCCACGAGACGGCGCTCCTGACGGAGTTTGCTCTCTCTTGGCTCTGAATGACGTGTACCCCGTCCGCCCATGAGGGCCTGCCGGTCGGGCCGTCGGATCAGCCCGGCCGGTAGGTTCCCACGCTCCACTCGTGTCCCTCGGGGTCGAGGACCCGGGCGCGTCGCGTACCCCACTCGGTCGCCTCCGGTTCGATCACCGGGACCCCGCCCGCGGACACCGCGTGGAAGTACCACCGGTCCACCACCGACGGGGAGGGGAGGCACAGGTACAGACCGCTCCCCGTACTGGTGCCGTGAAGGGCCGGCCTGCTGTACTCGACGTGCGCGCCGGCCACCATCAGGACCACGTCCCCGCACCGGATCTCGGCGTGGGCGAGTGAACCGTCCTCGGCGTCCTGGCGCCGCACGAGCTCGAATCCGACCTCCGAGAGCCAGGCCAGCGCGGCCCCGGTGTCCCGGTAGCTGAGGTAGGCGTGGAGGTCCGCGGCCAGGTCAGCGGGGCGGTCCGGATCCTTCACGACCCCGGCGCCCCTGGTCGCCCGCGCTGCGTTCGTCATGACGTCCTCCTTCGTTGCGGGCGGTCACCAGCCCCAGGTGCCGGGACCGCCCTTGAAAGGACCTTCGATCTCGTGCGTGATCCACCCGCCGTAGAAGTCGCCCTCCTGGGCGGTCACCGACTCGCCGTCGACCGTGCAGCGCGCCGCGGACGGATAGAAGGCCAGGTGGCCGCGGAGGGCTTCGTAGGGACCGAGGGGCCGTTCGTAGCTCCAGGCGGCCCGGACCACCACGAGGTCACCGACGACGACGTCCCAGTACGACGCCTCGCCCTTCCACTCGCAGTGGGTCCGGCCCGGCCGGGGGCGCAGGAACGAGGCGCGCACGTCGCGCCGGGGCAGGTAGAAGACCGGCGGGTGGCTCGTCTCCAGGACCCGCAGGCTCGCGCGCGTGTCCGCCACGACCTGGGGACCCACCGTGACCGTCACGTGGCGGTCGTCACTCCTCAGCTCGGGGGGCCGCGGGTAGTCCCACACGGACTCCGTCGGCCTCGGCCCGGAGCGCACGGGGCCCCGGGGGCCGTCCGGTGCGCAGTACGCGTCATTCATGGGTCCGACCTTGCCGTTCGTCCCTCTGTCCGTACCCGGACTTCTCCCGCAGGCCGACCTGCGGATGCGACACTGCGGCCGGGATCGCGGGCCCCGCGGAGTCGCTCGCGCGTCGTCGGACCGCCACCGCGATCCCGGCCGGGTGGAGCCCACCGCCCCGCCCGACGCCCGGATCGCCCCGCGCAGGAACCCCGCGCGGCGCCGACCCGCGGCTTCCCCTCACCGACCCACCCACGAAAGGCACTCCCATGACCGAGCAGGACACCACCCCCGTCGTCCGTCGCGTGGACCCCCGGCACCGGTACGAGATCCTCGTCGGCGGCGAACGCGCGGGTCTGACGGCCTACCGCGACCGTGACGACCGGCGGGTCTTCTTCCACACCGAGGTCGACGAGGCCTACGCGGGCCAGGGCCTGGCCGCGATCCTCGTCGAGCAGGCCCTCACCGACGTCCGCGCCTCGGGGATGCGCATCGTCCCCGTCTGCCCCTACGTGGCGAAGTTCCTGAAGAAGCACGACGAGTTCGCGGACATCACCGACCCGGTGACGCCCGAGGTCCTCCAGTGGCTGGACGCTCAGCTGGGGCGCTGACCCGGTCAACACGACGCACGCGAAGGCGAACGCTTCCCTCGTACGGACCAGTCGCGCGCGCCCGGGGTCGCAGGCCCCCCGTCACGGGGGGCCGAACGGGTGACCGAGCCGGCGGGCTCACCGCGCGTCGCTGGCCGACTCTCCATCGGTTGGCCTGAATCCGGCTGGTCACCGGGATAAACATCGTTTCGATCAAGATCACCACAAGGAGGTAATGCCCTCGGACTCCCTGAGCGAGGCGGGCTCGGCGGCCGTTACTGTTCCCCGAGATCTGGACGGATTCCCGGATCTTCGCCCCCTTCATCTTCCTTCACCGGTTTTCGGTGCATTCGTGTGCCGATCGTCGCCTCGCCAAGGAGAGCTCGTCCGATGACCGTTGACGACCGCCCGGACGTACAGCTGGAGCCGCCCCGGCAGTCCAGCCTGAGCACCGCGGCCGCCCGCAACCTCGCCACCACCACCAAGTCCGCCCCGCAGATGCAGGAGATCAGCTCCCGCTGGCTGCTGCGGATGCTCCCCTGGGTGGAGACCAAGGGCGGCGCCTACCGGGTGAACCGCCGGCTCAGCTACACCGTCGGCGACGGGCGCATCGAGTTCGTCCAGGACGGCTCCCGCGTCCGCGTCATCCCCCGCGAACTCGGCGAACTCGCCCTGCTGCGCGGCTTCGAGGACGTCGACGTGCTCGACGCGCTCGCCGACCGGTGCGTCCAGCGCGACTTCAGCGCCGGCGAGGTGCTCGTCCAGCGCGGTACGCCCGCCGAGCAGATCCACCTCATCGCCCACGGCCGCGTCAACCAGACCTCCGTCGGCAAGTACGGCGACGAGGTCGCCGTCGCCACGCTCGCCGACGGCGACCGGTTCGGCGAGAACGCCCTGCTCGACGGCGACGCCGGCTGGGACTACACCGCGACCGCCGAGACCTCCGGCACCCTGCTCACCCTCTCCCGCGCCGACTTCGCGAACATCATGGCCTCGGCGCCGAGCCTCCAGGCCCACATCCACGAGTTCAGCTCGCTGCCCGAGCAGCGGCAGAACAAGTACGGCGAGGCCGAGATCGCGATGTCGGCCGGCCACAAGGGCGAGGCCGAGATCCCCGGCGCCTTCGTCGACTACGAGCTCAAGCCGCGCGAGTACGAACTCTCCGTCGCCCAGACCGTCCTCAAGGTCCACACCCGGGTCGCCGACCTCTACAACGGGCCGATGAACCAGACGGAGGAGCAGCTCAGGCTCACCATCGAGGCGCTCCGCGAGCGCCAGGAGCACGAGCTCATCAACAACCCGGAGTTCGGCCTGCTCCCCAACGCCGACTTCAAGCAGCGGATCCAGCCGCACTCCGGCCCGCCCACCCCGGACGATCTCGACGAGCTGCTCTGCCGCCGCCGCAGCACCAAGCTCTTCCTCGCCCACCCGCGGACGATCGCGGCGATCGGACGCGAGTGGAACCGCGCCGGGCTCTACCCGGACACCGTCGAGCTCCAGGGGCACCGGGTCCCGGCCTGGCGCGGGGTGCCGATCCTCCCCTGCAACAAGATCCCCATCAGCAAGGAGAACACCAGCTCGATCCTCGCCATGCGCCTCGGCGAGGACAACCAGGGCGTCATCGGCCTGCGCCAGACCGGACTGCCCGAGGAGTACGAGCCGGGCCTGTCGGTGCGGTTCATGGGAATCAGCGAGCAGGCGATCATGTCGTACCTCGTCACGACGTACTACTCCGCCGCCGTCCTGGTCCCGAACGCGCTCGGCGTCCTGGAGAACGTGCAGATCGCGCGCCGGCGCGACTAGACCCCTCCCCGCAGGCCACCACCACCCGGACCATCCGGGCCGGGCCGGCGTGCCCGGAATCCGGGACGGCCCACCCCTCTTTCCAAGGAGTCACGGATGCCCGATCCCGGGCCTTCCCCTCTGCAGTCCAGCCTGCCCGGCGCCGCGGCCCACTTCGGGACCCACGTCCTCGCCGCCGCGGCGGCCCGTGCCGAAGCCGAGGCCCTCGGCCTCGCGCACCCGCAGGCCGTCCCCACCGACGTCCCCGCCGCGGTGCCCGCGGCCGAACCCGCCGCCCGGCCCGACGTGGCACGGATCCTGGGCGGTCCCACCGGCCTGGGCACGGCGGGCCTGTCCCTGGTCCCGCGCGGGGAGTTCCCTCGCGCGACGTCCCCGGCGCCCCCAGCCGCGGCGCCGGCGGACGCCCTGATCATCCCGGGCCTCTACTGGCACCCGGTGCCCGAGCCGGACCCGGTGCGCGTGGAGGAGGTCAGCCTCCGCATCAAGTCCTGGGCGCTCGACGAGATCCAGCTCTACCCCGAGGACTGGGAGGGCGACTTCGACGGGTTCCACGTCGGGCGCTACATGGTGGCCTGCCACCCGGACGCCCCGACCATCGAGCACCTCATGGTCGCCGCCCGGCTGATGGTCGCCGAGAACGCCGTCGACGACTGCTACTGCGAGGACCTCGGCGGTTCGCCCGTCGGTCTGGGCGGACGGCTCCTCCTCGCGCACACGGCCCTGGACCCGCTGCACTCGACGGCGGAGTACCAGCCGGTGTGGGCGGAGTCGCTCCACGCGGACGCGCCCCGGCGCTCCTACCGCTCCGCCATGGAGTACTTCGTCCGGCTGGCGACACCCTCCCAGGCCGACCGGTTCCGGCACGACATGGCCCGGCTGCACATGGGCTACCTCGCCGAGGCCGCGTGGGACGAGACGAACCACGTGCCGGAGGTGTGGGAGTACCTGGCGATGCGTCAGTTCAACAACTTCCGCCCCTGTCCCACCATCACCGACACCGTCGGCGGCTACGAACTCCCCGCCGACCTGCACGCCCAGCCGGCGATGCAGCGGGTCCTGGCGCTCGCCGGCAACGCCAGCACCATCGTCAACGACCTGTACTCGTACACCAAGGAACTCGCCAGCCCCGGCCGGCACATGAACCTGCCCGTGGTGCTCGCCGAGCGGGAGTCCCTCTCGGAGAAGGACGCCTACCTGAAGGCCATCGAGGTCCACAACGACCTCATGCGCGACTTCGAGGCCGCGTCCGCCGAACTGGCCGCCGCCTGCCCCGTCCCCACGGTGCTCCGCTTCCTGCGCGGAGTGGCCGTGTGGGTGGACGGCAACCACTACTGGCACCAGACCAATACGTACCGCTACAGCCTGCCCGATTTCTGGTAAGAACGGATTCATCTGTGACCAACACCGAGCTCCCCACCGTCAACGGCACCTCCGCGTTCGTTCCCGGCCCGGCGACGCCGTACCAGGGAGACATCGCCCGTTACTGGAACGCCGAGGCCAGGCCCGTGAACCTGCGCCTCGGTGATGTCGACGGGCTGTACCACCACCACTACGGCATCGGCGCCGTCGACCACGCCGCCCTCGGGGACGTCGAGGACAGCGAGTACGAGAAGAAGCTGATCACCGAGCTGCACCGGCTGGAGTCGGCGCAGGCCGAGCTCCTCCTGGACCACCTGGGCCCGATCGGCCACGAGGACACCCTGGTCGACGCCGGCTGCGGCCGCGGCGGTTCGAGCGTCATGGCCCACCAGCGCTTCGGCTGCAAGGTCGAGGGCGTCACCCTCTCCTCCACGCAGGCCGAGTTCGGCAACAAGCGCGCCAAGGAGCTGGGCATCGAGACCCATGTCCACGCCCAGGTGTGCAACATGCTCGACACCCCCTTCGAGAAGGGCAGCATCGCCGCCTCGTGGAACAACGAGTCGAGCATGTACGTCGACCTGGACGACCTGTTCGCCGAGCACTCCCGGTTCCTCAAGGTCGGCGGGCGCTACGTGACCATCACCGGCTGCTGGAACCCGAAGTACGGCCAGCCCTCGAAGTGGGTCTCCCAGATCAACGCGCACTTCGAGTGCAACATCCACTCCCGCCGTGAGTACCTGCGCGCGATGGCCGACAACCGGCTCGTTCCGCAGGCCGTCGTCGACCTGACGCCGGACACCCTGCCCTACTGGGAGCTGCGGGCCACGTCCTCGCTGGTCACCGGCATCGAGGAGGCGTTCATCGAGTCGTACAAGGACGGCTCCTTCCAGTACGTCCTGATCGCGGCCGACCGCGTCTGACCCGACGGCGGTACGGAAAAGAGGGACGGGCCCGTCCGACGGGCCCGTCCCTTCCGTCATGCCGCGGCCGCCTTCTCCTTCTCGGCGGTCCCGGCGGCCGGTGCGCCCACCCGCTCGGTACGGGACGCCCGACCGGTCCGCAGGCCGAGGCGGGCGATGACCGCGACGAGCGCGAAGGCGACGGCGCCGATCCCGAAGGTGAGGGTGAAGCCGGACTCGGCGGGCAGGGCCGGGACGCCGGCGGGCAGGTGCTCGATCGTCCTCGACGCCAGGATCGTGGTGACCACGGCGCTGCCGATCGCGCTGCCGGTGGAGCGGGAGATGGAGTTGATGCCGTTGGCGATGCCGCTCTGGTGGTGCGGGACGCTCGCCATGATGACGGCGGGCATGGCCGCGTAGCCGAAGCTGACGGCCGCGCCGACGATCACGCCGGCGCCGATCACGGAGGCGGTGTGGCCGTGGTCGAGGCCGAGCCAGCCGAAGCCCACGGCGCCCAGGACGGCGGCCAGGGTCAGCGCGGTGCGGGGACCGCGGTGGCGGACGAGCCGGCCGCCGATCGGCGAGGCGAGCAGGGAGACGATCGCGCCGGGCAGCAGGAACTCGACGGAGGCCCGCAGGATGGACGCGCCGAAGCCGTAGCCGGTGAGGGCCTCGGGCATCTGGACGAGGTACGAGACGCCCAGGAAGTTCGCGAACATGCCGAAGCCGACGAGGACGCCGGCCAGGTTCGCCATGAGCACCGGCCGGTGCACGAACATCCGCATGTCGACGAGGGGCTCGCGGACCCTGAGCTCGGTGAGGACCCAGACGACGGTCATGACGGCCGCGCCGGCGAAGCCGCCGAGGGTGCGGCCGGAGGTCCACCCCCACTCGTGGCCCTGCGAGATCGGCAGCAGGAGCAGCAGCAGGGTGGCGCCGAGGGTGAGCGCGCCCAGGAAGTCGGTGCGGCCGCCGGTCTTGTGGCGGGTCGCGGGGACCAGGAACACGACCGCGAGCAGGGCGATCGCGGCGAAGCCCGTGGCCATCCAGAAGGCGCTGCGGTAGTCGGCGTCGGAGCCGGAGGTGAGCAGACCGGTGGCGACGAGCGCGAGGCCGCTGCCGAAGGCCAGGGTGCCGCTGACGAGGGACATCGCGCCGGGCAGCTTCTGCGGGCGGACCTCCTCGCGCAGCACCGACAGGGCCAGCGGGAAGATCGCGGTGGCGGCGCCCTGGAGGACGCGGCCGAGGATCAGCAGGGGGAGCGAGGTCGCCAGGGCGGCGACGACGGAGCCGGCGACCATGACGCCGAGGACGGCGACCAGGGTGGGCTTCTTGCCGTGCTGGTCGCCGAAGCGGCCGAGCAGCGGGGTGAAGACGGCGGCGGAGAGCAGCGTGGCGGTGGTCACCCAGCTCACGTCGGCGGCCGAGGTGCCGAGGTCGGCGCGGATGAGGCCGAGGATCGGGACCGGCAGGGTCTGCATCATCGACACGACCATGGCGGCGAGGCTCAGCGCGAAGACGACGAGCGTCTCGCGCCGGGGATCGGCGGCGGGCGGGGTGGTCTCGTGACTCATGGGTGGGGGCCTTCTCGGTGCTTCAGGTCGTGGATGTTTGATGTCATCAAGTAATGCGACGAAGGTAGGCCGCGAAGGTTGAGGAGGTCAAGTAAATACTTGAGGTGCTTAAGTAAACAATTGATAATGTCAAGGATCGTGAGTACGCTCGAAGCATGAGCGCGACGACCCCCGAGACGCCCACCAAGCTCCAGCTGCTTGAGCTCCTCGCCGCCATCGGCACGGCCCAGTGGCGCGACTTCGCCGCGGCCGCCGCCCACCACGGACTGACCTCCACCCAGGCCAAGGTGCTCGCCCAGCTGAACGGCCCGCTGCCGATGCGCGCCCTTGCCACGCTGCTCGTCTGCGACGCGTCGAACGTCACCGGGATCGTGGACCGCCTGGAGGGCCGCGGCCTGGTGCGCCGCGAGGCCGACGCCTCCGACCGGCGCGTCAAGAACGTCGTGGCGACCGACGAGGGCCGCGACGTCATCCGGCGGGTCCGCGAGGAGATGCAGGCGACCCACGGCGCCCTCGACACGCTCGGCGCGGAGGACAGCGCGACCCTGTACGCCTTGCTGGAACGGCTGCGGCCGGGCATGGAGAAGAACGCCTGAGCCCGGGCATGCAGGAGGGCGTCTGAAGGGGAATCCCCTTCAGACGCCCTCCTGCATGCCTCAGTCCCGGCGCTCCCGCTCCCCGAAGGCCTTCAGGATCTCCTCGGCGGCCAGGGTCGCCGTGAGCTCGCCGTCCCTGACCCGCCGCTCCAGCGCGGGCGTGGCCGCCTGGACCGCCGGGTCGGTGTGCAGCCGCCGCAGCAGCTCGTCGCGGACCATCGACCAGGTCCAGTCGACCTGCTGGTCCTGGCGCTTGGCCGTGAGGCGGCCGGTCGAGTCGAGGAGCGTGCGGTGCTGCCGCAGCCGCTGCCAGACCTCGTCGAGGCCCGCCGACTCCCGTGCGCTGCAGCTGAGGACCGGCGGCGTCCAGACGGCGTCGGCGCCGTGCATCAGCCGCAGCGCCCCCGCCAGTTCACGCGCGGCGGCGCGGGCGTCGCGCTCGTGCGGGCCGTCCGCCTTGTTGACCGCGACCACGTCGGCCAGCTCCAGGACGCCCTTCTTGATGCCCTGGAGCTGATCGCCCGTACGGGCCAGGGTGAGCAGCAGGAACGAGTCGACCATGTTCGCCACGGCGGTCTCGGACTGGCCGACGCCCACCGTCTCCACGAGCACCACGTCGTAGCCCGCCGCCTCCATCACGACCATCGACTCGCGGGTCGCCTTCGCGACCCCGCCGAGCGTGCCCGCGCTGGGGGAGGGCCGGACGAAGGCCGCCGGGTCGACGGCGAGCCGCTCCATCCGCGTCTTGTCGCCGAGGATGGAGCCGCCCGTACGGGTCGACGACGGGTCGACCGCGAGCACCGCCACCCGGTGGCCGAGCCCCGTCAGCATCGTCCCGAACGCGTCGATGAAGGTGGACTTCCCGACCCCGGGCACCCCGCTGATCCCGATCCGCACGGCCTTGCCGCTGTGCGGCAGGAGCTCCGTGAGGAGCTCCTGCGCCAGCGCACGGTGCTGGGGGCGGGTCGACTCGACGAGGGTGATCGCGCGGGCGATCACCGCCCGCTTCCCGTCGAGCACGCCCTTCACGTACGTGTCGAGACCGATCACAGGTCGTGTCCGAGGTCGGCCGCCAGCCGGGTCACCAGGTCGTGGGCCGCGTCGGGGATCACCGTCCCCGGCGGGAACACGGCCGCCGCACCCATCTCCAGGAGCGTCGCCACGTCCTGCGGGGGGATGACGCCGCCGACCACGATCATGATGTCCTCACGGCCCTCCGCCGCCAGCTCCTCCCGCAGCGCCGGCACGAGGGTCAGGTGCCCCGCGGCCAGCGACGAGACCCCGACGATGTGCACGTCCGCCTCGACGGCCTGACGCGCCACCTCGGCCGGGGTCTGGAACAGCGGGCCGACGTCCACGTCGAAGCCCAGGTCGGCGAAGGCGGTGGAGATCACCTTCTGGCCGCGGTCGTGCCCGTCCTGGCCCATCTTGGCGACCAGGATGCGGGGCCGGCGTCCCTCGGCCTCGCCGAAGGCGTCGACCAGGGCCCGGGTGCGCTCCACGGAGGGGGACTCGCCTGTCTCGTTTCGGTACACGCCGGAGATCGTACGGATCTGCGCCGCGTGACGGCCGTAGACCTTCTCCAGGGCCTCCGAGATCTCGCCGACGGTGGCCTTCGCACGGGCCGCGCGCACCGCGAGGTCCAGGAGGTTGCCGTCGCCGCCCGCCGCCCTGGTGAGCGCGTCGAGCGCGTCCCGGCAGGCGGTCTCGTCGCGCTCCTCGCGCAGCCGCCGCAGCTTGGCGATCTGCTGCGCGCGGACGGAGGAGTTGTCGACCTTGAGGACGTCGATCTGCTCGTCCGACGCCACCCGGTACTTGTTGACGCCGATCACCGGCTGGCGTCCGGAGTCGATGCGGGCCTGGGTACGGGCCGCGGCCTCCTCCACGCGCAGCTTCGGGATGCCCGCGTCGATGGCCTTGGCCATGCCGCCGGCCTGCTCGACCTCCTGGATGTGCTGCCAGGCGCGGCGGGCCAGGTCGTACGTCAGCTTCTCGACGTACGCGCTGCCGCCCCACGGGTCGATCGTCCGGCAGGTGCCCGACTCCTGCTGGAGCAGCAGCTGCGTGTTCCGGGCGATGCGCGCCGAGAAGTCGGTGGGCAGCGCGAGGGCCTCGTCGAGGGCGTTGGTGTGCAGCGACTGGGTGTGGCCCTGGGTGGCCGCCATCGCCTCCACGCACGTGCGCGTGACGTTGTTGAAGACGTCCTGCGCGGTCAGCGACCAGCCCGAGGTCTGCGAATGGGTCCGCAGGGACAGCGACTTGGCGTTCTGCGGGTCGAACTGCTTCACCAGCTTCGCCCACAGGAGCCGGGCGGCGCGCAGCTTGGCGATCTCCATGAAGAAGTTCATGCCGATCGCCCAGAAGAACGACAGGCGCGGCGCGAACGCGTCCACGTCGAGCCCGGCCTCGCGCCCCGCGCGGATGTACTCCACGCCGTCCGCCAGCGTGTACGCCAGCTCCAGGTCGGCCGTCGCCCCCGCCTCCTGGATGTGGTAACCGGAGATGGAGATGGAGTTGTAGCGCGGCATCCGCTGCGAGGTGTAGGCGAAGATGTCGGAGATGATCCGCATCGACGGCCCGGGCGGGTAGATGTACGTGTTGCGGACCATGAACTCCTTGAGGATGTCGTTCTGGATGGTCCCGGCCAGCTTCTCCGGCGGTACGCCCTGCTCCTCGGCGGCCACGATGTACAGCGCGAGGACCGGCAGCACGGCGCCGTTCATCGTCATCGACACGGACATCCTGTCCAACGGGATGCCGTCGAACAGCTGGCGCATGTCGTAGATCGAGTCGATGGCCACGCCGGCCATGCCGACGTCACCGGTGACGCGCGGGTGGTCGCTGTCGTAGCCGCGGTGGGTCGGCAGGTCGAAGGCGACCGACAGGCCCTTCTGGCCGGCCGCGAGGTTGCGCCGGTAGAAGGCGTTCGACTCCTCGGCCGTGGAGAAACCGGCGTACTGACGGATCGTCCAGGGCTGGTTGACGTACATCGTCGGGTACGGGCCGCGCAGGTACGGGGCCACGCCCGGCAGGGTGTCCAGGAAGTCGAGGCCCTCCAGGTCCTGCCCGGTGTAGAGCGGCTTGACGGCGATGCCCTCCGGGGTCTCCCACAGCAGGTCGTCACCGCCCGCCGCCTTCTTCACGGCCGAGCGCCACTCGTCGGGGCCACCGGCGGCGGCCTGTGCCCCGAGCTCGATCCCGGAGAAATCGGGGATGGACATCAGGACACTCCCATGCGGTCGAGGGCGGTGGAGAGCAGGGCGACGGCGTCACAGCCGGCGAAGACGTACGTGTCGACACCGGCGTACGATCCGGGGCGCCCCGCGAGGAGGACGTGCTCGGCCCCGGCCGCGCGCAGCTCCCCGGCGGCGGCCTCCGCCCCCTCCTCGTACAGCGCGTCGCTGGAGCACAGGCAGGCCTCGCGGGCGCCGCTCTCCTCGAACGTGCCCTCGGTGACGGCCTCGATGCCGCCCGCCTGGAAGAGGTTCGCGGCGAAGGTGAGCCGGGCCGAGTGCGCGGCCGCCGGGCCGAGCGCGGCCAGGTAGACGCGGGGCCGGGCGCCGGTCGCCGCGAGGTGCGCGTCGGAACGGGCGCGCAGCGCCTCGTACGCCTCGTCGCGCCGCACGCGCGGGAGACCGCCGGACGGGGCCTCCGGCGCGGGAGCGCGGTCCACGGGCTTCTCCGCGAGGTGCGGGAACTCGCTGACGCCGGTGATCGGTTCGCGGCGGGTGGCGAGCTTCCTGCTGCGCGCGGCCCAGGTCTCGGCGAGCCGCTCGCCGATCGTGCCGGAACGCAGCGCGGCGGCCTGGCCGCCCTCCCGCTCGATGCCCTGGAAGAACTCCCAGGCGGCGTGCGCGAGTTCGTCGGTGAGCCGCTCCACGTACCAGGAACCGCCCGCCGGGTCGATCACCCGGGCCAGGTGGGACTCCTCGATGAGGACGCCGGAGGTGTTGCGGGCGATCCGGCGGGAGAACGCGTCCGGCAGGCCCAGCGCGTCGTCGAAGGGCAGCACGGTGACGCTGTCGGCACCGCCCACGCCCGCCGCGAGCGTCGCGATGGTCGTGCGCAGCATGTTCACCCACGGGTCGCGGCGCGTCATCATCACCGGCGAGGTCACCGCGTGCTGGCGCTGCGCACCCGCCTCCGGGGCGCCGCAGGCCTCGGCCACCCGGGCCCACAGACGGCGCGCGGCACGCAGCTTCGCGATCGTCAGGAACTGGTCGGCGGTGGCCGCGTAGCGGAACTCCAGCTGGCCGCACGCCTCCGTGACGCTCAGTCCGGCCTCGGTCAGCCCGCGCAGGTACGCGACTCCGGTCGCGAGCGAGCAGCCCAGCTCCTGCGCGGCCGAGCCGCCGGCCTCGTGGTACGGCAGGGCGTCCACGGTCAGGGCCCGCAGCCCCGGGTACCGGTCGGCGCAGCGGCGCGCGAGGCCCGCGACGGACGCGAGGTCGTACGCCGCGCGGCCGGTGCGGGCCTCGTGGCCCAGCGGGTCCGCGCCGAGGTTGCCCCGGGCCGCCTCCGGAGCGACCCCCCGCTCCTCGTACAGCTTCAGCAGCCGCTCGGCGGCCGCCTCCGTCTCGTCGCCCGCGTCGAGGACGACGGGCGCGAGGTCGAGGTAGACGCCCTCCAGGACGCCGTCGAGCGAGGACACCGGGATGCCGGCGCCGCCGACACGGAGCCAGAGGGAGGTGACGCCGTTCTCCAGATCGGCGAGGACGGCCTCGCCGTCGGCCGTCACGTGGAGCTGGCGCACGTCCCAGCCGTCGGTGGTGTTGCCTTCGGCGCGCCCGCCGCGCACGAAGGGCGCGAAGCCGGGCAGGCCGGGGTCGGGCGCGGAGTCGCGCGCGGTGTACAGCGGGCGGGTGGCGAGGCCGTCCTCCAGCAGAGTGGACAGGGCGTCCTCGGCGGCGGCGCCGGAGACCTCCTTGCCCGACTTGCGCAGGACGCCCGCCACGAGGTTTTGCCACTGCTCATGTGGCGCGTCTGGGAATTCGGACGCCAGGGAGAGCCCGTCGTCAGGCAGGACCGTCATGGCTCGGATGCTAGGGGAGATCCACAAAGGAGCAGGAGTGCGTACGACTGTGACCTTCTTCTCTTCCGCTTCCCGAGACGGTTGACCGAATGGCGGACCTCCCGGCGCCGGGCTCAGACGCCCCCGCCGCCGGCCCCGACGGGGCGCCGCGCGAAGCAGAAGAGATGCTCCTCCGGAACCGCCCGCTCGTCGTCCGGCCGGAAGACCGACACCTCGTGCCGGAGGACGTCGAGACCGCAGTCCTCCCGCAGCGTCCGCACGTACTCCTCGACCGAGAAGCTGGAGACCCTGACCGGCCGGCCCATGAACTCGATCTCCACCCCGTCCACGTCCGCCGGCACCGTGGCCGACACCAGATAGCCCCCGGGCGCCACCCAGCCCGCCATCCGCTCCAGGGCGGCGGACGCCTCCGCCCGGCTCATCATCAGCAGCGGGAAGAAGGCGCAGACGGCGTCGAAACCCTCCGGCGGTGCGTCGTAGTCACGCACGTCCACCTGCTCGAACACGGCCCCCGGCACCTGCGCGCGGGCCAGCCCCACCATTTCCCCGGACACGTCGATGCCCGTCACCGCGCACCCGGCCCGCACCAGACGGTCGGCGACCGGCCGCCCCGTGCCGCTGCCGACGTCGAGGACCCGGGCTCCCGCGCCCAGGCGCCCCGTGAGCCAGTCCACCGCCGCCGACTGCTCCGGCAGACGCCCGAAGGCCCGCTCGTACGCCATGCCCAGATCGTCGAACAGCTCCGCCGCCGACAGAGGCTTCCGCCCGGCGCCCTCGTCCCGCATGCCGCTCCCCTTTCCCGGAATGCCACGGGCCCACCGCCCGCCCCGGGCGGCTTCCTACCCGCTTCCCGCCGACTTCCCACCGGCCTTCCCCGATCTTCCCGTCGGTCTCCCCCCCCGGTCGAGATGCCGGAGCGCGACGCCGGGCGAACAATGGACGGGGTAGGCCCGCACCACGCGGGTGCCGGAACCGCTCGGGGATCTCCCTATCCGGACACGGCCACGCCATGAACGCAGGAAGCCCGGCCAAGAGCCGGTCAGCACCCTCCAAAGGCGTCCTCTACCGACTCGGTCACTGGAGTGCCCGCCACTTCCTCGTCGTCATCGCCCTCTGGCTGGCGGCGGTCGCGGGACTCCAGATCGCCGACCGGGCCGTCGGCGGAATGTTCTCCGACGACTTCGCACTCCCCGGAGTGCAGTCGGCCGAAGGCCTCGACGTCCTCCAGGCGCACGATCCCGCCGCCGGCGGATACAGCGCCCAGGTCGTCCTGAACGACCCCTCCAAGCCCCTCACGCAGGAGTCGTCCGCGGTCAACTCCGCCGTCACCGCCCTGGCGAAGCTCCCCGACGTCATCGGCGCCCAGAACCCGCTGCCGCCGCCCGGGACCACGCCGCCCGCGCTCCCGGCCGGCACGCCCAACGTCGGCCCGCTCTCCACCGACGGCAAGACCGCCTACATCACCGTCCGCTTCAGCGTGGCGCCCTCCACCCTCGGCACCGACTACCTGAACGGCGTCGACGCCGCCGTCCAGCCGCTCCGGGACGCCGGCGTCACCGTCGAGTACGGCGGT
The DNA here is from genome assembly GCF_020400725.1 of Streptomyces sp. NK15101. Classification (GTDB taxonomy): domain Bacteria; phylum Actinomycetota; class Actinomycetes; order Streptomycetales; family Streptomycetaceae; genus Streptomyces. The sequence continues at coordinate 7,278 of NZ_JAINVG010000104.1, read as the reverse complement.
TCGCTCGGCGAACTCGCCCGGCCGACGGCCGACGACCGCAGCAGCGAGGCCATCGGCTTCGCCGTCGCGATCGTCGTCCTCCTCATCGGCTTCGGCAGCGTCATCGGCGCCGTCATGCCGCTGGTCACCGCACTCCTCGGAGCGATCTGCGGCCTCGCCCTGCTGGGCCTGATGGCGGCCGCCTTCACCTTCGGGACCGTCTCGCCCACCCTGGCCACCATGATCGGCCTCGGCGTCGGCATCGACTACGCGCTGTTCCTCATCACCCGCCACCGCCAGAACCTCATGCACGGCCACGATCCCGCCGACTCGGCCGCCCGCGCGACCACCACCAGCGGCCGCGCGGTCCTGGTCTCCGGCTGTACGGTCATCATCGCCCTGTCCGGTCTGTGGGTCTCCGGCGTGACCTTCATCGGCAAACTGGGCCTGGCGGCCGCCTTCACGGTCGTCACCGCCGTCGTCGCCGCGCTCACCCTCGTCCCGGCCATGCTCGGCCTCGTCGGCCGCCGGATCGACCGCTACCACGTCCGCAAGCCCGTGGCGGAGACCGACGCCGAGCCCGGCGCGCCCGCGCACGGCACCTGGCACCGCTACGCGCAACGCGTCGAGAAGCGCCCCTGGTGGTTCCTCACCGGCGGCGTCCTGGTCCTGCTCGTCCTGGCCTTCCCCCTGCTCTTCATCCAGCTCGGCCACATCGGCGACGGCGCCGACCCCGAGTCGTTCACCGACCGGCGGGCCTACGACCTGATCTCCACGGCCTTCGGCCCCGGCGCGAACGGACCGCTCACCGTCGTCGTCGACCAGACGGCCGTGCCCGCCGCCGACCGGGCCGACCTCGGCACCAAGCTCAAGGACACGCTGACGGGCGTCCCCGACGCCGCCTACATCACCCCGCTCCAGACCACCTCCGACGGGGACGTCCTCGTCGGCACCGCCTATTCCGTGGCCTCCCCGCAGGACGAGAAGACCACCCGGCTGACCAACCACCTCGTCGACGACGTCCTCCCGCAGGCGGTGGCCGGCACCGACGCGCAGACCTACGTCACCGGGAACACGGCCGCCCAGGTCGACTTCCTCGACATCGTCTCCAGCCGCCTGCCGCTGATCATCGCCGTCGTGGTCGGGCTGGCCTTCCTCGTCATCCTCATCGTCTTCCGCGGGCTCCTCGTCGCGGTCAAGGCGGCCGTGCTCAACGTGCTCTCCATCGCCGCCTCCTACGGCGTCGTCGTGGCCGTCTTCCAGTGGGGCTGGGGCGGACCCGCGCTCGGCGTCAACGGCAAGGTGCCCATCGAGAGCTACGTGCCGATGATGATGTTCGCCATCGTCTTCGGACTCAGCATGGACTACGAGATCTTCCTGCTGTCCCGCGTCCGCGAGGCCTGGCTGCGCACCGGGGACTCGAAGGCCAGCGTGGCCCACGCCCTGGAGATCACCGCCCGGGTCATCACCTGCGCCGCGCTGATCATGGTCAGCGTCTTCGCCGCCTTCATCGTCTCCGACAACATCGTCGTCAAGATGCTCGGCCTCGGCCTCGCCGCCAGCGTCCTCATCGACGCCACCGTGGTGCGCCTGCTGCTCGTGCCCGCCGTGATGACCCTCCTCGGCCGCCACGCCTGGTGGACCCCCGCCTGGCTGGACCGGATCCTGCCCCACCTGGACACCGAGGGCGAGGAACCGGCCGAGGCCGAGACGGTGCCCCAGGGCGCGGGCAGGAGCTGAGCGGCGGGAGCCGAACGGTCGGCTCAGCCGCGCGACAATTCGCCGAGGAGCTTCCAGGTGCGGCGGCGGTCGTCCTCGCCGCCCAGGTCGGTGGCGGTGAAGACCACCTCCGTCGCCCCCGCCTCGCGGTAGCGCCGCACCTCGGCGGCGACCGCCCCCTCGTCGCCGATCACGGCCAGCCCGGCCGCCCGGTCGGCGCCGGAGAGCTCGATCGCACGCTGGTAGGAGGGAATCCGCTCGTAGAGCGCGAGCGCCTCCGCCGCCTTCTCCCGTACGCCCTCGGCGTCCGCCGTCACCACGCCCGGCACGAGGGCCACGATCCGGGGCGCCGACCGGCCCGCCGCCTCGGCGGCGGCGGTCACGGCCGGGACGATGTGCTCGGCCAGCGCACGCGGACCCGCGAGGAACGGCAGGACGCCGTCGGCGAGTTCACCGCTGACGCGCAGGGCCTGCGGGCCCATCGCGGCGACGAGCACCGGCACCGGCGGCCGGTCCGCCCCCGGCACCGCCGCCGGGTACGGCGTCGTCGCGGTCAGCAGCTCCCCGTGGAAGTCGGCCTCGCCCGTCTCCAGGAGCGGCCGCAGGGCGGTGAGGAACTCCCTGAGCAGCCCGATCGGCCGCTCGTACGGGAGGCCGAACGCGGTCTCGGTCAGGTGCCGGGTGCCGAGGGCGAGCCCGAGGTGGTAGCGGCCGCCGGTCGCGGCCTGCGCGGTCTGCGCCTGGCTGGAGACGAGCAGCGGATGGCGGCCGAAGACCGGGATCGCGGACGTCCCGACCTGCAGCCCGGGCACCTCGCGCCCGACGACCGCGGCGAGCGAGGGAGAGTCGTACGCGAAGGACTGGCCGAACCACGCCGAGTGCAGGCCGGCGTCGTGCGCCTCCCGCGCGAGCCGCACCGTGTCGTCGATCGGAAGCTGCCGGGAGGTCGAACCGAGCGTCACTCCAAGGGTCATGCATCCGGCAACCGGGGGCCGCGGGACGGGCATTCCCGGTTCCGCGTGAACAGCGTGTGACGACCGCGCCCGGCGCACGGCCCCGCCATGATGGGAGACATGAAGACTCTCGCCGAAGTGGACGAACTGGCCGACCGCGCGCACGCCGGGCAGGTCGACAAGACCGGCGTGCCCTACGTCGCCCACGTCCGGGCCGTCGCCGCGGGCCTGGAGCCGCTCGGCCCGCACCTGGCCATGGCCGGTCTGCTGCACGACGTCATCGAGGACACCGGGTGGACGGCGGAGCGGCTGCGCGCCGCCGGGATCCCCGCCCGGGTCGTCGCCCTCGTCGAAGCCGTCACCAACCGCCCGGACACGGCCTACGAGGAGAAGCTCCGCCGGATCGCGGAGGATCCCGACGCCACCCTCGTGAAGATCGCCGACAACGCGCACAACAGCCGCGCGGACCGGGCCGCCGCCCTGCCGCCCGCCCAGCGGGAACGGCTGGCCGCCAAGTACCGCGCGGCCAGGGCCGTCCTGTGGCCGGCGGCCGACCCCGGTGACATCGCGACGATCCTCCGGGTGGTCAACCCCGACCTCCTGCGGGAACTGACCCCCCGCTGACCGGCCGCCCGGCGCCGCTCAGCTCGTCCGGCCGGACGACCAGCCGCCCAGCTCGGTGGGACGGTTCGTGATGACGCCGTCCACGCCGAGCGCGTCCAGGGCCTTCCAGCGCGCCGGGGCGTCGACCGTCCACACGTTCACGGCGACGCCGGCCGCGTGCAGGTCGCCGACCAGCTGCGGACGGGTGGCGAGCGCGGCGTCCGAGACGTTGTACGCGGCGAGGTCCAGCTCCCGGGCGAGCGCGACGGGATCGGCGTCCAGGGTGCCGCGCAGCAGGCCGAGCGGCAGCTCGGGCGCCAGCTCGTGGGCGTACCGCAGGGACGGGATGTCGAAGCTCTGCACGAAGACCCGGTCCGCCATGTCCTGCTCCCGGACCTCCCGGACGATCCGGTCCACCTCGGCGCGACTGTGCCGGCCCTTGATCTCCAGGAGCAGCTTCCCGCCGCGCTCCCTGAGGTCCGCGAGCTGGGCGGCCAGGGTCGGAACCCGGGTGCCGGCGTAGGCGGGCGCGAACCAGGAGCCGGCGTCCAGGGCGTCGAGCTGCTCGGAGGTCAGCGAGCGGATCGGCCCCGTGCCGTCCGTGGTCCGGTCGACGGTGGTGTCGTGCAGGATGTACGGCACGCCGTCCTTGCTGGGCTGGACGTCGTTCTCGATCCAGACGGCCCCGCCCCGCCGGGCCACCTCGTCGGAGACCAGGGTGTTCTCGGGAGCCGCGGACGGGGCGCCCCGGTGGGCGATCACCGTCAGCGGCGCCCCGGCCGCACGCATCCAGGGGCTCGCCGCCACCGTGGCCCTCGCCGCCGGGCGGGGCGCGGACTCCGAGGGCGGTGCTGCGACGACGAACGCGGTCGCGAGCCCCGCGACCACGGTGGCCCCGGCGACCAGTCCGACGGTCCTGCGACGACGGGACCGGGCGGCGGGCGGTTGAGCTTCTCTCATGACCGACCACCCTAAGGGGTCCCCCGCCGGGCGGGCCGGGCCCGAGGCGACACGACCGGGCGCGCAAGCCCTTCGTCGTAATGGTCCGGTCTGCGGCATCGTGGACCCGTGCCCGCAGCCGCGCCATAGGGGGACCACGGCCGGGCGTAGCGAGTCAGGGGGACTCATTCATGGACACCGGAACGGCACGGAGAACGGGCGGCGTCGCGAAGGCGGCCGCGCCGGGGCGCCAGGAGCGCGGCCGGGGAGTGCTGGAAGGCGCGTTCGCGCTGCTCGACGCCCTGCGCCGGAACGGCGACGAGGCGGGTGTGACCGAACTCGCGCTCGCCTGCGGAGTGCCCAAGGGCAGCGTCCACCGGCTGCTGGACCAGCTGGTCGGGGTCGGCGCCGTCGAACGGAAGGGCAACCGCTACCGGGTCGGCCCGCAGCTCTACCGCCTCGGCCAGGCCTGGGAACCGCACCCCGGTCTGCGCCCCGCCGCCCGGCTGCCGCTCCAGCGCCTCCGGGCCGTCACCGGCGCCAGCGTCGTCCTCGCCGTGCTGCGCGAGGACATGGCGATCACCGTGAGTTCGGTGCCCGGCGACCTGGAGCCGCTCCTCCCCGTGCGCGACGGCATCGCGTTCCGCCTCGACACCGCCGCCGGGAAGGCGCTGCGCGGGCCCCTCCGCGGTGGGCCGGTGCTCGACCGGGAGGACGTGATGGAGGGCGTGTGCTGCGCCGCACTGCCCGTCCGCACCCCGGACGGCCGCACGGTCGCGGCGCTCGCCGGCATGGTCCCGGCGGGCCGCGGACTCGACGCGCTGGCCCGGGCCGTCGCCGAGGCGGGAGCCGCGGTCACCCGCGCGCTCGGCCGGGGCGTCCGGCAGGCACCGGCCCCGACGACCGCCCTGGTCCCGTAGCCCCCCGCGCGTTCCACCCAGCGGAACGCGCGTAGAGCCGGGGCGGGGCCGCCGGGCACAGTGGGTGTCGTGCCGGGGGGAAACGGCACACCGGGACCGCCGGGAAGGCGGACCGGACACCATGTCACACGCGTGACCCGATGTGTGGGGGGACCACATGCGCAAGAACCGAATCGTCCGGACGGCCGCCACCGCCCTGCTCGGACTCGGCAGCCTCGGCGCCTTCGCCGGCACCGCGCACGCCGAGCCGATCGACTACGTGAAGATCGAGCTGTTCGAACTGCACTGCCAGCAGAACAGCGAGGGCGACCACGACGAGGCCTACCTCAAGATCACCGACGCCAACGGCAACGCCGTCAAGGTCTGGCCCGGCAACGGCATCAGCTACCAGACCATGGGCACCGGTTACGTCCGCTCCATGGAGGACGGCAACGGCAACGCCGCGCTCATCCTCGGCAAGGAGCAGGCCCGCACCCTGACCCTGTGGGACAAGGACACCTTCGGCGGCGACGACAAGCTCGGCGCCACCCTCGTCACCGGCAGCGAGGTCGGCGCCGAGACCCAGTGGCGCACCGTCGAGGGCTCCGGCGGCATCTACGTCATCGGCTACCGCGTCGTCGACATCTGACGGACGAGCAGCACCTGCGGGAAGGGCAGTGCCGGGCGCCCGGCACTGCCCTTCCCCCGTCCCGCGTCAGCGCCCGTCGGGAGCGCGCAGCTCACCCGAGCGCGCCACCCGCGCGTACCAGCGGGCGCTGGACTTCGGGGTGCGCTCCAGCGTGTCGTAGTCCACCCGGACCGCGCCGAACCGCTTCGCGTAGCCGTACGCCCACTCGAAGTTGTCGAGCAGCGACCAGAGGAAGTAGCCGCGCACGTCCACCCCGTCCGACATCGCCCGGTGCACCGCCTCCAGGTGCGCGTGCACATAGGCGGCGCGCTCCGGATCGTGCACCGAACCGTCCGGACCGACCACGTCCTCGTAGGCCGCCCCGTTCTCGCTGATCACCAGCGGGAGATCGGGGTACGTGGCGGAGATCCGGGTCAGCAGGTCGTACAGCGCGCTCGGGTCGACCGCCCAGCCCATCGCCGTCGGCTCGCCCGGCGCCCGGTGGAAGGCGACCGCGTCCGCCCCCGGCCAGGGCGAGTGCTCGCTGTTGCCGTGGCCGTCGTCCTGCGGCTTCTCCGCGCCCTCCGGGACCGTCGAGACCACCGTCGGCGTGTAGTAGTTGATCGCGAGCAGGTCCAGCGGCTGGTGCGCCGCCGCCGTGTCGCCGTCCCGGACGAAGGACCAGTCGGTGAGGTGCGCCGTGTCGGCGAACAGGTCCTCCGGGTAGGCGCCCTCCAGCATCGGGCCCAGCCAGATCCGGTTGCCGACGGCGTCGATGCGACGGGCCGCGTCCAGGTCCTGTGCCGAACCGGTCAGCGGACGGATCTCGTGCAGGTTGAGCGAGACCGCGATCTGCCGGTCCGCGGGCAGCGAGGCCCGCAGTGCCCGGACCGCGAGGCCGTGCCCGAGGTTGAGGTGGTGGGCGGCGCGCAGCGCGGCCACCGGATCGGTCCGGCCCGGCGCGTGCACCCCGGAGCCGTATCCCAGGAAGGCGCTGCACCAGGGCTCGTTGAGCGTGGTCCACCGCTTCACCCGGTCGCCGACGGCGTCGGCGACGATCCCCGCGTACTCGGCGAACCGCTCGGCGGTCGCCCGCTCCGGCCAGCCGCCCGCGTCCTCCAACTCCTGCGGCAGGTCCCAGTGGTAGAGGGTCAGGGCCGGCTCGATCCCCGCGGCGAGGAGCTCGTCGACGAGCCGCCGGTAGAAGTCGAGGCCCTGCTGGACGGCCGGTCCCCGGCCGGTGGGCTGGACCCGGGACCAGGAGACGGAGAACCGGTAGGCGTTCAGGCCGAGTTCGGCCATGATCCCGACGTCCTCGCGGAACCGGTGGTAGTGGTCGACGGCCACGTCACCGGTGTGGCCCTCGAAGACCTTGCCGGGGGTGTGCGAGAAGGTGTCCCAGATGGACGGGGTGCGGCCGTCCTCCGCCGCCGCTCCCTCGATCTGGTACGCGGCGGTGGCGGCGCCCCACAGGAAGTCGGCGGGGAACGAACGGACGGCGGTGAGCGGCCGGGTTTCGGGCGCGGTCATAGGAGGGGGCTCCCAACACGGGTACGGG
>NZ_JAINVG010000103.1 GCF_020400725.1 Streptomyces sp. NK15101 | reverse complement strand
GCCGTCAGGACGACGAAGAAACGCTGCAGCGACAGGTTCTCGACGATCAGACCGCCGCCGATCATGCCCACGACGATGCCCAGGCCGGTGGCGACGACCAGGACCGCGACCCCGATCGTGATGCCGCGCTCCCCCAGGTTGCGTCGCAGGAATCCGAGCGGAAGGAGCTGGGCCGCGCCGCCGAATCCCATGAACGCGCACCCGGCCAGCAGCGTCGGGTAGGAGTCGCCCACGGCGGGGACGAGCGCGCCGAGCGTGAGCAGCGCGGACGCCACCACCGAGGCCTTGCGGTCGCCGTACACGTCGGCGAGCCGCGGCAGCAGGATGAAGCCCGCTCCCCCGCCGAGGGTCAGCGCCGTGTAGAGCCACGTCGTCTCGGCCACCGTGGCGAGGCCGTACTGCTCCTGGATGACCGGCAGGAGCGGAGGCAGGACGAAGACGACCGCGTTGGTCAAGGTGACCAGCAGGGCGCCGATGGCGATGAGTACGGCCCTTTTCGCTGCCGGGCGGGCGTTGACGTCTCGGGCCGCCCCGGCCGTCTTGTCGGTTTCTGTCACAGTTCTCTCCGATGCGTGGTCAGCCGTGTGCCAGGAGCCCGGCGCCGATGGAGGTGCGGTCGAGGGGCCGATGCCGGAGCGCTCGCTCGATCCGTTCAGGAAGGGACAGGAAGGCTGTTCAGGAAGGGAGACGTGGTGCTGGTGACGGGTTGCCGGAGCCGACGCGATCCGCCGCGGACGCCGATCGGCTCGAGACCCGGGTCAGGGACCCGAGGCCCGTGACGCCGGCACCCTCGCCGGGACGGCGGGGAAGCGGCTCGGACCCAGGCGGCCGTGCTGCCGGGAGGGACCGCTTCCGCCGCCCCGGCGACTCGCCCCGCAAGGGGGCCGGCCGGCCGACGGGGAGATCGCCGAGCGCGCAGCCGGATTCGTCGCGGCGACCGGGGTGAGGTGGAGACGTTCGGAGGCGCTGTCGGCCCGGCCGGGTTCACCGGCCTGACGCCCCGGCTCGGGGTACCACCGAGGTGGATCTTGTGATCCGCCTCATACGCTAGAATCTACTTGGTCATCCGATCAAGACCTACGACCAAGTAGTGTCCAGGTCGTAATAACAACCCTCGGCCTCGGACCCGACTGTTAGGCTGCGGGTTGACTTAGTCAGGCGTCCAACTAGCGGGGGACGCCCTCTACACGGGAGGAAGTCGTGCCACGAATTCCCGCCGCAGAACGGCGCAGCGACTTCGTCAAAGCAGCGGTGAAGGTCATCGCGACCCACGGCATCGACGGCGCCACGACCCGGCGGATCGCCGAGCAGGCCCAGGCGCCCCTGGCGACGCTGCACTACTGCTACCACACCAAGGAAGACCTGTTCGCGGACGTCTACGCTTTCGTGGCCCGCAGGTTCCGCGAGGTGGTCAGGGAGAACGACCCTCATGCCGACCCGGCCACGACGGCCCGCCGGCTCCTGCGCGGGCTCATGGAGTGCTACCTCGAATCAGACGACTTCGCGGCGACCGCGCTGGAACTCATCAGCTGGGCACGGCGGCAGCACGAAGACCTCGGCATCAGGGTGTACGACGAGGCCTTCGAGGCCGCGCGCACCGTGCTTCAGAGCACGGCCTCGAGCCGCCCGCTCGAAGCGGAGACCATCGATGAGATCGCCTACGTCCTCGCCACCTTGGCCGATGGCTTCGCCCTGAACTGGTTGACGTACGGGGACCGGTCCGCCGCGGTGAAGCAGATGGAGGTCACCGCGGCGGTACTCGACAGCTGGCTGGCGGTTCGGCTCGCATCCGTGCCGGCGGCACTGGGCTGACCGCGAACCGTTCACCACGGAGCGGGACGCACGAGCCGGCTCCGCCGGCCCTGAGGACCCGTTCGCGGACGTCACGGCCTCCTGCGGCGACAGGAGGCCGTGGTGCGGACGATCGGGACGGCCACGGGCGAGACCTTCCTCGACAGTGGGGTTCCGCGGTCTCACAGCGGGAGGTCGGGCCCGTCGACACCGACCACCCTGTCGCCGCAGAAGACGCGCACCGACTCGGCCGGCCCGTGGCCGCCGATGCCGGACGGACCCCAGAAGCTCTGGGCCGAGTCGTCACCGAGGTCGGCGAGCTTGGCGCCGTTGACGCGCACCTCGCCCGACAGGAGGCGGGAGCCGATCTCGATCGCACGGTCGGTGTCGGCCCCGAACACATAGGCGTCGAGGCCCGAGGGATGCGCGTTGGCGACGCGCAGGGCCTGCTCGTCGGAGTCGACGGCGTACAGGGAGACGACGGGGCCGAACAGCTCGGCGGTGGCCTTCGCCGGATCCGCTCCCGCCGCGACGGTCGGCGAGAGGAACAGGCCGTCGAGAGCGGGGAGGCGGGCCGGCTGATGGATGGCCGCGCCGAGGTCCCGCAGCCCTTCGACCCGCCTCCGCAGCGTCTCGAAGTGCGGCACGTTGGAGATCGGGCCGATCTCCACGTCGTCGTCCAGCGAGTGACCGACGGCGACCTTCGCGATGCGCTCGGTCAGGGCTTCCAGCAGTGCCCCGGCGAGGCTCCGGTGGACGAGGACCTTGCCCGGCCCTTCGCACCACTGGCCGTTCAGCTTCGTCATGCCCTCGAAGATGCCGTCGGCCGCGACGTCGACGTCGGCGTCCTCCAGGACGAGCGCGGGGTTGTTGCCGCCGAGTTCGAGCTGGAGGACCTTGAAGTCCTCGGCAGCGGACCGCGCGATGGCGCGGCCGGCACCGGGCCCCCCGGTGAAGGAGACGATCTTGATGCGCGGGTCGCCCGTCAGCGCGGCACCGACGTCTCCGCCACCGTGCACCAGTTGCAGGGCACCGCTGGGCAGCCCCGCCTCGACGAAGCACTCGACGATGATCTGGGCGCTGCCGGGAGCGTGCTCCGACGGCTTCAGGACCACCGGACAGCCCGCCGCCACGGCGCTCACGACCTTCGCCGCCGGGATGAAGCTCGGCCCGTTCCACGGAGTCAGGATCGCCGCCGGCCCCCAGGGGACCTTGTACAGACGGACGTCCCGGCCGCCCGCCGCCAGGGCCTTGACCCGGGGGATGGCGACCAGGTCGGCCGCCGTGGACCGGATCCTGGCGGGCAGGAAGGCCGCCACCTTCCTCGTGACGCTGATCGGCGTCCCGCTGGTCAGCGAGTCCGTCCGGGCGATGTCCTCGGTCCGGGCCTCGATGATCGCGGCGACGCGTTCGAGGACGGCCGCACGCTCGCGGCGTGCGTCCTCGTCCCACCGGCCGACCTCGTACACCCGCTCGGCGTGCCGCAACGCCCGCTCGAGGTCCCCGGGGACGGTCGTGACCATCCGGTGCAGGGGCTCGCGGGTGTTCGGATCGATGTTCCACGCGCCCCGGACCGTGGCGCACTCGCTCCAGCTGTCGGCGATGTAGTTCACCGGCTGGGGAATCGTCATCTCGGCGTTCGACATGTGAGTCGCCTCTGCAATCGCTGGTGGATCAGGACTGAAGGTCGACGACGATGCGGGTCACGTCCCCCGACCGCATCGCCTCGAAGCCCTCGTTGATCTCGTTGAACGGGATGACCCGGGTGACCATCTCGTCGAGCAGCAGCCGCCCCTGCTGGTACAGCCGCGCGAGCTGGACGATGTCCTGGCGCGCCTGGCCCGAGCCCATGTAGGACCCGATGAGGCGCTTCTCGCCGAAGAAGAAGTCGGACGCGGGCACGCTGAGCTCGGTGCCGGCCGGGGCGATTCCCACCAGGCACGCGGTGCCGGTCGGGCGCAGGACAGCCATGGCCGTCGCCGCGGTGCGGGCCGATCCGACCGCCTCGAAGGAGTAGTCGACCCCGTCGCCCAGCTGGGCGTGGATCTCCGCGACCACGTCCGCCGTTCCGCCGTTGACGACGTGGGTGGCGCCGTAGCCCCGTGCGGCCTTCAGCCGTGCGTCGTCCAGGTCGATCGCGACGACGGCGGACGCTCCGGCGAGCCTGGCCCCCTGGATGATGGCCGAGCCGACGCCGCCGCAGCCGATGACCGCGACCGTGCTGCCCGGGCGGACCCGGGCGCCGCGGAAGACGGCGCCGACGCCGGTGATGACGCAGCAGGCCAGAAGGCACCCGACGTGCAGGGGTACGTCGTCGGGGAGCCTGACGAGCGCGTTCTCGCGCATGAGGATGTGCCGGGAGAAGGCGCCGACGTCGCCGAGCCGTTCGATCGGCCGGCCGCTCGTGGTCCGGAACGCGGGCCTCGGGCGGCGGCGCACCTCCTCGACGCGCCCGCACTGGGTCGACCGGCCGGCCTCGCAGTTGGCGCATCGGCCGCAGGAGGGGGTCAGCGCGCCGACCACGCGGTCGCCGGGGCGCAACCCGGTCACCTCCGAGCCGACCGCTTCGACCACGCCCGCCACCTCGTGCCCGACCACCACCGGGAGGTCGACCGGCACCGTTCCGGTCATGTAGTGGAGGTCGCTGTGGCACAGCCCGACGTGCGTGACCGAGACCCGCACCTCGTGCGGTTCCGGGTCGTCCACCCTGATCGTGGTCAGCTCGAGCGGCTCGTTGACCGCGGTGAGCACCGCGGCCTGGGTGTCGATCATCTCGACGTCTCCTCTGTCGTTCGTCTGATGAAGCTGAGGGGTCGCCCGCTGCCGGGCCCTACGGGCGGGTGTTCCTGGCGTTCCAGAAGCCCTGGATCCCGGCGCTGAGCACCCCGCTGTCCCAGGCCTTCCTCGCGGCGTCGTCCTCCCGGGCGAAGGCCCGCTCGATCTCGTCGGGCTGCGGCCGCAGGAGGGCGAGGTGGAGGGCCGTCGTGCCGCCCCCGGGGGTCCATTCGATGACGGTGTCGACGGCCCGGCCCACCAGGTGGTCCGGCTCGACGACCTCGTCCAGGAGCCCCATCCGCAGGGCCTCGTCGGCTCCGATGCGCGGGGATCCGAGGACCATGCGCATCGCGTGGTTCCGGATCAGACGGCCGAGGAGCACGCTGGACGCGTTCGAGATCGTGAGGCCCCGGCCGTTCTCCGGCTGGTAGTACTCCGTCGCCGGCGTTCCGATGCGCGCGTCGCAGCACAGCGTGATCTCCGAGGCGCCGCCCACCGCCAGTCCGTTGACCGCGGCGATGACGGGAACCCGTGTGTGCAGGATCGCCCGGGTGATGTCGTGGAAGCTCTCGAAGGCCTCGCGGACCTCGGCGTCCGTGGTCGGCGCGCTCTGGAGGTCCTCACCCGCCGAGAAGGCCCGGCCCTCCCCGGTGAGCACGATGCCGCGCACGCTCTCACCGGTGCCGAACTCCCGGATGACGTTCGCGAGCCGCAGTCGGGTGGCGACGTCGATGGCGTTCAGCTTCTCGGGGCGCCGCAGGGTCAGTACCGCGACGTTCCGAACGACGTCGACGTCGAGGAACTCTCCGGCCGTGGCACGAGGGGCGGACTTGTTCCGCCGGGCACCGAGGTCGTGGGTGACGCCGGGCCGGTCCACGGCCCGGGCCTTGAGGGCGGGCTTGGAGATGCGTTCGGACGGCGTCCGGGGGAAGTCGGCGACGAACTCGACGTAGCGCGGAACCTTGAAGCGCGCCAGTTCCCCGGCGGCCCGGGTGACGATCCGCTCGGCGGTGGCACGACCGGCCGGCACGCCTTCCGCGAGCTGCACGAAGGCCTTGACCTCCTCGCCGAGGGTTTCGTCGGGCTCGGCGACGACCGCGGCCGCGACGACCTCGTCGTCCCGCTCGAGGGCGGCCTCGACCTCGACGCTCGCGACGTTCTCGCCGCCGCGGCGCACCATGTCCTTGATCCTTCCGACGAGCCGGATGCCGCCGTCCGGGCCGCGGACCACGAGGTCTCCGGTGTGGAGCCAGCCTCCCCCGGCGGCTACGCCCTCATTGCCGGGGGGACCCCCCTTGCGCAACACCCTGGCGGTGTCCTCGGGGCGGTTCCAATAGCCGTTCATCATCGGCTTGCCGGAGAGGATCAACTCGCCGGGCTCGCCGTCGGGCACCTCGGTCCCGTCAGGGTCGACGATCCGGACCTGTTTCGTCGGGACCGCGCGGCCGAGGGTTCCGCTTCCCACGGCGTCGGCGTCGTCGAAGGGGCTGAAGAGGTCGACCCCGGACTCGGTCATCCCGTAGATCTCCCGCCACGGGGCGCCCCATCGCTCCTCCAGTGGGGCGTGGAGTCCGGCGGGGATGCCCGAGCAGAGCACGAGACGGACGTCGTTGTCGCGGTCGTCGGGAGACGGCGGCTGCTTGAACAGCAGGGTCGGCATCGATCCGAGGACGTAGAAGAAGGTGGCGCGGTGCCGGCGGACGTCGGCGAAGAAGTTCGACGCGGAGAACCGGGGCAGCACCACCAACGGGGCTCCGACGGTCAGGGCCAGCGCCGTGTTCCACTGCGGGTCCATGTAGGAGAAGGGCTGAGCCGTCAGGAGCACGTCGTCGGTACCGAGCCCGGTCGCCGCGGCGCAGATCCAGCCCAGCCGGACCCAGTAGTCGTGGGTGAGCATGCACGCCTTCGGGAACCCCGTCGTGCCCGAGGTGTACTGCAGGTTCGCCAGGGTGCCGGCGTCGATCGACACGGCGGGAGCCGTCACCGGAAAGTGCTCCGCCCCGGCGTCGAAGACGTCGAGGACGCGGACACCGGCCAGATCGGGTTCGGCCGCCAGCACCTCGGCGAACAGGCCGGCGCGCTCGGCGTCGGTGAACACCACGCGCGCTCCCGAGTCCCGGAGGACGAAGGTGAGATCGGCTCGCCGGTACGAGGAGTTGACGGGGACCGCCACCGCGCCGGCCTTGAGCGCGGCGAGCCACGCGACCGGCCAGTGCACGACGTTCGGGAGCATGATGGCGACCCGGTCGCCCGGCTGGACGCCGTCGAGCTCGATCAGCCGGTGCGCCAGCCTGGAGGTCCAGTCGTCGATCTGGGCGAAGGTCCACGACCGTTCGCCGAAGCGCAGGAACTCGGCGTCGGGTGAGAGTCGTGCGCGCTGCGACAGCAGTGCGGTCAGGGTGGGGGTGGAGGGGTGCTCCCCCGTCTGATCGGGCCTCACCGCAGGCTGACGCCGCGCCTGGGCGTGCGTCCCGCGTTCGGCCGCCACGTTCGCGGTCACGAGTAGCTCCTCTGCTCATGGTCGGCGTACCTGTGGTCCCGAAGCCGTCCGGCCGACTCCTCGACGATCCACGTCATCGTCGGATCGGAGCTCTCCATCCACTCCGGGTGCCACTGGACTCCCAGGACCGGGGCGCCCGGGAGTTCCACGGCCTCGACGACGCCGTCGGTCGCCCGGCCGGTCACGACCAGGCCGGCACCGCATCGGTCGACGGCCTGGTGGTGCCAGGAATTGGTCACTGCTCGTTCCCCGAACAGTCCTGCCGCGATCGTGTCGGGTTCGAAGGACACGACGTGGTCGGCGGTGCCGTCGGTCGGTGCGGCCTCCGGCGACAGGTGTCGCACGGCGCTTGACGGAAGGTCGGCGACGAGGGTTCCGCCGAGTGCGACGTTGAGCACCTGCATGCCCCGGCACACCCCCAGCACGGGTATCCCCCGCTCGATCGCCGCGCGGACGAGGGAGACCTCGTACTCGTCCCGCGCGACGTCGTGCACCATCGGGTCGGTCCGTGGATCGACGTCGCGGACCACCGCCGCGTCGCCGCCCCAGCGGGCCGGGTGAACGTCCTGGCCGCCGCTGATCACCACGCCGGCCAGCCAGTGGCAGACCGCCGCCGCGTCGGTGTCGTACGTCAGGTTCACCGGGAGCCCGCCGGCCCGTGCGATCCGGCCGGCGAAGTCCGACATGTAGCTGTCCATGCACCGGTCGCCGTACCGGCTGTCCGCCCCCTTGACGAGGTCCAGCCGGTAGCGCCGTCCGGTGACGCCGATGAGCGGCCGCGCCGCGGCCGCCCCGTCGTGCAGCGCGCTCACGGCAGTTCGAAGTAGCGGGTCGACTCCCACTCCGAGAGCTCGGCGAATGGATCGCCGCCCGCGGTGTGGAACTGCATCCACTCCCACTTGCGCGAGGCGATCCAGTAGTCGACGAACTCGTCGCCGAGGATCTCTCGCAGCACCGGGTCCGCGTCCAGGGCCGCGGCCGCCTTCGTGATGGTGTCCGGGATCCGCTCGACGCCCAGGCCCGGCGGCAGGCACCACGCCATGTCGGTGACCTGTTCCGGCGGGGTGATCTTGCGCTCGACACCGGCGACGACCCCGGCCAGCACGCCGGCGAGCGCGAGGTAGAGGTTCGCGTCCGCGCCCGGAAGCCGGTACTCGAGGCGGGAGTACTTCGGGTGCCCGCAGACGGCCCGCACGGCCGTGGTCTTGTTGCTGATTCCCCAGCTGATGGTGACCGGCGGTCCGCTGAGGTCCACCAGGCGTCGGTAGGACGTGATCTGCGGCAGCGCGAGGGAGGTGTTGCCCTCCATCGTGGCGAGCAGGCCGCCGATGGCGTGGAGCATCGTCTTCGAGGGTCCGTCCTCGGCGTAGAAGGCGTTCATGCCGTCGCGCTGGAGGGAGAGGTTGATGTGCGACGCCTGGCCGTAGCCGGCGGTGGGCTTGGCCATGAAGGTCACGGTGCGGCCGCGCTCGAACGCGACCTCGCGCATGATCTGGCGGGTCCGCGCCCATGCGTCGCAGACGGCGATCGGGTCTCCGGGCGCCAGGTTGAGCTCGATCTGACCGGCGGCGTCCTCGTCGCTCCAGGCCTCCCACGCGATGCCGACCTCGTCGAGACGGTCGGCGACCGCGTTCATGTACTCGACCCAGTCCTTCGACTTCGCGAGGTGGTACGCCGTTCCCGCGGTTCCGCCGAGCGGCGTGAGGTCGCGGTATCCACGGGAGCGTGCCTCGTGGATCGACTCCTCGAACACCGTGGCCTCGATCTCGACCGCGACCTTTGCGGAGAAGCCGTTCGACGCCAGTCGATCGACCGTCTTCCGCACGAGGTTGCGCGGACAGAGGGGCACCGGTCGCCCGTCCTTCAGCCAGTAGTCGCCGATGACCGCGTCCAGACCCGGCTGCCACTCCACCCGCGTCGACGGGTCCGGCCGGAGGTACACGTCGTCGAGGTGGCCACGCCATTCCGGGTAGGCGGCACCGAAGACGGGGACGTTGCCGAGGTCGAGGCCGAACAGCAGGTCGGCGAAGGCGAAGCCGCTGTCGCTGCCCGAGTCGAACTTCTCCGGTGCGACGTTCTTGCCGAGGAAGCAGCCCTCGTGGTTCGTCGCCTCGAGCCGGACGGCTCGCACTCGCGGGTCCGGACGGTCGGTGCCCGTGACGGGCTGCGTGAGCTCAGACATCGTAACGAACCTTCCAGGAGGCGCCGGTCATGACCGACAGTTGGGAGAGGGTGCCCTGAATCCCCAGCGCGCCCGAGGACAGGACCGCGACGAGATCGTCCGCACCGGAGAACACGCCGGCGAGCGTCTCGGGCGCTCCGGCGATCAGGTACTGCGTGAGGCCGTCGCCGAGCACGGCCTGCTCCAGGCCCTCGGGCCCTTCGGTGACCGCGATCAGCACGTCGGGGATGCCCGGCAGTGACCGCGTCGCTTCCCAGAAGCGCTGGGCGGCCTCGCGCCAGTCCGGCAGGGGCGGCGTCAGCGCCCGCACGACGCCTCCGGCCAGGTCGGCGTCGCCGGAGAAGTCCTCGACCGGCGCGAATCGCGCGTTCAGGTCGACGGTGAGGGTCGTGTCCGGCTCGGCCGGGATGCCGCCGGCCACGTCGACGCCGCTCTCGCCGAAGCTGATCGTCGCGGTCTGCGGCGTGTCGTGGGAGCGGATCGCCGCGGTGCCGGTCGTCCTCCGCAGGGTCTCGAGCGCATGCCCGGCCCGGGCGGAGTCACGCAGCGTACGGCCGATCAATCGAACCAGGGGACTCGCATCGTCTTCGATCCTGACGGCGACCTCTGCGGCACCCGCAGAGGTCGCCGTGGGGGCCGTCATGGTTCCGGTCATCCTTCGGTCCTTTCGACTTACGAGATCACACGCGACACGGGGCGCCGCCCGCCTTCTCGAAGGGATCGCGATCTACATGGTCATATGACTCGATCGCTTGACCATGATGGGGTCGGGGTCACACAGTGTCAACACCCTCTTCATCCGCCGTTCGGAAGGCCGATCACATGCCCAAGCCACTCCCGCCGCACGGGGAACGCCTCGACGCGGACGCGCTGCTCGTAGCCATGACCCTGGCCGAGGCGATGCCGACGCCCGTCCGTGAACTCGGAGCCGAGGCGGCGCGCCGGCTCTTCGCGACCGCACCGCCCGACCGCCCCCTGACCCCCCTCGACCGCGTCGACGAGCTGACCGTGCCCACCAGGTCGGGCCCCCTTCGCGCTCGCGCCTACCACCCGCCCGGCCCGCCGGCCGCGGGCCCGCGGCCGGCGCTGATGTATCTCCACGGCGGCGGGTTCGTCCTCGGGACCCTCGACGGAGTCGACGAGGTCTGCCGCGCCATGGCCGCACGATCCGGATGGGCGGTGCTGTCCCTGGAGTACCGGCTCGCCCCGGAGCACCCCTATCCGGCGGCCCTCGAGGACTCCTTCGACGCGCTGGCCTGGTTGCGCGGCTCGGCCCTCGAGCACGGCATCGACCCCGACACGATCGCCGTCGGCGGCGACTCCGCGGGCGGCAACCTCGCCGCCGCGCTCTGCCTCCGGCTCCGGGACCTCGGGCTCGCGCTGCCCGCCTCCCAGGTTCTGGTCTATCCCGCGGTCGACGACGCGTTCGCCAGGGCGTCCTGGAGGGAGTTCGCCGACGCGCCCCTGCTGACTTCCGCCGACGCGCGTTGGCTCTGGGAGCAGTACGTCGGCACGGACCCGGAGGCCGTCGACCCGTACGCGGCCCCGATGAGAGCGGCGTCCTTGCGGGGACTGCCGCCGGCCCTGGTCCTGACCGCCGAGGTCGACCCGCTGCGCGACGACGCCGAAGCGTACGCCGAACGCCTGGAGGGCGACGGCGTACGCGTCACGCGCATCCGTCATTCAGGCGTCTTCCACGGCTTCTTCACCGAGGTCGGCGTCTTCGCCAAGACCGACGCGGCGATCGATGACGTGGTCCGGCATCTGCGCGGCGTCGCCGCGGCCCGAGCGGCGACGACCTCGGCGTCCTGACGGCCGGCGGGGCATTGACGGGGCACCGACCCGCGGTTACCTTCTTGGTCATTCGACTAAGACGAATGACCAAGAGCGGTGGCACGTCGGCGCCCGGCTCCAGATCACGAGAAGGCACGGACCATGACTGACCCCACTTCGTCCACCACCCCCGACGTCGACGTCCTGTGCGTCGGCGCCGGGTTCTCCGGCCTCTACGCCGCGTACAAGGCAGCCGAGCGGGGCTGGACGTTCGCCGGATTCGAGACCGCGCCCGACGTGGGGGGCACCTGGCACTGGAACACCTACCCGGGCGCCCGGTGCGACGTCGAGAGCATCTACTACTCGTACTCGTTCAGCGAAGAGCTGCAGCAGGAGTGGACCTGGAGCGAGCGCTTCGCCCCGCAGGCGGAAATCCTGAGCTACCTCAACCACGTCGCCGACCGTTTCGGCCTCCGTCGGCACTTCCGGTTCAACACCCGTGTGAAGGGAGCCCGTTGGCTCCCCGATGAGCACCTCTGGGAGGTGACCCTCGACTCCGGCGAGACCCGCCGGGGCCGCTACCTCCTCGCCGCCTCCGGCGGTCTGTCGACGCCGAAGAACTTCGACGTGCCCGGACTGGAGAACTTCACCGGGCTGACGGTGTCGACGAGCCGCTGGAACATCTCGCTGGACGACCTCGCCGGCAAGCGGGTCGCCGTCATCGGCACGGGATCGTCGGGCGTGCAGTGCATCCCGCTGATCGCCGAGGTGGCCGGTCACCTCACGGTCTTCCAGCGGACCCCGAACTACGTCCTCCCCGCGCGCAACGCACCCCTGTCCGCGGACGTCGTCGACGAGATCAAGAGCAACTACCCCGCCATCCGCGAGGAGTGCTGGTACTCCCCCGGCGGCATTCCGGACCGCCCCGCGACCGACAGGGCCTTCGACGTCTCCGACGAGGAACGCCGTCGGCGTTACGAGCGGGCCTACGAGCGCAGCGGGTTCCTCGGTGTCGGCGCGGAGTTCTCCGACCTCCTCACCGACCCGAAGGCCAACGAGACCGCCGCGGAGTTCGTGCGCGAGAAGATCCGCCAGACCGTCGAGGACCCGAAGACCGCCGCCCTCCTGGAGCCCCGGTTCCCGCTGGGCGCGAAGCGCAGCTGTTTCGGAACCGGCTACTACGAGACGTTCAACCGTCCGAACGTCTCGCTCGTCTCGCTGCGCGACGAGCCGATCACCACCATGACGTCGGACAGCGTCGTCACCGAGTCCGGCTCCTACGCCGTCGACGCCATCGTCCTGGCGATCGGATTCGACGCCTTCACCGGCCCGCTGTTCGCCCTCGACGTCACCACGCCGGAGGCGGGCACGCTGCAGCAGGCATGGGCGGACGGCGTCCGCACCTATCTGGGCATCATGACCGCCGGCTTCCCGAACTTCTTCATGATCGGCGGCCCGCAGAGCCCCGCGCTCGCCAGCAACGTCGTCGTCACGATCGAGCAGGCGGTCGACTGGATCGCCGATCTGATCGCCCACGCCGAGGCGAAGGGCGGCGACGTCATCGAACCCACCACCGAGGCCCAGGACGACTGGGTGAACATCACCGAGGCCACCGTCAACCAGACCCTGTACGCGACGACCGACTCCTGGTACCGCGGCTCGAACGTGACCGGCAAGCCGACGACCTTCCTCGGCTACGTCGGCGGCGTGGGCAAGTACCGCCGCATGTGCGCCGAGATCGGCAAGCGCGGCTACCCCGGCGTCAGGATCGGCGGACAGGCCGTCGCGCCCACGATCGGCCGCATCGACGAGGAGATCGCGTGAAGGTCGTCCACCAGCGATACGTCGCCCACTCCGACGCCCACTACGCCGGCAACCTCGTCGACGGCGCGTTCAGCCTGAAGCTGTTCGGTGACGCCGGGACACACCTGGCGATTGCCGTCGACGGCCACGAGGGTCTGTTCGCCGGGTACTCCTCGGTCGAGTTCCTCGCTCCGATCCGCGGCGGAGACGTCGTCGAAGTCGAGGCACGCCTCGCGGCCAGAGGCAGACGGAGCCGGACGATCGACTTCGAACTGCGCGTCGTCTGCCGGTCCCTGGACGAGACCGGCCGGGCGGAGGTTCTGGCCGAGCCCGTCGTCGCCACTCGCGCCCGAGGGACGGGCGTCGTCCCTGCCGATGCAATCGAGAACGTGAGTTGAGGAAGCTATGAACACATCCAGCGACGTACGCGAAGAGGCGTGCGAGATCGTGGTGATCGGTGCCGGCATGGCGGGGCTGATGGCGGCGACCACCCTGTCCGACCGGGATGTCGTCGTGCTCGAAGCCACCGGCCGGGCCGGGGGGCGCGTGGAGTCGGTTCGTCGGGGCGACTACTGGATCAACCTCGGAACCCAGTTCACCGAGGGAACCGGCACCCTGATCGAAGCCCTCGAACGCCACCGGGTCCCCATGGGGACACTGGCGGGCAAGAAGGTGGCCCTCGCGCTCAACGGAAAGCAGGTCGACACCTCGAATCCGTTCGGCCTGATGTTCCGGTCCCGGATGAGCCTCATGGACCGGGTCGGACTGGCGACCGTCGGAGCCCGCATCGTCGCGGCCGTGCCGTTCCTGGCGATGAACCCCGACAACTCCCTGGCGAAGCGGGTCCGGGCGGCACTCGACGCCCGCCCCGCGTCGTACGTGCTGCGCGGCATCCGCTCCGACGTCGCGCGGGACATGGTCCGGTCCTGGTCCGGGCAGTGGATGGGATGCGAGCCGGAGGAGACGGCGGCGACCCAGTTCGTGATCTCGATGGGGATCCTCCTGACGGACCCGGCGAAGGTCCCCAACTTCTCCCTGCCGGCGGGAGGAAACCAGACCCTCACCGACATCCTGGCCGCCGACCTCGGCGACCGGCTGCGACTCGACTCGCCGGTGACGTCGGTGCGGTGGACCGAGGACGAAGTCGTCGTGGACTACGAGGACGGGAGCGGACCGGCGCGGATACGCGCACGCCGTGCCGTCGTGGCCGTTCCCGGAGACGTGGCCGCGAAGATCATGCCCGGTCTCCCTCCCGGGTACCGGGCGGCGTTCGACGACATCCACTACGGCCGGTACGTGGTGGTGGGCTACTTCACCCGTGAGGACGGCCCGCAGCGGTGGGACGACTACATCGCCGTGTCGACGCCGCAGCTGTCGTTCCAGGCGATGTTCAACCACGCAGCGGCCCTGCGCGGTCCCGGCCCACGAAAGCCGGGCGGCGCGCTGGCCTGCTTCGCGGGCGGCGCGGCGGCCGACCGCCTGTTCGAGCTCACCGACGAGGAGATCCTCGACCGGTTCACCACGGACCTCCTGTCGCTCTACCCGGAGCTCCAGGGGAAGCTCGACGAGGGGATCGTCCGGCGTCACCACCGGGTCGTGCCGTTCTGGGCGCCTGACGGACGCGCCTCGCTGCCCACGCTGCGCCGGCCCTTCGGCCCGGTCCACCTGGCCGGCGACTACCAGCTCGACATGCCCTCGCTCGCCGACGCGGCCACCTCGGGCGAGCGGGCCGCGCAGCAGGCCCTGGCGAGCCTGACCCGCACGGCGCGCTGACGATCCGGCGCCCGCCGCGTTCTTCGGCCGCCCGCGCCGGCGGTCACTCCCCGACATTCCGCTCCCCGTCCTTCACGGCGGACCCGTACGAGGAAGGCGACCATGCCCGCCCCACAGAACCCCGTCCGTCAGGCGGACCGGCTCTACCACGACCTGCTCTCCCCGGCTCAGACCCGGGAGACGCGCGACCGAGTGCGGAAGATCGCCGCCGACGTCGTCGCCCCCGCCGCACGCCGGATCGCGAACGGGGACGAGCGCGTCGACGGCTTCCCGCAGGACGTCTTCGACGGCCTCGCCTCCGCCGGCCTGTTCCGGGTGCCGTTCGCCGCCGAGGTCGGCGGGGACGGGCTCACGCACCCCGTCACGGCGACCGCCGTCGCGATCGAGGAACTGGCCTACCACTCGAGCAGCGTCGCGGCGGTCTTCGACGTCCATTGCATCCTCGCCGGCAACGCGCTGACCCACGGCACCGCCGCCCAGCAGCGGAAGTGGCTGCGGCCGGTGGCCGAAGGCACCGTCGTGGGCGCCTTCGCCACCACCGAGCCCGAGGCGTCGTCCGACCTGAGCCCCGAGGCGGTGCGCACCGTCGCCGTCCGGCGGGACGACACCTGGATACTCAACGGCCGCAAGCGGTGGATCTCCAACTCACCGGTCGCGGGATTCATCGTCACCCTCGCCCGCACCGGCGACCGGCTGTCGATGTTCATCGTCGACACCTCCCTGCCCGGGGTGCGCGTCGGCGAGCCCGACCGGAAGATGGGCAACCGCGGCCAGCTCACCGCCGACGTGTGGTTCGAGGACGTCGAGCTGACGGCCGACTCGCTGCTCGGCGGCGAGCCGGGACAGGGACTGCGTCACGCGCTCGCCACCCTCACGCTCGGCCGCATCGGCATCGCCGCCGCCGGTGTCGGCATGGCCCAGGCCGCCTTCGACCACGCCGTCGCACACCTGTCGGCCCGGGAGGCGTTCGGCCGGAAGCTGGCCGCCAACCAGCACTGGCAGTTCCTCCTGGCCGACCGTGCCACGGAGATCGAGAACGCCCGCAACCTCTACCTCAAGGCGGCGCTGCGCCGTGACGCCGGTGAGGTGTTCCCCGAGCCGGAAGCCGCGATGGCGAAGCAGTACGGAAGCCGGCTGGCGGTCGACATGGCGCGCGACGCGGTCCAGGCGTTCGGCGGTCTCGGCTTCGCCCGGGAGCTCGGCGCCGACGGCACACCGGGGCCCGTCGAGGCGATCTACCGCGACAGCAAGATCGGGGAGATCTACGAGGGCACCAACGAGATCCTGAAGTGGGTCATCGCCCGCACCGTCTTCGGCAAGGAGATCACCGGATGAGCCTCGCGGGCCGCACCCTGCTCATGTCCGGCGGCAGCAGGGGCATCGGCCTGGCGATCGCCGTCGCCGCCGCCCGCCGCGGCGCCAACGTGATCCTGCTGGCCAAGACCGACACTCCGGACCCTCGGCTGTCCGGCACGATCCACACCGCCGCCGCGGAGATCGAGGCCGCGGGCGGCAGTGCGCTCGCCGTCGTCGGGGACGTACGCGACGAGGCAGCGGTGCAGCGGGCCGTCGAACGGGGCGTGGACCGGTTCGGCGGCATCGACATCGTGGTCAACAACGCCTCGGCGCTGGCCGTCGACGGCACGGAGACGCTGACCCCGAAGCGCTTCGACCTGATGACCGGCATCCAACTGCGCGGCACGTACCTGCTGACCAGCAAGGCCCTCCCCCATCTACGTAAGGGGACCGACCCGCACATCCTCTCGCTCAGCCCACCCCTCAACCTGTCTCCCAGCTGGCTCGGCGCCCACCCCGCGTACACGATGGCCAAGTACGGCATGACGATCCTGACACTCGGCTGGGCGGCGGAGTACGCCGACCACGGTGTGGCGGCCAACTGCCTGTGGCCCGAGACGTACATCGCCACCGACGCGGTGAAGAACATCCTCGGCGGCGACGCCGCGCTCGAGAGGTCGCGCTCACCCGAGATCGTGGCCGACGCCGCCGTCGCGATCCTCGAGCGGCCCGCACGCGAGTGCACCGGCAACGCTTTCCTCGACGTCGAGGTGCTCCGCGACGCCGGGGTCACGGACCTCTCGCCGTACGGCGGCACGGGCGAACTCCAGTACGACATCTTCGTCGATCCACGGTGACGACGAGACGGCACGCCCGCGCCGGGGCGGAGCGCGCGTCACACGATCCATCCGCGGGCGGACGAACCCGCCGCACGGCTCATGAGGAATCTCCATGCTGAACCTGTCGATCCTGCTCGAGGACTCCGCCCGCAAGTACCCCGATCGCGAAGCCGTCGTACTGGGCTCCACCTGCCTGACGTACGGCCAGCTGAACGCCGCGGCCAACCAGGTCGCGAACCTGCTCGTGGAGCGCGGGATCGGCCCCGGTGACAGGGTGGCCCTCAGTTGCCCGAACCTGCCGCACTTCCCCGTCGTCTACTACGGCGTCCTCAAGACCGGCGCGGCCGTCGTCCCGCTCAACGTGCTGTTGAAGAGCCGCGAGATCGCCTACCACCTGGACGACGCCGAGGTGAAGGCCTACTTCTGCTTCGAGGGCACCGCCGAGCTGCCGATGGGCGCCGAGGGCCTCGCCGGCTTCCGGCAGGCCGGCACCGTCGAGCACTTCTTCGTCATCACCGGTGACCCGGCCGCGCCCGGTCCCGTCGACGGCGTCGAGACGCTCGGCAGTGCCATGGCCGGCCAGGGCACGACGTTCGACTCGGTACCGACCGAGCCCACCGACACGGCGGCCGTCCTCTACACCTCGGGGACCACCGGACAGGCGAAGGGCGCAGAGCTGTCGCACGCCAACACGATGATGAACGTGCTGGCGTGCAACCGCCTGTTCCGCAGCACACCGGCTGCCGACAGCCATCTGCTCTGCCTCCCGCTCTTCCACACCTTCGGCGCCACGGTGCAGATGCACGCCGGTTTCTCGACGGCCGCCACCCTCCACCTCGTCCCCCGCTTCGACGCGCGCGACGTCGTGGAGCTGATGGACCGCGAGCGCATCACGTTCTTCGCCGGAGTGCCCACCATGTGGTGGGGGCTCCTGAACGCGCTCGGCGACGACATCGACGTCGAGCGCATCGCGGGCAACCTCCGGATCGGCATCTCCGGAGGGGCCCCGCTGCCGGTGGAGCTCGCCCAACGGATCAGACAGCGCCTCGGGATCACGGTGCTGGAGGGATACGGGCTGTCGGAGACCTCTCCCGTGGCGACCTTCAGCGACCCCGATCTCGACCCGCGCCCGGGATCGATCGGGGTGCCGATCTGGGGCGTCGAACTGAAACTCGTCGACGACGACTGGACCGAGGTGACCGGCAGTGACCGGGTCGGCGAGATCGCGGTGAAGGGCCACAACGTGATGAAGGGCTACTACGGCCGGGCGGAAGCCACCGCCGAGGTCGTCCGCGACGGATGGTTCCGGACCGGCGACCTCGCACGACGCGACGAGGACGGCTTCTACTACATCGTCGACCGGTCGAAGGACCTCATCATCAGGGGTGGCTTCAACGTGTACCCGCGTGAGATCGAGGAGGTCCTGATGACGCACCCGGAGGTCAGCCTGGCAGCCGTCATCGGCGTGCCCCACGACAGCCACGGCGAGGAGATCAAGGCCTTCGTCATCCTCCGGCCCGGCGCCTCCCTCACTCCCGACGAGCTCGTCGCCTGGAGCAGGAAGCAGATGGCGTCCTACAAGTACCCGCGCATCGTCGAGTTCGTGCCGAGCCTGCCGATGACGGCCACCGGGAAGATCCTCAAACGCGAACTGGCCTGAGCCCGCCGCGCACACCCTGGTCACCGGTCCGCCCTCCGGAGAGTGCGGGACGCGGAACCGTGGCCGCAGCCGGCCGGAGGGCTCGTGAAGGACGTCCTGCCGGAAGGCGCGGCGTTGGCGGAGGACGTCCGGCCGGGTTCCTCCTTCCGGCTCCAGGGCGAGGAGGGCCGGCCGATCGGGGGCTGCGAGGTGGGCCTCGACGTCACCGGGCGGCCGGCCCTCCTCGCCCTGCTCAGCCGGGCCGGTGCCGGCAGCCGGCAGCACCTTGGACATCCGGCGTACGGCCGTCGAACCGAGCGGTGTCCAGGAATCCTGAGCTCGGCGTCCTGTGGCACTACCCGCCGTACGCCCTTGCTCAGCAGTCGTAGCTCTTGAGCGTCTTCGAGGCGCCGGTGGCCGACTTCAGGTAGTCGTTCTCCGACTTCAGGCTCTCGTTCTCCGCCGTCGCCTCCGCCAACTGCACGACCAGCCCGGCCGCCATGGACAGGAGCTCCTCGTGGTTCGCCTGGAGCTCCTCGTGCTCTTCTTGGAGCTCCTCGTGGTTCGCCTGGAGCTCCTCGTGCTCTTCCCGAAGCCCCTTGTACTTCTTCCAGGCGAGGGCCCCGATGGTGGTGGCGGCCACAACGCCGGCGCCGACCTTGACCATGACCCTGACTTTGCCGGACCTACCTCCGGCTGACCCGGCACCGTCCTTGCCGATGCAGACGTGGCCCGTCTGCTGCGAGTGCTGTTGAGCCTCGCCAATACGGTCGGTCTGATACGAGCACGATCCGCAGGGGTAATGGGTCATCAGTCGTTCCTCTCGCCCAGCGAGATGAGCTTGCCACAGGTCACGTGCCTCCGGGGACCAGTTGGTCACCCTCGATACGCCCACCGGCGCCGAGGATTCCAGGCCGGGGAGGCCACGAAGACGGACCGGACACCGCGGCTGATGACCATCAGCGGATCGGTGGCACCGTTCGGACCGTGTACCAGCGGTTCGTCCAGTGGAGTCGCGACCGTGTCCGGGCACGGCTCCACCGTGTGATCCTCGACGAGCCCGGCAGTCACGGAGAGCTCGACCGGTCCCGGCGCGCGATCGACTCCGTGAGCGTTCGCGCCACCAGGGGAGGCCCTGACCGGACCGATCCCACCGACCGACCGCGGCAAGAAAGGGGCGAAGATCCATCTGGTCTGTGACCGCGGCGGCGACGACCGGACAAGCTGCGTGCGGACAAGGGGTACGACTACGAGCAGCTGCGCCGGTGGCTTCAGGGTCGGGGGATCCAACACCGGATCGCCTCGATGAACCGTCGACCTTCCCCTGAGCCCGTCTTGGAGCCGCCTTGCCGCACCCCGCGCCGGGTGACAAGCCGGGCCCGCTCCGGCCTGGCACCTGAAACCGCCTACGATGACCGCTCATGAGCACGAATGACGACCGAAGACCCCTGGTCGACGGACGCTTCCGACTGATCTCCCGACTCGGCAGCGGCGGCATGGGTACCGTCTGGCGCGCCCGCGACATCGCCCTCGACCGCGACGTCGCCCTCAAGGAGGTCCGCCCGCCCGACCCCGCCGTCGAGGACGCGAACCCCGGATTCGCCGCGCAGCTGCGCGAACGCGCCGTCCGCGAAGCCCGCGCCCTGGCCCGGCTGTCGAACCCGCACGTCGTGACGATCCACCACATCGTCGAGCCGCAGGACGGCTCGCACCCGTGGATCGTGATGGAGCTCGTCGAGGGCAGCTCCGTGTACGACCGGCTCGCCGCGGGCCCGATGCCCGTCCCCGAGGTGCTCGCCCTCGGCCGCCAGGTCCTCTCCGCACTGCGCGCCGCGCACGCCGCCGGCATCCAGCACCGCGACGTCAAACCCGCCAACGTCCTGCTCCGCCACGATGGCGGGGCCGTGCTCACCGACTTCGGCATCGCCGCGTTCGACGGCGCCACCTCCCGGCTCACTTCCACCGGCGACCTGATCGGCTCGCCGGAGTTCATCGCCCCCGAGCGGGTCCGCGGCGAAGAGGGCAACCCGGCCTCCGACCTGTGGTCGCTCGGCATGCTCCTGTACGTGGCGGCCGAGGGCCACCACCCGCTGCGCCGCGCCACCGGCCTCGCGACCGTGGTCGCGGTGCTCGACGACCCGATCCCCGCGCCGGTGCGGTCCGGCGCGCTGGGTCCCGTACTGACCCGCCTCCTCGTCCGCGATCCGGCGCAGCGGCCGGACGGGGCGCTCCTGGACCGGCTCTTGGCGGAGGCGGAGGGCGGCGCGGCCACGGCTCCTGCTCCCGCCGCTGTTCCCGCCGTTCCTTCTGCGCCCGCCGCCGTCCCTGCCGCACCCGGCCCGTACGCGCCGGCGCCCGCGCCGTACCCGCACCCCGCCTACGGCCCGCCCGCCACGCCGGGCGCGGGCTTCGGCCGGCCGACGCTGCCCACCCACGCGCCCCCGAGCCCGCGCAAGCGCGCCGCAGGCGTCGCCGTCGGCCTCGCGCTGGCGGCCGCCGCGGTGATCGGCGTCGTGAACCTGTTCCCCGACGGCAACGACGGCGGCGGCAGCGGCGGAACCTCCGGGGCGAAGGGCGGCGCCTCGCCGACCGGCGCCGTACGCACCCCCGGCCATGGCACGGGCACGGTTCCGCCCGCCTCCACCCCCACGCCCGCGGTCCGCGGCAGCCTCCTCACCACCGCCAACGTCCGTGCCGTCATCGCGGAGTTCCGCCGGGTGAGCGGCACCACGACGATCAAGGATCTGACGGTCTACGAGGAGTACGCCCTGGCGAACATCCCGACCCGGCCCGGCGCGAAGACCTACGACGCGTACGAGTACCGGGCCGGCGTGGCCAGGAAGACCGGCCCCGGCGGCACCATCAGCGCCGACGACGCCGACGAGCAGCCCTTCGACGTGTCCACGATGCCCTGGGACAGCCTGCCCGCACTGATGAAGCGCGGCGAACGCGACCTCAAGGTGGACGACCCCACGATGCGCTACGTCGTCGTCGAGCGCTGGACCTTCAACGACGACCGTCCGACACTGCGCTTCTACCTCAGCAACGACTACCGGGCCAGCGGCTATCTCGCCGCCGACGCCTCCGGCAAGGTCGTGTCGACCCTGCCCGCGTCCTGAGGTCACCGCCTTTGCGGATCGTGGCTGTCCGCAAAGGCTCCTACGGGTCGGAGCATGCCGCAGACACAGACAGACAGACAGGCGTACCGATGTGCAGACGATCCTGGTCACCGGCGCCTCCAGGGCCGTCGGCCGCCAGGTCGTCGCCTACGAGGTGTTCCTGAACGCCGCGTTCGCCGGGTGGGCCGGACCGGCGACCGCGGCCGGCCGCTCGCGGAGAAGACGACGGCGCGCATGCGGTCCGGCCTGGAGAAGTACGGCACTGCCCTGGTGCCGGTCGAGGGAGGGGACGGGAAGCAGCCGTTCGGCGTGGACCGGCCGATGCGTACCTGTACCGGCAGGAACGAGACCGGTCTCCTCGTCCCCGCCGGGGGCGCCTGAACGACGCCGCCTACCTGGCGGACCAGCCGGCCCGGACGGTGACCACCCGGGAGACCACCGGTGCCGTCGTGCCGCCGCCGTTCATCGCCGAGCTGCGCGGCTGCGGCAGCAAGCACCGCCCCGTCGCCGAACCCCTCGCCCGGTGTGCGCCTCCGGAAACCGTCACGGCCTGGTCCAGCCCGCCCTGTGCGTCGGGGACTGCGACTTCCGCATGCTCCCGGCCGAGGAGTACGCCGCCTCGATGGCGTTCCCGGGCACCTGCCGGTGGCGCGGGTCGAAGCGGGACCGGCTGCGCGCGGCGGGCAACGCGGTGCCCTGCACATGACGCGCGACCTCGTCGCGTGCGGCGTCGAATCCGTCTCGTGGGAGGACTCGTACGGTCCGCGTCGTCGACGTCGAGTTCCAGGGCAGGTGGCAATACGTGGCCACCTGCCCGTGGGGTTGGCAGTACGCCCGCTGGGACGCCGACTGGGCGTTCCCCGTCACCCTCGCCGTCGCGTACGGCTGGTTGAAGAAAGGAGCGCGTTGAAGATCCACATCTACGGCTACCGCGGCATCCGGCACTGGCGCTACCGAGCTGTCTGCCCCTGCGGCTGGTCCCTCGACACGCACGCCGACGCCGCCGTCCCCCTCCTCCCCCTCTCCATCCGAAACCACCGCCACACATGCCGGAAGTGCACATGACCCTCCGCATGCGCGCAGCCCATGACGGCTGGAAGGGGCATGAGGACGGCTTCGATCAGGGGAGGGTGACGTTGTTGAGGGCGTTGTGGGTGGGCAGGGTGTCAGCGGCGTCGTCCTGCTGGTCGCCGTTTCCGGAGCTCTGCGACAGGAGTCCGAGCCCGGGGAGGTTGTTGCCGACGCTGTCGGCCGACGCCGCCCCGGCCGAGGCGAGGACGGCGGTGGCGGCGACAGCGGCGGAGGCGAGAACGCGGCGGTTGAAGATCGTCATGCCGTGCTCAACGAAACCGGCCGCGACAGGGCACGGGGCTCATCGCGCCCGCCGCCGTCGCCGGCGCCGCTCCGGCACCACCGGCGGGCCGTGGCCGTCACGGCCATTACCCTGCCGGCATGGATCGAAGCGGCGACCGCGCCGCCCTGCCCGGCCTCCAGCGATTCGCCCGGCACCTGGAACGCGGCCTCGACGCCGTCACCGCCGCCTCCGCCCACGACTCCGCCGGCGGCAAGCAGGCTCCGACCGATCTGGCGGCGGCCCATCCGAGCGTGAGCAGGGTACGGGCCGACGGCGGCCACCAGACCAGCGTCGTCCAGCACGGCGCCGGCCTCGGGATCGATGGGGAGGTGGTGCAGCGACCGAAAGGAGAGAGCTTCCAGCCGCTGTCCAAGCGGTGGGTGATCGAGCGGACCTTCGGCCGGCTGATGCAGCACCAACCGCATCGCTGGGAGAGAGGGCAGGAATCCGGGAGGCCTCCGGCGCGATCCACGTACGTCGCCTCCTCCCGGACTGTCCGGTGCGGTCC
>NZ_JAINVG010000102.1 GCF_020400725.1 Streptomyces sp. NK15101 | reverse complement strand
CTTCCGGATCGCGCTCGGGCCGGCCTGACCGGAAGGTTTGCGCGACCGCCTTCCGGGCACCGCACCTCGCAGAACGGGACGGACATGCCGAGCCGAGGAGGACGTCATGACCGCGACGAGACGCCTGACGGAGGCCGAGTGGCGCACCGTGGAGGAGGAGACGGCGCGCCGGCCACAGGTGTCGCGTCAGCCGGGAGACGCCGGGGAGGGGGCCGACGGACAGCCGGAAGGCGCCCGGGAGCGGGTCAACAGACGGTGGCAGGAGGTCCTCCAGGAGACGCGGGTCGCCCAGACCGGCGTGCAGATCCTGTTCGGCTTCCTGCTCAGCCTCGCCTTCACGGCCCGCTTCCGTGAACTGGGCGGCTTCGACCGCGGCCTGTACGTCGTCACCATCATCCTCGCCGCCTCCTCGACCGCCGCCCTGATCGCCCCGGTCTCGCTCCACCGCTGTCTCTCCGGACTGCGGCTGAAGGAGGAGGTCGTGATCGCCGCCGGACGGCTCATGGTCTGCGGCATGGTCCTCCTCGCCCTGACCGTCGCCTGCACCCTCATGCTCATCCTGAACGTGGTCCTCGGCGGCGCGCTGGCCGCCGGGATCGTCGTCGGCGCCGTGATGCTGTGGTTCGCGCTCTGCTGGTACGTCACCCCCTACCGGCTGCGGCGCAAGGCGCTGACACGGCCCCAGTACGGAGGACGACGGTGAACGGCGGCGAGAGCGAGTACCGCATCGCCCGGTTCCGGGAGCGGCTCGCGCGCGAGGACGTGGCCGAACTCGGCGTCCGCGTCGAGGTGCGCGGCGCGAGCATCGTCCTGACGGGCACCCTCCCCACGGCCGACCGCCGCGACGAGATCCTCCGCCTCGCCGGCACCGAGCTGGCCGGCATCCCCGTCCACGCGGACCTCCTGGTCGCCCGCACCGATCCGCCCGACCGTCCCGAGGAGCTGTCGTGACCCCCGGCGCCGAACAGAACGGAGCCGTCGTCCGGGTGGCCGCCGTGGGCGACATCCACCTGAGCCCGGACTGCCGGGGCCTGCTGCGTCCCTCCTTCGAGACCCTGCCGCTCTGCGCGGACCTGCTCCTCCTCGCCGGCGACCTCACCCGGCACGGCACGGTCCCGGAGGCGGAGGTGGTCGCGGAGGAGGTGCGCGACCTCGGCGTCCCCGTGGTCGCCGTGCTCGGCAACCACGACTACCACTCGGAGCGGGAGGCCGAGGTCACCCACGTCCTCACCGAGGCCGGGGTCACGGTCCTGGAGGGGGACCGGGTGGTCCTGCCCGTGGCGGGCCGCAAGGTCGGCGTCGCCGGGGCGAAGGGCTTCTGCGGGGGCTTCGCGGGCCGCAGCGCCGGGGAGTTCGGCGAGCGCGAGATGAAGGACTTCGTCCGCACCGCCCGCCGCGGCGCCGAAGGGCTGTACCGGGCGCTGGCCGACATGTCGGCCGACGGCTGCGCGGCCAGGATCGCCCTCACCCACTTCGCGCCCGTCCCCGACACGCTCTCCGGCGAACCGATCGAGATCTACCCCTTCCTGGGCAGCTACCTCCTCGCCGAGGCCATCGACGAGGCCGGCGCCGACCTCGCCGTGCACGGCCACGCCCACCTCGGCACCGAACACGGCATGACGGCCGGCGGGGTGCGCGTGCGCAACGTGGCCCAGCCCGTCATCGGCCGGGCGTTCGCGCTCTACCACCTCCCGCTCGCCGCGAGCTGAGCGGCAGTCAGCGGCCCCGCGCGGTCCGGCCGTCCGCGCGTCCCGGCAATCGGTCGGGATTCGGTGAAACCTTGCGGCTCCTCGTACCGTCCTCTCACCAGGGAGATGACCGGAACACGGGGAGTGGGGGATTCCATGGGGCAGGGCAAGTACACCGCGCACATAGCCGTGGTGGCTTCGGCGGTGGGGCTGAGCCTGGCGGTGTGGGGAACCGCGGCACTGATGGACAACGAGGCCGCCGCGAAGATGGGGAACACGCCGTCCTCGCAGGCGCCCGCGGGGAAGCCCGGGCAGCCGGACCGGGTGCGGCCGCAGAAGGTGCCCGAGAGCATCGCGCACGCGGCCGAGGCGGGCGGCTCGGCCGTGAACATCACCATCGACGACGGGCCCGACCCGCGCTGGACGCCGCAGATGCTGGACATCCTCAAGGAGAACGGCGTCAAGGCCGTGTTCTGCATGGTCGGCCCGATGGCCGAGCAGCACCCCGACATCGTCAAGAGGGTCGTCGCGGAGGGCCACCGGCTCTGCGACCACACGGTGTCCCACGACACGACGATGGACAAGAAGTCCGTCGCGTACCAGAAGCAGCAGATCTTCGACGCGAAGAAGACGATCGAGGAGGCCGCCGGGGGAGCGGAGGTCGAGTACTACCGGGCGCCGGGCGGGGCGTTCACCCCGGACAGCCGACGGCTCGCCGCCGCCGCGGGGATGCGGCCGCTCGGCTGGAACGTGGACACGAAGGACTTCGAGCAGCCGGGTACGGCCGCGATCGTCAACACCGTCAAGAACGAACTGTCGAACGGGCCGACGATCCTCTTCCACGACGGCGGCGGCGACCGCGGCCAGAGCGTCGCGGCCCTGCGGCAGGTGCTGCCGTGGCTCAAGGAGAACGGGCACACCTTCAGCTTCCCGGTCCGTACGACCCCTTGAGCCCCGCACGCAGGCCCGCCGACGTCCGTACGCAGGTCCACTGACCTCCGTGCGCGGGTCCGCCGACGCCCGTACGCGGGTCACGGGGGCCTTCGCACGCCCGCCCCCACGGCCCGAAATCCGCGTGCACCGGGCCGTGCCGGGCTGACAGCATGCCGGAATGGTCCACGCCCTCGAACGCCTGGTCGTCCGACACACCCATCGCCTCCCGCTCCCGGCGGACGCCGCCCGGAACACCGGGCGCGTCGACGGGAGCGCGGCGGCGCGGCGGTTCGACGCCGCCCTGATGTCCGTCGGCTTCAAGCTGTCGGCCGGGCTGCTCGAAGAGCTGGCCCGGCTGCCGGAGGAGACGGTCGTCGCCCTCGCCGCGCGCACCCTCGACAGCGTCCGCGAGATGGTCGGCGACCACGTCCGGCACAACGCGTATTTCGTCGACTTCCCGGCCAACGTGCCCGACACCCTCGACTTCTGGATGCGCTGTGTCGCCGAGGCGCTCGACGACGACACCGCGCGCCCCGGCGTGCTCCGGCGGCTGCGCGCCGGCGTGCTCGACCTCCTCACCCTGCCGTCGTACGGCGTCCCCCGCCACACGTACGAGGAGATGCTCGCCGCCCACGGCGAACTGATCGCCGCGGCGGGCGACCGCATGACCGTCCTGCACCCCGGCGGCACCCTCGACGACGAGGCCACCGCCCTCTACCTGTCCCTGGCCGGAAGCCCCACCCCGCTCGGCGACGACCACCTGCGCGACCTCGCCCTCCTCGCCGCCCACCGGGTCGACGGGCCCCAGCCCGTGGCGATCCCGGTCCGGGAGACCCGCGCCGTCGTGAACCGGGCCCGACTCGACGCCGGCGCGGACCTCCTCCTGGACACGGTCACCGACGTCCTGCGCCTGGCCTGCGCGCTCTCCGACGGGGACGTCGCCCTGCGCGAGCCGACCCGGTTCCGCGCGCTGTCCCGGCCCGTCCGCCGCGCCCTGCTCGGCGGCCTCGACGCCGTCGTCGCCGGAGCCCCGGCGAAGCTCGCCGACGTCGGCGCCCACCGCGAGGCGTGGAAGCGCCTGGGCGAGCGGCTGCACCCGCACGAGTACCCGCGGTGGCCGGGCGCCGCCGAGGTCTTCGCCGTCGCCCGGGGCGAGCGGAAGGCGCCCTCCTTCGACAGCCGCGTCGAGGAGCTCCTCGGCCGTGACGACGTCACCGGGGCCGCCGCACTCCTGACATCCGCCCCGGGCCGGCTGCTGCGCGCCCTGGACCGGCTCCTGCGCACCGCGGACCGCCAGAAGGAACTGGACGCCGTCCTCGCCGCGTTCGAGAGCGCCGTCCCCCATGTCTCCGGCCGCGTCCTCCTCTCCCTCCGCGAACACGTCCAGAACCGCGCGGGGAGGGAGGACCGGCGCGTGTTCGTGAACCGGCGCGGCGCCGCCTGGGTCACCGCCGACACCCGGCCGCCGCTGCCGCCCGCGGTGCGCGAACGCCTGTGTGCCGTCCTCGACGCCGAGACGCGGCGCCGGCTCCCCGCCCCGGGCCGCCTGCTGGTCGATCCCGTCGTCCTGGACGTGGCGCTCCCGCTCAGCGGCCGGGCGGCCGCGGCGGGGCTCGGCGTCCTGCCGCGCGGCTCCGTCTCGCCCGTCGAGGGCGAACTGCTGCGCTTCTTCACGTACTGGAAGCAGACCGCGCGCAGCACCGACTACGACCTGTCGGCGCTGGTCCTGGACGACGACTACGCGACCGTCACCTGGCTCTCGTACACCGCCCTCACCGCCGTCGAGGGCACCCACTCCGGCGACGTCACCGACGCCCCCGACGGCGCGTCGGAGTTCATCGACCTGCGGCTCGGGGCGGTGCGCGGCAGCTTCGTCGTCCCGCAGGTGAACCTCTACTCCGGGGAGGGCTTCGAGGAGGTCGAGGAGTCGTTCTTCGGCTTCATGCTGCGCGAGACCGAGCAGCGGGGCCGCCCGTTCGAGCCGCGCACGGTCCGGATGAAGTCCGACCTCCGGGGGCCCGGACGGGTCGCGCTGCCGCTGGCGTTCCAGCGCGACGAGGACGGCGGCTGGCGCGCGCGGTGGCTGCACCTGTACCTGAGGGGCAACCCGTCGGCGAACCGGGTCGAGGAGAACCGGGCGTCGGTCGCGGTACTGCTCCGCGGCCTGCTCTCCCGTACCCCGCTGACGGTCCGCCACCTCGTCGGCCTGATGGCGGCCGACGCCACCGGGACGACCTGGTGGGACGGCTCGACGCCGCCGGACGGACCCGTCACCTACATCGGTCTGGAGCGTCCCGCCGGCCTGCCGCCGGGCTCACGCGTCGTCACTCCCGAAAACCTGCGCGACCTGATCCCCGCCTGACTGCTACGGTCGTCCCGGGCGAGGCCATGAAGAGGCTTCCTTCTCACACTCCCTGAATAGTCTCTTCGCTCTCCTCGCCCCTCGGCTCGGTGGCAGGCCCCCGTTCGGACGGTGTCGACGGTCGGAGCGGGGGCGGCCCGTGACCCCGGGCCGACCGGCCCGTTGTGAGGGTGTGACCTCAACACGACGCATCTCCTCGCTCCTCGCCGTGGCCGCCGCCTTCTCGTGCCTCGGCGCGTCCGCGGCGTCCGCCGCGACCGCCGCCGAAGCCACCGGACCGCTCGGCCCCAAGATCAACCCGATCAGCGAGCTCGACGCCCTCACCACGACCGGCATCCCCGAGGAGTCCCGCGGGCGGTTCCCGGGCATCGCCGAGCAGCTGAACGGCCTCGACCGGCTGAACGAGCTGGGGCAGCTGCACCAGCTCACCGACCAGGCGGCGCCGGTGGCCGGACTGCTCCCGGTCTCCGCCTGACCGATCCGACACGACCGAACCCCTCCGAAGGTCCGGTGCCCGACGGCACCGGACCTTCGTCGTCCCCGTCCCCGGATCAGGGCTTGGCGGGGGTCTCCCGTACGGGGTGCTTGCTCAGGATCGAGACCCGGTTGAAGGCGTTGATCGTGATCGCGACCCAGATGACCGCCGAGATCTCGTCGTCGCCCAGCGCCCGGCGGGCACTGTCGTAGGCGCGCTCCTGCGCGAGGGCGTCGGCGGGGGCGGTGACGGCCTCCGCGAGGTCCAGGGCCGCACGCTCCCGGTCGGTGAAGACCTCGGTGTCGCGCCAGGCGGCGAGCACGCCCAGGCGGCGGGCCGTCTCGCCCGCGCGCAGGGCGGCCCTGGTGTGCACGTCGAGGCAGTACGCGCAGCCGTTGAGCTGGGACACACGGAGGTTGACCAGCTCCACCAGGATGCGGTCGAGCCCGGCCTCGGCGGCCGTCGCGCGCACGGCGTCCGCCGTCTGGACCAACGCGTGATAGGCCTTGGGGCTCTGCTTGTCGACGTAGATCCGCTTGTCCGCCGGGGCTCCTGCCGTGTCGCTCACCGTGCGCTCCTTCCGGGCCGTGCCGGCCTCGTCCGCGAGCGGTGCGTGTCACCCTCGCAGGGGCTATCATCGTCCATGATTGTTGAAAATGGAACTACCTTGGAGGGGTCGGCATGAGTATCGCGGAGATCGAGGTCCTGACGGCACGGGACGTCCCGCTGGGCGGACCCCGGGCGATGACCGTACGGCGTACGCTCCCGCAGCGCGCACGGACGCTGATCGGCGCCTGGTGCTTCGCCGACCACTACGGCCCCGACGACGTCGCCGAGTCCGGCGGCATGGACGTCGCCCCGCACCCGCACATCGGACTGCAGACCGTGAGCTGGCTGTTCAGCGGCGAGATCGAGCACCGCGACAGCCTCGGCAGCCACGCGTACGTACGACCCGGAGAGCTGAACCTCATGACCGGCGGGTACGGCATCAGCCACACCGAGGTCTCCACTCCCCGCACCACCGTCCTGCACGGCGTCCAGCTGTGGGTGGCCCTCCCCGAGGAGCACCGGAACGCCGCCCGGGACTTCCAGCACTACGCCCCCGGGACGGTCCGCGTCGACGGCGCGGACATCAGGGTCTTCCTCGGGTCGCTCGCCGGCTCGTCCTCCCCGGTCCGGACCTTCACCCCGCTGCTCGGCGCCGAACTCCTCGTCGACCCGGGCGCGACCGTCACCCTCCCCGTCGATCCCGGCTTCGAACACGGCCTGCTCGTCGACGCCGGGGAGATCCGCACGGCCGGAACGCTCCTGCGCCCG
Organism: Streptomyces sp. NK15101; assembly: GCF_020400725.1. Classification (GTDB taxonomy): domain Bacteria; phylum Actinomycetota; class Actinomycetes; order Streptomycetales; family Streptomycetaceae; genus Streptomyces. The sequence goes on along the minus strand of NZ_JAINVG010000102.1, from coordinate 16,826 downwards.
GCCGAACTGGGATACCTCCCCACCGGGTCCGGGACGCTGACCCTGACCAACGAGTCGGACGCCCCCGCCCGCGCGGTCCTCCTCGGCGGGACGCCGTTCGAGGAGGAGATCGTGATGTGGTGGAACTTCATCGGCCGCAGCCACGAGGACATCGCCGAGGCCCGCGAGGAGTGGGAGAAGGCCTCCGACCGCTTCGGCGAGGTCGAGGGCTACCCCGGCGACCGCCTCCCGGCCCCCGCCCTCCCCAACGCCCGGATCGCGCCGCGCAAGAACCCCGCGCGGCGCTGAGCCGCGGTTCTCCCTGCCGGGCCGATGGAGGGATGAGGGGTGCCCGGCTGCGCCTGTGACTGTCGCCGCGGCTGTGGGAGAGGGTGTATCGCGGCCTCTCCCGGTCGCGCCGTCGGCGGGTGTGCTTTCCAGGGTGTGCTCGTGTGCAAGCAGGCCTGGTCGGCTGAACGCTGACCTCTTGCTGACTTTGCTGACGCGCCATCAGGCCTGTAGTGTGGGGACGATCACCGACCGCTCCAGCGGTCGTATCGGCGTCGACGGCTTCCGCTTCGACTCCACGAGGGAAGCGTCGAGCGCTGCCGCCGACGTCCTGCCCACCGTCATCAACTAGATCGACCGCACCAGACCGTCGACCGGGCTGCCATCCGCCCGGGCAGCCCCGCATCGCCGCCGACACCGCCCGCGCAGGCAACCTCGGTGGCGTCTCCATCCTCCGCGTCCTCGAACGCGCCCACGATGCCCTGTCCGAGCACGGCGCCCACGGCCTCCATGCGACACATCTGCTCCAACCCGTGAACCCCCGGCTGGTTGCCGGGGTGGGGGGTGCTTCGACCCCGTGGGAGACTAAGTCGCAGATGGAGTACCGCAGTTGCGACCTAGTGGTCGGCGAGGGCTTCAACGGACCGATTCCACTAAATTACGGACGCGTTCCCTCGTTGCCGCACTCGCCGCCCTGCCCGGCTACTTCTTCTCCGGCTCCGGTCCCGTACCCGCGTCCGTACGGAGCTTCAGCACCGGCAAGCCCAGCTGTTTCGCCCGCAGCGCCATGCCGGTGTCGTAGGTGACCAGCCGCACCGGTCCCGCCGCCACACTGTGCACGGCCGTCGCACGGTCCACGATCTCGTCGTCCTCGTCGGGAAGCCGCACATGGCCGGGGCCGTCGCTCAGCAGCTCGACCTTGGCTTCTCCCACCAGCGCATCACCGTCGAGGAGCCGGTCCAGAACCGCGAGGCTGTAGCCGGCCCGCCAGCGAACCTGCTTGTCGCGTGACTCCTTCAGGCGGTCGAGCTCGTCGACGACCACCATCGGCACGACGACGGATACGAACGCGACTCCTGGCGACAGGTTCTCGAAGAAGTCGATGTCCTCGAACTTCCGGTCGTGCTTGATGAAGAAGCTGGTGTCCGGCACAACCACTGCCCGGTCAGCCGGCCACCGGTCCATCTGATTGGCGAAAGCCGCCCACGCCTCGTCCAAAGCCGCCACACGCTCCCGGACCTCATGAGCGACAAGTCCGTTCAGCAGTCTCTGCTGGGAGGAGCCAGCTAGATGCCCAACCCCGTTCAGCAACGACTGGTACATCCTGGTCCGGATCAGACGGTCGATGTCTCGCGCGCTGATCTGTCCGGCCAGCAACCGCTGAGCCTCGTTCGCCCACTCCAAGTACGCCAGGAGCCGTCCATATGCGCTGCCGTACTGCTGGCCGTCGAGGTTGGACGCGCCGACCCAGAGGCTGCGGAGGGTCTTCCAGACATTTTCCCGGTGGGCGCCGGGTATCGGTGTGACGATCATTCGCGGATCATGTCAGGGCTTGCCCGACTCCGGCAGAGTTTTCCCGGGATCATCCGTACCACTGCCGGGAGCAGCCACGCCCTCCAGCCGTGCGCTGATCACAAGGCGCGGGGCTCGATACCGGAGGGGTGTGCCCCGTAGGTCTCGAGCACCTCATCGTCGACGCCTGGGGATGGGCGAAATACAAGCCCGTCTACTCAGGTACCCGCGGCATGTCCAGCCGGCGCGCCTTCCCCGAGGTCGCCGCCTCCTGGGTTCCCGCCGGCGACGAACGGCGCCTGGCCGTGTACAAGCTCCTCGCCGCCTATGCCAACAATCAGGTCGGCGAGTCGCCGATCATGGACCAGCGAGAGGACCGACCTGGCGTGCAGTGACAGGCCGGCGTGTCTGTGTTCCTGGAACTGGGCGTCGGCGCCCTGGTGGGGCCGAAAGGACCGGCTGGTGCGAGGTCGAAGGTCCCGAGTGATCGCGATTGTCTGACGGGCAATACTTCCAGGTCATCCCGGCGTGCGGCATCAGCAAGCTGCCATGGATAGGCAGCCAGTTCGGATGGTGCTTCCGATCTGACTGCCGGACCTGCGGTTCATCCTTGGGCAGCAGCCGCTCGATCACCGACCGCAAACCGGTCATCGAGGCGGCGTCAGCCCCGGTTCGATCGTCGAGCGGAGGTAGATCCGGGTCGTGCCCGGTGCGTACTCGTGAGAGAACACCTTCACGCAGTAGGCGAGGTGCTCGGCGTCGGGCGAGTCCACGTTGTCGGGGCAGAACCCGCCCGTCAGTATCCCGTCGACGAGCGTCTCGGGCTCCGGAAGCCCGAGGTGCGTGAATCCGGCCGCCGGACGGTAGTTCGCCGGTTCGGGCTCCATGTTGGGGATCATGCGGGCACCCTTGGGCGTCAACGGGGCCAGGTACGCCTTCGCTTCGCGAGTGGGCAGGGTGAAGCTCAGCAGCCCCGTGTCGTACCGCTCGCCGGCCTTGTAACCGGCCCGCCGGTCCGCGGCGTTCTCCGGGACGCGCAGGCCGATCTGCTCACTCATCCACGCGGGCGTGGCTCCGGCCTCCCAGCAGCACTCCTTCTCCTCCTTGACGGAGTCGGACAGCCACGTGTCCGCCAGCAGGTAGAACGCACCGACGGCCACGACGACGACCCCTACGAGCCCCGCGGCCGCGACGAGCAGCCGACGCTTCGGGCGCGTGTCACCCGGCCGCGCGTTGTCCACGCTCCTCACCTGCCCGTACCTGCCCTTCCCTCGCGTGTCTCTCGACCATTGTCTGTCCGGCCTCCCTCGCGGCCCGGCTCGTCGGGTTCTGGCAGGGGACCGGCGTTCGGTGTGGAGGAGCCGAGATCGTAGTGCTTGACGGAGCTGCTTCCTGACATGTCGAATTCCTGCGCGAGACCGGTCGTGTGCAGTCGTGCCATCTGGCCGTCGGGGATGTCCATCACGCCGAAGATGTCCACGCCTTTGTTCTCGTCCCAGTTGTAGCGGTCCCAAGCGTTGGCCTGGTAGTCGAGACCGACCTTGGGGTTGCCGTCGGCGTCCGGGACGACCGTGACGACGCCGGTGACGTTCGCCCTCGTGGAGCCGACCGCGTAGAACCAGTTCGGGTTGCTCTCCTTGGTGAAGCTGTAGTCATTGATGTTGGGCGTCTCCACCGGGATCGACACCGGTTTGCCGCCATTGGCCCTGAACTCGGCGAGAGCCGTCTCCCGCCATCCGTCCTGATACATCCTGATGTGCTGGTCGATGTGCTTCCTGAAGCCGTCGTCGTCGGCCATCATCTTGTCGACGGGCAGGTTCATGGGTGTGCCGTCGTTGTCGAGGTAGTGGTCCATGTGGCGACCCGCGTCGACCAGGTTCATCGCGTCAGCGCCTTCCGTGATCCCCCGCATCTTCGCGAGGGTGGCCCACTCCTGGAAGCCCGGCTTCTCCACGTCGTACGGACCCGACCCCTTGTCCGGGGCGATCTGCTTCACCGAGGGCCTGAGCAGCCCTGCCGCCACCAGGTTGTCCTCCTGCTTCGCCCACAACTCTGCCCTGGCTTCCGGACTCAGCGAACGCCACAGGCGTACCAGTTCGGCACGCTGCTGGTCGTTCGCGTCCTTGCCGAGCGACGCGAGCTTCATCGCGCGGGGCAGCTGGTCCTCGTCGAGCGAGGTGTGCACGGCATGGCCGGCGTTGTGCACATCGCCGCCGTGGCTGCGCTTCAGGGCCCGGGTGGCAGCGGCGTCGACCTCAGCGGCGTGGGAGAGGAGGCCGGTGAGGGCATCCGCGTACCACCGCATCAGGTCCTTGGTGCGCTGCGTCGTCCCCTCCGGGGTGCACATTGCCTCCATGACCCGGACGGTGCCGTTTCCGCCGTCCGTCACCAGCAGCCCGGGGTCCTTCTCCGAGCCCCTGGCGGCTTCCTCGGTGAGGGCCTTCGCGCGCTTCTGGATGCTGACGAGCTCCGTATGGGCGTCTGCGAGAACGGCGTGGATGCTGGTGGCCTCGGACGTGAGATCCGCGATCTCCTTCACGGTGCCGGCCACGAACTCCCTGGTGACGTCGGCATTGACGCCCTTCCATCGGGCCTGTTCCGACGTGCGCAGCAAGCCGTCCCTGGCGGCGGTCTCCAGCTTGGCGAGGCTGTCGGTCGTGGCCTTCCAGTCCCCGACGGCGGTATGGAGCTTGCCGAGGTCCATGGTCATGAGATCGCTGTACGTGAGTGTCATCGGTCCACCCTTTTTCAGCGCACGTACGTGGAGATCTCGGAGACCGGGACGACGGTGCCGTCGCGGTGTCGCAGCGAGTCCTCGATGCGTCGGTCGTTCTGCGCGTACGACCTCTTCGAGTAATCGAGGTGGTTCGAGATGTGCGCGCACATCTGCAGGACCGTCTTCACCTGCGAGTCCCACACGGAGAGTGCGGTCAGCAGCTCACCGCCCATGGTCATGTGCCGCGAAGACAGCTCACGGGCGGCCTGTGCTGTCGACCCCGCCCCGCTCTTGTCGCTGCCAGCGCCCGCGATATCGGCCCCTTTGCGTAACTGCTCATGCAGCAGATACGCCTCGTGTCCCACGGCACCCAAGTCGTCCTGTGTGACGACCAGGTTCATCGGCCCCGACCCCGCACCCTCCGGACCGGCCGAGTTGATCCGAGTACCCGCCGACTGCCTGTCCCGCGACGCGGACATGACCGCGGCCCAATCGTCATCGAACCCCATGGCTCCCCACTTCCTGTCAACGGATCACCGAAGGACCCATGCTAGGCAGGAAGTTGGTGCCATTGCGCATGCTATGAGGTGACCACTTCTGCACTATGGGGGTCGATGTCTTTCCCGCTAGAAGACTCAAGCGGGGATCGAGGGTGTTGGTTCACATCCGCACAGTGCTGGTCCCGACTCGCCCCTGGCCTTCCGGTGAGGGGCGAGCCACTCTCACAGCTGCTGTGGCCCGGTCTTGTTTCCAGACCAGGAGGGGAGCGCCGGCTCCCTCCGCGCCGGCTCGGCAGAACCGACGACGTCGAGGTGAGCTGATGCTGACTTTTGCCGACTTTGCTGACGGTTCATCGGTCAGCACGCCGGACGCGGCGTATCGCGTAGTCGTTGACCGCAAGAAGAACCTGATCATCCGGGTCGGCTACAACGCGTACCCGAGCCCCCGCTCGCTGCCTGCCGGCGGGGGCATGGCGATTCGGGTCGTTCAGGCCATTGTGCCCATGATCTCCTCGACCGACTGCAGGCTCGTCTCCGGGTGGAGAAAGGCGAAGCGGGCGATCGTCTCGCCCTCCCAGCCGGTCGGTGCGACGAAGGCGGTCTGGCCGGCGAGGAGGCGGGCGGACCGAGCCGCGTAGTCCTCCGGGCTCCAGCCGATGCGGCGGAACAGCACGGCGGACAGCTCCGGTTCGCGGATGAGTTCGAGATACGGGGTGTTGCGGATGAGGGCGGCGGTGGCGCGGGCCAAGATGAGGGCCTTCTCTACGGCCTCGCTGTAGGCGCGGGTGCCGTGGACGGCGAGGGAGAACCACAGAGGGAGGCCGCGGGCGCGGCGGCTCAGGTGGTGGGCGTAGTCGCTCGGGTTCCACTGGGTGTCGTCGTCCGTGTGAAGGGCGTCGAGGTAGGAAGCGTCCTGGGTGTGGGCCGCCCTGGCCAGGCGCGGTTCTCGGTAGAGGAGGGCGGCGCAGTCGAAGGGGGCGAACAGCCACTTGTGGGGGTCGATGACCAGGGAGTCGGCGTGCTCGATGCCCCGGTAGCGGTGCCGGACGCTCGGCGCGAGGAGACCGGCGCCTCCGTACGCGCCGTCCACGTGGAGCCAGAGGCCGAAGTCACGGGCCACGGCGGCGATTCCCGTGAGGTCGTCGATGATTCCGGCGTTGGTGGTGCCCGCGGTGGCCGCGACTCCGATGACGTCGGAGGGGGCCGCGTCGGCGAGGAGCGCCGCGCGCAGCGCGGGACCGGTCAGGCGGTGATCCGTGGTCGGCACCGTGAACGGCTCGACGCCGATGATGCGCAGGGCGTTGCCGATGGAGGAGTGGGCCTGGTCGGAGACGGCGAACCTGACGCGGTCGTACGGGCCGAGGCCCCGGCGGCGCCGGGCCGTGTCGCGCGCGGTCACCAGGGCGGAGAGGTTCCCGGCCGAGCCGCCCGAGACGAAGCATCCGCCGGCTTCGGCCGGCATCCCGGCGAGGTCCGCGAGCAGGCGCAGGACCTGGTTTTCGGCGGCGATGGGGCCGGAGGCGAGGAGCCATGAGACGCCCTGGATCGACGAGCACGAGACGAGCATGTCGAAGAGGGTGGCGGCTTGCGTGGGGGCGGCGGGGACGAAGGAGAGGAAGCGGGGCTGTCGACCGTGATCGTGGTGGGTGCCAGCTGCTCGTTCCACAGCCGCAGGACCTCCGCCGGATCGTTGCCCTCCGGCCCGAGAGCTCGTAGCACTGTGGGGTGCAGAGGCCCGCGTCGGGCGGTTCGACGGTCGTCAGGCCCCGGCGGCCGCGCGCCGGATCGCGTCGAGCGTGCGCGCCACGTCCTCGTCGGTGGTCGACCAGTTGCTCACCGAGATCCTCATGACGCGTCTGCCGTGCCAGGTGGAGCCGCTGATCCACGCCGTGCCGTCGTCGAGCAGCCGGGCGAGTACCCGGTCGGTGCGTTCGTCACTGCCGAACTCGGCGCAGACCTGGGTGAACGCGACCTCGTTGAGGACGGTCGCGCCTTCGATCCCGGCGATGCCGGCGGCGAACGCCGAGGCGTGGCGGCACAGCCGTTCGACGAGGTCGGAGACGCCTGATCGGCCGAGGGACCGGAGGGCGGCCCACACGGTGAACGCTCGGCCGCGCCGTGAGAGTTCGGGCACCTTGTCGATGGGGTCGCCGTGCTCGTGCTGGATGAGGTAGTCGCCACGCTGGCCCATCGCCGCCCGGACCGCGGACGCGTCGCGCACGATGGCGAGTCCGCAGTCGTAGGGGACGTTCAACGTCTTGTGGGCGTCCGTCGCCCAGGAGTCCGCGTCCGCGCAGCCCGCCGTCAGGTGGGCGCAGCGCGGCGAGGCGGCTGCCCACAGTCCGAACGCGCCGTCGACATGGACCCAGGCGTCCGCCTCGCGCGCCGCGCGGATGCTCGCGGCGAAGGGGTCGAAGGCGCCGGAATGGATGTCGCCGGCCTGGAGGATCACGATCGTGGGGCTCTGTCCGCCGGCCGTCAGCACCTTCCGCAGGGCCTCGGGCTCGATGCGTCCGTGATCGTCCCCCGCGACCAGGTCGGGCCGGCCGAGTCCGAGGTAGCGCAAGGCCAGGTCGACGGCCATGTGCCGGGACTCGCCGGCGACGACACGCACGGGCGGGCCACCCGTGAGGCCGTGGCGGGCGACGTTCCAGCCGGTGCGCCGCAGCACCGTGTCCCGCCCGGCGGCGAGGCACGTGAAGTTCGCCATCGTCGCACCCGTGGTGAAGCCCACGGAGCTGTTCCTCGGCAGGCCGAGCAGATCGAGCAACCAGGCGCCGGCGACTTCCTCCGCCGCCGCGTACGCGGGCGAGACGGTGCGCATCACACAATTCTGGTCCCAGGCGCTGACCAACCAGTCGGCAGCCAGCGCGGCCGGTTCGGTGCCGCCCACCACGAACCCGTAGAAGCGGCCGCTGGGGAACGCGGTGAGCCCCGGCTCGCAGGCCGTGGCCAGCAGGTCGACGACGTCGGCGGGCGTGCCGGGGCCGGCAGGCAGCTCGGCACCGAGCGCACTCACGATCTCGTCGACCGAGGCGCGGGCGGGAATCCGACGGTCGGGCAGGCTCGCCAGCCATCGGACAGCATGGTCGTACGCCTGTCGGAGCGCCGCCTCACGCGCGTCCATACCTCGGACTATGCGACCGTCACCGCCGCCCCGCAAGCCGACCGCGGTCGGGGCTCCGCGCGAGATCCGGAGGGAGCGTCCGGACGTGTTCCGGCTGCCTTGTTCCTTCGGACGGGGGCGACGGATTCGCCCCGGTCCCCACGACGTCAGGACCCCTCGACCTGCCGCCGTGGGCTGAGACGGCGTACAGCATCGTGGGCCCGCGGCCGTCACGAGTCCCGGACAGCGTCGACCAGACACCGCCTCCCAGCACGGTCGGCTCGGAGGGTACTGGCGAGGGGCAGTCGATCCGCACGAAACCGTTCCTGCCCGTCGTGTCCACCAGCCAGTGCCGGCCCCGCCCCCACTCCTCGTCGCACTCGACAGTCGAGGCGACAAGGGTCGTCTCGTCGAGGAAACCGCCGGCCCAGTCCCAGCAGACGTCCAGTTCGTCCTCGTCCTCGGCGTCGGCCCGCGCGAGCACGCGACCGTTCTCGGCGTCGATGACCAGCCACTGGCCGGCCGTGTCGGGGTTCGGCTCGCCCTCGGACGACGGGCCGCGTACGTGCGCCCAGACGAGCCTGCCGTCCGCCGAGAAACCGACCGAGCCGCTCTCGGGGTACCGATGGTCCTGCCGAGCCGCGTACTCGTCGTACGCCTCGTGCATCTCGCGGCACGCGCCGTACCAGCATCCATGGCGGACCTCCCAACGCGTCGCTCCCGACGGATCCACCGCGCGCACGGCATGGACCCCGGCGAAGACGACCGGACTCGCGTCCGGCGCCACTTCCCGCGTTCCGCGAGTCCGGGGCCAGGGCGCGGGGAGGCGAACACCCGCCCCAGCGCGTGCGACGAAGGCGTCGTCCAGGGGCCGGGCCACGATCTCGTCGTCGCTCCGCTGGACGAGGAGCCTGCGCCCGGGCAGCCCCGCGATCTCCGGCGGACCGGCCTGCGACGAGGGCATGAGAGCGGGGACGGTGGCACGGAGCCGAGCGTGAACGGGCAAGCGGATCTCCCGGGGCGGTCGAACCCGGGGAAGAGTACGGCGGGCCTCGGACACCGGTCGCGGAGGGGTGCGGTCGGCGGTCGGCGGTCGGCCTCACGGTGCCAAGCGACTGCGGCACCCGTGGCGCGCGGGGTGACGGCTGATCGGTGGGGCCGCCGCCTTCGCGGAAGCCCTCGTGATCGGTGAGGGGACCTTCGTGGTCCGTCGACAGCTGAGGGTCTACGGCCTCAGTGAGCCGTGGCGGGTCCCCTCCAGGCGTGCGCCGTCCAGGATCGTGCCCGCCGTCCTGGCCGCGACCATCACGGCGTCCGACAGGTCCGCGTCGGAGAAGTCCGCGTCGCCGAGTTCGGCCGCGACGAACTTCACCCGGCGCAGGGAGGCGCCGGACAGCCGGGTGCCGACGAGGCGGGCGCGGGAGAACACGGCGTCGTCCGCGTTCGCGCCGCTGAGGTCGGCCCCGCTGAGGTCGCAGAGCCCGGCGTTCACGCGGGTGAGGGTCGCGTTCACCAGCGTGGCCTCGCGCAGGTCGGTGCCCGTCAGGAACGCGTCGGTGAGGTCGCAGCCGCTCAGGTCGCAGCCACGCAGGTCGGCGTAGCTGAGAATGACGTCCTTCAGGTCCACGCCGCCGAGGCCCGCACCGGCGAGCGGAATGCCGGCCAGATCGTTCTCGGTGCCCCAGGGCAGGGTCCACTCGCGCACGAGCGCGCGCCAGTCGCCACCGCCGGCGAGGGCGGCGCGGATGCCCTCGAGGGCGGGGGCGTTCTCCGGGCGGGCCCACCGCTCGCGTACCTCGGTGGCGTGGCTGTTCTCGTCGGTCATGGGCGCACTGTTCCGTTTCTGGGATCGGTCATGGCTGCTGCTTGATCTGGTGCAGGAAGCCTTTCACACGGTCCAGGTGGTAGACGGTCTCGTCGTGCTTCTTGAGGAGCACTTCGAGCCCGCGCTCGGTCATGCCGTCCGGTAGCTTCTCCATCTCCTTCCACAGGGCCTTGCGGACGTTCTCCAGTCCGTTCGCGGCCTGTGTGAGGTCCTGGACGTGGTCGAAGGGGGTGCCGTCCGGCTTGCGGGCCACCACCTCGCCGCCCGCCTCGCGCCGCGCCGCCGAGTAGTGGTTGTGGTTGGGCTCGGAGTTGATGCGGCCGATCGGGTCGGCCTTGATGTTCTCCAGCTTCTGGATGGCGTTCATCGCCTCGTCGCTGAGTCCGAGCCCGCGGTAGGGGGAGAGGCCGAGAGGGTCGGACCAGGTGACCGGGTTGTGGACGTAGGAAGCCGGGTTGGGGGCGGGGAGGAGCCCCAGCGGGTCGGGGGTGAGGTAGCGGGCGGTCTCCGGGTCGTACTGCCGGAAGTAGTTGTGGTGGAGACCGGTCTCGGGGTCGAAGTACTGACCGGGGAACCGGAGCGGGGTGTAGGCGGTGGCGCCGCTGTTCCACGTGGTGGTGCCCCAGAGCGTGGCGCGGCTGTGCCAGGCCACCCGGCCGGTCTCGTCGACGAGTTCGGTGGGGGTGCCGACGAGGTCGGTGGCGATGGCGAAGAAGCGCTCGTCGACGGCCTCCTGGGAGGCGTCGGCGCCGAGGACGCGTTCGGTCTGGGCCAGCGGCTTGGCGTGCCGGTGGTCCCAGGTGAGGGCGACGGGGCGGGGCAGCCCGGGTGCGGTCGTGACCTGTTCGCACAGGGTCGGGCCGTCCCAGGTGAACAGGGTCTCCTCGACCACCGTCTTGCCGTCGTCGGCGAGCCGCAGCTTCGAGGTGCGGCGGCCGAGCGGGTCGTACCGGTAGCGCCAACGCGTCCCGTCGGGCGTGGTGACGGCGGTGAGGCGGCTCTCGGCGTCCCAGGTGAACCGCCAGGTGTCCGCTCTTCCGGAGAGCGTGACCCGGCGGCGCAGGGTGATCCGGCCGCCGGCGTCGTGCTCGTACCGGACCGCTCCGGCGCGGGTGAGGGTGGTTCCGGTGTAGCTGCGAGGGCCCGTGGCGTCCTGGCCGGGGTGGCTGCCGGGCCAGGACGCGGAGGTCTGGTTGCCGGAGGCGTCGTAGGCGTACGACTCCTTCCAGCCCGCGGCGGTGACCGTGGTGACGCGGCCGGTGATGTCGAGGCCGTAGCGGAAGGAGCCGCGCAGGGCGTCGTCGAGCGCGGTGAGGTGGCCGTCGGCGCGATAGGTGTAGGCGCGGCGGTTGACGGTGCGGCCGCCCGCGGTCAGGTGCTGGCCGGCCAGCCGCCCGGACCCGTCCCAGGACGTGGTGAGCTCGAGGGCGTCGCCGAAGGCGCGGCGCAGTTCCCGTCCCGCCGTGTCGTGGGTGAAGGAGATCCGCCGGGCGCCGCTGGTGAGCTGGGCGAGCCGGCCGGTGGCGTCGTACGCGTAGCTGGTGACGTGTCCGGTGGGGGTGATGCGGCGGGAGAGGCGTCCGGTGTCGTCGTAGGTGTAGGTGAGCGGGCGGCCGTCGACGAGTTCTGCCTTGAGTTCGCCGCGGCGGTCGTACTGCCGGACGAGTTCGCTGTCGGGGCCCTCGGCGCGGACCATCCGGCCGGCGGCGTCGTACGCGTAGGTGGTGACGGCTCCGGCCGCGTCCTTGCGGACGATCCGGTCGAGCGCGTCCCGCTCGTAGCGGATGGTCTGGCCGGTGGGGGTGACGCGGGCGGTGACCTGCCCGACCGCGTTCAGTTCGTAGGCGACGGTCCGCCCGTCGAAGTCGGTCTCGGCGACCGTGCGGCCGGCCCGGTCGTAGGTGTAGTCCCAGGTCAGCCCCTGGGGGTCGGTGACCCGGGTGAGGCGGAGGGACGCGTCGTGCTCGAAGGCGTGCCGCGCGCCGTCCGGACCGGTGCGGGCGGCGAGCAGGTCGAAGTGGGTGTACTCGAAGCGGGTCGTGAGGCCGTTCGGATCGGTGTACGCCGTGCAGTTGCCCTCACCGTCGTAGGCCCATGCCTCGACGGTGCCGTCCGGGCGGACGCGCCGGGCGAGTTCGCCGTCCTCGGTCCACTCCAGGGTGGTGACGGCGCCCTGCGGGTCGGTGACGCGGACGAGCCGGCCGTGGGCGTCGCGCTCGCACCGCGTGGTGCCGCCGAGGGGATCGCCGACCTCGAGGGGGAGTCCGGCGGGGTCGCAGCGGAAGGTGGTGACGGCGCCGGAGGGGTCGGTGATGGTGGCGAGGTGGCCCCGGTCGTCGTAGGCGTAGCGGGTGGTGTGGCCGGCGGGGTCCGTGACGGCGGTGAGGTTGCCGAGGTCGTCGAACTCCTGGCGGGTCCGCCCGCCGTCGGCGTCGATGAACTCCACGGGCAGGCCCCGGTCGTCACGGACGGTGGAGAGCCGGCTGCCGTCGGCCCGGAGGACCGTGAGCAGCCGGCCCTCGTCGTCGTACGAGAAGGCGGTCGTCCGGCCGAGGGCATCGGTGCGGGTGAGGAGGTTCCCGCGGGCGTCGTGGCCGAGCCGGGTGGTGTGGCCGAGCGGGTCGACGGTGGCGAGGACGTGGCAGGCGCCGTCGATCAGATGGCGGGTGACCCGTCCGTCGGCGGTGGTGAGGGTGGTGGTGCGGTGGCCGGTGGCCGGATCGGGGTGGCCGTAGGCGAGGGTGAGCTGGACGTGGCCGTCCTCGCCGCCCTCGCCGATGACCCGGTCGTGCTCGTCGTAGGCGTAGTCGTAGCGGCTGCCGTTGGAGTCGGTCCAGGTGATCACCCGGTGCCGGTCGTCGTAGGCGAGGGTGAGGGTGGCGCCGGAGGGCTTGGTGACCGCGGTCAGGTCGCCGTCGGTGTGGCCGTAGCGGACGAGTTCCTGTCCGGCGCCGTCGGGAAGGCGCAGGGCGAGGCGTGTCACCCGGCCGTTCTCGGTCGTGACGTCGACGTGGTAGCCCGCCGTGTGGACGAGGGCGAGCGGGGTTCCGTCCTCGGTGCGGTCGACGGTGACGGCGTTGCCGTTGCGGTCCACCGTCCGTACGAGCCATGCCTCTCCGTCGCCGCCCGGTTCGGTGCCGGCGGGCGCGGCGAAGTGCCGGGTCAGACCGGTGTCCGGATCGGTGAGCGTGTAGTCGCCGGACTCGTCGCGGGCGAGCGGCCGACGGCCGGTGCCGGACTCGGGGAGCGTGGGGAGACCGGGCACGGGGTGCGGGTAGGGGAGCAGGAGGCCGTCGTCCGTGACGTGGACGACCCCCTGCGCGTCGATCTCCAGGTGCTCGTCGACGGTGGAGGACCACGAGGGGCCGAAGAAGCGTCCGGCGGTGTAGCCGGACTCGACGCGTCGGGTGAAGGTGAGCGGGAGGGTGCCGGGGAGGGAGACGTCGGTCTGGGGCAGGAACATCCGGCCCGAGGCGAGGTCCACCGGGTCGGTCTCGTCGACGAGTCGGTGGGCGTCGGGGCGGTTGTGGGTGCCGTTCGGCGACCCGTCGATCAGGCGACGGGCGCGGTTGGCGTCGGACGCCAGGTCTGCTCCCTCGGCCGCGACCCGGACGCCCTTGACGGCCGCGCCACCGCCGGCGGTGGCGGCGGTGAGCAACAGGTCGGGGACGAGCCGGCCGAGGCCCTCCGCAGGGTCCTTCATGAAGTTGTCGAGCATCTGCTTGCCCGTGCCCCACGGGTCGTTGGCCATGAGGACGAGTCCGGAGGCGAGGCTGTTGAGCTGGGTGAAGTACTCGGCGGGGTGGGTGAGGTTGTACGGGTCGGTGGGGTTGACGCTCCGGACGAAACTGAGCAGTCCGGCCGTGCCCTTGACGATGCCGCCGCCGAAGTGCGTCTGCATCACCTGTAGTTCGTCGAGGCCGTCCTTGGCCTGCTCGGCGTACGAGGGCTTGGGAGGGGCCGCGTCCCGGGCCGCCCGGATCGCCGTGCGGGCGGTCTCGGCGGCGGCGTTGCGCTGTTTCCGGGCCTCGGCGAGGATCTCCTGCGCCTCCTCCATCAGGGCCTTGCCGGGGTCGCTGAAGGCGCCCGGCCTGGGTGGCAGGGAGGCCGGGTTCCGCTTGTCGGCGGGTTCGGCGTTGTACCGGTCGACGGCCTTGTTGTAGTCGTCGACCTTCTTCTGATGGGCGTTCGCCGCGTCCTCGGACGCCTTGGTGCCCTGCTTCCACTTGTCGATGGCCGTCTGGGCCTGTCCCTGGGCCCACTCGACGGTGAGGCCGAAGCTCGCCAAGGCGTCGGAGGCCTTGCCGAAGGCGTCCGCGCCCTTGAACCACTTCGGCGGCTCGACCGCCACCTTCTCCCGGAAGGCGTCCGCGGCCTCGCCCTTCACGGCGGACGCGTCGAGGCCCTTGAGCCCCTGACCCACCTTGTCGAAAGAGGCCTGCAGGTCGCGCAGGTGGGAGGCGGTCGAGCGGAGCTTGGACGGGCTGCCGTAGATCAGCTTGGTCTTGTCCTCGGTCTGACCGAGGTCCATCTCGTCGACCTCGGCGCCCATCCGGTTCGCCACCGAGCGCGACTGCTCGCGCACCCAGTCCGCACCGGACTCCCAGCCGACGTCGTCCAACCGGTCCGCGGTCCAGTTGCCGGCGTCCTCGACCCGGTTGCCGACCCACTCGACCCCGTCCTCGACCGCGTCCTCGACGACGTCCGGTGTGAGGTCGCTGATGAAGTCCCCGATGCCCACCGCTCAGTTCCCCCCGCTGTTCCGCTGCTGGGCCCTCTCCTCAGGGGACGGGCCGAACGTCTCGTCCACCGCACGGTCGAAGTCGCCCTGGTCCACCCCGAGGAGCTCGTTGAGGATCCGCGCCCGGCTCCCGCCCTCGCCCTCCGTGAGGACGGCCCGTCCGGTGTCCTTCCAGGTCTGCGCGATCTCGTCGCCGGCGCGGTCGAAGGACTCGGCGCTCCAGTCGGGGCTGAGGTAGTCGGGCGTGAACACGTCGCCCCAGTCCTGTTTGACGATGTCCGCCTCCGAGGCGTGCGGGTTGCCCACGGCGGAGTTCACGGCGATCTTGAAGGTGCCCTGGAGGTACTGGTCCTCCTCCCAGACGATTCCGGCGGCCAGCCCCAGCGTCGCCGCGAGGGTGTTGGCGTCCTGGATCTGCGCTCGCACGCCCCATTCCCAGCGCTCGCAGTAGTCCTCGAAGTCGGCCGACAGGCCATGGTGTCCGGCCTCCATGCCGGTCATCGAGAGCTCGGAGAATCCCTTGCCGAGCACGGAGCCGGTGCCCGTGCCGATGTCGCGGAGTTCGGCGGTGGCCGCCCGGATCCCCTCGGTGATCCGCTTGACGCTCTCCTGGTCGAACCGCAGGTTCTCCTGCCCGCCCCCGCTCATCGGGCGTCACCGCCGGCGGTCGGCCCCGGGGCCGCGGCCGGGCCGTCGGGCGGAGAGGGCGTCGGCCCGTCGGTCGGGACGTCGATCGCCACGTCGTCGGGCACGATGCCCCGGACCGGCGGGAAGGCCATCGCCCCCTCCGGATCGGCGATGTCGACGGCCACCCCGGCGGGCACGCCCAGGGCGGGCACGACCTCGTCGAGCAGCCGCGCGCCGCGCAGCGCCGCGTAGTCCCAGGTGCGGGTGGCGTCGTCCGCCCGCGAGCCGGGGGCGAGGGAGCGGGCCCGGGCGAACCGGGCGAGCGCCGCCTCGTCGGTGAAGGCGCAGATCCAGCGCACCCCACCGAGCTCCGCCGTCCACAGACCGCCGGAGTCCACCGGGACGAGGACGAGGGCACGCCGTAGCTCCCCCACCAGCTCCCTCGGATCGCCGAGCCCGGCCCGCCGTTCGGCGATCCGTTCCGCAAGTACCGTCGCTCCGCCCACCGACCCGCCTCCCCGACGTCGTACCGAGGGCCTCCCCCGTTTCACGTGTGTACACGCTTTCCCTCCCCGCATGGTTCCCCGGATCGACCGTACGAGCACTCGCCCGTCGGGATCCCGGTGGGGACGCCTGCCCATCGGAACCCCGAACCGGATCCGGTGGGGACACGTGCCCCACGCACGCGTGTCCCCCATCGCCGTCGGAGGGCGCGGCACCGCATGGACGCGGCTCACCGCTCACGGCACCGCGGGACACGGCTCGGGCCCCGGACAGGACAACGCGGTAGCGGAGCTGATCCACGCCCTCTCCCGGCTCACCGCCCACCGCTGGCCCACCCGTCTCACCCCTGCCGTCCGCACCCTGCTCGACGCCCTTGACCAGACCCTCGGGATCCGGATCGACCGCGACCGACTGGAGGAGGAAGCGAACCGCCTCGGCGGGCTCGGCGAACTGTTCGACTGCACCGTCCGCAACACCCTCGACCCCACCGTGCCGACAGCCGGCCACAAGGTCGACGTCATCCCCTCACACGCCCACGCCGAGGTGGGCGGCAGGTTCCCGCCCGGCGAACAGGACGCCTTCGTGGAGACAGTCGACCGGCTCCTCGGCCCGAAGGTGACACGGGAGTTCACCAACTGCGAAGGGGCCGTCGCCGCCGATCACGAAGGGCCGGCCTTCAGCACGATGGCCGAAGCGATCCGCAGTCAAGACCCCCACGCCCACCCCGTGCCGTTCATCCAGTCCGGGGGAACCGACGCCAAGGCCTTCGCGAAGATCGGCATCAGCACCCATGGCTTTGCACCCCTCCTGCTCGACCCCCACCTGCACTACCCATGTTCCACGGAGTGGACGAGCGGGTTCCCCTGTCCGGCCACGACCACGAGCGGCACCGACGGCCCGAAGATCGGCAGCGTGCTCCTGAGCGACATCGCCGAGGAGTTCGGGACCCCGGCCTTCGTCCTCGACGAGGACGACTTCCGCGCCCGCCGCCGATCCTGGCGTGCGGCCTTCACCGGCCACGACGTCTT
>NZ_JAINVG010000101.1 GCF_020400725.1 Streptomyces sp. NK15101 | reverse complement strand
GTACGGCGACCGCGTCTGCCAGCCTGTCGCGGACCAGCCGGGCGCCCTCGGCGAGCGACAGCTCGGCCGGCGGCGGCGACCAGTGCCGACTCGTACGGGCGTGTCCATCGCGGTCGAGCGTCAGGCGGTGGTCGCCGGGCACCACGTCGACGCCGCGCCACACCGTCTGTGTCGTCAGGGGGTGCAGGATCCCGGGGCTGAGGAGGTGCACGGCCAGCCGTGCCTCGTCCAGCTGCGCGTCGACCAGGTCGGCCAGGACGTCGGCGCGGTCGGCGGCGACACACGCGCCGTCCGCGCCGGGGGCCTGCGCCACGAAGAGGCTGCGCACGCCGGTGACGGTGCCGAGGGCCAGGATGTCGCCGTCGAAGCTGGCGAGCAGATGGTGACTGCCGGGCCAGGTACGGGCGAGTCGCTCGGCCGCTCCGGGGGATTCGGCGCCGGCGGCGCGAGCCGCCTCCCGCTCGGTCACCGCGTGCTGTCCCAGCACGCACAACCGGGTCCGTCCGAAGACCGCCGTCGTGGCGCTGTCCTCCGGCCAGCAGCCCAGCAGCCAGGGCCGGCCCGAGGCGTGCCTGATCTCCCGTGCGGCACGCGCGCGCACCGGTGCGGCCAGGGCCGCGACGGCGTCGGTGTCCGGAAGGACCACGAACCAACTCGCCCCCGTGGGTAGTGACGTACCGGTCGCCATGCACAGGCCTCTCTTGGTCGATGCGGTCTCAGCAGCGGTACGGGGGACGAGCGTGGGCGGCGCGGTACGCCGCCCACGCAGCGTTCCCGACGTGCCCCGGGACGTACCGTCGGAGTTCGGATCGCCCGGGGCCGAGGGGCGTGCCGGATCAGAGCAGGCTGTGGCCGCCCAGCAGGTCGGGGCTGCCCTGGCCGGCCAGTCCGGTGACCTTCTGGAAGTCGCCGACCTTGGTGAGAGTGGGACGCTCGTAGGCCATCGTCATACCTTTCGTCGTGGAATGAACAGGACTGGTTCCGTTCTTGTGCAGGTGCCGGCGCCCCTCCGCCCTGTCGAGCGGGGCGCGCCGACGCAGTGCACAAAGCTAGGTGCGTGCATTTCCTCCGGCAATGGCACTCCCAAGCCATTCGGCAAAGCGCTTCCGCAGAATTTCGCGTGTGCTCCACCTGCGCTTATGCGGAAATGGCCCGAGCGGTCGGTCATAGTCCTGCGCGTCCGGGGTATGAGCGATGCCGTTTTCGGTGTGCGCGGGTGTTTCGAGACATGTGCGGCGGACTACAGCGGCAAGGTTTCCGGCCGTCTCCTCCGGATTAACGTGCAGTGATGGCTTGACGGGTCGCGCAGGGACGCATTCGATCCGGCCATCGCATCGGCTGCCGTCCTGGAATGCGCACTTGCGTGTGTCCGGCTCAGGATCGACACCAGGGCGAGAACGGCCGGAGACAGCGCGGGCCGGCCTCTCTGGGGTAACAGATCTGCGAAGTCCTTGTCACGGAACAGCTCGCCCAGCGCGTCCCTCACCCTGATCGCCGGGCTGCCCTGAGGCAAGGCGGCTTCGGCGATCCTCCGCGTCGTTTCCGGAACCCGGCCCGGCCCGGCCCGGCCCGCTCGTACGCAGCGACACTGACGCCTCCCCGACG
Organism: Streptomyces sp. NK15101; assembly: GCF_020400725.1. Lineage (GTDB taxonomy): Bacteria > Actinomycetota > Actinomycetes > Streptomycetales > Streptomycetaceae > Streptomyces. The sequence continues at coordinate 22,602 of NZ_JAINVG010000101.1, read as the reverse complement.
CTGTCCGTCTCCGGCGACGACGCTGGTGATCGGATCAACGCCGCCGGGCCGCGTACGACCACAGTGGAATTGCCAACAGGGCCCTGAGCTCAGGTCAAGGAGAAACGCACCGAGTGGAGGCGCGGCCCCACTCCCGTCGATGGCGTCCACTCCCGGACGGTGGGCTCCACTCGGTGGGGTGGACGCGGGGCGTCGCCGGTGCCGCACCACCGCACCGGGTGCGCGCACACCATCGGGTCCACTCAGTGGCCGGCCTCCCGGCCGCGGTGCGGTCCAAGCTCCTGCGGGCGGTGCGCCTGCTGGCCGTCCGGGCGCACCGCGCTGGCGTCGGCCTGTGTGGTGGGGCGGTCCGAGCGGGCGCGGGCGTCGTCGCCGACCTTGGCGAACGCGTCCTGGAGGCGGCGCAGCCGGTCGGCGGTGAGATCGAGGGCTTCCACGTCCGTGCGGGATGCCCGCAGGGCCCGCAGCGCCGTCATGTCGATCGCCTGCCCGCGACCGGCCTTCGGCTCCTGGTCGTCGTGCTCGGGGTCGGCCGGCTCGGGCGCGAGCAGCTGCTCGGGCATCGCCGCGTGCTGGTGGGCGACGACGTCGTACGCCCGGCCCCGCACGGCGGTGGCGGTGGTGGTGCGCAGCTTCTCGCGGACCGCCGCGCCGGCGAGGACGGCGCGCTCGTACTGGAGCGGGACGCGGGGGATCTCCCACTCCCCCACACCCTGGTCCGGGCGCCGACGCACGGGCGGCTCGCCGGGATCGGCCGGGGGCTGAAGGTCCGGGCCGGGCGCGGGGGCGGGTGGTCAGCGGCGGGCGGGAAGGTCGGACAGGGACCACCGGGCGGTTTAGAGGCGGCAGTCCGGCAGCAGGCCGATCGTGGTTGTCGGCTCGCTGATGTCCAGGCAGTGGGTGGAGATGGCGGCGGCCACGATCTCCTCGTCCAGGCCGGGGGCGCGGCGGCGGCCGCGCAGGACGAGGGCGAGGTGGCGGCGGGCTTCGGCGAACAGGTGCCGGCGGCGGAAACGGCCGCCGTCGTTCATCACGAACACCGTCGCGGTGACGTCGACGGCCGCCAGCGCTATGTCGACCACACCGGCCCTCCAGGCCGCGTGACTCAACCTGTCACCCGGACCTGCATCAGGCCCGCCCGGCTCCCGTCTCGGATACCGTGTTCCTCTATGGGGTGCCGTAACGGATGTGACGCCCCCACCGTAGGTAGTCAGCGTATGAGTTCAAAGCGCAGCAAGAATCCAGCCCTGCCCGTACTTGACGACGCGTTCCGACTCGCGTCGGTCAAGGACGCCGAAGAGTCCACCCGTGACTTGGCAGCGCGGCTGGCCACCACCGAGCTGCGCCTCGTTTCCCACCCGGGCCGGGTCACCTGGGAGCCCACCGAGCGGGCCGAGCCCGTCCCGGTCCCGCCGACTGTGGTCGACGGTGACGGGGACCTGTGGCTGCGGGACCGGGGCACTGGCACCTGGACCATGCCCGAGTTCAACCCGAAGGAGTTCCCGGCCCGCTGTGGCGAGGTTCTGACGTGGAACCAGCTTGCCCGCGAGTTCGGCCCGCTTACCGGACTGGCCGACGACCGCCGCATCGGCGGCGGCCGGCGTCGCCGACCGCGCAGCCTTCGCGCGGATCGTAGTGTCGAACAGGCCTCCGGATCGCCGTCGGGTCCGGCGTTCGCAGCCAACAGCGAGGCGGCTTGGCCGGCGAGGACAGTGACCATGTCGGCCGTCCCCACCGGGTCGCGGACCTCGATCAGTTTGCGTACGGCGTCGTCGATGCGGTCCTTGGCCTCCTCGCCCTGGAGGAACAACCCGAGCCGGTCGGCGAGGAACATCCGGACGACCGCCACACTGTCGGCCTTCTCGTGGGCTTGGTCGTGGGTGAGGGGTTTGCCGGTGGTGTGCCGGATGGAGGCACCGCTGTAGACGCGGGTGAGGGCGGCAGCGTCGTCGAGCACCAGGGCGCGGCGCGCAGGGTCACCATGCGGTGGTCAGCTCCTTCGCGGTGGGGCGGTCGGCGGGGTCGGGGGCGAGGCGCGCGGTGATGGCGTCTTCGAACTCGGGGAACGGCCACGGCCAGATGCCGCGCAGCGCTGTGATGGTGCCCTTGGCGATGACTGCCCGCTTCTCCAGCCGGTCGAGGCCGTCGTCGTAGGCGACGGGGCGCTGTCCGGTCCAGCACCAGAACAGGGAGGCGCCCAGGCTCCAGATGTCAGCGGCGCGGCGGACATCGACGGCGACGGCGCGGGCGGTGCCGGTGAGCAGCAGGGCAATCTGGTCGACGTATGTGTCAGCTGACCCGAAGACCGACCGCCATCGTCAGTTCAAGGACCCGGTGTGGCGATGCGAGATCCGGAAACAGCTCCCGCAGCTGCTGCATCCGGTATCGGACTGTCTGGGGATGGACGAACAAAGACGCCGCCACCTCGTCCCGCCTGCCTTGGTGCAGCAGCCACGCCCGCAGCGTCTCCTCCAGCCGCCGTGCGGTCGCGACAGGCAAGGTCCGCAACGGTGCGAGGGCTCGGGCACGCAGGTCTGCGAACGCGTCCATATCGGCGCTCAGCACCAGCTCGGGCAGGTGGTCCTCGACGTCGCGAATATCGCTGGAGAGGGAGCGTGCGCGTACGGCTCGTGCGTACGAGGCGGACGCACGGGTCCATGGCCGGGCCGGGCCGACCACGGCGGTGCGGTCGGTGAGCTGCCGCAAGAGATGTGATCGGTCGGCATCGGGGACGAGCAGCACACCGGTGGCGTCTGGCAGATCGTCGAGGACGAGGGTGTTCGGGTCGAGCGCGCGGTAGGCCGGCCGGGTCTGGGCGGCGGGCAGCAGGACCGCGGTCAGCGAAATCGGAGGCTGCCACCCGGCCTGTTGAGCAGAGGCCAGCAGTACGTCCGGGCTCGCGCCGGCGAGGAGGTTGCGAGCCAGGTGTTCCAGGTGGCGCTCGTGGGCTCTGCCCCGGGCGGCCAGTTCGTCGGCGTGGCCCGCGGCGCTCGCGGCGGAGAGCTCGTCGATGTAGGCGAAGGTCAGCTCGGCGAACTTGGCGACCTGGGCGGCGGGCAGACCTGCGGGTACGGCACCGGCTGCCAGGCATCGCCAGGCCACGCGGGCGCCGACGCGGTAGGCGCTGAGCAGGGCGTCCATCGAACGGCCGTCGCGGACCTCGCCGCGGCCCAGCTCGTAGGCTGCGTCACCGGCGTCGCCGCCTGTGGCGTTCCCGCTCGCGAGGTCCAGGTAGTGCCCCAGGGCGGTGCGGACGGCTCGGCGGATGGTGGCGCCCATGTGGCCCGAGAGGGCGTTGGCGTAGGGAGGGACCTCGTCGATGATCGCCTGGACGACCTCGTCGGCGGTGGTCTTCAGCGCTGCCCGAAGTGCGGTGACCGTCGTCTCGTCCAGGGCCAGTTCGCTGGCCCTCCGAATTGCATGGCTCATGATTTTGTTTCCTGCGAACAATTCTGCCGATCAGTTTTACGTCCTGCGGTCAGGACTTTACGCCTTGAGGCGCATCAAGCTGGAGTCATGACGAGTGCAGCCCTTCGCAGCAGGGCGTGGAAACTGTTGGAGATGGTGACGACGCCGCTGCTGCCGTCGGACTATCTCGACCTGGTCAGCCCGCTGCGTGCGGGTGCTGACCTGCGTGGGCGCATCGAGGCCGTGCAGCCCGAGACGGGTGACGCCGCGACTGTCGTGATCAGGCCGGGGCGGGGCTGGCGCGGCCACACAGCCGGTCAGTACGTGCGGATCGGGGTCGACGTCGACGGGGTGCGCCTGTGGCGTGCCTACTCCCTCACCTCGCCGACGAACCGCCAGGACGGCCGCGTCACGATCACCGTGAAGGCGATCCCGGGCGGCAAGGTCAGCAACCATCTGGTCCGCAGGGCAAGACCGGGCACGCTGATCCAGCTCGACCAGCCGACCGGTGACTTCGTGCTGCCGCAGGCCAAGCCCGCCAAGGTGCTCTACCTGACGGCCGGCAGCGGCATCACTCCCGTGATGGGCATGTTGCGCGACACCGAGTTCGACGACGTCGTCATGGTCCACTGCGCGCCACAGCCGCAAGATGTGATCTTCCGCAAGGAACTGCACGACCTGGTCGCGGCCGGGAAGCTGCGGCTCACCGAGGTGCACACCGACACGGACGGCATGCTCGACATCGCCCGGCTCGACGAACTCGTGCCCGACTGGGCCGAGCGCGAGACCTGGGCGTGCGGGCCCGCGGGCCTGCTCGACGCCGCCGAAGAGCACTGGAGCGAGCACGGCGTACCAGAGCGCCTGCACACCGAACGCTTCCGCCCCAGCATCGTCGTCGCGGGCGACGGCGGCGAGGTCACGTTCAGCGCCAGCGGCAAGACCGTCGACGCGGATGGCGCCACGCCGTTGCTGGACATCGGCGAGGAGGCCGGCGTGCTCATGCCCTCCGGGTGCCGCATGGGCATCTGCTTCGGCTGCGTCACGCCGCTCAAGGCCGGCGCCGTCCGCGACCTGCGCACCGGCGAGATCACCGAGGCCGAGCCGGGCGTCCTCATCCAGACCTGCGTGTCCGCCGCGGCGGGCCCCTGCGACATCGAACGGTAGGAGCACCTTGACCGCTATCGACCCCACCGCCCACCTGACCGCGGAGCAGATCGAGGAGCTTGGCCGCGAGCTGGATGCTATCCGCGACGAGGTGATCGCCGGCCGCGGCGAGAAGGACGCCGCCTACATCCGCAAGGTCATCTCGGCGCAGCGCAAGCTCGAGCTGGCCAGCAGGGGCGTGCTGCTGTTCTCGATCTTCCCGCCCGCGTGGCTGATCGGCACCGCCGGTCTGTCCGTGGCGAAGATCATGGACAACATGGAGATCGGCCACAACATCCTGCACGGCCAGTGGGACTGGATGCGGGACCCGAAGATCCACTCCACCACCTGGGAATGGGATCACGTCTCGCCGGCCGACCAGTGGAAGCACTCGCACAACGAGCTGCACCACACGTACACCAACGTCATCGGCAAGGACAACGACCTCGGCTACGGCATCATGCGCGTCGACGAGGACCAGAAGTGGCACCCGTTCCACCTCGGCCAGCCGCTGTGGAACTTCATCAACGCCTGCTTCTTCGAGTACGGCATCGCCGCGTACGACCTGGAGCTGGGTAAGAACCTGCACAAGCTCCGCCGCAAGGACCCCGAGTTCCGCACGCAGGCCAAGGCCGTGGGCCGCAAGATCCGCAAGCAGGTACTCAAGGACTACGTGATCCACCCGCTGCTGTCGGGCCCGTCGTTCCTCCCCACGCTCGCCGCCACGTTCACCGCGAACCTGGTCCGCAACCTCTGGACCCACTCAGTGATCATGTGCGGGCACTTCCCCGAGGGCGTACAGGTCTTCGAGCGCCGGTCGATCAAGGGCGAGACGCGCGGCCAGTGGTACCTGCGTCAGATGATGGGCTCGGCGAACATCAGCGGCAGCAGGGCCATGCACTTCATGACCGGCAACCTGTCGCACCAGATCGAGCACCACCTCTTCCCCGACCTGCCGAGCAACCGGTACGCCGAGGTCGCGGTGAAGGTGCGCGCGCTGTTCGAGAAGTACGAGCTGGAGTACGTCACCGGGCCGCTGCCCAAGCAGGTGTTCTCCGCGTGGCGCAAAGTCTTCCGGCTCTCGCTGCCGAACAAGAAGCCCAAGGTCGAGATGCCGGGCCTCGAGCAGGAGCTCGTCGCGGCCTGATTCCCGGTATTGGTTCAGATTTTTCGGCCGGACCGGCGGCACCGCCGGTCCGGTCAGCTGCGGTGGAACAGGTCTGCGTCTGCCGACCGGTGCCTTCCTGTTGGCGCGGGAGGGGGGCGGGCCTGCCTTGGGCGCCGACGGTTCGGGAGTCAGGATTCGAGGACGAGCAGCACGCGTGGTGCGTTGGGTAGATCTTCAGGGACGGTGGCGGTGCCGGTCAGGGGCATCAGGTGCCCGTTGGCGCAGTCGCCGGGCTGCTGATGGTCGATCTCCCAGTCCCAGCCGGCCGGAATCGAGGGGGAACTGGTGGCGTAGAGAGGCCCGCGGCAGGAGCGACACCAGTAGAACGACTGCCCCCTCACCCCGACGCCCCCTCGCTCGGAGGCGCCACGACTGCCACCGCGGACGCTAGGACCCGGCCCGGCATGCTGGTGTGGACCGGACTGCGGCTGAAGGCCGGAACGAAAAAGCGGAATACATCATTCACACAGGCTGAAACGATCCGGCAGCCTCCACGTCACCCTCTCGAGAGAGTCGGCCTGGCCGAGCACCCCGGCGTAGCCGGCATCGTGAAGCGGACTGCAGTCAGACGCAAACGAGAGCGTCGTGTCCGGGCGTAGGCCCGTTGTTTCGCACAGTGTGGTGCGCAGGTGTATGGGGGCGTAGAAGTCCACGAGGTGCGTGAACCGGGTCAGCAGGGCGATCAGGATGCCGTCGCCGGCTCCCACCGCCCGCACGATCGCCTCGACCGTCTCCCGTACCGCGGGAGCCAGTCACGCAGGACCGGCTGCGTGCCCGCCAAAACCCGGGCCGGCACCGACGGCACCGTCACCTCATCTCACACGGGAGAGGTCCCAACAAACCTGCACGCATGATTGCGACAACGCGTCGGCGCGGCTCAATCATGCCTCGATCCTGCACTCCCTTGAGGTCAGGCAAACTCAGGAACGCCGGATACAGACCAGCCCGGGTATCGCCCTGAGCACCCCGCTGACTGCCCTCCGCACCCTCTGGTCCTGACGTGCTTCCCTGTCCAAGCGGCCGAGCAGTCAGGCAGGCTAAGCGCCTCTGCACGGCGGCGGTACCCGGCCCCCTGCTCCATGGAGCGGCCGCGCGGGAGACGGCGGTGCACCACCACGGACAAGGGCCGCGCGCCGTCTCGCAGCCCTCGTCCGGTGCGTATCCATTGCCTCTGGGCCGCCGGCCTGGCTTCCGTCGTTCGGGTCGCCCGCTACCGGGCAGTCGGGAAGCAGAACCGATCTCGGTGCCCGCAGGCGGAGGCGGGGAGGGTTAGGCCGGGGTGATGTTCTCCGCCTGGGGGCCCTTCTGGCCCTGGGTGACGTCGAACGTCACGCTCTGGCCCTCCTGGAGCTCACGGAAGCCCGAGGAGTTGATCGCCGAGTAGTGGGCGAAGACGTCCGGGCCACCGCCGTCCTGGGCGATGAAGCCGAAGCCCTTCTCCGCGTTGAACCACTTCACAGTTCCCGTAGCCATGTCTCATGCCTTCCAGTCGATGAACGCCTCCCGCGCTTTGCGGGAGGCGGAGGTGATCGCCCTGGTTCCTGCGGCACAGCACAGCAAAAAAGCCCACGCCGAGAGCATGGGCAAAGGGAAGATCCGAACCACGACAGCTAACAGGGACGGTACACGCCCGCACCCTCTGTCACCACAGGAAACGCCTCATACCCCAGGAGACAAACGACCCTCAAGAGCCCGGGGCGCAGCGCGGGCCAGAGGTTCAAGGGCGCCGTAGGAGGCGACATGCAGGGCTGCGGCCAGCCCCAGGCCCCTCCCTCGCGGGCCGGTGCGGTCGATGTCCCGCTCTACCGCGCCGCCGACGTCGACGCGCATCCCGAGGTCGACGGGGAGGAGCTCCGCCGGGTCGTAAAGGGCCAGCGCTCTCCACTCGCCGCACTGGATCCGAAGCCGGAGGTGGCGTCGGCGTAGGGGCGCGCAGGCGAAGAAGGTGGCCTCGGGGTGGCCGCCTGCCGCGCGGCCTCAAGAGGGGTCTGCAGAAGCATGAGGTGTCCGCCCGTGTGATCCGCGTCAGCTGATGCGTCCCGCGGCCGCCTCGTCGAGAAGTCCGGTCCTGGGGTTGCTCAGGACCCGGGGGCCATCAGGCCGGCGGGAGTGTCGGGGATCAGCCGGGAGATGTCGTAGGCCGCGGGAAAGAGGTCAGCGGCCAGCAGCAGGAGGTGCAGGGGCTGGTCGTGCAGTCTTGTCGCCGCCGTCCTGCGGTGCGGGCTACTCTGCGGGGCGGGGCCGAACAGCAGGCGCAGGCCGGTCAGATCGGTGAAGGAGGTGTGTTCCAGGTCCCACAGCAGGTCGGTGACATGTGACGGCAATCGGTCCACAGCGGCGTGCAGCAAGGGCAGGGTGCCGAAGTCGATCTCCCCATGCGGGGTGATGCGGGCGGTGGTACCGGTGATCGTGGTGGTGACGTTCATGCTGGGCACGCCCCCTTCCGGGGGTTGATGAGCCCACAGACGAAACACCCCCGGTTCGAGGAGGAGGGGGTGGACGACGATGGCGGGATCCGGGTGCCCGGAGTGGGGGCAACTCCCAAGTCCCAAAGGCCGCCGCCCGTGGCGCCGGCCGGTCTCGTGTCTCTTCAGCGTCGCACACCCATGCCAGCACGCGAAACAGCGAACAGACCGCACAGTTCCCAGGGATAAGACGTCGTTTCTTATGGTGGTTCTTGGGCCACTCGATGCGGGGATACTGCTTCAGTGCTGTTGACGTGGATCGCTGAGGTGGCCGAAGAGCCGTTGGCATTGGAGCCGGGTGACCGGCGGGTGGAGTGGGAGACCAACACCTGGTCGCTGGGTGCGGGGGACGAGGATCGGCAGTCGTTGTCCGCTGCCGAGGTGGTCGCTGCCTTCGAGCAGACTGCTGCCGGCATCCGGGAACGCATTCGCGAGCTGGGCTTTTCCGGAGTAGCGACGTTCTATGTGTGGCACGACAGGCAGGCCGGGCAGCTGCGGTGCTCGACCGGCTCCGTTCCTCCGGAGGAGTTGCCGTTCAACGGCACCTACGTGGTTTCCGAGCATCTTGGTCTGGTCGTCGAGGGGTTTCTGGCCGACAGCATGCCCGGCATCGTCGCCTGGTCGGACCTGGACGACGCGGAGAGACGCTTGGAGCAGGCCATGCCAGAGCCTGAGATCACGCCCCTGCGGGTCTGGACCAGCAGGGTTGGAACCTCACACTGAATGCCCTTGCGCATTCAGGCGGGTGAGTCGGCGGTGGCCGATGAGGGTTGCGGCTATGCCGACGAAGGCAAGGAAGTGTTCGGCCTTGCGTTCGTAGCGCCGGTGGAGCCGTCGGCAGCCGGCCAGCCAGGACACGGTTCTCTCAACCACCCACCGGTGCCGGCCCAGCCGCTGTGAGGACTCGACGCCCCTGCGTGCGATGCGGTGGCGGATGCCCCGCTGACGGAGCCATCGCCGCAGGTGGTCGTAGTCGTAGCCCTTGTCGGCGTGCAGTTTCGCCAGCCGTCGGCGCCGCGGCCCGCGGCGGGAGCGGATGGGTGGGATGCCCCGGACGAGCGGCTCCAGGCCCAGGCTGTCGTGCATGTTCGCGCCGGAGATGCCCAAGGACAGCGGAAGCCCGTTCCGGTCGCAGATCAGGTGGATTTTCGATCCCAGCTTGCCGCGGTCGGTCGGATTCGGTCCCGTCAGTGGCCCCCTTTTGCCGCCCGCAGACTGACCGAGTCGATCGCGCACCGCGACCAGTCCAGCTCGCCCCGTGCTCCGAGTTCGTCAAGGATTACGCGGTAGAGCCGGGCCCAGACCCGGTCCCGGCTCCACTGGACGAAGCGCCGGTAAACCGTCTGCCAGCTCGGGCCGAACACCGGCGGCAGCTGCCGCCACGTGCAGCCCGAGGTAGCCATGAAGATGATCGCCGCCAGAGCCTCACGGTCGCCCGCCCGGCGCCGGCCACCGCCCTGCGGACGTATCACCACCGTCGGCGGCACCACCCGCCGGAACAGCACCCACAACTCGTCCGGCACCAGTCGCTCCACGAGATCCGTCATGCACGGCTCAACGAACGATCACACCATAAGAAACGACGTCTTACGCAGATCGTCGTCGGGTCCATCGCCCTGGTACACCCCAAATTGGTCCGCGGTGAACTCGGAGCAGATCACGGTCAGCAGCTGGGCGGTCGAACCGTCCACCGCCTCCACCGCTATGACGCTCTCTGGAGCCGGTGGACAGGCGGTCACTCCGCCGGCCATCAGCGCCACGAGCGCGATCATGCCGAGCCGCTCGATCGGCAAGCAGGCGCAGTATTCGCGGCCTGATCCGGAAACGGTCCGGGGCCGACGGCAGTTCTGCCGTCGGCCCCGGGCCGCGAGATCATTGGTACTCAGCATTCCGGAGGATTCATCTCATTCCCCCCATTCGGCGCGGATCTCCTCGAATTTTCGCTTGCGCCAGCGCCTCACCACCACGGCGGTGACGACCACCGCGAGCAGTGAACCGGCGACACCGACAAAGACGATCGCCGCCAGTAGCTGCCCCACTGTCTCCATCAGAGACCCTCCTCGAAGCCGGGGCGAAACGCCGGGGCCGGATCAATAGTTCGGACTACTAGACCACTGGTCCAAAGATATCACCTTGGTCCAGTAGAACTCCTGACGAAGAGACGCACCGGTCCCACGAGTGATGTCCTGTCCGGGACCGCCGCACATGTGGTCATGACAGAAGGAAACCCAGCCCGTGGTGTTCGACGCCTTAAAATTGACCGTCACGGTACGAGCGCGGGAATTGACCTTCGCGACCTGATAACTTTCGCTCCATGATCCTTCCACCGCTTCCAGGTCGCCGTTGCCGAACCTGGTGAACAGGCCCACGAAGTCCTTCCAACTCCCGTGCCGGTTCCCCGCGACCCACTTGGACTTCGCCCCGATGCCGCCCTCGTGCTTGTTCATACGGACCGACTCTGCGATGTCCTTCTCAAGGCTCTTATTGTGATCGGACCCGGCGATGAGGCGAGTCATCTTCGACTTCGGACCGAAGATAAGGTTCGGGAAGTATTGGCCGAGCCCATTCGCCCACATGTCAGAAATGTCGTAGGGCTCCAGGCTGTCGACCATGGAAAGGAAGGCGGCGTCCGTCCGATAGCCGTTCGGGTAGGTGATGTCACCGTAGTAGAGGGGCAGTGCAGAGCACTTTCCAGATGTCATCGGGTAGAGCGCGCACGAGGTCTTCGAGTCGTCGAGGTTCGGAAGACCAGAACTTCCGCCCTGGTTACCACCGGTGTTGTCACCATTGTTGGTGCCGCTGTCGCCGTCGCCGTCGCCGCCACTGTCGCCGTCGTCGGGCTGCCCGTCGTCCGGCTTGATGTTGCCGTTCGGGGTGAAGGCGGTGTCGTCCTCGCAGTGGCCGTTGCCAGCGTCGAGACAGGTGCCGGTGGGGTCGGAGAAGGTGATGGGGCTGTTGCCCGCGTAGCCGTAGCCGTTGAGGGTCTGGGGCTTGTCGATTTCGAGGAGTGGGTCGGCGCTGATGAACTGTCCGAGGTTTGTGTCGTATTCGCGGGCACCGATGTGGGTTAGGCCGGTGGTGGTGTCGATGTCGCCGCCGACGAAGCCCTTGGTGCCGGGCCAGAAGTAGGGGGCGGCTCCGCGCTGTCCACCGTAGGGGAGGGTCTTGCGGCGGTTGGTGGCGAGGCTGCTGGCGGAGATGGAGAGGGTATTGGTGTTGTGGTGGTCGGAGACCAGGATGCGGACGCTGTTGTCCTTGCTGGTCCGGATCGCCGATCCGCCGGGGACGGTGTAGTAGCGGGTGCCGTTGGTGAGGGCGGCGGGGGTGGTACCGGCCGCGCGGGTGAGTTCGAGTTCCTGGCCGCCCGGCAGGTAGAGCGTGGTCTTGGCCGGGTCGCGCTTGATGATGCGGGTGCCTTCGGCGTCGTAGAGGAACGACGTGGTCTGCCCGCCGATGGTCGAGGTCTTGAGCTTGCCCTCTTCGGTCCAGGTCAGGTCCTGGACCGGGCCACTGGCCGGGGCCTTCTTGACGAGGTTGCCGGTGTCGTCGTAGGTGTAGGTGTCTGTTCCGGTGGCGCCACCGGTCGCGGCGACGCTGCCCACCGCATGAGGCCGGGGCGCGCCGGCGGTGGTGGGGTAGGTGTAGGTGCGGGTGGTGTCCGCGGTGATCGCGCCGGCCTTGTACTGGGTCTCGGTCTTGCGCTGGCCGGTGTCGGTGAACGTCCAGGAGGTCCGGTACGGGTCGACCGTGCCCAGGTTGGGGCTGCCTGTGCCGTTGACGGACTTGGTGGCGCAGGCGTCGCCAGAGGACCAGGCGTCGGTGAGGCGGCGTGCCCAGTCGTAGGTGAAGCACTGGTCGTCGGTGACGGTGCCGTCGTTCTGTGCGTCCCGGATGGAGGTGATGTTTCCGGCCGGGTCGTAGCCGTAGGTGATGTTGGACAGGGTGGCGGGGCCGGTGGCCTCGCGGTTGATCTGGTTGCTGATCAGGCGCCGGGTGGACGTCTCGTAGGTGAGGGTCTGGGTGACGAGCTTGCCGAGGTTGCCGAGCTGGGCTTGGGCGAGTTCACCGAAGGCGGTGTATCCGGCGCCGCGCAGGTAGGCGTGGTTGAGCGAGCTGTCGATGATGCCCAGGGTGTCGTTCGAGCCGTAGTGGCTGGTGACCGTCTCGGCGGGCAGGGCGGTGGTGGCGCTGGTGTTCGTGGTGCTGTACGCGGCCGTCTGCGGCAGGCTGCTGACCGGTGTGGCGGTGGTGGCCACGGTGTAGGTGCCGGCGAGCAGCTCCTCCCCGGTCACCCTCGGGACGGTGACCGTCGTACCGGTAGACCGGCCGGTGGAGTCATATCCCCGGACCGTGGTCTTGTACTCGGCGTTCGCCGTGATCGAGGAGTCGAACCGGGAGGAGGTGGCGAGCAGGCCCTTGCCGCCAGTGGCGGTGTCGTAGGTCCAGGCGGCGAGCTTGGTACCGGTGATCGATCCGACGCGAAGGCTGAGCTTGCGGCCGAGCTCGTCATAGCCGTTGTAGAGGGTGCCGCGCGAGTCGGTGACCGTGTCGATGCGTCCGAGCTGATCGTAGTGGGTGGTGCTGGGGCCCTTGTCGGGGTCGACTGTGGTCACCTGCCGACCGCGCAGGTCATAGGTGTAGCGCCAGGTGTTGCGGCCGGAGGAGTCGGTGAGCGAGGCGAGGAGACCGGCGGAATTGTAGGTGCGGGTGGTCTTCTCGTACTGGGTCTGTGCCGCATCAGGGACGGGGTTGCGGTCCTTGTACTGGCGTTCCTCGACCGTACGGCCGCGGACATCGAGGAGGGTGAGAGAGGCGGTGCCGCCCGCCGGGGGGACGGTGGCCGTCCAGTAGTCGCCGTAGGTGTTCGTGCTCTGCCACTGAGGCGCGTTCAGAGACAGCTGGATGCTCTCGAAGACCCGGCCGCGACCGTCGTACGTCGTCCGGACTGCCTGCGGGATGTCCTTCGGGGCGACGACGAGCATGGCGGTCGTCGACACGGCACTGCTGTTGTAGAAGGGCGCGTTGGTGAGATAGGCGCGGCCGTGCGTGTCGTAGTAGGTGTCGGTGACGACGCGGCCGGTCACACCGATGGAGTCGGTCTGGGTCTGGCGTGCGCGCAGCAGTGAGTCGTAGAAGGTCACGCTGGTGCCCCACAGGCCGTCTTCGTAGAGCTTCTTGGTGATGACGGTGGAGGGGACGGTAGTGGAGAGGTTGTAGGTGAAGGTCGCGTTGGGCTGCAGTGTCTTGGCCCGGCCGCTGCTCCAGGCCCTGGTCAGACGGCCGAGGGTGTCGTACTCGTTACTGGCGGTGCGGCCGTTCGCTTCGGTGGTGGCCAGGACCAGGCCGCGCATGCCGTCGTAGGTGGTGGAAGTGGTGTGGGTCTTGACGTTGGCGACCTGCACCGTGGTCGGCTGAGCGCCGGTGGCCGGAGTGTAGGTGGTGGTGACGGGCTGGTCGTCCTGCCCCTTGGCGACAAGAACGCGGCCGTACTGGTCGTGCGTAGCCTGCGAGACCGTCTCCCACACAGGGGTGTTGTCGCTGTTGTAGCGGGCGAGCTGCTCGGTCTTGGTGGTGTTGGCCTTGCCCGCGTCCGGGGCGGCACCGAGAGTCTTGCCGTCGTAGTATGTGCGGGCGCTGCCGGTGACTTCGCCTGGGCGGGTCAGGCAGGCGCCGTTATCGGTGGTGATGACCTCGCTGGGGTAGGAGATCAGCCAGTTGTCGATGTCCGGCGTGACGTAGTCGGTCAGGGTGCAGCGGGATTCGACGGTGCCCGCACCATCGTCGGTCTCCTTGGTGAGCAGCCCGTAGGTGGTGTCGTAAGTGCGGGTGGTGGTGAGAGTACGCCAGTTAGTGCCGTTGTCGAGGAGAGTGCTGTTCTTCTCGGTCTCGGTGCCGGACAGGTGTGCCGTCTTAGCGGGGAGGGTGGGGGCGGGGGTGTCGGGCTTGTCGGGGTCGGTGATGCCTTCGACCGGCTGGGTAGCCGTTACCCCAGATTCCCAGGGGACGTAGGTGGTCTTGGTGACGATCTTGCCGTCGGCGCCCTCGTTGTCGTAGACGTTGGAGGTGGCGACACGGCCGGCGAAGTCTTCGCGGTCGGTGATGCCATTGATGGCCCAGCCAGGGCGCGTGCTGCCGTCGGCGAGGGTGTCGCCGGCCATGCCCACATAGTAGGTCTTGGTGGTCTTGACCCGGTTGGTGTCGCCGCCGCTGTAGGTGCTGACGGTGGTGTAGCCGCGGAAGACGTTCCAGGTGCGGTGCTTGTCGAGGGTGAACTCGCTGGTGTCACGGCGCCAGTACGGGCCGCCGGAGTAGCTGTAGGAGGTCACCTTGGTCTCGGAGCCGCTGCCGGCGGTGGTGTCGTTCTCCTCGATACGGGTGACCAGGTACTTGTGGAACCAGTCCTTGACCGGCTCGACGGCGCCGTCCGGGGTCCACCAGGAGGGATAGCAGCGCTTGTTGTTGGTGTCGGCTGCGGGCAGCGTCGTCGGGGTGCACTCGGCAGCACTGTAAGTGACGAGAGTCTGACCACCGGTCTCGTTGGTGATCTTGGTAATGCGCTTGCGATAGAGCGGAGGCCGACCCTCTGCGGCATCAACCCGGTTGGGCATGAGATCGCCCTCGAAGAACACCTTGTTCAGGGTGATATCGGCAGTGGGCCCGGCCTTGCCGGTCCGCTGGACGGAGTCGAGCCACATCGCTGGAGTGGAGATGTCACCGGTCGCAGGGAAGGACTGTTCCAGGGCCCAGCTGTCGACGGCCACCATGCCGGTGCCCACCAGGGAGAAGGTGTTGATGCCGGTCAGGCGCTGCTTGGACCAAAACGATGGTGAGGCCTGGAGGCATTCAGTGCCGGAGGTGCAGTTCAGATCGACCGGGGTGTCGGGCCAGTTCGTGGCATTGGCCTCGGTGAAGGCGCAGTCTGTCGCCTTGCAGCGCGGCGCGGTGGTGAAGGTGACACGGCCGGCAGGGTTGGTCGTGGTGTAGACGGCACCGGCGCGCAGGCCGTAGTCGATGCGGTTGAGGTACCCACCGCGGGTGTACGGCTGGGGGGCGTCGGACTTGTTGTTCTGCGCGTAGTAGCCCTGCTCCTTGGTGTAGTAGAGGGCCATGGCGTTGCCGTGGGGGTCGACGACGTAGTCGAGGTTCCAGCGCCAGCCCTGCCGTTCCGCGGAGGAGGCGTAGTCGGTGGCGTGTCCCTGCTCGCCGCTGTGGTTTCCGTAGACGGGGACGGAGAAGACGGAGTTGGTCTCGGCGTTGCCGCTGGTGAAGCCAGGAAGGCGGTTCTTGCCGAACCAGTACTGGGTGCCGTCGAGAGTGGTGACCTTCCAGTACTCGAAGTCCTCGTCATCGTCACCGGAGTCGTTCGACTGGGCGTCGTAGATCCGCTCGATGCGGGAGCCGTCGTCGCTCTGGAGCTTCCACGTCTTCTTCGTGGCGTCCCAGACGAGCTCGTTGGACGAACCGTTCAGGGAGAGGGTGGCGTTCTCCGACTTCCAGCACAGGTCGCCGGTCTTGGTGGTGTTGTTGCCGCCCTGCTTGTCGTTCTCGCAGGAGGCGTAGCGGCGCTCGATGAAGCCGGGTGAGTACTCCCAGCCCTCACCGATCCACGATGCCTGGTTGTTCGTCGATGCCGTGCGTCCGTCCACCGAGGAGGAGTTGTAGGACAGGGCGACCTTCGGTGCCAGGCCACCGGGGGCGGCGGGGACATCGATGGGTACGCTCCAGCCGAAGCCGCCGGAGTTTCCGCCCGCCGACCACGATCCGGACTGGGCCAGGGATGTGGCCTTGAACGAGCCGTCGCTGCCACTCGCGCCGGCGGTGGCTGCCAGGACGGTCGCCCCTGCGGAACTCGCAGCCAGGGTGGGTGAAGTCGAGGCGAGCATCTTCGACGAGACGCCGGAAGGCTGCACGGGATCGACAGGAGCGGTGGCGGTGAGAGTGTGGGCGCTGGTGTCATTCTCGGTCGCCAGCGGAGTCTGCTTGCGGCACTCGGCCTTCCCAGGCGTCGTCAGCGCACATGCGGGCAGCGTCACCAGCCGCAGACGCGAGGCCCAGCCGGCCGCGTAGGCGCCGCGGATGGCGCTGTAATCCACCTCGACGCCAACCGGTCCGCCAGGAGCTGCTGCCCTGGGGCGGGCCGCAAGGTCATCAGGAGGCCTTCGATACCTGCGGCGCGTGCGGTGGCACGGTCCTTGACCGCGAGCTCCATCCTGGCAGGCATGGCCATGGCCTTCTGAGCATCGTGGGCTGAAGGCGTTGTAAGGCGGACGGGTAGGCCGCCCACCGTGACGGCATCCGCTGCCGCAGGCTGAAGCACGAGCTCCTCTGTCGCGGGGACGGGCCAGGTGACAGCTGGTGCCTTCCATGACGTGGACGGCTGAGGCTTCCGCTTCAGGCCCGTGGGAACGAAGTCGGTCCCCTCGACCGACTTGGTGCCCGGCACGGGCGGAGGGCCGGAGATCTCGGGAGATGCGGCCCATGTGGGAGCCGTGAGCAGCGAAACGCTCAGCGCTGCCGAGAGGACACCCACTATTCCCATCCGCACTGGATACGCTGTTATGCGTCTTTGCGTACGCCTATAAAAAGGCATGGCGAAGCCACTGCGGAACAACATTGAGATCCCCACCCCAGATTGCACATGAAGCCTGATGATCGGCTGAATAGAACACGACCACCTGCCGGATGGAAATCAAAAACAGAAGGCGATACTCAAGTTCGTCAGGTCTACCCCCTCCCCTCGATGACGACTCCCAACAAGCCCAACCAAGCACCCAAGCAAGCACTTTACGATCCACTAGTGAGCATAAGCCGCATCTCGACAAGCTTCGCACGACAGAATGGCTAGACCGCCCGCAGGCACCATGAAGGGTCCGCACTCATCCGCGCGGGTTACGTGAAGGCCTGATGTATCGGGTTGTCACGCCTGCGGGTTAGAGTCCCCGCCCAGGGGGACAGGATTCCTTTCTCGCGCTTTGCGGAAAACCGTGCCCTCCGGAAAGGCACTAGCCCATGAACGCCACCCGTTATAGACGCGGCCGCAGAGCGTTGGCTGTGGCAATAGCCACAGCTCTGAGCCTGCCGGTCTCCGCGGCAGTCGCTCTGCCCGATTCCTCGCCCACGACCGTTCTCACGGCGTCGGAGACAGAGGCATCGCAGACGCCGTCCGCGATGTTCGAAGAGGCCGCCTACGACGAGGCGGCCAGGACAGGCAAGCGCATCGAGATCCTCGACCGCCGGCAGGAGAGCACCGAGTTCTTCGCCAACCCCGATGGCTCGACAACCCGCCGCTCCTACGGAGTCCCGAAGTGGACGCGGTTCGACGGCATGTGGCGCGAGACCGACGCGACGCTGGTAAAGCACTCCGACGGTTCGATCGGTCCGTCGGCACCGGTGTTCCCGATCACGTTCTCCGGCGGCGGCAGCCAGCCACTGGCCACCATGGTCAAGCACGGCAAAAAGCTCGCCCTGACCTGGCCCTCCGCTCTTCCCGCGCCGGTCGTGGACGGTGACACCGCCACCTACCCCTCAGTCCTGCCCGGGGTCGACCTCCAGCTCATCGCCAACGTCAGCGGCTTCGCCCAGCACCTGGTGATCCACACGCCCGAAGCCGCCGCCACCCAGCCCTGCGTAGCATCGAACTCGGCCTCGAGACCGACGGCATCACCCTGACCGAGACCGCCGACAACCAGCTGCTAGCCAAGGATGAGAACGGCGAGACCGTCTTCAGCGCGCCCAGTCCCAAAATGTGGGAGCAGCCGGCCGTCTCCTCCGATGAGGAGCAGTCAGGCACCACGGCGAAGACGCTGGTCCGGTCTCTGGCCGCTGCTTCGGAACCGGACCTGCCCGACAGTGCGCCGGTGACCGCAGATGTCAGCGGTGACACGCTCACGCTCACCCCGGACGCGGAGCTTCTTGCCTCTGCCGACCAGTTCCCCCTCGTCATCGATCCCTACTTCAGCGGTGGGGATGTTGAGAAGTGGGCGGTGGTCTACTCGGCGACGCCCAACGCTGCCTACCCCAATGGGTCGGGCTGGAACTCCTCCAACCCCTGGGACGAACCGCGGGTGGGGTACAACGACACCGGCGACACCGCCTCGTTCTTCGCCATGAACACCAACGGGCTCGAGAACGCGACCACCACCGGCGCCAGGTTCGCCGTCACCCAGACCCACTCTTATGTCTGTGACTCCTCCGTCGGCCCGACCGAGCTGTGGTCGGCCGGCGGTATCGGCACCACGCCCACCTGGAACACCCAGGTCTGGGGCAGCAGACTGGACTCCGACTCCTTCTTCGGCGGCAACGACAGGTTCTGCCCCGGTGACGTCGGGCACGACTTCACCAGCGACGCGCTGAAGGCCTACGTACAACAGGCCGCCGACAACGAGTGGGGCACCCTGGTCCTCGGGCTCCGCGCCCCGGCCAGCTACGCGGGCAACCACAACGCCTACAAGCGGTTCCGCAACGACCCCCAGCTCGAGGTCGACTACAACTACAAGCCCACCGTCATCAGCAAGGCCGCCTACGAGGGCTACTACGTCGAGTCCGGCGACGGCAACAACCCCGTCGCCTGCGGCGGTCGCATCGGCAGAAGCGGCATCACCCTGACCGCGAAGATCAAGGACCAGGACGGCGGCAACGTCACCGCCTACTTCTCGGTCAAGAACTCCAGCGGCACCGCCATCACCTTCTCCCCCAACTCCGACAGCGTGAATGGCTCTGGTGAAGTCAGCGTGCTGGTGCCCGCCACAAAGCTGGGGAACGGCACCTACACCTGGAGCCTCTACGCCAAGGACAACGAGAACACGACCAGCGCCTCTACTGCCGCCTGCTCCTTCAGCGTCGACCTGAAGGGTCCCGACAAGCCTGTCACCGTCCTCGACTCCGACGGCACGAGGGCTGGCGAGGCCACCGACAGCTACGCGGCCCGCGTCCCCCGGCAGTTCAAGTTCACCAACCCGGTGAGCGACATCGAGGGCTACTGCTGGGCCATGGACCACACGCTGTCCACCGTCACCACCCCTCGCTGCCCCAACGGCACCTGGGTCGACGCGGGCACCGACGCAAACCACACCGCGACCGTCACCATCACGCCGTTCGCGCACCCCGTCGCCAAGTTGAACGTCATCGCCTACGACACGTTCGGCAACCGATCCGTGCTTGCCGGCGGCGACGACCAAGTCTCCCTCACCACGACCGAGCCGACATACGTGTACGAGAAGGAGAACTCCGACCCGACTATCGGCAGCTCCAAGCACGACCGACCCGGCGACCTCAGCGGTGACGGATTCGCCGACTTCGTAGCTACCGACCCTGACGGCAAGCTCTGGTTCTACGGTGGAAACGGCAACCTCGGTCCCCTGGCGGCCCGCCAGAACGCTGGCACCGGTGGCTGGAGCGGAGCGCTCATCGCCCACCGCGGCGATCTGAAGGGCATGAGCTCAGTCGACTCGGCCCCCGACGGCTACGAGGACTTCCTCGTCCGCCTGTCCAACAACAACCTCTACGTGTATCCCGGCAATGGAGTGGGCTCTCCCTGGGCCTACACCCGCAAGTGGCTCGCCAATCCCTCTCAGCCCAAGCACCAGTGGGCGGGACTCCGACAGATCCTGCTGCCCGGCGACATCGACGGCAAGCCGGGCAACGACCTCATCACGGTCGAGTGCATCTGGGAGAACGCCAATGTCGAGACAGCAGACCTGAAGTGCGTCAGCGCCCGCCTCATCCTCTACAGCGGCCTCGCGGTCGGCGGTGGTGGCCAGAACCAGACGCAGCCCTTCAACTGGGGTGAGCCGGTTCTCCTGGGAACCGGCGGCTGGCGTGACCTCACCAACCTCGCCGTCAACGACATCAACGGTGACTCCTACGCCGATCTGGTGGCCCGGGATCCCAGCGACGGCAAGCTCTACCTCTACCCCGGCTGCATCAACGACGCGGAGAAGTGCCCGAACAGCGGCTACAAGCTCCTCTACCCGCCTAGCGTCTACGGAACCGGCGGCTGGACCCAGCGGCCCTACCTGACCTCTCCCGGCAACCTGCAAGGCACCCTGCAGGCCGCCACGGTCACCACGCAGCCTTCGCCCGATCTTCCGCCCGATGACCCGAAAAACCAGCCCGTCACCTACAACTTCAAGCGGTTCATCCCGATGGTTGGCGAGGAGTACGGCGATTTCTGGGCCACCACGCCCGCCGACCCCGATACGCCCGTCCAGTGCATGGACTCAGCGGGTAACTGGACCAGCAGACTCTGCCCCACAGGGTGCCTCCTCACCTACCCCGGCACGCCCACCGGCCACGAAGCACCACGTCTAGCCGGCACCGCAGGATGGGCGACAGACATCACCGGCATCTTCTAGCGAGCACCGTGCCTCCCGCGCCTCAAGCAGGCGTGCCGTGTCCTCCCCGAAGGTTCGGCACGCCTGCCCGCCGGTCACTCCGCCATCGCCCCACGGCGACACCTTGCGCAGGGCCAGCTCACACACGCAAACCCATGTGAAGGACCCATGAGAGACATCACCCGCCGCGCGGCCACGTTCAGTGCGGCCGCCGGACTCCTCACCGCGGCGACGTTCCTCACGCCGCACTCCGCGACTGCCGCCGACGAACTACGTCTGACGGGGTACGACGCGGTAGCGGCACCGGGATCGGCGCCGCGCTTCTACCCCATCGTCGAGTCCGGAGCCGTCTACGGCAAGGTCGTCATCGCCGTCGGTACGCAGCCGATGACCGACCCGGCCGGCGCGGGCGCCGGCTTCCCCGAAAGCTACGTGCCCCGCGCCAACGAGTGCGCACAGCCCACCGGGTACACCGGCGTCTTCGTCTGCGACGGCCCGACGTACCAGAAGCCCGACGTCCTCGTCCCTGCAGGCGCCGTCGACACGACCCTCTACTGGGGCTTCGCTCCCCTCCCCGCCGACGGCGATCTTGCCGAGGCTGTGGGAGCGGCCCGCAGCGCGGGCTCCCTTCCGGCGGACGCCCAGCGCGGCACGGGCAAGGTCACCGTGAAGTCAGCTGCCTCCGCGGCGCTCAACACCGTCGACTTCGACATGCCCGACGTCCCCGCCGGGGGCACGGTCCGTCAGCAGTTCCACGTCCATGCCAAGGACGCGGCCACGGTGAGCCTGCTCTTCTCCATCGACGAGGGCCAGGTGTGGGGATGGCCCGGAACGGTCCGGCTCGGCAACGTCACGGCCACCCCGGACGCCACATGTTCCTACCAGTCGGAACAACTCCACATCGACGCGCTGAACGTGCAGTGCCGTGTCGAGCCCGGCGACCACACCATCAGCTACGAGCTGACCGGCGCAGAGGACCAGCAGGCACTCAGGCTCCGGGCCAGGACCAACATCGACATCTACGACGTACACGCCCCCGGCAGCGACGTCACCGCCAAGAGCAGCCCGTTCACCCTGCTCGGCCAGCCCCGCCTTCCCGCACATGGGCTGCACGCCCGTGACACCACTGGCCATCTGTGGGCGTACGACGGCACCCGCCGCACCGCAGCACCCTTCCAGCAGCCCACCGAGATCGGCGCCGGCTGGCAGACCTACAACTCCATCACCTCCCTCTCGCCCTACACCCAGAACCTGTACTACCAGGCAGGTGTGAAGCCTTCGGCCGTCACGCGAGGCCGGGGCGACCTCGTCGCCCGCGACGCGGCAGGTTTCCTTTGGTACTACGACCGCCAGTACGTCACGGGCAAGCCGTACGCGCCGCGCGTCAAGGTCGGCGGCGGCTGGGGCATCTACGACCGGATCGGCGGTGCCGGGGACCTCGACCGGGACGGGTACGTGGACCTGCTGGCGCGGGACAAGGCCGGGGTGTTGTGGCTCTACAAGGGCACCGGCAGCTTCACCGGGGCGCGGTTCAAGACCCGGGTGAAGGTCGGCGGCGGCTGGGGCGTGTACGACCGGCTCGCCGGGGGCGCCGACGTCACCGGCGACGGCCGGGCCGACCTGCTGGCCCGCGACAGGGCCGGGGTCCTGTGGCTGTACCGGGGAACGGGCAGCGGTACGGCTCCGTACGCCATCCGCACGAAGATCGGCGGCGGCTGGAGCGTGTATGACCAGCTCGTCGTCGCCGGAGACCTCACCGACGACGGCAGGGCGGACGCGGTGGCCCGGGACAGGGCCGGGGTCCTGTGGCTGTACCGCGGCACCGGCAAGGCCACCGCGCCATTCGCCACCCGGACCAGGATCGGCGGCGGCTGGAACACCTACAACCTGCTCTCCTGAGACACCATCAACGCGTCATAGGGGAGGCCCGTCCAACGGGCCTCCCCTATGCCATACCCCGGCCGATCCCGCGGCCGGCCCGTCGTGACACCGCGCCACCCTCCCATCGCCGTGCACGCAAAGCGTCGGTCATCTCCACCGCAGCGAGTTCCTGAGACACGCCCAATGTGGCCTCTCTATGTGGCGA
>NZ_JAINVG010000100.1 GCF_020400725.1 Streptomyces sp. NK15101 | reverse complement strand
CTCGACCTGCCGGGCGCCGTCCTCGTCACCGCGGGCCTCGCCACCCTCGCGTACGGCATCGTCCAGACCGAGGCGGCCGGCTGGACCGACCCGGCGACCCTGCTCACGCTCCTCGGCGGCCTCGGGCTCCTCGCGGTCTTCGTGACCGTCGAGGCCCGCGCGGCGGCCCCGCTGATGCCGCTGAAGCTGTTCCGCACGCGGGCGGTTTCGGCGGCCAACGTGGGCATCCTGCTGTGCGGTTCGAGCTCCTTCGGCATGTGGTTCTTCATGACGACGTACGCGCAGAGCGTCCTCGGCTACACCCCGCTCCAGGCCGGTCTCGCCCTCGTCCCCAGCTCCCTCGGCGTCGTCCTGGGCTCGAAGCTGGCGCCGCGCCTGATGCCGGCCGTCGGCGCCCGGAACCTCGCGGCGGCCGGCGCGCTCGTCGGGGCCGCCGGCTTCGCCTGGCAGTCCACGATGACCGCCGAGGGCGACTTCCTGACGACGATCCTCGGCCCCGGGATCCTGATGATGGCCGGCATCGGCCTGGCCACCACCCCGCTGGCCACCCTCGCCACGTCCAGCGCCGCCCCGGGCGACGCGGGCCTGGTCTCCGGCCTCGTCAACACCTCCCGCACGATGGGCGGCGCCCTCGGGATCGCGGTCATGACCACGCTGGCGACCGCCGTCACGGGCCCGACCACGTCCCCCGCCGGCCTCACCGCCGGTTACGCGGCGGCCTTCCGCGTCTCGACGGCCGTCCTCGTCGGCGCGGCCCTGCTGATGCTGGTGTGGCTGCCGAAGAGCACCGGGAAAGTTCCCTCCAAGCGCGATCTCGGCATGTGAGTTGCGTCACCGCCAATGTCGACATGCCGATGTAAGCACTGAGTGTCGAATTCGGATCCACGCATTCCGGTCGGATCGGCGAGGTGGGGTAAGCGGGGTGGTTTGTCCCCTCGAATCGGCGTACAGCCATTTCCCGGGGTCGTGAGTCCGCGACCCCGGGTACATTGCGCTCCGTAATCTTCCTCGCGTTTCGCCTCCCGTCGCCCGGCGGCGGAATCTGGGCCCAATGTCCGAACTGGCGCAGTTTTTGTGCAGGTCAGCGCCTTAGGAAAAAGGTTGACGGTCCTCGCCCCCCATTCGATTCTGTGGTTTCGCTGTGTTCTTTGCGTAACTAGGGGTGGGGATGGTGAAGAGGCAGTGGGCGCGTCAGCGTGCCCGCAGCTCGACGATCGCCTTGTCGGCAATCGTCATGGCGCTGGGACTCCCGGCGCCCGCGGTCCAGGCGACCGCACCGTCGGTCGCGACGGCGAACGACCGGAACGCCGAGCTCGACGAAGGCCACCGCGCGCTCGCGGAGGCGAAGAAGTCGGGTGAGCGCGTCGAGGTCCAGGGCGAGCGCTCCGAGCGGACCACGGTGTTCGCCAATCCGGACGGCTACACGTTCACGCTGGAGCAGTCCACCGTCCCCGTCCGGGTCGCCAGGCCCGGCGGAGGCTGGCAGACGCCGGACGCCACGCTCGTCCGCCGTTCCGACGGCTCGATCGGGCCCAAGGCGGCCTCGGCGGTCATGACCTTCTCGCGCGGCGGCTCCGAGGACCCGCTCGTCTCGATCGAGGAGCAGGGACGTTCCCTGGAGCTCGACTGGCAGGGCTCCCTGCCGGCGCCGGTCATCGACGGCAGCAGCGCCGTCTACCGCGAGGTGCTCCCGGACGTCGACCTGAAGGTGACCGCCACCGTCGAGAGCTTCCAGCACGTGCTGGTCGTCAAGACGCCGAAGGCGGCGGCCAACCCGAAGCTGAAGGAACTGACCTTCGGGCTGAAGGCCAAGGGCCTGGACGTCCGCAAGGGCGCGGCGGGCAACCTCACCGCCGTCGACGCGACCGGCAAGACGGTCTTCCGCGCCCCGCCGGCGCAGATGTGGAACTCGGCCGGCCGGTCCGCCGCGACCCCGGCCGTCCAGCAGAAGCAGGCGCCGGCCGCGGACGGAAGGCCCTCCGGCTCGGACGCCTCCCGCATCGAGCGCGCCCCGTCCGGCAAGGGCCTCGCCCCCGGCCAGGGCGACAAGGTCGCCCGGATGGGCGTCAAGCTCGGCAAGGGCTCGCTGTCGGTCGTCCCGGACGCCGCCATGCTCGCCACGCGCGACGCCTCCGCCTTCCCGCTCTTCATCGACCCGACGGTCACCTGGGGCGAGTCGGAGCGCACGCTGCTGCGCAGCGACGGCTACGAGTCGTACGGCTGGGGCAACGGCAGCGACGGCCGCGGCCAGGGCGTCGGCGAGTGCGGCAGCTGGAACGGCTACTACTGCGGCCCCGGCTACGTCCAGCGCCTGTACTTCGAGTTCGCCCCCGACCAGCTCAAGGGCAAGCGCGTCCTCGACGCGACGTTCGCCGTGACCGAGCCGTGGGCCTTCCAGTGCGACCCGCGCACGGTCGACCTGGTCCGCACCGACAACATCTCCTCCGCCACGACCTGGGCCGGCCGGCCCAAGGAGCTGGACTGGATGGTCGACCGGTCCGTGTCCGCCGGCCGCGGTTCGCTCTGCGACCCGGACTCCCCGGACGCGCCGATCGAGTTCAACGACAACCCGGAGGAGACCAACGAGAACCTCACGCCGACCGTCGCCTCCTTCGCGGCCGGCAACTTCTCGCGGCTCACGCTCGAGCTGCGCGCCCACGACGAGACCGACACCTCGGCCTGGAAGCGATTCAAGGACGACGCCGTCCTCCGCGTCAGCTACGTCGCCTACCCGGCGAAGCCGACCGGCGTCGGCATCGTGGGCGGATCCGGCACGGTGTGCAGCACCAACGCGGCCGACCCGACGGTCGTCTCCGACCCGACCCCGACCCTGAACTCGACGCCGCAGACCGCGGCGGGCGGTGAGAGCGGCGCCAAGCTGAAGGCGTGGTTCCGGATCGAGAAGCAGGCCACGGACGGCACCTGGTCCGGCTCGGGCCTCGCGAGTCCCTCCGGCACCGGCTTCGTCGGCGACAACGTCAAGGTCACGACCTCCTGGCCCAGCACCCTCACCGAGGGACCGCTGCACCGCTACACCTCGCTGACGCAGGTCTACTACGACAACGGCACCCACGCGCAGTCCTCGGGCTACGCCAACTGGTGCTACTTCAAGGTCGACCCGACCGCGCCCAAGAAGCCCACCATCGCCTTCAACGGCCCGTACGTCGAGTGCCTGCCCAACGACTGCCCGGCCGGCGGTGCCCCCGGGGTGGTCGGCGGCTTCACCTTCGGCCCCGCCGTCGGCGACACCAACAACAAGTCGTACGAGTGGCGTCTGGCCCCCTCCACCACGTGGAACGTGCTGGCGGCCGGCGTCCTCAAGGCGAACGTCACGCCCCCGGCCTCCGGCACGTACACCCTCGAGGTCCGCGCCAAGGACACCCTGGGACGCGCCGGCGCCACGAACGCCGTCCTGTTCAAGGTGGCGACCGGTGCCGACGCCGTCGGCCGCTGGCGCTTCGACGAGGCGACCGGCGCGGCCCTCGACAGCGCTCCCACGGGCGGCGAGTCCGACGCGACGCTCATCGCGCCGGCGACCCGGGACGACCACGGCCGCCGCGGCCTGATCACCCACGACGCCCAGGGCCTGCCGCTGGCCGCCCCGGTGACCGACAAGGGCCTCGCCCTGACCGGCGCCACCGGCTACGCCGCCACCGCGGGCCCCGTCGTGGGCACCGGCTCCTCGTACACCGTCTCCAGCTGGGTCCGCCTCACCGACGGCAGCCGCAACGCGACGGCCCTCGGCCAGGACCCGCTCATGAGCGGCGGCTGGTACAGCGCCTTCTACCTCGGCTACCGCGCCGACTCCAAGAAGTGGGAGCTGCGCACCTCGCCGAAGGACGCCACGGACGGCGACATCAGCAACCAGATCGTGCAGTCCAAGCGGCCCGCCGTGATCGGCGCCTGGACGCACCTGGCCGCCGTGTACGACCACAACACCAAGCTGATCAAGCTGTACGTCAACGGCGAACTCCAGGGCACGCACGCCGTCGCCCCGTCGTGGACGTCCACGGGACGGTTCCAGATCGGCCGCGTCTGGTGGCGCGGCGCGTACTACGACTACTGGAAGGGCTCCATCGACGAGGTCGCCGCGTGGCAGCGGACGCTGACCGACGAGGAGATCTCCGAGGAGGCCCAGCTGCTCCTGCCGGGCGGCATGACCGGAGTGGAGCTGGTGGCCGACTGGAGCGCCACCGGCCTCGCCGACGGCGCCACCACCGTGCCCGACGCCACCTCCGGCTACGGCCGCGCGCTCACCCTCGAACCCGGCGCGACGGTCGCCGGCGAGAAGATCGCGTTCGACGGCGTCAAGGGAGCGGCGAACGCCGCCGGTCCCGTCGTCGACGACTTCGGTTCCTTCACCGTGTCGACGCAGGTCGCGGTGGAGCGCGCCAAGATCGCCTCGATGACCGTCGGCTACGTCGGCCAGGTCGTCGGTGAGCGCACGGCCGACGGATCGTCCTGGGGTCTGTGGTTCAAGCGGACCGGCAGCAAGACGATCTTCGACCCGGAGGCGGGCGAGAACGGCGAGGGCGCGGAGGTGAGCGTCCCGATCGGCCACTGGTTCTTCGGCCGGTTGAACGCCGACGGGTCCACCATCGCCGGCGTGCAGTCGGACGAGGAGGCCGTCTACGACTCGACCGTCCGCCTGACCGGCGTCTTCGACGCCCAGAACGGCCAGATCGCACTCCGGGTCGGTACCTCCCAGAACGGTGACTGGGAGAAGCACGTCGCCCAGATCGGCACGGGCGAGATCGCCGTCGGCAAGGGCATGACCGGTGCGGTGTACAAGCACTTCCTGCCGGCCAAGGTCAGCGACGTGCGGATCTGGACCGGTGCCATGAACAACGAGAACCAGTTCGAGGCACAGCTCGGGTCCTGACCTGAGCGGGCCTCTCGGGCCGGGGGCCGCCGCGCACGCGGCAGCCCCCGGCCCGACCCCTTGAACGGGCGGAAGACGCCCTGAACGAGCGGGCGGAAGGCGCCCCTCGTCACGCCCTCGGACGGCAGTCCGAAGATAACGGGAAGAGCATCTGTGGTATTCGGCACAAGTAGTTCCGACACACGGCAGGGCAGAGCCCGCCGCAGGCGCCGCCGTGCGCTCGTGGTGCTGCCGCTCGCCGTGGCACTCTCCATACCGATCGGCCTCACCCCGGTCGTCGCCGCCGACGGCACGAAGGGCGGCCTCGGCCGCCCCGACCTGCCCGCGCAGCGCGTCAGCAAGGTCAAGCCGGTCACGGAGCCGGGAGCGAAGCAGGCCCGCCGGCAGGTGGCCGAGGACCTGCGGAACAACGCGTCCCAGGCGCTCCGCGCCCGCTCCGAACAGCAGCGCGGCGACACCTGGCCGAAGGCCGGCACCGCCGCCCTGAAGGTCGGCGCCGCCACCGCGTCGCCCGGCGGCCTGCCCGTCACCCTCGCCCCCGCCACCGGCAAGGCCGCCGCGGCCGAGGGAACCGACGCCACCGTCGCCGTCCTCGGCCAGGGCGTGGCGGACAGGCTCGGCATCACCGGCGTCGTCCTCACGGCCGAGGCCGACATCGCGGGCAGGGCCAGGATCGGCGTCGACTACGGGGCCTTCGCCTCGGCGGTGGGCGGCGGCTGGTCCGGACGGCTCCGGCTCGTCCGGCTCCCGGAATGCGCCCTGACCACGCCCGAGAAGGCGGAGTGCCGGACGCAGACCCCGCTCGCCTCCGACAACGACGCCGACACGCACACGGTCTCCGCCGACGTCGACCTCGCCGCCGCGGCCGCCGGGCCCACGACCCAGCTCGGCACCGCCGCGTCCTCGACCAGCGGCGCCACGGTCATGGCCCTCACCACCTCGGGCGGCGGCGGCCAGTCGGCGAACGGCACGGGCGACTACAGCGCCACCCCGCTCACCTCCTCGTCCTCCTGGGCGGCGGGCGGCAGCTCGGGCGCGTTCACCTGGTCGTACGGCCTCTCGGTGCCCCCTGCGGCCGCCGGACCCGCCCCGACCCTGACCATCGCCTACGACTCCGGCAGCATCGACGGCCGCACGGCCACCACCAACAACCAGCCCACCTCCGTCGGCGAGGGGTTCACCCTCACCGAGTCGTACATCGAGCGCAGCTACGGCAGTTGCGACGACGACGGCCACGCGGACATCGGCGACCGCTGCTGGACGTACGACAACGCCCGCATCGTGCTCAACGGCAAGTCCTCCCGTATGGTGAAGACGGCCACGACGGACGTCTGGAAGCTGGAGGGCGACGACGCCTCGAAGGTGACCCGCCTCACGGGCGCCACGAACGGCGACGACGACGGCGAGTACTGGACGGTCGTCAGCGGCGACGGCACGAAGTACGTCTTCGGCCAGGACAAGCTCGACGGCGCCACCACCCAGCGCACCAACTCCACCTGGACCGTGCCGGTCTTCGGCGACGACTCCGGCGAGCCCGGCTACAGCGCCGGCGCCACCTTCGCCGAGCGGGCCGTCACCCAGGCCTGGCGCTGGAACCTCGACTACGTCGAGGACACCCGCGGCAACGCGTCGACCTACTGGTACGACAAGGACGCGAACTACTACAAGAAGAACAAGGCGACCAAGGCCGACGCGGAGTACATCCGCAGCGGCCGCCTGAAGGAGATCACCTACGGCCTGCGCAAGGGTGAGCTCTTCACCGACAAGGCCGACGCGAAGGTCACCTTCGGCTACGCGGAGCGGTGCACGGCGGCGGACTGCACGTCCCTCACCAAGGAGACCGCCGACAAGTGGCCCGACGTCCCCTTCGACGCGATCTGCGCCAAGGACTCGACCGAGTGCCTCACCCAGTCCCCGTCGTTCTTCACCCGCAAGCGCCTCACCGACGTCAGCACCTTCACCTGGAACGCGGCGACCAGCGCCTACGACCCGGTCGACTCCTGGGCGTTCACCCAGCAGTACCTCGACGGCGGTGACATCGGCGACACCTCCGACCAGGTGCTGACGCTCCAGTCGATCAAGCGGACGGCCAAGGCCGGCACCGCGATCACGACGAACCCGCTCTCGTTCACGTACCAGATGCGCCCGAACCGGGTGGACGGCACGGACGACATCCTGCCGCTGACCCGGCCCCGCGTCTCCACCGTCACCTCGGAGACCGGCGCCCTCACCACCGTCGGCATCTCCGCGCCCGAGTGCGTCCGCAGCCAGGTCCTCACCGCGCCGCAGGACACCAACACCCGCAGCTGCTACCCGATGTACTGGAACATCAACGGCGCCGCCGACGCGTCCGTCGACTGGTTCCACAAGTACCGCGTGCTCAGCGTCACCACCTCCGACCCGGCGGGCCAGAACGACACCGTCGAGAACGAGTACTCGTACAGCGGTGCCGCCTGGCACTACAACGACGACCCGTTCACCAAGAAGGCCGAGCGGACCTGGTCCGACTGGCGCGGCTACCGCCAGGTCACGGTCCAGAAGGGATCGAGCAACGCCGCGGTCCGCTCCAAGACGGTCTCCCTCTACATGCAGGGCATGGACGGCGACCCGAACAAGGACGGCACCACCAAGTCCGTGACGCTCGCCCCGCTCGCCCAGCCCGCGATCGGCGCCGCCGGCATCAAGGACGCCGACCAGTACAGCGGCACCCTGCGCGAACAGGTCCTCTACGACGGCACCACCCCGCTCTCGGCCACGGTCAACGACCCGTGGTCGAAGGAGACCGCCCGTCAGACCGGCGTCCCCGACGCCGGCGACCACGTGGCCCGCTTCGTCCGGACGGACAAGACCACCGGGTACACCTACCTCACGGCCTCCGGGACCTGGCGCTCCAGCGCCACCGACACCATCTCCTTCGACGCGGAAGGACGTGCCGTCAAGGTCCTCGACACCGGCGACCTCGCCGCCACCGGTGACGAGACCTGCACCCAGACCTGGTACGCCGACAACGACACCGTCGGACTCAAGAACCTCGTCTCACGCGTGCGCACGGTCGCGCTCGGCTGCACCTTCGCCGAGACGGACCTGAAGCTGGAGAACGCCGACGGCACCCGCGGCAACGTCCTGTCCGACACGGCCACGGCCTACGACGGCCTCGCGTGGACCACCACCATGCAGCCGACCAAGGGGCTTCCCACCTGGGTGGGCCGCGCCACGATCTACGGCACGGGCGGGGCGGTCACCTGGGACAAGGGCACCACCACGACCCACGACGCGCTCGGCAGGCCGACCAAGGTCACCAACGCCGACCTGAAGTCGACCACCACGTCGTACACGCCCGCCACCGCCGGTCCGCTCACGAGGACGCTGCAGACCAACGCCCTGACCCACCAGAACATCACGTACGTCGACCCGCGCCGCGGCCTGCCGGTGCGCATCTACGACGCGAACCTGAAGAAGACCGAGCTCGCCTACGACGCGCTCGGCCGGGTCACGGACGTCTGGCTGCCCAACCGCGACCGGGGCACCCAGAGCCCCAACAGCAAGTACACCTACTCCGTCAGCAACACCAAGCAGTCCTGGGTCTCCAGCGCCACGCTGAACGCCGACGGCGAGACCTACAAGACCACCTACGCGATCTACGACGCGCTGCTGCGGCCCCTCCAGACCCAGCAGCCGACCCCGCAGGGCGGCCGCCTCCTCACCGACACCCGCTACGACTCCCGCGGACTCGCCTACGAGACGTACGCGGACATCTTCGACA
The DNA here is from genome assembly GCF_020400725.1 of Streptomyces sp. NK15101. Classification (GTDB taxonomy): domain Bacteria; phylum Actinomycetota; class Actinomycetes; order Streptomycetales; family Streptomycetaceae; genus Streptomyces. The sequence continues at coordinate 15,572 of NZ_JAINVG010000100.1, read as the reverse complement.
ACACCAGCACGCCCAACGGCACGTACGCGCGCGCCGAGTACGGCGAGGCGCCCGTCCAGACGCTGACGTCGTACGACGGTGCCGGACGGGCCGTCTCCAGCAGTCTCCTCGTGTTCGGCGTGGAGAAGCAGAAGACGACCACCGGCTACACCGGTGACTCGGTGGCCACCACCGCGCTCGCCGGCGGATCGGCGACCCGCACGATCACCGACGTCCGGGGCAGGACCACGGAGACCCGCGAATACGCGGGCACCAGCCCGGACGACGCGCAGTACGGCGCGACGCTCGGCGCGGCGTACACCTCGACGAAGTTCACTTACACGCCGGACGGCAAGCCGAAGTCCATCACCGGCCCCGACAACGCCGCGTGGACGTACACCTACGACCTGTTCGGCCGCGAGAAGACCGCGACCGACCCGGACAAGGGCGCGTCCACCACCGAGTACGACCTCCTCGACCGGCCGGTGAAGAACACCGCCGGCGGGAAGAGCGTCCTCACCGCCTACGACGGCATCGGTCGCCCCACCTCCACCTGGGAGGGGGAGCAGAAGCCCGAGTACCTGCTCACCAAGCGCACCTACGACGCGCCGCTCAAGGGCTACCCGACGTCGTCGACCCGCTACGTCGGCGGCGAGACCGGCTCGGCCTACACCAAGACCGTCACCGCCTACGACGCGCTCAACCGCCCCACCACGACCGAGCTCGCGCTCCCGTCGGGGGACGCGCTCACCGCCTCGGTCCCGGGCGGCAAGCTGACGTACACCGCCGCGTACCGGATCGACGGGTCCACGGACACCACGTCCGAGCCCGCCCTCGGCGGACTGCCCGCCGAGACGGTCAAGTACGGCTACGGCAGCGTCGGCCAGCTCACCTCGGTCACCGGAACCAGCGGGTACGTACGCAACATCGACTACTCCGCCACCGGCCAGGCCCGGCAGCTAACCCTCGGCATGGGCGGCACCGGTGACCGGAACGTCTACGTCACCAACACCTACGAGGACGGCACCGGCCGCCTGACCAACAGCAACGTCACGGACCAGACGCACCCGTACATGCTGCAGGACCTCACCTACACCTTCGACCAGGCCGGCAACGTCACCTCGATCGCCGACCCGACCACCCTCGGCGGCACCAGCAAGGCCGAGAAGCAGTGCTTCGCCTACGACGGCCACCGCCGCCTCCTCGAGGCCTGGACCCCCGCGTCCCAGAACTGCGCCGACACCCGGGACGCCGCCCAGCTGTCCGGCCCGGCCCCGTACTGGACCTCGTACACCTACAACAAGGCGGGACAGCGGGAGACCGAGACCCAGCACGCCGCCACCGGCGACACCAGGACCACCTACTGCTACGACGCGGCCAACCAGCCGCACGCCCTCCGCTACACGACCACGCGGACGACCACGCCGTGCGCCGCGGTCGACCCGGCCAAGGACAAGGTCTACGGCTACGACAGCCAGGGCAACACCACCAAGCGCCCCGGAGCCACGGGCCAGCAGGACCTGGTCTGGTCCTCGGAGGGCAGGCTCGGCAAGCTCACCGAGGGCGGCAAGGCGACCGAGTACCTGTACGACGCGGACGGCGAGCTGCTGATCCGCGGCACGAAGGACGGCGAACGCGTCCTGTACGCGGGCGCCACCGAACTGCACGTGCCCTCGGGCGGAGGGGCGGTCTGGGCCCAGCGCAGCTACTCCGCCGGCGGCGGCGTGGTCGCCATGCGCTCCACCGAACTCGGCGTCAACAGGCTCACGTTCCTCGCCGGTGACCACCACGGCACCCAGAGCGTCAGCGTCACCTCCGACGCCTCGCAGACGGTCACCAAGCGCTTCATGAGCCCCTTCGGCTCGGAGCGCGGCGGATCCGTCGGCACCTGGGGGAACGACAAGGGCTTCCTCGGCAAGACGCTCGACAAGGCGACCGGCCTCACGCACATCGGGGCCCGGCAATACGACGCGGGCATCGGCCAGTTCATCAGCGTCGACCCGCTGCTCTCCACGGACCAGCACCAGTCGCTGAACGGCTACAGCTACGCCAACCAGCACCCGACGACCACGTCGGACCCGACCGGCCTCAGAGAGACCTGCGGGGCGTACGGAAACTCCTGCACCCCGAGTGGCGGAGAGCTGTCGGGCACGGTCCCGGGGGACGTTCAGCACCCCTCGGATGGCGGTAACACCGACGGTGGAACCGTCACCGCCGGCGCGGGAGAGGCGTCATCGGGAACGGCCAAGTCCGGCGGTGGCGGCGGTGGCGGCGGCAAGTCCGACGACGACTGCCCCTGGTACTCCAAGTGCGGCCTGTCGAACGCCTGGGACAGCACCAAGAAGTTCGCGGTGGAGCACCGCGAGGTGATCTCGGTCGTCACCGAGGTCGTCGTCGGCGGTCTCTGCGTCGGCACGGCGGTCGGTGCCGGCTTCGTCTCGGGCGGCGCCGGATTCGCGGCCGTGGCCGGCTGCGGTGCGGTGGCGGGTGCCGCCGGCGCGGCCGTCAACAACGCTCTGACGCCAGGAGCGGACAACAGCATCACCGGCCAGCTCAATGCCCAGGCCAACGGCGCCATCTGGGGTGCCGCCTCCGGCGTGGTGGGACAGGGTGTCGGGAAGCTCGCTCAGAAGGGCGTCACCAAGCTCGTCGGGAAGATGTCCGGCTGCCACTCCTTCCTGCCCGGCACCAAGGTGCTGATGGCCGACGGCTCGACCAAGGACATCGAGGACGTGGAGGTCGGCGACACCGTCGTCACCACGGACGTCGAGACGGGCGAGACCACGGAGAAGAAGGTCGTCGACACCATCCGGACGGAGGACGACAAGGACTTCACCGAGATCACCGTCGCGACGGGCGACACCCTCTCCACCATCACCGCCACCGACACCCACCCCTTCTGGGTCCCCGCCCTGAAGGAATGGGTCCCGGCCGGCGACCTGCAGACGGGCCAGTGGCTCCGTACGAGCGCGGGTACGCACGTCCAGATCACGGCGCTCAGCTACTACACGAAGCGCCAGACGACGCACGACCTCACGATCGACGACATCCACGCGTACTACGTGCTGGCGGCGTCGACTCCGCTGCTGGTGCACAACTGCGGCACGCCGCCGGCGGACCTGCTCGGTTACGCGGACTTCCTTCAGGCGAACGGGGCCACCGGAAAGGCCGGACCGCATTTCGCTGCCAAATACACCTCACCGTCGGGCCGCAGTTACTTCGGATATAATGGCCACGATCTCAAGGCCGTTCCGGGGGGGCTGCTCGACCGGGCCATTCGCCAGCTCGGAAAGCGGGGGCACAGTGGATGTGCAGAAACTATGTGCCTCATTCTGGCCGAGCGGGCGGAGGGGCAATCGGCTCTGATCAACGGATCGTTCTCCGTGGTCCGGGTGAGAGGACTGGCATCCGGTGGAACGTCCCACGGCTCTCCTGCCACTCCTTGCAAGATAGCCTGTCAGCCACGCCTCGACTGGCTGGGGATCGATCATGCGAAATAGGTCCCGCAGGCAGTGCGGAAAAGGTGGAAGGAGATTCGGGCGATGATGTCAGGCCAGGCTGAGGTGGAATACCGAGAGGCTGTGGACCGGCTCGTTTCCCTTGTGCTCACGGACGATTCGGTTTATCTGGACTCGCTGACCGACCGCGTCCAGGACGAATTGACGACTCCGCTGTCGATGGCTGCCGCAGTCCTTGAGGAAAACGGCAGCATCACCGATTTGGTGAAGGCCGTCGGAGTAGTGCGGGCCGCGGCGGATCTGGTGAGGTCCGAGCTGCCGCACGAGCTGCGGGAAATGATCGAAGCCCTGCGGTTCACGGGCCGCTGAGACCCTCCGCACCCGACGCGTGGCCGTCGGTGCCCCGGCGTCCCGGCGGCGTCACGACGAGGCCCTCCCTGGCGTCCCAGGGAGGGCCTCCTCCGTTCTTCTACAACCACCCCTGCCGCCGCGCCGCCCGCACCGCCTCCATCCGGTTCCGCGTGCCCGTCTTGCCGATCGCCGAGGAGAGGTAGTTCCGTACGGTCGACTCCGAGAGGTGCAGGGTCGCGGCGATGTCCGCGATCGTCGCGCCGTCCACCGCCGCCGCCAGGGCGTCCCGCTCACGGGCCGTCAGCGGGTTCGGGCCCGCGCCGAGGGCCGCCGCCGCGAGGGCCGGGTCGATCACCGTCTCGCCCCGCAGCACCTGCCGGACCGCCTCGGTCAGGTCCTCCACGGGGCCGTCCTTCACGAGGAAGCCCGCCGCGCCCGCCTCCATCGCCCGGCGCAGGTAGCCGGGGCGGCCGAAGGTGGTGAGGATCAGGACCTTGCAGTCCGGGACCTCGTCCCGCAGGTCCGCCGCCGCGTCCAGGCCCGAACGCCCCGGAAGCTCGATGTCGAGCAGGGCCACGTCCGGGCGTGCGACGAGCGCCGCGTCGACGATCTCGTCCCCGCGTCCGACCTGGGCGACGACCTCGATGTCGTGCTCCATCCCGAGCAGCAGGGCCAGCGCCCCGCGCATCATGCCCTGGTCCTCGGCGAGCAGCAGTCTGATCATTCCGTGGGCTCCCCCTCGTCCGGTGCGGGGGTCTCCACGGGGAGCTCCGCGGTGACCCGGAACCCGCCGCGCGGAGCCGGTCCCGAGTCAAGGGTGCCGCCTGCCGCGGCGACCCGCTCGCGCAGGCCGCGCAGGCCGCTGCCCGGGGCGGCGTCGGAGGGGCCGTGGCCGTTGTCGGTGACGGTGAGGCGGGCGCGGTCGGCGGTGCCGGTGAGGTCGATCTCGCAGCGGGTGGCGCCGCTGTGCCGGATCGCGTTGGTCGCCGACTCCCGCACCACCCAGCTCAGCAGGGCCTCCGTCTGGGGCTCCAGGAGCGGGCCCGAACGGCGTACGACCGGTTCGATGCCGGCCGAGGAGAGCGCGTCGCGCGCCCGGTCCAGTTCGGTGGCGAGGCCGCCCTCGCGGTAGCCGGTGACCGCCTCGCGGATCTCGGTCAGCGCCTGGCGGCCCACGGACTCGATGTCCGCGACCTGCGCGAGGGCCGCGTCCAGGTCGCGCGGGGCGAGCCGCCGGACGACCTCCGACTTCACCACGATCACCGAGAGGGTGTGGCCGAGCAGGTCGTGCAGGTCGCGCGAGAACCGCAGCCGCTCCTTCTCCACTGCCGTACGGGCCAGCTCCTCGCGGGTCTCGCGCAGCTCCCGGACCGTCTCGTCGAGCGCGAGGATCGCCGCCGTCACCATGATCGAGATGAACGTGCCGTACACGACGCCGACGGAGCCCCAGTCGTCCTTCCAGAAGGTCACCGCCCCGGCCGCGACGACCAGAGGGAACGCGATCAGGGGCAACCACTTGCCCCGTCGGACCACCGCGCCGACCGTGAGGCCCAGGAGCGGGAAGAGCAGCAGCCACTCCCGGCCGTAGCCGATGGCGAGGGCGAAGGTGAGCGCGCCGAGGGCGACGAGGAGCCACCAGGTCGGCGGGGCCTCGCGACGGCGGCGGTCGAAGGCCCGGAAGACGATCGCGATGTACAGGGTGTTGAAGGCGAGGAGGCCGAGGCCGCCGATCCACGGGTTCGGCGCCTCCCCGTCGAGGAGGTGGGAGAGCGCGCCCAGGCCCATGAGGAGCCAGGGGAGGAGACTCGGCCCGCTCGGCCCCCGGTCCGCCAGACACTTTCTCCGTACCGTCACGGCCCGTCCCCACACGCTGTCGGTCATGTCCGCTCCCCCTACGCCGTCCTCGCCGAACGACGGTACGAGACCGCCGCGTACGTCCCGAACAGGGCCGCCCAGGCGGCGATGACCGCGAGCGCCGCCGCGCCCGGGGCGTGGCCGCCGGCGACCGAGACGCCGAGCTCGGCGAAGCGGTTGGTGGGGGTGTACGCGGAGAGGGACCGCAGCCAGTCGGGGAAGAGGCCCACCGGGAACCACAGGCCGCCGAGGACGGCGAGGCCCAGGTTGCCGGCGATGTTCGCGACCCCGGTCGTCTGCGCGGTGAACCGGTAGCCGTTGCCGATGCCCAGGAGGGTGAAGGGGAGCGAGCCGAGCCAGAGGACGAGGGCGACCGCGGCCCACTCCCAGGCCGCCAGGCGGACGCCGTTGACGAGGCCGCCGGCGAGGAGGACCCCGACGATCGACGGCAGCACCACCACCGAGCCGGTGAGGGCGCGGCCGGTGACGACCTGGTGCGGGCTCATCGGGGTGATCCGCAGCTGCCGCAGCCAGCCGGACCCCTTGTCCTCGGCGACGCCGGTGCCGATCGACAGGGCGGCGCCCAGCGCGCCGTACGCCGCCATGCCGACCATGGAGGCGGCCTTCCATCCCTCCTCGTTCTGGCCGCCGAGGTTGGTGAAGAGCAGGTACATCATCACCGGGACGGCGACGGTGCCGAGGGCGAAGCCGGTGTCGCGCAGGGTGCGGCGGACTTCGAGGCGTACGTACTCGGTGATCATCGGGTCGTCTCCAGGGGGCGGGCGTGCGCGGTGAGGGCGAGGAAGGCGTCGTTGAGGGACACGGGGGTGACTTCGAGGCCCCGGATCGCGTTCCGCCCGGCGAGCGCGCGGACGGTCGCGTCGGAGTCGTCGGTGTGGAGCCGGGCGCGGTCGCCGCGGATCTCCACGGAGGTCACGCCGGGGAGCAGGGTCAGGCCCTCGCTGGGGGCGCCGGCCAGGTCGAAGGAGACCAGGCTGCCGCCGGCCGCGCGCTTGAGCTGCTCGCTCGTGCCGTCGGCGAGGACGCGGCCGGAGTCGATGACGACGATCCGGTCGGCGCGGGCGTCGGCCTCCTCCAGGTAGTGGGTGGAGAAGAGGACGGTGTTGCCGCGCCGGGCGTAGCCGCGCATCGAGTCCCAGAAGGCCTCGCGGGCCTCGACGTCGAGGGCGGCGGTGGGCTCGTCGAGGACGATCAGCTCGGGGTTGCCTGCGAGGGCGACGGCGAAGCGGACGCGCTGGACCTGGCCGCCGGAGAGGCGGTCGACCCGGCGGTCGGCGAGTTCGGTGAGGCCGGCGAGCGCGAGGGCCTCGGCGACCGGCAGGGGCTTCGGGTAGGTGCGGGCGACGAAGGCGACGAGCTCGCGGACGGTGGTCCGGGGGACCGGGCGGCCGTCCTGGAGCATCGCGCCGGTCCGGCCGGCCGCGACGGCGCGGGCCGGGGCGTCGCCGAAGAGCCGCACCTCGCCGCCGTCGGGCTCGTCGAGGCCGAGGAGCAGGCCGATGGCGGTGGACTTGCCGGCGCCGTTGCGGCCGAGGAGGGCGACGGTCTCGCCGCGCCGGACGGTGAGGTCGATGCCGTCCACGGCGCGGACCGGTCCGAAGGACCGGGTGACTCCGGTGAGGGCGACCGCTGTCTCGTTCTCCATGGGGACGACGCTACGAATCGGGGGCCGCGGCCCGGCAGGCGCGGATGTACGGAACCGGCCGTGACGAATGTCCCGGGCGCCTTGCCCAGAAGGGTTTCTGACGTATCGTCAGGAGGGTTCACAACTTCTGCCGCCTCGGCTATACATGGGGTCCACCGACCTAGAACGCGTTCTAGAACGGCCGCGTACGGGACGGTCCCCGCACGGCCTCGGTGCGGCCGACGGTGCGGACGGCCGCGCCGAGGTCTTCCACGGAACGAGGAGCAGCAGCCCGATGCCCATCGACCCCGCCAAGGCCGTCGCCGCCGAACCCCGCAGCGCCGAGATCTCCTGGGACCACAAGGACGTCCAGCTCTACCACCTGGGCCTCGGAGCGGGCGTCCCCGCGACCGACCCCGACGAGCTCCGCTACACCCTGGAGTCCCGGCTCCACGTCCTGCCCAGTTTCGCCACCGTCGCGGGCGCCGGCATGGGCGTCGTCGGCGGACTCTCCGCCCCCGGCATCGACATCGACCTCGCCGCCGTCCTGCACGGCGGCCAGTCGATCACCCTCCACCGGCCCCTCCCCACCGGCGGCCGGGCCGTCTCCACCTCCCGCGTCGCCGCCGTGTACGACAAGGGCAAGGCCGCCGTCCTCGTCCTGCGCTCCGAGGCCGCCGACGAGGAAGGCCCGCTCTGGACCAGCGACGCCTCGATCTTCGTGCGCGGCGAGGGCGGCTGGGGCGGCGACCGCGGCCCCTCCGAACGCCTCCCGCTCCCGGACCGGGCGCCCGACGCCTCCGTCGAACGGCCGATCCGCGAGGAACAGGCCCTGCTCTACCGACTCTCCGGGGACTGGAACCCGCTCCACGCCGACCCCGAGTTCGCCAAGCTCGCCGGCTTCGACCGGCCGATCCTGCACGGACTCTGCTCGTACGGCATGACCCTCAAGGCGGTGGTGGACACGCTGCTCGGCGGGGACGTCACCCGCGTCCGCTCGTACCGCACGCGCTTCGCCGGGATCGTCTTCCCCGGCGAGACCCTGCGCATCCGGATGTGGGCCGGCGACGGCCGCGTCCAGGTGGCGGTGACGGCCGTGGAGCGCGACGACGCCCCGGTCCTCGCCGACACCCTCGTCGAACACTCGTAGATCCGTTCCGGAGGGAGCCGCACCATGCGCGCAGCCGTACTGCACGAGATCGGCCAGGACAAACTCGAAGTCCTCGACGACGTCGAGGCGGTGGGCTTCGGCCCCGGCAAGGTGCGGATCCGGGTGCGGGCCACCGGCCTGTGCCACTCCGACGTCTCCGCCATGAGCGGCGTCCTCCCGCAACCCGCCCCCTTCGTCCCCGGCCACGAGGGCGCCGGCGAGATCCTCGACGTCGGCGACGGCGTCACCGGGCTCGCGCAGGGCCAGCGGGTCCTGCTCTGCTGGCTGCCCGCCTGCGGCAGTTGTCCCGCCTGCAGGCGCGGCCAGACCCAGCTGTGCCTGGCCGGCTTCATGAACGCCGGCACGCCCAACTTCAAGCGCCCCGGCGGCGACGTCTTCGGCTTCGCAGGCACCGGCACCTTCACCGAGGAGGTCGTCGTCGACGCGGGCTGCGCCGTCCCGATCCCCGACGACGTGCCCTTCGACATCGCCGCCCTCATCGGCTGCGGCGTCACCACCGGCCTCGGGGCCGCCGTCAACACGGCGAAGGTGGAGGCCGGTTCGTCGGTCGCCGTCATCGGCTGCGGCGGCGTCGGCATCTCCGCGATCCAGGGCGCCAGGCTCCAGGGCGCCGCCCAGATCGTCGCCGTCGACCCCGTCGAGTCCCGGCGCGAGGCCGCGCTGGGGTTCGGCGCCACCGAGGCGGTCGCCCCCGAGGCGCTCGCCGACGCCAAGCAGCGGATCACCGGCGGCGAGGGCTTCGACTACGTCTTCGAGGTCGTCGGCAGGTCCGCCACCGCCCGCACCGCGTACGAGACGACCCGGCGCGGCGGCACCCTCTGCGTCGTCGGCGCGGGCGCCCTCGACGACTTCCTCCAGCTCAACATGTTCGAGCTGTTCTTCGACGAGAAGCGGATCCTGCCCTCCATGTACGGGGGCGGGGACGTGCTCCGCTCGTACGAGCGCGCCATCGCGCTCTGGCGGGCCGGCCGCATCGACCTGGAGTCGCTCATCACCCACCGGGTGCCGCTGGCGGGCATCAACGAGGCCCTGGAGCAGATGCGGACCGGCGCGGCCCTCCGTACCTGCATCGAGATCTGAGAGGACTCCGGTCATGTCACTGCCTCTTGAGGGGCTGAGCGCGATCGTCACCGGCGCCGGGCGAGGCCTCGGCCGCGCCGAGGCCCTGGAACTGGCCCGGCTCGGCGCCGCCGTCGTCGTCAACGACTACGGGCAGCCCGGCCGCGACGGCTCGGGGGAGGCCTCCGCCGCACCCGCCGAGGAGGTCGCGGCGGAGATCCGCGCGGCGGGCGGCCGGGCGGTCGCGCACCTCGGCGACGTCTCCGACTTCGAGACGGCGCGGGCCCTGGTCGACCTGGCGGTGGCCGAGTTCGGGAAGCTGGACGTGCTGGTCAACAACGCGGGCATCCTGCGCGACCGGATGGTCTTCTCGATGAGCGAGGACGAGTGGGACTCGGTCGTACGCGTCCACCTCAAGGGCCACTTCAACACCACCCACTTCGCGGCGGTGCACTGGCGCGGCCGCGCCAAGGCGGGCGAGAGCGGCGTCTACGGCCGCATCGTCAACACCTCCTCGGAGGCCTTCCTCGCGGGCTCGGCCGGCCAGCCGAACTACGCGGCGGCCAAGGGCGGCATCGTGGGCCTGACCACCTCGTCGGCGCTCGCGCTCGCCCGGTACGGGGTGACGGTGAACGCGATCTGCCCGCGGGCCAGGACGCGGATGACGGAGGACGTCTTCGCGGGCTTCGGAGAACCGGCGGAGGGCGAGCTCGACCCGCTGTCCCCGGACCACGTGGCACCGCTCGTCGGCTATCTGGCGTCCCCGGCGGCGGCCGGGGTCAACGGGCAGCTGCTCGTCGTGCACGGCGGGATGGTGGCGGTGGTGGACCGGCCGAAGGTCTCGGCCAAGTTCGACACGGCCAAGGAGGCGTTCACGTACGAGGAGCTGGACTCCCTCCTGACCCCGCACTACGCGTCCCGCCCGGCGGGCGAGACCTTCGCGGCGACGGAGGTGCTGGGTCTGAAGAAGGGCTGAGCCACGGAGGCCGCGGTGGGGAAGGACGAAGGGCCCCGGGGTCGCCCCGGGGCCCTTCGCCGTCTTCCCTCAGTGCGCGTGGGCGTCGCCCTCGCGGCGGTGCCGGCCGTGCGGCGAGGACGTGGAGTCCTCCGCCGGGGACGCCTGACCGCGGTGCTTCCCGGAGCCGTGCGACTCCGTACCCTGCGTGCTTGCTTCGGACATGCTGGAACTCACCCCGTACGTCTTGCTCTTGCTGTGCGGCCGTGAGTCTAACGAGCCGGCCCGCGGTCCGTCAGAGGTGCCTGCTGCAAAGGCACCGGACGGCACACCCGGGGCTCCTCGACGACCACCGGCGCGGGCTCGGGCTCCGGCTCCGGCGGCACCTCAAGTCCGGCGAGCCCGCACGGCACCTCGGCCGTCGCGTACGGCAGCCGCAGCACGCCCTCGGCCGTCCACAGGCCCGCTCCGGCCAGCCAGCCCTGGGGCGCGGCCAGCTGGGCCATCCGGCGGGACGAGGGCTGCCAGGCGCCCACCCAGCTGCCGCCCGCCGCGTCGATCCGCAGCGCCACCGCGCAGCCCTCCGGCATCAGCACCTGTCCCGGCTGCACCGCGAACGGCGTCACGGCCGCGTCGTCGAGCCGCAGGCACTCGGGGAAGCGCACCGGCAGCAGGCTCCCGAGCACGCCCCAGCCGAGCCGGTCGTGCCCCGGGGACGGCGCGTCCGAGCGGATCAGGAGCAGTCCGCTGTCCGGGTCCGCGAGCAGCAGCCGGTCGTCGCTCTCCTCGGTGATCTGGAGCAGCGGCGTCACCTCCCCGCCCCGCTCCAGGTCGACGGCGACGGCCTTCACCGGCCCGTCGTCGAGCCGCCGGTCGAGCGCGAGCATCCGGCCCGTGCGGTCGAGCCACACCCCGCCCGTGCAGCGGCCCTTGACCTCCGCCACCTGCTCGGGACCGAAGGCCCCGCCCGCCACCAGCCACAGCGTCGTCGTGTCGGGACCGACGCACATCGCGTACGCGCAGATGCCGTCCGGCGAGGGCGGGAGCAGCACCAGCCGCTCGGAGCCGGGCGCCTCCACCGCGCCGAGCCGGAGCTCGCCGGTGGCCGGGCCGGTGGGGTACAGCAGCGAGAACGTGTTCCGTCGCCCGTCGACGCGACGGGCGACGAGGACCCGGCCGTCCGCGAGGGGCAGCAGCCGGCTGCCGGGATCCTCCGGCTGGTCGAGGGGGAGCGGCACGGCGTAAGGCTCGGGGCCGTCGAGGGTCCACCTCTCCACGTACAGGGCGTCACCCTCGCCCGCGAGCCTGGCCGCGTACGCGCCGTTGGCCGTGATGGTGAAGCCGGCCGACCCGGTGGGGTACTGCTCGCGGTCGTCGTCCTCGGCCGTGGTCTCGATGGCACACGCTGTCATCGACTCGTCACCTCCGGCCACGAAGCTAGTTTTCGCACTTCCAGCCGAACAACACGAGCCCGCCCACTTCACACATAAGGGTGGCCCTCCGGCGGTTCGGCCGATGGGGAGGGGGCGGTTGTGCTGGAGTGGCCCATGGTGAGTAAGGTAAGGCGAACCTAAGTGGAGGCTGCGCTTCCGCTGGGCCGTGTCCGCATGCCCCGCCGGAGCCGTCCGCGTACCCCGCCGGGGCGGCCCGTGATCCCCGCCGGGACGACCAGTACAGGAGCCTTCCCATGTCCCTCCGCCGCCGCGGCACCGCCGCCGCCGTCGCCCTCACCGCCGCGCTCTCGCTCGCGGCCTGCGGAGGGGGCGACGGGTCCTCCGGCCCCGCCGAGAAGGGGGACGCGGCCAAGAAGAAGGACGTCGCCGCCGGCGGCAAGGACTTCGGCGACGCCGCCGCCGAGACCGCGGCCATGGGCACCGACGCGAAGCCCGGCCAGTTCCCCCGCACCCTCACCCACGCCCTCGGCACGACCGAGCTGAAGGCCGCCCCCAAGCGGGTCGTCGTCCTCGACGTCGGCGAACTCGACAACGTCGTCTCCCTGGGCGTCAAGCCCGTCGGCTACGCCCCCTCCGAGGGCGACGACGGCATCCCCAGCTACCTCGCCAAGGACGCCGGCACCCCGAAGTCCGTCGGCACCATCAACAACCTCAACCTGGAGGCCATCGCCGACCTCCGGCCCGACCTCATCCTCGGCAGCCGGCTCCGCGCCGCCGACAAGTACGACGAGCTGTCGAAGATCGCGCCCACCGTGTTCTCCATCCGCCCGGGCTTCACCTGGAAGGAGAACTACCTCCTCAACGCCGCCGCGCTCGACCGGACCGCCGAGGCGAAGGCGAAGCTCGCCGCGTACGAAACCAAGGCGAAGCGGCTCGGCACGGACATCGGCCCGAACAAGCCGACCGTCTCGATGGTCCGCTACCTCCCCGGCAAGATCCGCCTCTACGCCAGGGCCTCCTTCATCGGCACGATCCTGGAGGACGCCGGCCTGCCCCGGCCGAAGAACCAGCAGATCGACGAGCTGGCGGCCGAGATCAGCCCCGAGAGGATCGACGAGGCCGACGCCGGCTGGATCTTCACCGGCGTCTACGGCGACGCCGAGGCCACCAAGAAGGACACCGCCCAGGCCAACCCGCTCTGGAAGAACCTCGAGGCCGTCAAGGCCGGCCGGGCCAAGGACGTCCCGGACGAGACCTGGTACCTCGGCCTCGGCGTCACGGCCGCGGACAGCGTCCTCGACGACCTGCGCGAGGACCTGGTCAAGTAGGCCCGGACGAGGTCGTCCACGGGCCGGGACTTCGGCCAGAGCAAGGGGGCACGAGGGGCAGGTAGCCTTTCCCTCGTGCCCCGTCTGTCTGAAGTCATCGCCGAGCTCGACGCCCTCTGGCCGCCAGAGCGAGCCGAGTCGTGGGACGCCGTCGGCACCGTCTGCGGCGACCCCGACGCCGAGGTCACCCGCGTCCTCTTCGCCGTGGACCCCGTCCAGGAGATCGCCGACGAGGCGATCGCCCTCGGCGCCGACCTGATCGTCACCCACCACCCGCTCTACCTGCGCGGCACGACGACGGTCGCGGCCGGCCACTTCAAGGGCCGCGTCGTGCACACCCTCATCAAGAACGACATCGCCCTCCACGTCGCGCACACCAACGCCGACACCGCCGACCCCGGCGTCTCCGACGCCCTCGCCGGCGCGCTCGACCTCCGGGTCACCGGACCCCTCGTCCCCGAGAACAACCTCGGCCGGATCTGCGAGCTCGACCGCCCCGAGACCCTCGCCGACTTCGCCGCCCGCGCGGCGAAGCGGCTGCCCGCCACCGCGCAGGGCATCCGGGTCGCCGGCGACCCCGCCATGACCGTGCGCCGCGTCGCCGTCAGCGGCGGCTCCGGCGACAGCCTCTTCGACGCCGTCCGCGCCGCGGGCGTCGACGCCTTCCTCACCGCCGACCTGCGCCACCACCCGGTCTCCGAGGCCACCCAGCACTCTCCGCTGGGCCTGGTCGACGCCGCACACTGGGCCACCGAATGGCCCTGGTGCGAGCAGGCCGCCGCCCAGCTCGACGAGATTTCCGACCGCCACGGCTGGGACCTCCGCGTCCACGTCTCGAAGACGGTCACCGACCCCTGGTCCTCCCACCACACCTCTCCTGGAGCCCCCAACTGAACGCCGCGCCCGCCGACCAGATCCGCCTCCTCGACGTCCAGGCCCTGGACGTCCGCCTCCAGCAGCTCGCCCACAAGCGCCGCTCGCTGCCCGAGCACGCCGAGATCGAGGCGCTGACCAAGGACCTCACCCAGCTGCGCGACCTGCTCGTCGCCGCGCAGACCGAGGAGAGCGACTGCGGCCGCGAGCAGACCAAGGCCGAGCAGGACGTCGACCAGGTCCGCCAGCGCGCCGCCCGCGACCAGCAGCGGCTCGACTCCGGCGCCGTCTCCTCCCCGAAGGACCTGGAGAACCTCCAGCGCGAGATCGTCTCCCTCGCCAAGCGCCAGGGCGACCTGGAGGAGATCGTCCTCGAGGTCATGGAGCGCCGCGAGGCCGTCCAGGAGCGCCTCGCCGAGCTGACCGAGCGGGTCGCCGCCGTGCAGTCCAAGGTGGACGACGCCACCGCGCGCCGCGACGCCGCGCAGGCCGAGCTGGACACCGAGTCCGCCTCCGTCGCCAAGGAGCGCGAGCTCGTCGCGGGAGCCGTCCCGGCCGACCTGATCAAGCTGTACGAGAAGCTGCGCGAGCAGCAGGGCGGCGTCGGCGCGGCCCGGCTCTACCAGCGCAAGTGCGAGGGCTGCCACATCGAGCTCAACATCACCGAGCTCAACGAGGTCCGCGCCGCCGCCGCGGACACGGTCGTCCGGTGCGAGAACTGCCGCCGGATCCTCGTCCGCACCTCGGAGTCCGGCCTGTAATGCGCGAACTCGTGGTCGAGGCGGACGGCGGCTCCCGGGGCAACCCGGGGCCCGCCGGCTACGGCGCGGTCGTCCTCGACCCGGCGACGGGCGAGACCCTCGCGGAGGCCGCCGAGTACATCGGCGTGGCCACGAACAACGTCGCCGAGTACAAGGGCCTGGTGGCGGGCCTGAAGGCGGCCCGGGAACTGTTCCCGGACGCCCTCGTCCACGTCCGCATGGACTCCAAGCTGGTCGTCGAGCAGATGTCCGGCCGCTGGAAGATCAAGCACCCCGACATGAAGCCGCTCGCGGCCGAGGCCGGACGGGTCTTCCCCGCAGGCCGCGTCCGCTACGAGTGGATCCCGCGCGAGCGGAACAAGCACGCGGACCGGCTCGCGAACGAGGCGATGGACGCGGGCAGGCGGGGCCGCCAGTGGGAGCCCGCCGCCTCCACGGCCGCCCTGGACGCCTCGGCCGCACGCAACGCCACGACCCCGCCCCCGTCGGGCCCGCCCGGCGACGCGACGGCGGGCGCGGCCAGAGCCCGAGCGGCGCTGGCGGGCACCGGTACGACCGGGGGCCCCGGTACGGGCGGCACGGGTACGACCGGGGGCACCGGTACGGGCTCGGGCTCGGGTGCCTGGCCGGACGCCGCGTCGCGCCCGACGACCCGGGACCACGGACCGGACGACGGACCGGACGACGGCCTGTTCGCCGCCGAGGAGGCCGTCGCGGCCTCGGTCGCCTCCGGCGACTTCGAGG
>NZ_JAINVG010000010.1 GCF_020400725.1 Streptomyces sp. NK15101 | reverse complement strand
CACCTCGCCGTCGACGGCCGGGGCCTCCCGCCGTCCATCGTGCTCACACCCGGCAACGTCGACGATGCCACCGCGTTCGGTCAGGTCCTCGACAGCATCCGCATCCCGCGCGCCGTTACAGGCCGACCCCGCACGACACCGGCGCGGGTGCCGGCGACAAAGCGTATTCCAGCCGGGCGATACGCCACCCGCTGCGGCGCCGGGGCATCATTGCCACGATCTCCGAACGCCGCGACCAGACGGCCAACCGCCAGCGACGTGGAACCCAGGGTGGTCGCCCACCCTCCTTCGACAAAGGCATATATCGCGACCGCAGCGTGGTCGAACGATGCTTCGCCCGTCTCAAGCGGTTCCGTGCGATCGCGACGAGGTTCGACAAGCTCGCCGATCGTTACCGGGCTGGAATCGTCGTGGCAGCTCTGGTCCTGTGGCTCCGCGAACCCGCCGGGTGATCATTTGTCAGACAGGCCCTGGGGTCGGCGCTGTCGCGCACCACTTCCGAGAGGCCCACCGCCATGTCGAGTCCCGCCCCGGACTTCGCCCGGATCTTCACTCCCGGCACCTCCTTCTCGTACGGGGACGACGGACGGCGTGGAACCCTGTCCGTCGTCGAGGTCGGGAAACCGGGCCTGCCGACCGGCCGGCTGGTGGCCTGTGATCCCTTCGTGTACCTGGGCACCGGCGACGCCGAGCCCTTCACCGTCGAGGTGGACCCCGGCCGGTATCGCGTCGACGCCGCCGTCGCCACGCTCGTCCACCCCGCGGACCGGCCCGGGGCGCGGCCGCACACCCGGATCGCCGCCGCCCGGCTCGTCGTCCGCGACGTCCCGGCCGTTGCCGGGAGCTCGCCCTGGTTCCGGGCGACGATCCTGCCGAGCCGGGTGAGGACGAGGACTTCGGGTACGGCGTGGACGCCGGGACCGGCTGCTTCTACGACGCCTCCGCCGACGGCGCCTTCCCCGGCACGGAGGACGAGGAGGGAGCCGTATGGGCCGCGATGGAGACCGTCGGGTACGGACCGGCCGTCTTCATGGCCGAGGGGGACGACGGTCACAGTCTGGCCGGGTTCGCCTCGGGCTGGGGTGACGGCTGCTATCCGACGTGGATCGGACGGGACGCCTCCGGCGAGGTCGTGTGCTTCGTCACCGATTTCCGTGTCGCACCCCGCGATCTCGACCTCACGGCCTGACCGCCGCCCCAGGGGGAGGGAGCAGGGGGGCGGCCGCGAAGGTGCCGTTCCCGCACCGGGCGAGGAGTGGCGCGACCGCCTCGCGGAGAACCGGGCCGTCGCTCACCGCATCCACCTGGACGTGATCCGTGGCCGCCGGCGTCCCGGCGCCTCCTGGACTCGCAAGGCCCTCCCCGTCGTCCTCCTCGCCGCGCTCCGGGCAGGTGGGGTGGCCGGTGTGGACATGGACGGGATGCCGATCGCCTCGCCCAGGCGTGGGGCCGAGACCCACTCCTGCTCACTGCTCAGGAGCGGTACCGTCGTTCCCATGACCATCCGCGCGGTGCTCTGGGACATCGACGACACGATCTTCGACTACGCGAGCGCCGACCGGACCGGGATGCGGGCGCATCTCGCCGCCGAGGGGCTGCTGGACGCCTGGGGGTCCGCGGAGGAGGCCCTGCGGCGCTGGAAGGAGCTCACGGAGCTGCACTGGCGCCGGTACGAGGCCGCGGGCGGGGACTTCCGGGAGCAGCGGCGCGGCCGCGTGCGGGACTTCCTCGGTCGGCCGGCGCTCACGGCCGCCGAGGCCGACGACTGGTTCGACCGGTACGTGATCCACTACGAGGCCGCCTGGGAGCTCTTCCCCGACACCGTGCCCGTCCTCGACCTACTGGCCCGTGACTACCGTCACGGAGTGCTGTCCAACTCCAGCATCCACAACCAGGACCACAAGCTCCGCGCGCTGGGCGTACGGGACCGCTTCGAGGCCGTGGTGTGCGCCGCCGAGCTGGGGGTGGCCAAGCCGGCCCCGGAGGCCTTCCACGCCGCCTGCGCCGCCCTGGGCCTGCGCCCCCACCAGGTGGCGTACGTCGGGGACCAGCCGGACATCGACGCCCGGGGCGCCGTGGAGGCGGGGCTCCGGGGGATCTGGCTGGACCGCGCGGGGACCGGCGGGAGGCCCGAGCTGACCCGCATCACCGACCTCCGCCAGCTGCCCGCGCTGCTGCGTGCGGATACGCGTTTTGGAGCACCGTCCACCTTCGGGTAATGTTCTTTCTGCGCCGAGGGGAACGGGCCGAAAGGCCGGAAAGCCCCGGAAGCGCAAGCCGAGCAGGATCCCTTCTCGAAGTGATCAAGTTCCGGTGGCCTATGGTGTAATTGGCAGCACGACTGATTCTGGTTCAGTTAGTCTTGGTTCGAGTCCAGGTAGGCCAGCTCGCAGAGCTCATCTGCACCTGTGGATGGCATCCACAAGCCCCCGTTGTGTAGCGGCCTAGCACGCCGCCCTCTCAAGGCGGTAGCGCCGGTTCGAATCCGGTCGGGGGTACAGATCCTTCCCGCGGGATCACCTGGGTAGCTCCCGGTGATCCTGATGCAGGATCGCTAGGGCCCCCGTTGTGTAGCGGCCTAGCACGCCGCCCTCTCAAGGCGGTAGCGCCGGTTCGAATCCGGTCGGGGGTACCAACTGGTCCTAAACCACCAGTGGCCTATGGTGTAATTGGCAGCACGACTGATTCTGGTTCAGTTAGTCTTGGTTCGAGTCCAGGTAGGCCAGCGCAGTAAATCCAGGCGATCCGTCGCGTGGACGCAAGATCTTGCCCCCGTTGTGTAGCGGCCTAGCACGCCGCCCTCTCAAGGCGGTAGCGCCGGTTCGAATCCGGTCGGGGGTACGAGACGAAGAAGCCCTTCCCTTCGGGGGAGGGCTTCTTCGCTGTTCGGCACCGCGCGCACAACTCCGGCCCACCGCTGCGGCGTTGGAGCGGTGGGCCGGGGAACGTACAGGTGAAGAGGGAAGATCAGCCGTTGCGGCGGAGCGCCTCGGAGAGACGGGCGGCGGCGTCGATGACCGCCTGGGCGTGCATGCGGCCCGGGTGGCGCGTCAGACGCTCGATGGGGCCCGAGACCGAGACGGCGGCCACCACGCGGTTCGAGGGGCCGCGTACGGGCGCGGAGACGGACGCGACGCCCGGCTCCCGCTCGCCGATCGACTGGGCCCAGCCGCGGCGCCGCACGCCCGACAGGGCCGTCGCCGTGAAGCGGGCGCCCTGGAGGCCGCGGTGCAGCCGCTCGGGCTCCTCCCAGGCCATCAGGATCTGCGCGGACGAGCCGGCCTTCATGGTCAGCGTCGAGCCGACCGGGACCGTGTCCCGCAGACCCGAGAGCCGCTCGGCCGCCGCCACGCAGATGCGCATGTCGCCCTGGCGCCGGTAGAGCTGGGCGCTCTCGCCGGTGACGTCGCGCAGATGCGTCAGAACGGGGCCCGCGGTCGCGAGCAGGCGGTCCTCGCCGGCCGCGGCGGCGAGCTCCGCCAGGCGCGGTCCGAGGATGAACCGGCCCTGCATGTCGCGCGCCACCATCCGGTGGTGTTCCAGTGCCACGGCGAGACGATGTGCCGTGGGTCGTGCGAGTCCCGTCGCCGCGACCAGTCCTGCGAGGGTGGCCGGACCGGACTCCAGGGCGCTCAGGACAAGGGCTGCCTTGTCGAGAACGCCTACGCCGCTAGAGTTGTCCATGCAACGATATTCGCGTCTCACTCTGTGAAACGCAAGTTCAATTTTTCTCGGAACCTGTGACTCTGGTGAGGCGGCCGCACAACGGCCCGCGAAACGGGTCTCTAGTTGTGCCGGCGTAGACGTCGGCCGGAGGGAAAGCGATGGGTAGGACACTCGCGGAGAAGGTCTGGGACGACCACGTCGTCCGGCGCGCCGAGGGCGAGCCCGACCTCCTCTTCATCGATCTGCACCTGCTGCACGAGGTGACCAGCCCGCAGGCCTTCGACGGCCTCCGCCAGAACGGCCGACAGGTGCGGCGCCTCGACCTCACCATCGCCACCGAGGACCACAACACCCCGACCCTCGACATCGACAAGCCGATCGCCGACCCGGTCTCGCGCGCCCAGCTGGAGACCCTCCGCAAGAACTGTGCCGAATTCGGTGTCCGGCTGCACCCGCTCGGCGACGTCGAGCAGGGCGTCGTCCACGTCGTGGGCCCCCAGCTGGGCCTGACCCAGCCCGGCACCACCGTGGTCTGCGGCGACTCGCACACCTCCACGCACGGCGCCTTCGGCGCGCTGGCCTTCGGCATCGGCACCAGCCAGGTCGAGCACGTGCTCGCCACCCAGACGCTGCCGCTGGCCCGCCCCAAGACCATGGCGATCACGGTCGACGGCGAGCTGCCCGAGGACGTCACCGCCAAGGACCTGATCCTGGCGATCATCGCGAAGATCGGCACCGGCGGCGGCCAGGGCTACATCCTGGAGTACCGCGGCTCCGCCATCGAGAAGCTCTCGATGGAGGCCCGGATGACCATCTGCAACATGTCGATCGAGGCCGGCGCCCGCGCGGGCATGATCGCCCCCGACGAGACCACCTTCGCCTATCTGAAGGGCCGCGCCCACGCCCCCGAGGGCGAGGACTGGGACGCCGCCGTCGCGTACTGGAAGACCCTGAAGTCCGACGAGGACGCGGTCTTCGACGCCGAGGTCGTCATCGACGCGGCCGAGCTGGCGCCCTTCGTCACCTGGGGAACCAACCCCGGCCAGGGTGCGCCGCTTTCGGCGAGCGTCCCCGACCCGGCTTCGTACGAAGACGCTTCGGAGCGCCTGGCCGCCGAAAAGGCCCTGGAGTACATGGGGTTGACCGCCGGGCAGCCGCTGCGCGACATCAAGGTCGACACCGTCTTCGTAGGCTCCTGCACCAACGGCCGCATCGAGGACCTGCGCAACGCGGCCGCCCTGCTGGAGGGCCGCAAGGTCGCCGACGGCGTCCGCATGCTGATCGTCCCCGGCTCGGTCCGGGTCGCCCTGCAGGCCGTCGAGGAGGGCCTGGACAAGGTCTTCAAGGAGGCCGGCGCCGAATGGCGGCACGCGGGCTGCTCGATGTGCCTGGGCATGAACCCCGACCAACTGGCCCCCGGTGAGCGCTCCGCGTCCACCTCCAACCGCAACTTCGAGGGCCGGCAGGGCAAGGGCGGCCGGACGCACCTGGTCTCCCCCCAGGTCGCCGCCGCCACCGCCGTCCTGGGCCACCTGGCCTCCCCGGCCGATCTGTCCGACGTCGCCACCACCGCGGGGGTCTGAGGAACCATGGAAGCTTTCACCACGCACACCGGCCGGGCCGTCCCGCTGCGCCGCAGCAACGTCGACACCGACCAGATCATCCCGGCGCACTGGCTGAAGAAGGTCACCCGCGACGGCTTCGAGGACGGTCTCTTCGAGGCCTGGCGCAAGGACTCCGAGTTCGTCCTCAACCGCCCCGAGCGGCAGGGCGCCACGGTCCTGGTCGCCGGCCCCGACTTCGGCACCGGCTCCTCCCGCGAGCACGCCGTCTGGGCGCTCCAGAACTACGGCTTCCAGGCGGTCATCTCCTCCCGCTTCGCCGACATCTTCCGCGGCAACTCGCTGAAGAACGGCCTGCTGACCGTCGTCCTCCCGCAGGAGACGGTGGACGCCCTCTGGGAGCTGACCGAGGCCGACCCGACCGCCGAGATCACCGTCGACCTGGAGGCCCGCAAGGTCCTGGCCGCCGGGATCGAGGCCGACTTCGAGCTCGACGAGAACGCCCGCTGGCGACTGCTCAACGGCCTCGACGACATCAGCCTCACCCTTCAGAACGAAGCCGACATCGCTGCGTACGAGGCTGCTCGACCGGCCTTCAAGCCCCGTACAATTACGGTCTGAGCAGCGCTTTTCCAAGACTGCGCCCCCCACCGACCGGTGGGGGGCGCAGTCGCTTGTTGAGACCCTGTCGGGCGACAACTCGCCCTAGATGGCACAATCGGTGCATGGAACGCGACAGCCAACTCGAGCTCTACGAGGCAGTCGCCGCCCGATTGAAGGAAGCGCACACAAGGGTGCGCTCACTGCAAGTCCCGGAGGGCGTAAGGATGGCGCTGTCCCGGAAGCTGCTGGGCGTCACGGCAGCGGCGAAGCACGATCTCAAGGACGCGGCGACGCGTCTCGACCGGTTGATGAAGGACCTCGACGAGGGCCGATTCCCAGAGGACGACTGACACCAGGAACTCCGCAACGGAACTTCCGCGTTGCGGCACTAGGGTGATTAGACCGTTTCGTGTTTGATTTGCGGTATATACATGCCTAACGTGCGAAAAAGCTTGAACACTTTCGTTCTGGCAATGTCTCCGAAGGGGAAGACGTGAACAAGGCGCAGCTCGTAGAAGCGATTGCCGACAAGATGGGCGGTCGTCAGCAGGCCGCCGAAGCCGTCGACCACGTGCTCGACGCCATCGTGCGTGCCGTGGTGGCCGGTGACCGGGTCTCGGTCACCGGTTTCGGCTCGTTCGAGAAGGTCGACCGGCCGGCCCGCTACGCCCGCAACCCGCAGACGGGTGAGCGCGTCCGGGTCAAGAAGACCTCCGTCCCGCGCTTCCGTGCAGGTCAGGGCTTCAAGGACCTGGTCAGCGGCTCGAAGAAGCTCCCCAAGGGCGGCGAGGTCTCCGTCAAGAAGGCCCCCAAGGGCAGCCTCACCGGTGGCGCCTCCGCGACCGTGAAGAAGGCCGCCGCCAAGAAGGCCACCACCGCCAAGAAGGCCGCCGCGAAGAAGGCGACCCCGGCGAAGAAGGCCACGACGGCCGCGGCGAAGAAGACCACCGCCGCCGCCAAGAAGACCACCACGGCCGCCGCCGCGAAGAAGGCGCCGGCCGCGAAGAAGACCACGACGGCCGCGGCGAAGAAGACCACCGCCGCCGCCAAGAAGACCACCACGGCCGCCACCGCCAAGAAGGCGACCAAGGCCCCCGCCAAGAAGACCGCGCCGGCCGCGAAGAAGGCCACGGCGACGAAGGCGCCCGCCAAGAAGACGACGGCGCGCAAGACGACCGCCAAGAAGACCGCCGCCAAGAAGTAGGACGCGCGGTACCGACCCGCCGGGCCGGGCTCCCCCCGGGGAGCCCGGCCCGCGGCGCGTCTCAGAAGGTCTGCAGCGTCACCAGGGTGATCCGGAGCCCCGCCCCCGACGTGCCGGGCTCGGCCTCGATCCGCACCCGCTGCCCCGGCCGCAGCAGCCGCAGCCCGCCCGCCTCGAAGGCCTCCGCCCCGAACTCCACGGGGGTGCCGTCGTCGAGCAGCACACTGCCGCTGCGGGTCTCGGGGTCGTACGTGAACGCGGTCGCCTGCATGGACCGCAGCCTATCCGGCCGCCGTCGCCCACCGGGCGGCCGTCCGCGGACCGAGCCCCAGCGCCAGCGCCGCCGCCAGATCCTCCCCGGTGTCCACGTCCCGGCGTACGGAATCCACCCCGGCGAGCCGGATTTCGGCCGCCCCCGAAGACAAATGCCGAAGCCTCGACGGACCTCCGAATGCCGGTTCCAATTCCGCCCCCGGCCCCGCCGAGAGGAATGTCGTACCTATTTCGGCGGCATCCGCGAGAAATGCCCTCGGAAAATTGCCGGCCGCGTCCAGGACCCGGGTCAGCTCCGCGGGCCGCAGCGCCGGGAGGTCGGCGTTGAGCGCCGCCACGCGCGCGTACGGCCGCCCGGAGCGCACGGCGCGGGCCCCGTGCGCGAGCGCCGCGTTGAGCCCCGCCGCCGGGGAGTCCGGCACGATCCGCGCGCCCAGCGCCGCGAGCGCCGCGCCGGCCACCGGATCGTCCGTGACGACCGCCACATCGCGCACACGTGCGCAGTTCAGCACCGCCTCCACGGTGTCCTCGGCGAACGCCAGCGCGAGCCGGGGACGCAGCCGCGCGCCCGCCGCCGCGGCCAGCCTGCTCTTCGCCAGGTAGAGGGGCTTCAGGGGGACGACCAGGGACCAGCCGTCGTCGGCGCCGGTGCGCATCGGGGGCAGCGTCTTCATCGGGGCCATTCTGTCCCGCCCACGCGGTCCGCCGGAGGTCCCGGGGCGTACGGTGTCACTCGACAGACCAGGAGCATGGGGCGACACTTGACCCCCTGCCAGCCAGTCCCGGAGAAAGGTGTCCGAGTGCCCCGCCGCAGAATCGGCTTCTGGTACCGCCTCGCGGCGGTCATCGCCAAACCCCCCCTGGTGGTTCTGTTCAAGCGGGACTGGCGCGGTATGGAGCACATTCCGGCCGACGGCGGTTTCATCACCGCGGTCAACCACAACTCCTACCTGGACCCGCTGTCCTACGCGCACTACCAGTACAACACCGGCAGGGTCCCGCGCTTCCTCGCCAAGGCCGGCCTCTTCAAGGGCGGCTTCGTCGCCACGATGCTCCGCAACACCGGCCAGATCCCCGTCTACCGCGAGACGACCAACGCGCTCGACGCCTTCCGCGCCGCCGTCGACGCCATCGAGCGCGGCGAGTGCGTCGCCTTCTACCCGGAGGGCACCCTCACCCGCGACCCCGAGATGTGGCCCATGGCCGGCAAGACCGGTGCCGCCCGCGTCGCGCTGATGACCAAGGTCCCCGTCATCCCGGTGGCCCAGTGGGGCGCCAACCTCGCGATGCCGCCGTACGCCAAGGAGAACAAGCTCCGCCTGTTCCCCCGCAAGACGCTGATCGTGCAGGCCGGACCGCCCGTCGACCTCTCCCGCTTCCACGGCCTGGAGCCGACGCCCGAGGTCCTGCGCGAGGCCACCGAGGTCATCATGGCCGCCATCACCGCCCTCCTGGAGGAGATCCGCGGCGAGAAGGCGCCCGCCGAGCCGTACGACCACCGCAAGGCCCGCCTGGAGCAGCGGCGCAAGGCCGCGGGGGAGGGCACCAAGTGACCAAGGCAGCCGTCTTCGGCAACGGATCCTGGGGCACCGCCTTCGCCATGGTGCTCGCCGACGCGGGCTGCGAGGTGAGCCTCTGGGGCCGCCGCGCCGAACTCGCCAAGGAGATCAACGCCGGCCGGGTCAACCCCGACTACCTGCCGGGCGTCGAACTCCCGCAGGGGATCACGGCCACCGCGGACCCCGCCGAGGCCGCCGCGGACGCCGACTTCACCGTCCTCGTCGTCCCCTCCCAGACCCTGCGCGGCAACCTCGCCGCCTGGCGGCCGGTGCTCGCCCCCGACACCGTCCTCGTCTCCCTCATGAAGGGCGTCGAACTCGGCACCGCCAAGCGGATGAGCGAGGTGATCACCGAGGTCGCCGACGTGCCCGCCGACCGCGTGGCCGTCCTCACCGGCCCCAACCTGGCCAAGGAGATCGCCGCCCGGCAGCCCGCCGCCGCGGTCGTCGCCTGCTCCGACGAGACGGTCGCCCAGCGGCTCCAGACCGCCTGCATGACCCCGTACTTCCGCCCGTACACCAACACCGACGTGGTGGGCTGCGAGCTCGGCGGCGCCGTCAAGAACGTCATCGGCCTCGCCGTCGGCATCGCCAACGGCATGGGCCTCGGCGACAACTCCAAGGCCACGCTCATCACCCGCGGCCTCGCCGAGACCACCCGCCTCGGCCTCGCCATGGGCGCCGACCCGCTCACCTTCTCCGGCCTCGCGGGCCTCGGCGACCTCGTCGCCACCTGCTCCTCGCCGCTCTCCCGGAACAACACCTTCGGCACCAACCTCGGCCGGGGCATGACCCTCCAGGAGACCATCGCGGCCACCAGGCAGACCGCCGAGGGCGTCAAGTCCTGCGAGTCCGTGCTCGATCTGGCCCGGCGGCACGGCGTCGACATGCCGATCACCGAGACCGTGGTCTCGATCGTCCACGACGGCAAGCCGCCCGTCGTCGCCCTCAAGGAGCTCATGTCGCGCTCGGCCAAGCCCGAGCGCCGCTGAGCCCGGCCGTGTGAGCCATCCGCGCGCGGGGAGCGCGGGGCGCTCAGCAGTTCGGGAGTCGCAAGGTACGCTCAACGCGATATGAGCGAGAACACCCAGAGCCCCCGCAAGCCGCGCGTGGCCGTCGTCTTCGGCGGCCGCAGCTCCGAGCACGCCATCTCCGTCGTCACGGCGGGCGCCGTCCTGAGCGCCATCGACCGGGAGAAGTACGACGTGCTGCCCATCGGCATCACGACGGACGGGCGCTGGGCGCTCACCGCCGACGCCCCCGAGCGGATGGCCATCACCGACCGGAAGCTGCCCAACGTCGCCGAGCTGGCCGAGTCCGAGCAGGGCGGCGTCGTCCTCCCCGTCGACCCGTCCAGCCGCGAGGTCGTCCTCACCGAGCCGGGGCAGGTCCCCAAGGCCCTCGGCGAGGTCGACGTGGTCTTCCCCATGCTCCACGGCCCGTACGGCGAGGACGGCACCCTCCAGGGCCTCCTGGAGCTCTCCGGCGTCCCCTACGTCGGCGCGGGCGTCCTCGCCTCCGCCGTCGGCCAGGACAAGGAGTACATGAAGCGCGTCTTCGTCTCCTTCGGCCTCCCCGTCGGCCCGTACGAGGTCATCCGGCCGCGCGAGTGGGAGCAGAACCCCGCCGCCGCCCGCAAGAAGATCGTCGAGTTCGCCGCCGAGCACGGCTGGCCGCTCTTCGTGAAGCCGGCCCGCGGCGGCTCCTCCATGGGCATCACCAAGGTCGACGACCTCTCCGGCCTGGACGAGGCCATCGAGGAGGCCCGGCGCCACGACCCCAAGATCCTCGTCGAGTCGCTGCTGCGCGGCCGCGAGATCGAGTGCGGCGTCCTGGAGTTCGAGGACGGCCCGCGCGCCAGCGTCCCGGCCGAGATCCCGCCGGTCACGAACCACGACTTCTACGACTTCGAGGCCAAGTACATCGACTCGGCCTCCGGCATCGTGCCCGCCCCGATCGGGGACGAGGCCACCGCCGAGGTCCAGCGCCTCGCCGTCGCCGCCTACGAGGCCGTGTCCTGCGAGGGCCTGGTCCGCGCCGACTTCTTCCTCACCGAGGACGGCGACTTCGTCATCAACGAGATCAACACCATGCCGGGCTTCACGCCCATCTCCATGTACCCGCGCATGTGGCAGGAGAGCGGCGTCGGCTACTCGGAGCTCGTCGACCGGCTCATCCAGGCCGCGCTGAACCGCTCCACGGGACTGCGCTAGCCGGCACGCGGCCGGAGCGCGGTCACGCGCACGCCGGCTTCAGGGCGCACGGGACGGTCCGCTCCACGGGTCCCGCGAGATCCGTGAGCGGGCCGGCGTCGTGCGCGTACCGCTCGTCCAAGGTCACCTCGACGTACGTCTTCCGGTACACCGAGGTGAAACGGGGCCCGTCGCCCTCGCGCTGCTCCAGCATCCAGCGCACGCCGTTCGCGGAGACTCCCTGCGCCTTCGGGTCGCTCATCTTTTCGGGCCGGGGGACCCCGCAGCGCAGTACGATCGCACCGTCACCCCACCCGGCGGTCAACTCGGAGCCGGGCTCCGGGTCACTCCGCGCAAGACCCGCCACGGTGTCGGGAAGCTCCTTCGCCAGCGCCTGGCAGAGGGCGGCCTCCTCCGCCGGCGGTCTCGGGACCACGACGGACGCCGCGGCGTCCGGCGAGGAACAGCCGGCGGCGGCCGACAGCAGGACGGCGGCCGCGATGGTGGCGGGCAGGCCGAAGGGCCGGTGGGAAGACGTCACCGGCCAAGCGTAGACGGGGGCTACAGATGAACGACCGGGCAGGTGAGGGTGCGCGTGATGCCGTCCACTTGCTGGACCTTGGCGACCACCATGCGGCCCAGTTCGTCGACGGTGTCCGCCTGCGCGCGCACGATCACGTCGTACGGTCCTGTGACGTCTTCGGCCTGGATGACCCCCGGGATCTTGGAGATGGTGTCGGCGACGGTCGACGCCTTGCCCACCTCGGTCTGGATGAGGATGTACGCCTGAACCACGGAACCTCCAGGGCGACCACGAGGATCTTGTGGGAGAAAGGGACGCCACGGTACCGCGTCGCCGCGGGCCACGGGGAGACCCGCGCGTCCGGAGGCGCTCGGGGTGTGGCGTACGCAGGACAGAAGTTGACGGTCTACTTGACGGTACCCAGCACGGTGACGGCCCGCGACCCGCGGCGCGCACGGACGCGCCCCCGCCCGCCGGCCGGCACGAAGACACGAGGTGAGACGCGGTGAAGGGCACAGTCGGAGAGCTGGGAGAGTTCGGGCTCATCAGGGAGCTCACGTCCCGGCTCACCTCCACCCCGGCGGTACGGATCGGGCCCGGCGACGACGCCGCGGTCGTCTCCGCCCCCGACCGGCGGGTGGTGGCCAGCACGGACATCCTGCTCGAGGGGCGTCACTTCCGCCGCGACTGGTCGACGGCCTACGACGTCGGCCGCAAGGCCGCCGCGCAGAACCTGGCCGACATCGCCGCCATGGGCGCGGTCCCCACCGCGCTCCTCCTCGGCCTCGTCGTCCCCGCCGAACTCCCCGTCACCTGGCCCACGGAACTCATGGACGGGCTGCGCGACGAATGTCAGGTCGCGGGCGCGGCGGTGGTCGGCGGCGACGTCGTCCGCGGCGACACGATCATGGTCTCCATCACCGCGCTCGGCGACCTCCGCAACCACGACCCGGTGACCCGCGGCGGCGCCCAGCCCGGCGACGTCGTCGCCTACACCGGCTGGCTCGGCTGGTCCGCCGCCGGATACGCGGTCCTCTCCCGCGGCTTCCGCTCCCCGCGCGCCTTCGTCGAGGCCCACCGCAGGCCCGAGCCGCCGTACCACGCGGGCCCGGCCGCCGCCGGGCTCGGCGCCACCGCCATGTGCGACGTCAGCGACGGCCTCATCGCCGACCTCGGCCACATCGCCGAGGCCAGCAAGGTCCGCATCGACCTGCGCTCGGGACTCATCGACATCCCCACCCAGATGAACGACATCGGCCAGGCCGTCGGCGTCGACCCCATGCAGTGGGTGCTCACCGGGGGAGAGGACCACGCCATCGTGGCCACCTTCCCGCCGGACGTGAAGCTCCCCGCCCGCTGGAAGGTCATCGGCGAGGTCCTCCACCCCTCGGCGCTGCCCCAGGTCACCGTCGACGGCGCGCCCTGGCACAGCGTGGGCGGTTGGGACCACTTCGGAGAGACGGAGTGAATCCCCCGCTCGTGCTGACCGTCGCCGGATCCGACTCCGGCGGCGGCGCCGGCATCCAGGCCGACCTGAAGACGATGCTCGCGCTCGGCGTCCACGGCATGAGCGTCCTCACCGCCGTCACCGCCCAGAACTCGCGGGGCGTCCAGGGCGTCTGGGAGCTCCCCACGGAGGCCGTGCGCGCCCAGTACCGGGCCGTCGTCGACGACATCGGCGTCCAGGCCGTGAAGACAGGCATGCTCGCCTCCGCCGCCCTCGTGGAGACCGTCGCCGAACTCCTCGCGGACACCGGCGCTCCCGTCGTCGTCGACCCGGTCGGCGTCTCCAAGCACGGCGACCCGCTGCTCGCGGAGACCGCGCTCGACTCCGTACGCCGGCGGCTGCTGCCCCGGGCGACCGTCGCCACCCCCAACCTGGACGAGGTGACACAGCTCACCGGCGTCCGGGTCGGCCACGAGGACGACATGCGGACCGCCGCCCAGGCGGTGCTGTCGTACGGGCCGCGCTGGGTCCTGATCAAGGGCGGCCACCTGCCCACCGGTCGGGAGGCCGTGGACCTGCTCACGGACGGCACCGAGGAGCACTGGCTGCGCGCCCCGCGCCACGACAACCGGCACACCCACGGGACGGGCTGCACGCTCGCCTCGGCGGTCGCCTCCGGGCTCGCCAAGGGCCTGGCGGTGCCGGAGGCGGTGCGGCAGGCGAAGGAGTACGTGACGGGGGCCATCGCCGCGGGGTTCGCCCTGGGCTCGGGCATCGGACCGGTCGACCACGGCTGGCGGTTCCGCGCCTAGGGCCTGTCGGACAGGCCCTGGCGGCCCCTGCCGGTCTCCGGGCATGTACCGGTCTCCGGGCCCGGCAAAAGGCCGCCGGGCATGGCAAAAGGCCGGTTCACCGAGGTGAACCGGCCTTTCAAGGCAACCGCAGGGGCTGCGCTACGACGGAACGTCGCAATTAGCGCGAGACCTTGCCGGCCTTGATGCACGAGGTGCAGACGTTGAGCCGCTTCGGCGTCCGACCGACCACGGCACGCACGCGCTGGATGTTCGGGTTCCAGCGACGGGACGTACGGCGGTGCGAGTGCGAAATGTTGTTGCCGAAGCCCGGCCCCTTGCCGCAGACGTCGCAGTTGGCAGCCACGGGTCACTCCAAAGACTTCAGATTTACAGTGAAATCCGGCGCACCGGAATCAGGAGTCTGAAGTGGCTTGCCGGGGAACGGCCCGGTTTGAACCGGGCAACCGAAGCAGCATACAACGCCTGCCTCGGTGGAACGAAACTACCACGGTCTCCGCAGACCTCGCCCCGGGCCCAGGTCACGAGCGGGCCACCCCCGGTCTACCCTGCGGTGAGCTCACCGCCGAAGGAGGACCCCCCGTTGTCGCGAGCCCTTCAGCCTGACGAGGAGCTCGTCGAGCTCGACGCCGAAGCGGTCCGGACCTGGTGCGCACGGGCCCTCGACGCCCTCGGACGGGAGCGCGAGGAGATCGACGCGATCAACGTCTACCCGGTCGCGGACGGGGACACCGGCACCAACCTGTACCTCACCGCCGAGGCCGCCCGGCAGGCCGTCGAAGCCGTCTTCGCCGCCACCGAGCCCGACACCGCCGAGACCGTACGGGCCATGGCGCACGGCGCCCTCCTCGGTGCCCGGGGCAACTCCGGCACCATCCTCGCCCAGCTCCTGCGCGGCATGGCCGCCGTCCTCGTCGAAGGAC
Source organism: Streptomyces sp. NK15101 (assembly GCF_020400725.1). Lineage (GTDB taxonomy): Bacteria > Actinomycetota > Actinomycetes > Streptomycetales > Streptomycetaceae > Streptomyces. The sequence continues at coordinate 142,748 of NZ_JAINVG010000010.1, read as the reverse complement.
GTGACGGTGATCACCTCGCCCGCGCCCTGGCCGAGGCGGCCGCCGCCGCCCGGCAGGCCGTCGCCCACCCCGTGGAGGGCACCGTCCTCACCGTGGCCGCCGCGGCCGCGGCCGGCTGCGCGGACGGCGGCACGCTCCTGGAGGTGGCCACCCGGGCCCACGAGAGGGCCAGGACCGCCCTGGAGGCGACCCCCGGCCAGCTGGCCGTCCTCGGCAGGGCCGGGGTCGTGGACGCCGGCGGCCGCGGTCTGGTCGCCGTCCTCGGAGCGCTCGTCGAGACCGTGGGCGGCCGGACGCCGGACCCCGCGGAGACCGCGGCGAGCGGGGCGCGGGCCCCCGGGGACGTACGGGCCGTGCCGGCCGCCTCCGCCCCGGCCTGCGAGGGCGAGGCCGGACCCGCCTACGAGGTGATCTACCTCCTGGAGGCCGAGGACGCCGCCGTGGACCTGCTGCGGGCCCGGCTCGACGCCCTCGGCGACTCCCTCGTCGTCGGCGGCGGCGACGGGCTGTGGAACGTCCACGTCCACGTCGACGACGCGGGCGCCGCCGTCGAGGCCGGCGTCGAGGCCGGCCGCCCCCACCGCATCCGCATCACCCACTTCGCGGCCGAGACGGCGGCCGCCACCGCGCGCGGGGAACGCGCCCAGCGCGCGGTCGTCGCCGTCGTCCCCGGCGAGGGCCTCGCCGGACTCTGCGCCGAGGCCGGCGCGACCACCGTCCGCAGCAGGCCCGGCGAACCGCCCGCCGGCGACGAACTCCTGGAGGCGATCCGGCGGGCGCACGCGCGCGAGGTCGTCCTCCTGCCCAACGACACCGAACTGCGCCAGACCGCGGCCGCCGCCGCCGAGCGCGCCAGGGCCGAGGGCATCCGCGTCGCCCTCATCCCGACCCGGGCCGCCGTCCAGGGCATCGCCGCCCTCGCCGTCCACGAACCCGACCGGCGCTTCGACGAGGACGTCGTCGCCATGACGGCCGCCGCCGGAGCCACCCGCTACGCCGAACTCGCCGTTGCCGAACGCCGGTCCTTCACCTCGGCCGGCGTCTGCCAGGCCGGCGACGTGCTCGGCCTCATCGAGGGCGACGTCGCCGTCATCGGCAAGGACCTGACCGAGACCGCCCGCACCGTCCTGGACCGCATGCTCTCGGCCGGCGGCGAACTCGTCACCCTCGTCGTCGCCGACGACACCCCGCCCGGACTCGCCCCCGAGCTGGAGGGCCACGTCCGGCGCGGCTACCTGGCCGTCGACACCACCACGTACCACGCGGGCGCGGGAGCGCCGCCGCTGCTCATCGGAGTGGAATAGGCCCCGATCCCGGCGGTCGTCCACGGGCTTCGGCACGACTGTCGGTCCCGTGGTCTTCAATGGAGGACGTGCCCGCGCTCGACGAACCACTCAAGAAGGCCCTCGGTCCCGCCACCGCCAAGGTCATGGCCGAGGCGCTCGACCTGCACACGGTCGGGGACCTGCTCCACCACTACCCCCGCCGGTACGCCGAGCGCGGGGAGCTGACCACCCTCTCCGACCTGCCGCTCGACGAGCACGTCACGGTGGTCGCGCGGGTCGCCGACGCCCGGGTGCTGACCTTCAACGGCTCCAAGGGGCGCGGTCAGCGCCTCGAAGTGACCATCACCGACGGAAGCGGCCGCCTCCAGCTGGTCTTCTTCGGCAAGGGCGTCCACAAGCCGCACCACGACCTGCTCCCCGGCACCCGCGCGATGTTCGCCGGCAAGGTCTCGCTCTTCAACCGGCGCCTCCAGCTCGCCCACCCCTCCTACGAGTTGCTCCGCGGCGGCGACGACGAGGCCGTGGACACCTGGGCGGGGGCGCTCATCCCGATCTACCCGGCCACCACCAAGCTGGAGTCCTGGAAGATCGCCAAGGCCGTCGACGCCGTCCTGCCCGGCGCGGGCGACGCCGTCGACCCGCTGCCGCCCGCCCTGCGCGAGGGCCGCGGCCTCGTCGAGCTGCCCGACGCCCTGCGGATGATCCACCGGCCCCGTACCAAGGCGGACATCGCCGACGCCCGCGCGCGGCTCAAGTGGGACGAGGCCTTCGTCCTCCAGGTCGCCCTCGCCCGCCGCCGGCACGCCGACACCCAACTGCCCGCCGTCGCCCGGCGGCCGGTCGCCGACGGCATCCTCGACGCCTTCGACGCCAAGCTGCCCTTCACCCTCACCGACGGCCAGACGAAGGTCTCCCGGGAGATCTTCGACGACCTCGCCACCGAGCACCCCATGCACCGCCTCCTGCAGGGCGAGGTCGGATCGGGCAAGACCATGGTCGCGCTGCGCGCCATGCTCGCCGTCGTCGACTCCGGCGGACAGGCCGCGATGCTCGCCCCCACCGAGGTCCTCGCCCAGCAGCACCACCGCTCCGTCGTCGAGATGATGGGCGAGCTCGCCGAAGGCGGGATGCTCGGCGGCGCCGAGCGCGCCACCAAGGTCGTCCTGCTCACCGGCTCCATGGGCACCGCCGCCCGCCGCCAGGCCCTGCTCGACCTGGTCACCGGCGAGGCCGGCATCGTCATCGGCACGCACGCGCTGATCGAGGACAAGGTCCGGTTCCACGACCTCGGCCTGGTCGTCGTCGACGAGCAGCACCGCTTCGGCGTCGAGCAGCGCGACGCCCTGCGCGGCAAGGGAAAGCAGCCCCCGCACCTCCTCGTCATGACCGCGACGCCCATCCCGCGCACGGTCGCCATGACCGTCTTCGGCGACCTGGAGACCTCCGTCCTCGACCAGCTGCCCGCCGGCCGCTCGCCGATCGCCAGCCACGTCGTCCCCGCCGCCGACAAGCCGCACTTCCTCGCGCGCGCGTGGGAGCGGGTCCGCGAGGAGGTGGGGAACGGGCACCAGGCGTACGTGGTCTGTCCCCGCATCGGCGACGAGGAGGACCAGAAGAAGAAGTCCAAGGCGTCCCCCGAGGACGAGGCCGAGAAGCGTCCGCCGCTCGCCGTCCTCGACGTCGCCGAGAAGCTCCGCACCGGCCCCCTCGCGGGCCTGCGGATCGCCGTCCTGCACGGCCGCATGCACCCGGACGACAAGGACGACGTCATGCGCCGCTTCGCCGCCGGCGAGCTCGACGTCCTCGTCGCCACCACGGTCATCGAGGTCGGCGTCAACGTGCCCAACGCCACCGTCATGGTGATCATGGACGCCGACCGCTTCGGCGTCTCGCAGCTCCACCAGCTCCGCGGCCGCGTCGGCCGCGGCTCCGCCCCCGGCCTGTGCCTGCTCGTCAGCGAGATGCCCGAGGCGAGCCCCGCCCGGCAGCGGCTGAACGCCGTCGCCACCACCCTCGACGGCTTCGAGCTCTCCCGCATCGACCTCGAACAGCGGCGCGAGGGCGACGTCCTCGGCCAGGCCCAGTCCGGCGTCCGCTCCTCCCTCCGGGTGCTCGCCGTCATCGACGACGAGGAGGTCATCGCCGCCGCCCGCGAGGAGGCCACCTCCCTCGTCCTCGCCGATCCCGACCTCGACGCCCACCCGGGCCTGCGCACCGCGCTCGACGCCCTCCTCAGCGAGGAGCGGGAGGAGTACCTGGAGAAGGGTTGAGCGCCGTGCCGCGGCCATATCCTGAGACGTACGCATTCGACGACGCAGGACGAGGACACCGATGACCCGCGTGATCGCCGGCAGCGCCGGCGGACGGCGCCTGGCCGTGCCCCCCGGCAACGGCACCCGCCCCACCTCCGACCGGGCGCGGGAAGGCCTTTTCTCCACCTGGGAGGCGTTCCAGGGCCTGGCCGGCGCCAGGGTCGCCGACCTGTACGCGGGCTCCGGCGCCGTCGGTCTGGAGGCGCTCTCCCGGGGCGCGGCCCACGCCCTCCTGGTCGAGGCCGACCCCCGCGCCGCGAAGACGATCCGGGACAACGTCCGGTCGATCGGCCTGCCCGGCGCCGAACTCCGCACCGGCAAGGCCGAGCAGATCGTCACGGGACCGGCCCCGGCCGACCCGTACGACCTGGTCTTCCTCGACCCGCCCTATGCCGTCGGGGACGACGAGCTCCGCGAGATTCTCCTCACACTGCGCTCGGGGGGCTGGCTGAGCGAGGATGCCCTCGTCACCGTGGAGCGCAGCACCCGAGGCGGGGAGTTCGGCTGGCCCGAGGGCTTCGAACCCCTGCGGTCCCGTCGCTACGGCGAGGGAACGTTTTGGTACGGTCGCGCCGCCTCTACGTGCGAAGACGCACGATGACCGGACCGGAGAGCGAGGGACCCAAGTTGCGCCGCGCCGTCTGTCCGGGGTCATTCGACCCCATCACCAACGGACACCTCGACATCATCGCCCGCGCCTCCAAGCTGTACGACGTCGTGCACGTGGCCGTGATGATCAACCAGTCGAAGAAGGGCCTCTTCACGGTCGACGAGCGGATAGAGCTGATCCGCGAGGTCACCGCCGACTTCGGCAACGTCGAGGTGGAGTCCTTCCACGGCCTCCTCGTCGACTTCTGCAAGCAGCGCGACATCCCCGCGATCGTCAAGGGTCTGCGCGCCGTCAGCGACTTCGACTACGAGCTGCAGATGGCCCAGATGAACAACGGCCTCTCGGGCGTGGAGACCCTGTTCGTCCCCACCAACCCGACGTACAGCTTCCTCTCCTCCTCCCTGGTCAAGGAAGTGGCCGCCTGGGGCGGGGACGTCTCCCACCTGGTCCCGCCGACGGTCCTCCCGCGGCTGACCGAGCGGCTCGCCCGGAAGTGACGCGCGGCCACCGCCGCTGACGCTCCGTCACCTGGTGTCGGACGGGCGCCGACTGCCCTTACAGTCGTCCCGTCCGTCTCCATCCAGCTGTAGAGAGTGGCGAGCACCAGGTGGACGTGCAGAAGAAGCTCGACGAGATCGTCGCGACCGTGCAGGGCGCCCGCTCCATGCCCATGTCGGCATCCTGCGTGGTCAACCGCGCCGAGCTGCTCGCCTTGCTCGAAGAGGTGCGCCAGGCCCTGCCCGGCTCCCTGGCCCAGGCCCAGGAGCTGATCGGCGGCCGCGAGCAGATGGTCGAGCAGGCCCGCCAGGAGGCCGAGCGGATCATCGAGGCCGCCCACGCCGAGCGGGGCTCGATCGTCTCCGACACCCAGGTCGCCCGCGAGTCGCAGGAGGAGGCCGACCGGATCCTCGCCGAGGCCCGCCGCGAGGCCGAGGAGGTGCGGGCCGAGGCCGACGACTACGTGGACTCCAAGCTCGCCAACTTCGAGGTCGTCCTCAACAAGACCATCGGCGCCGTCGACCGCGGGCGCGAGAAGCTCCTCGGTCGCGGACCCGGCCTCGACCGGGACGGCTACGCCGACGCGGACGCCCCCGAGTACAGCGCCGACCCGGGGACCCTCATCCAGCGGGCCGACGAGTACGTGGACGCGAAGCTGGGCGCCTTCGAGGCCGTCCTCAGCAAGACCCTGGAGGCCGTCGGCCGGGGCCGGCAGAAGCTGCACGGCCGGATCGCCACGGACGCCCTCGGCGAGCACATGGCCGCGCAGGACGGTCTCGGCGGCGCGGTCCACACCAGCGACGCGGACTACCTCGCCGGGCTCGCGGAGCTCTCCGACCCCGAGCCGGCGCAGACCCCGCAGATCCCCGCGCAGCAGCCCGACCCGTACGGCTACCCGCAGCAGCCCCGGCAGGACCCGGCCTACGCGGGCTCCGGCTCAGCCGGAGCGGCCTACGCCACGCAGTACGAGGCGCAGGACGCCTACGGCTACCAGCAGCAGGACCCCTACGCGTACCAGGGGCAGTACGGCTACGAGCAGCAGCAGTACGACCCCCGGGCCCAGGGCCAGCCCCACCAGCCGCAGCAGGCCGCCGCGCTCGACGAGACCAGCTTCTTCGACACGAGCATGATCGACCTGGAGCAGCTGCGCCGGTACGAACAGGGGCAGTGAGGGGCGAGGAGCCCGGATTGGGCCCTGGGCGAAGCGTCCAGTATCCTGGCTGTTCGGTCGCGCTATGTCCGCGATCTCCGCTGCCCACGTCCGGCAGCCTCCTCCACGCCGCAGAACGATCCGAAAGCAGGAAGAGCCCTGAGCACGCGCCTCGACCACCGCAACCCCCTCGTGTTCGACACGCACGAGCTGGGGCGGCGTCCTGGTGCCCTGCAGCGGCTCTCGCGTTCGGTCGAGGCGCCCGGTGGCAACGCCGCGTTCGGCGTCGAAGGAGTGATCGGAGTGCCCGAGGGCTCTCCGGTGGAAATCGATCTCCGTCTTGAGTCGGTCATGGAAGGGGTGCTTGTCACAGGCACCGCCCGTGCATCGGCCGAGGGGGAGTGCGTAAGGTGTCTGGAGCCCGTCGAGCTGGATCTCGACGTGGACTTCCAGGAGATGTTCTCGTACCCCGACTCCGACGACCGGGGCCGCTCCAAGGCGGCCGCGGACGGCGAAGCCGAGGACGACGAGGACATGATCCCCCTCGAGGACGGCATGTTCGACCTCGAACCCGTGCTGCGTGATGCGGTGGTGCTCGCACTGCCGATGCAGCCGGTGTGCCGGGAGGACTGTGCGGGTCTGTGTTCCGAGTGCGGAACCAACCTGAACGAGAACCCGGACCACCACCATGAAGCCGTCGACATCCGTTGGGCGGCACTGCAGGGACTCGCCGGTTCGCTGGGAACCGATGAGAAGGACAACATGAGCGGCAAAGCCTCTGACGGGGACGTCCGAAGCGCCGCCGAGAAGCAGGAGAAGTAGCCGTGGCTGTTCCGAAGCGGAAGATGTCGCGCAGCAACACGCGCCACCGCCGGTCGCAGTGGAAGGCTGCGGTCCCCACCCTGGTTTCGTGTGAGCGTTGCCAGGAGCCGAAGCTGCAGCACATCGCGTGCCCGAGCTGCGGCACCTACAACAAGCGCCAGGTCCTCTCGGTCTGAGTGGCTGGTGAGAGGCACGATGTCTGAGAGCATCAGCGCAGCCTCGTCCCACACGCTTCTGGAAGGGCGGCTCGGGTATCAGCTCGAGTCCGCCCTTCTGGTGCGTGCGCTGACCCACCGCTCGTACGCGTACGAGAACGGCGGTCTGCCCACCAACGAGCGCCTCGAGTTCCTCGGGGACTCCGTGCTCGGCCTGGTGGTCACGGACACGCTGTACCGCACCCACCCCGACCTGCCGGAAGGCCAGCTGGCCAAACTGCGGGCCGCGGTGGTCAACTCGCGTGCGCTGGCGGAGGTCGGCCGCGGCCTCGAACTCGGCTCCTTCATCCGGCTCGGCCGGGGCGAAGAGGGCACGGGCGGCCGGGACAAGGCGTCCATCCTCGCCGACACCCTCGAAGCGGTGATCGGCGCGGTCTATCTCGACCAGGGCCTCGAAGCGGCGTCCGAGCTGGTGCACCGGCTCTTCGACCCGCTGATCGAGAAGTCCTCGAACCTCGGTGCCGGCCTGGACTGGAAGACCAGCCTCCAGGAGCTCACCGCGGCCGAGGGCCTGGGCGTCCCGGAGTACCTCGTCTCCGAAGAGGGTCCGGACCACGAGAAGACCTTTACTGCTGCCGCCCGCGTCGGTGGTGTCTCGTACGGCACCGGCACCGGCCGCAGCAAGAAGGAAGCGGAACAGCAGGCGGCGGAGTCCGCGTGGCGCGCGATCCGCGCGGCCGCGGACGAGCGCCTGGCGGCGGCGAAGGCCGCGGCGGACGCCGGCACGATTGGCGAGCAGGACGGGGCCACCCCGGCCACCGCCTGACCGCGACCCCGCGCTCCCGCGTTCCTTCGGCGAAATCTTCCCGCCCGCCCCCGCCAGGGGCGGGCGGAGCCGTTTCCGGGTGACCGCCGGGCGGTAGGGTTGAGCCGCTGTCGAAGACGTCCCGGAGGAGTCCCGTGCCCGAGCTGCCCGAGGTCGAGGTCGTACGGCGCGGTCTGGAGCGCTGGGTCGCCGGACGGACCGTGGCCGAGGTCGAGGTGCTGCACCCCAGGGCCGTGCGGCGCCATCCGGCGGGCGGCGAGGACTTCGCGGCCCGGCTGAAGGGGCAGCGCTTCGAAGGGGCGCGGCGGCGCGGGAAGTACCTCTGGCTGCCGCTGGCGGAGACCGGGACCTCCGTCCTGGGGCACCTCGGCATGAGCGGTCAGCTGCTCGTGCAGCCGGAGGACGCCCCGGACGAGAAGCACCTGCGCATCCGGGTCCGCTTCGACGACTCCCTCGGCACCGAGCTCCGCTTCGTCGACCAGCGCACCTTCGGCGGCCTCTCGCTCCACGACCAGACCCCCGACGGGCTCCCGGACGTCATCGCGCACATCGCCCGCGACCCGCTGGACCCGGCGTTCGACGAGGCCGCCTTCCAGGGCGCGCTGCGGCTGCGCCGTACGACGATCAAGCGGGCCCTGCTCGACCAGTCGCTGATCAGCGGCGTCGGGAACATCTACGCCGACGAGGCGCTCTGGCGGTCGAAGCTGCACTACGACCGGCCGACCGCCACCCTGACCCGGCCGCGCTCGGCCGAGCTCCTCGGGCACGTCAGGGACGTCATGAACGCGGCCCTGGAGGTCGGCGGCACCAGCTTCGACAGCCTGTACGTGAACGTCAACGGCGAGTCCGGCTACTTCGACCGCTCGCTCGACGCCTACGGACGCGAGGACCAGCCCTGTCGCCGCTGCGGTACGCCGATGCGGCGACGCGCCTGGATGAACCGGTCCAGCTACTTCTGCCCGCGCTGCCAGCGCCCGCCGCGCACCACCCTCTGAGCCGTCAGGCGGTGACGCTCCCGGCGCGTTCCGCGTCGTAACTCTCGCGGGCGGTCAGGACCTGGTCCATCCGTCCCTCCACCAGCTCGATCAGGCCGATCAGCCGCTCCGCGACCTCGCGGCCGAGCGGGGTGAGCCGGTAGTCGACCCGCGGCGGGTTCGTGGGCTGGGCCTCGCGGTGGACGAGGCCGTCGCGCTCCAGGGCGTGCAGGGTCTGCGACAGCATCTTCTCGCTCACGCCGTCGACCCGGCGCCGCAGCTCGTTGAAGCGGAACGTCCCTTCGTGCAGGGCGCCGAGGGTCAGGCTGCCCCAGCGGCCCGTCACGTGCTCCAACGTGCCGCGCGAGGGACAGGCGCGCGCGAAGACGTCGTAGGCGAGGTCGTCAGTCATGCCTCCACCGTACTCCGCCACAGCGCTTACCGTCATGAGGACGCTAACTTCTGGCTTGCGCTATCTAAAAGTTAGTGCTCTACTTCTGGTCATCACCCCGTACGTCTCTTCGAGGAGCCTTCTGTGACCACCCCCGTCGTCTCCATCGCCTACCACTCCGGCTACGGCCACACCGCGGTCCTGGCCGAAGCCGTCCGTGACGGCGCCGCCGACGCGGGCGCCACCGTCCACCTGATCAAGGTCGACGAGATCACCGACGCCCAGTGGGAGCTGCTCGACGCCTCCGACGCGATCGTCTTCGGCTCCCCGACCTACATGGGCACCGCCTCCGGCGCCTTCCACCAGTTCGCCGAGGCCACCTCGAAGCGCTGGTTCACCGACGCCTGGCTGGACAAGCTCGCCGCCGGCTTCACCAACTCCGGCTCCAAGAGCGGCGACAAGCTGCACACCCTGCAGTTCTTCCAGACCCTCGCCGGCCAGCACGGCATGACCTGGGTCAACCTCGGCCTGAAGCCCGGCTGGAACACCAGCGAGGCCTCCGAGAACGACCTCAACCGCCTCGGCTTCTTCGCCGGCGCCGGCGCCCAGACCCCCAACGACCTCGGCCCGGAGGGCGTCCACAAGGCCGACGTCGCCACCGCCGAGCACCTCGGCCGCCGCGTGGCGCAGACGGCCCGCACCTTCGCGGCGGGCAAGGCCGCGGTCTGACACTCCCGCGCCCGTACGCGAAAGGGCCCCGTCACCTCGTGGTGACGGGGCCCTCGCACGACCCGGCGACGCCGAGCTGCCGGTAGCGGGCGGCGGTGATGTGGCTGACCTGGAAACGCTCGGCTGCCCGGCGCGGCGGCCGGCCGTCCTCGACGACGCGGCGGGCCGGGCGAAGACGCCCGGTCTGGGTCAGCGGGGCATTACGGTGAGGCCCTCACCCGTTCAAGAGCCCAGCACGACGCGTGTCGCCGACGTCCCCGGACAGCGCGCCTAGTCGCCGGTCGTGCCGTCGAGCATCTCGCGCAGGATGTCCAGGTGGCCGTTGTGGCGGGCCGTCTCCTCGGTGAGGTGGAGGAGGATCCAGCGCAGGTCGACGTGGAGGCCGTTGCGGACGGTTCGCCGGGCCCGCTCGTCCAGGCCGCTCCCGGCGACCAGTTCGCGGTAGCGGGCGCTCTGTTCGGCGTACTCGTCGAGCAACTGGGTGAGCGGGAAGTCGACGGCGATCCGCATCTCGCGGTCGGGGTCCTCCTCGGTCCAGGGGCCCCGGTCCTCCTCGCCGAGGAAGACCACCTGGAACCAGTGGTACTCGACCCAGCGGAGGTGGTTGATCACTCCGCTCATGGTCATCAGGGGCGAGCCCGGCAGGAGCGCCTTGCGCGCGTTCTCCGGGGAGACGCCGTCGCATTTGGCGCGGGCGGTGTCACGGGCGTAGTCGAGGAACGTGGTGAGCTGGGTGCGCTCGTCCCACGCGGGCGGCGTGTCGTCGATTCTGGTCATCGAGCGAAGCGTCCCCGACCGCCGCGACCGATGTCGAGGCAATTACCGACGGACCCGTCCCGCCCCCCTGGCCGTCCCAGGTGTCGATCGCGGCCCCGGGACGGCCCACACGCGTGCGTGGAGGTCTGACCCGCGGGAGTCTCAGTACCCGAAGTCCTGGGTCCACCAAGGGCCGCCGTCGCCGAAGACGACGCCTACGCCCATGGTGGTGAAGTCGCAGTTCAGGATGTTGGCGCGGTGGCCGTCGCTGTTCATCCAGGACGTCATCACCGCCGCCGCGTCCACCTGGCCGCGGGCGATGTTCTCGCCGCCCATGCCCGAGATGCCCGCCTGCTCCGCCCGGGCCCACGGGGTGTCGCCGTCCGGGTCCGTGTGGTCGAAGAAGCCGCGGGTCGCCATGTCCGCGCTGAAGGCGCCGGCCAGCGCCGCGAGCCGCGCGTCCGCGCGCACCGGCGTGCAGCCCACTTTGGCGCGCTCGGCGTTGACCAGGCGGAAGACCTCGGCCTCGGCGGCCTCGCCCCGGTCGGCGGTGGAGGTGACCGGGGGCTTCTCCGCCGGCGCCGCCGTCGTCGGGTCCGGCTTCGGCGCGGGCGCCTTCGTCGTGGGCGCGGCCGAGGTCCTCGGTGCCACCGGCTTCGTGGTGGGGGCCTTCGTCTTCGGCGGCGTCTTCGAAGGGGTCTTCGAGGGCGTCGGCGTCGGCTTCGGGGTGGCCTTCGGGCTCGGCTTCGTGGACGGGGTCGCCGAGGGGGAGGCGGGGGCGCTGTTCTTCCCCGTGCCCGCGCCGGTCACCGCACCGCCCGAGCCCCCGGCCGGGCTCTGCGTGGAGCCGCCCTGCGTCGTCAGCTCCGGGGTCTGCCGGGACTGGACCTGGTGCTCGCTCGTACGGGCGCTGCCGACGGTGAACACGTCCCCGCCGGGGAGCAGGCCCGAGGCGACGGCGACGGCGCCGACCGCGACGGCCGCGGAGGCACCGAGCAGACCGGTGCGCACGGGGCGTCGCCGACGGGCACCCTGGTGCGGGCGGCCCGAACCGGCCGCGTAGTCTTCTGCGGCGGGTGCGGCGCCGGAGCGACGGTGGCGTCCCATCTGCTCTGCCTTCCTCTTGCTGGTCTCGCTGTCTTCGCTGGTTCTTCGCCGGGCTTTGCTGATCTTTGCTGCCGGTACCGTTCCGGAGGGACAGTCGAACGGCGCGCCCCCGAACGGGTGAGGTGTGTTCGGTCGGGACTGTACGCGATGGAAAGCGGGGGCGATGTGCTCATCTGGGAATCCGCCCGTTAGCGTGCAGTCATGAGCGACGACGTACGGATGACCGCCTGGGTGCGCGGCCGGGTACAGGGAGTGGGCTTCCGTTGGTTCACCAGGGCAAATGCCCTGGAGATCGGCGGCCTGGTGGGCTTCGCCCTGAACCTCGACGACGGCCGGGTGCAGGTGGTGGCCGAGGGGTCGCGTGAGAATTGCCACCGTCTGCTCGACTGGCTCCGCTCCGACGACACACCCGGACGTGTGGACGGCGTCACTGAGATCTGGGACACCCCGCGCGGCGGTTACGACGGCTTCGCCATCCGCTGACGACCACGCTCCGACACCCTGCCCGGTGACCCAGAGCGGTGCCGGGTGGACGTGCGGTAACAGGGGCGTGACCAGCGAAGCACCTGATGGTTGCCATCTGGCGCCGGTCGTGCGAGGCTGCCCCGTAAGGATGATCGCGACGCCCCCGAGGCACCGAGTTCGAAGGCCCCGCCGCCCCCTGAGCGGCCGTGGACTCCTCGGTAGCCCTTCAAACGGGGCGTGATCGTGTTGACCGTCAAACTTTTTGGTGAGACTCTGGAAGCCCCGCGCACCTTAGCTGTTTGGCAGTGGAACCGGCACGACAAGCAGTACTGCCGAGCACCGCGGGTGCGAATCCCTCACGACCCACACCGCTTCGGTCGGTCACTCATTGTGGAGGACCATCCATCATGGCAAAGGCGCTTCTCGGTTACGTCGGCGGCTCCGACCCGCGACTCCTCGCCGAGATGCGACGGCTCCAGCAGCGCGTCCAGGACCTCGAATCCGAGCTGGTACGGATCCAGTCCGAGAACGACACGCTCGCCGCTGCCGCCGCTCAGCACCAGGGAGAGTCGCTGCTGAACAGCATCGATCTCGACGTACCCCAGGCAGAGCCTGCGCTCACCTGACAACCCAGCCCCCAGGGGCCAGGTGGAAAGCATTCTCGTCGGCGCAGCCGGACACCCAGCTGATCGTGCGGATCGACGCACGTGCATGACGGCTGGACATGCAAGGGACGCTTCGGCGTCCCTTCTTTCTTTCACCCGTCGTTTCCCCCGCGTACCACCCCTCCTCATCCGAGGATCTGCCCCACGTCATCGCGGGCGAAACGCACGGGCCCCGGTAGAGTCGCATGAGTGCACCTCAAGGCCCTGACCCTCCGCGGATTCAAGTCGTTCGCATCGGCCACCACGCTGCGGTTCGAACCGGGAATCACCTGTGTCGTGGGGCCCAACGGCTCGGGCAAGTCGAACGTCGTGGACGCCCTCTCCTGGGTCATGGGCGAGCAGGGTGCCAAGTCGTTGCGCGGCGGCAAGATGGAGGACGTCATCTTCGCCGGCACGACCGGGCGCCCCCCGCTCGGCCGCGCGGAGGTCTCGCTGACCATCGACAACTCCGACGGCGCGCTGCCCATCGACTACGCCGAGGTCACCCTCACCCGGATCATGTTCCGCGGCGGCAGCAGCGAGTACCAGATCAACGGCGACACCTGCCGGCTGCTCGACTTCCAGGATCTGCTCTCCGACTCCGGCATCGGACGCGAGATGCACGTCATCGTCGGGCAGGGACAGCTCGACTCCGTGCTGCACGCCGACCCGATGGGCCGCCGCGCCTTCATCGAGGAGGCCGCCGGCGTCCTCAAGCACCGCAAGCGGAAAGAGAAGGCGCTGCGGAAGCTGGACGCGATGCAGGCCAACCTCGCGCGCGTGCAGGACCTCACCGACGAGCTCCGCCGCCGGCTCAAGCCGCTCGGCCGGCAGGCCGCCGTCGCCCGCCGGGCCGTCGTCATCCAGGCCGACCTGCGCGACGCCCGGCTCCGGCTCCTCGCCGACGACCTCGTCCGGCTCCGGGCGGCGCTGACCGCCGAGGTCGCCGACGAGGCGGCCCTGCTCGCCCGCAAGGAGGCCACCGAGTCCGAGCTGCGCGCCGCCCTCGCCGAGGAGGCCGGGCTTGAGGCGGAGGCCCGTGCCCTCGTGCCCCGCCTGGAGCGCGCACAGCAGAACTGGTACGACCTCTCCCAGCTCGCCGAACGCGTGCGGGGCACCGTCTCCCTGGCCGACGCGCGCGTGAAGAGCGCCACCACCGCCCCCGCCGAGGAACGCCGCGGCCGCGACCCGGAGGACCTGGAGCGCGAGGCCGCCCGCGTCCGCGAACAGGAGGCGGAGCTCGAAGCCGCCCTGGAGGCCGCCGAGCGCGCCCTGGAGGACAGCGTCGCCCACCGCGCGGACCTGGAGCGCACGCTCGCGGCCGAGGAGCGCCGCCTCAAGGACGCCGCCCGCGCCATCGCCGACCGGCGCGAGGGCCTCGCCCGGCTCCACGGCCAGGTCAACGCGGCCCGCTCGCGCGCCGCCTCCGCCCAGGCCGAGATCGACCGGCTCGCCGCCGCCCGCGACGAGGCCGCGGAGCGGGCCGCCGCCGCCCAGGAGGAGTACGAGCAGCTGAAGGCCGAGGTCGACGGCCTCGACGCGGAGGACACCGAGCACGGCGAGCGGTACGAGGCCGCCCGCCGTGAACTCGCCGACGCGGAGGCCGCGCTCGGCGCCGCCCGCGAGGCCGCCGCCACCGCCGAACGCCGCCGCGCCGCGACCGAGGCCCGGCACGACACCCTCGCCCTCGGGCTGCGCCGCAAGGACGGCACGGGTGCGCTGCTCTCCGCGGGGCTCACCGGACTCCTCGGCCCGGCGGCCGAACTCCTCACCGTCACCCCCGGATACGAGATCCCCGTCGCCGCCGCCCTCGGCGCCGTCGCCGACGCGCTCGCCGCCGACGGGCCCTCGTCAGCCGCCGAGGCCCTGCGCCTGCTGCGCAAGCAGGACGCGGGCCGGGCCTCGCTGGTCCTGGCCGGAGCCCCCGAGCCCGAGCCCCTGACGGCGGCCGAAAGACACCCGTACGCCGCCGACCTGGTCAGCGGGCCCGCCGAACTCCTGGGCGCCGTCCGCCGGTTGCTCGCCGGAGTCGTGGTCGTCGGAGACCTCGACGAGGCCGTCGAGCTGGTCCGGAACCGGCCCGCGCTGACCGCCGTCACCGCCGAGGGCGACCTGCTCGGCGCGCACATCGCGCACGGCGGCTCCGCCGGGGCTCCCAGCCTCCTCGAAGTCCAGGCCTCGGTCGCCGAGGCCGCCGCCGAGCTCGACGAACTGGGCCTGCGGTGCGAGGAGCTGACGGCCGCCCAGCAGGAGGCCGCCGAGCGGCGCCGTGTCGCCGGCGCGCTCGTCGAGGAACTCGACGCCCGTCGCCGCGCCGGCGAGCGCGAGAGGTCCGCCGTCGCCCAGCGGCTCGGACGGCTCGCCGGGCAGGCCAGGGGAGCGGCGGGGGAGGCCGAGCGGACCGCCGCGGCCGCCGCCCGCGCCCAGGAAGCCCTGGAGAAGGCCACCGTCGAAGCCGAGGAACTGGCCGAACGGCTCCTCGTCGCCGAGGAGATGCCTGCCGAGGACGAGCCCGACACCTCCACGCGCGACCGGCTCGCGATCGAGGGCGCCCAGGCGCGCCAGGCCGAGATGGAAGCGCGGCTCCAGGTCCGTACCCACGAGGAGCGGGTCAAGGGGCTCGCCGGACGGGCCGACTCGCTCGACCGGGCCGCCCGCGCCGAGCGGGAGGCACGCGCGCGTGCCGAGCAGCGCCGGGCCCGGCTGCGCCACGAGGAGCGGGTGGCGGGCGCGGTCGCCGCGGGCGCCCGGACCCTCCTGGCCCATGTCGAGGTCTCCCTGGTGCGCGCCGAGCGGGAGCGTGCGGCGGCCGAGGCGGCGCGGGCCGAGCGGGAGCGGGGCCTGACGGCCGCCCGGGCCAGGGGCCGGGACCTCAAGGCCGAGCTCGACAAGCTGACCGACTCGGTGCACCGGGGGGAGGTGCTCGGCGCCGAGAAGCGGCTGCGGATCGAGCAGCTGGAGGCGAAGGCGCTGGAGGAGTTCGGCGTGGAGGCGACCGCCCTGGTCGCCGAGTACGGTCCGGACCAGCCCGTGCCCCCGTCGCCGACCGTGGAGGGCGAGGAGGCGGAGGACCCGGAGGCCGGGAAGCCGCGTCCGTTCGTCCGTTCGGAGCAGGAGAAGCGGCTGAAGGCCGCCGAACGGGCGTACCACCAGCTCGGCAAGGTCAACCCGCTGGCCCTGGAGGAGTTCGCCGCCCTGGAGGAGCGGCACCAGTTCCTCTCGGAGCAGCTGGAGGACCTGAAGAAGACCCGTACCGACCTGCTTCAGGTCGTGAAGGAGGTCGACCTGCGGGTCGAGCAGGTCTTCACCGAGGCCTACCGGGACACCGCCCGCGAGTTCGAGGGCGTCTTCTCGCGGCTCTTCCCGGGTGGCGAGGGCCGGCTGGTCCTCACCGATCCGGACAACATGCTCACCACCGGCGTCGAGGTGGAGGCCCGCCCGCCGGGCAAGAAGGTCAAGCGGCTCTCGCTGCTCTCCGGCGGCGAGCGCTCGCTCACCGCCGTGGCGCTCCTCGTCTCGATCTTCAAGGCCAGGCCCAGCCCGTTCTACGTGATGGACGAGGTCGAGGCGGCACTGGACGACACCAACCTCCAGCGGCTGATCGGGCTCATGCGGGAGCTCCAGGAGTCCTCGCAGCTGATCGTGATCACGCACCAGAAGCGGACGATGGAGGTCGCGGACGCGCTGTACGGCGTGTCCATGCAGGGCGACGGCGTCTCCAAGGTGATCAGCCAGCGCCTGCGCTGAAGGCGATCGTTCAAGTCATGAAGCCACTCGGCCTTGCTGTGCTCATAAAGTCACACGACATCGGCTATTGACTTCGAAACTTGAAGGCATAGTCTCTGCAACGTTGCTTTTACCTTCACGTGGTGGGCGGCGTGAAGTTGTGCGCCACTGGAAGGGCTCGCCCCCCACCGAGGAGTCCATGTGACCGACACCGCGCAGGCGCCCACGCCGCCGCCTTCCGAAGGCCGAGCCGCCCACCCGGACCATCTCGGCCACGTCATCTTCATCACGGCCTCCGCGGCGATGGGCGGATTCCTCTTCGGCTACGACAGCTCCGTCATCAACGGCGCCGTCGAGGCGATCCGGGACCGCTACGACATCGGCTCCGGCACCCTCGCCCAGGTCATCGCCATCGCCCTGATCGGCTGTGCCATCGGCGCCGCCACCGCCGGCCGGATCGCCGACCGCATCGGCCGCATCCGCTGCATGCAGATCG
The DNA here is from genome assembly GCF_020400725.1 of Streptomyces sp. NK15101. GTDB lineage: Bacteria > Actinomycetota > Actinomycetes > Streptomycetales > Streptomycetaceae > Streptomyces. The sequence continues at coordinate 125,801 of NZ_JAINVG010000010.1, read as the reverse complement.
CCGCGGTGCTCTTCGCCGTCAGCGCCGTCGGCTCCGCGCTGCCCTTCGCCCTCTGGGACCTCGCCCTCTGGCGGATCATCGGCGGCTTCGCCATCGGCATGGCCTCCGTCATCGGCCCCGCGTACATCGCCGAGGTCGCCCCCGCCGCCTACCGGGGCCGCCTCGGCTCCTTCCAGCAGGCCGCGATCGTCATCGGCATCGCCATCTCCCAGCTGGTCAACTACGGCATCCTCCAGCTCGCCGACGGCGACCAGCGCGGCGAGATCGGTGGCCTGGAGGCCTGGCAGTGGATGCTCGGCGTGATGGTCGTCCCCGCCTTCCTCTACGGCATGCTGTCCTTCGCGATCCCCGAGTCCCCGCGCTTCCTGATCTCCGTCGGGAAGGTCGACCGGGCCAAGGAGGTCCTCGCCGAGGTCGAGGGCCACGGCGTCGACCTCGACCACCGCGTCGCCGAGATCGACCGGGCCATGCGCAGCGAGCACAAGTCCACCTTCAAGGACCTGCTCGTCGGCGGGAGCAAGGTCAAGCTGCTGCCGATCGTCTGGGTGGGCATCGGACTCTCGGTCTTCCAGCAGCTCGTCGGCATCAACGTCGCCTTCTACTACTCCGCGACGCTCTGGCAGTCCGTCGGCATCGACCCGTCCAGCTCGTTCTTCTACTCGTTCACCACGTCGATCATCAACATCATCGGCACGGTGATCGCGATGGTCCTGGTCGACCGGGTCGGCCGCAAGCCGCTCGCCCTCGTCGGCTCCCTGGGCATGGCGATCGCCCTCGCCGTCGAGGCCTGGGCCTTCTCCGCCGACCTCGTCGACGGCAAGCTGCCCGAGACCCAGGGCGTCGTGGCCCTCGTCGCCGCCCATGTCTTCGTGCTCTTCTTCGCCCTCTCGTGGGGCGTGGTGGTCTGGGTCTTCCTCGGCGAGATGTTCCCCAACCGGATCCGCGCGGCGGCCCTCGGCGTCGCCGCCTCCGCCCAGTGGATCGCCAACTGGGCCATCACCGCCAGCTTCCCGTCCCTCGCGGACTGGAACCTCTCCGGCACCTACGTCATCTACACGGTCTTCGCCGTGCTCTCGATCCCCTTCGTGCTGCGGTACGTCAAGGAGACGAAGGGCAAGGCGTTGGAGGAGATGGGCTAATCCCCGCTGCCCCTCTCCTCGCGACGACCGCCCCGGCCGGAGGCCCCACGCCACCGGCCGGGGCGGTGCGCGTTTCACGCCGCGAGCCGCGGCAGCACGTCCTCGCAGAACAGCCGCAGGCTCCGCCACCCCTCCTCGACCGGCATCCCGCCGCACAGCGGGTGCAGCACCGGGCTCTCCAGGCCGAGCGCCAGGCACTCCTCCGGGGTGACCACCCGGTACACCCCCTCCGCCCGCAGCTCCGCCACCGTCGTCGCCGTCGACCGCACCGCCGAGCGGATGTCCTTCGACTGCCAGGAGGCGTACGTCCGCGCCTCGTGCAGGAAGTGCCCGCCGTACTCGGCCCAGGTCCGGCCCGGGTCCTCCGACAGGTGCAGCAGCGGGGTCTCCTCGGCCGGCATCATCGTCCAGCCCTCCGTGCCGTACTCCGCGCACCGCTCCCGGTAGTACTCCTCGAGCTCCGGCAGGTGCGCGCTCGGGAAGAACGGCAGCCCGAGCCGGGCCGCCCGCCGCGCCGCCGCCCGCGAGGAACCCCCCACCAGCAGCATCGGGTGCGGCCGGGTGAAGGGCCGTGGGGTGACCCGTACCGTACGGCCCTGATGGGTGAACGGCTCCCCGGTCCAGGCAGCGAGCAGGGTCTCCAGGAGGAGGTCCTGGAGCTTGCCGCGCCGTCCCCAGTCGACCCCGCGCTCCTCGTACTCCTCCGGCCGGTAGCCGATCCCGGCCACCGTCACGAGCCGGCCCCCGCTCAGCAGGTCCAGGACCGCGATGTCCTCGGCCAGGCGCAGCGGATCGTGCAGCGGGCCGATGATCGCCGAGACGGTGACCGCGATCCTGCGCGTCGCGCCGAAGACCGCGCCCGCGAAGGCGAAGGGGGAGGGCAGCCAGTTGTTCTCGACCCCGTGGTGCTCCTCGGTCTGCACGGTGTCGACGCCGTGCTCGTCGGCGTACGCGGCCATGGCGAGCGCGGCCCGGTAGCGCTCCGAGAGGGAGTCCGGGGTCGCACGGGGATCGACGAGGTTGAACCGTACGACGCTGAACGGCATGGGAAGTCCCCCTTCGCGGGTGTGCGGAAGGGGGACGTTATCTGACGAAGCGTCAGATGGAAACGGTCTCGCGCACTTCGGCGGGCGCCGCCGGCGCCTTCTCCGGGGTGCGCGGCAGCACCGCGTACAGCGCGCCGGCGACCACGGTCGTCGCCGCCCAGCCCAGACCGTTCTCGCCGATCCAGGACGAGGCGAGCGGACCGGAGAACCAGTCGACCTTCGTGAACAGCAGGCCCACAGCCAGTGCCACGGCCCACGCCGTCATCGCCTGCCAGGCGAAACCGCCTCGGTACCAGTAGGCGCTGGTCCTCGTCGTGTCCATCAGCGCCGCCGCGTCGTACGACCTCCGGCGCAGCATGTCCACGCCGAAGACGCCGATCCACGCCGAGAACGCCACCGCGAGCAGGGTGAGGAAGGAGATGAACGAGCCGATGAAGCTGGTCGCCACGACCATCAGGAGGAAACCGAAGACCAGGCTGATCAGGGCGTTCACGCTCACCGCCGCCGCACGCGACACCTTGATGCCCAGGGTCTGCGCGGTGAACCCGGCCGAGTACATCGACATCGAGTTGATCAGCAGCATCCCGATCAGGGCGATCACCAGGTACGGCACGGAGATCCACGCCGGCAGCAGCTCGCCGATGAAGGAGACCGGGTCCTGAGCCGAGGCCAGGTCCGGTGTGGACACCGCCATCACCGCGCCCATCAGCACCATCGGGAGCACCACGATGCCCGCGCCGCCGATCGTCGAGCCGACCATCGCCCGCGAGGAGGCCGTCCGGGGCAGGTAGCGCGTGAAGTCGGGGCCCGAGGGCACCCAGCTGATGCCGCCGGCCGCGATCGTGCCGATGCCCGCGACCGTCATCGCCGTCGAACCGGCCGGCTTGTCGAAGACCGCCGACCAGTCGGTGTCGGCCACCAGGTAGACCAGGACCAGCACGGAGAAGGCGCCGAAGAGGTACGTCGACCACTTGCTGCACGCCCGCAGCGCGTTGATGCCGAGGCCCGAGACCAGGAAGGTGCAGGTCACGAAGAGCAGCAGGGTCACCACGATGAGGAGCGTGTTCGACTTCACGCCGAAGAGCAGGTCGAGGACGGTCAGCACCGCGTAGGCCCCGGTGACCGCGTTGATGGTCTCCCAGCCCCAGCGGGCCACCCAGATCAGCGCACCGGGAAAAAGGTTTCCGCGCTGACCGAACACGGCCCGCGACAGCGCCATGCCGGGCGCCCCGCCGCGCTTCCCCGCGATCGAGATCAGTCCGACGATCCCGTACGAGAGGACCGGCGCGGCGACCGCCACCGTCAGGACCTGCCAGAAGTTCAGGCCGTTGAAGACGATCAGACCGGCGCCCATCGTGAGCAGCAGCACGCTGATGTTGGCCGCGACCCAGGTCGGGAACAGCTCGCGGACCCGGCCGGTCCGCTCGGCGTCGGGGACGGGTTCGAGACCGCGGGTCTCCATCGCGCCGTCGTGCGTCGCGCCTGCGGCTTCGGAGGCGTCGTGGGGCATGGGGGTACTCCGTACGAATGGGGGGGAGGCGAAACATCGTACATTCGTGCCACACCGAGCAAAGGGCGCGTCGAACCACAGAAGGGGCCGGCCCACCCTTCGGGTACGCCTCGCGCGTCTGAACGGGATCCGGTACCGGACCCGTCGTGACTCCGGCCCGAGGGGCTTCCGGTCGGCGCTCGGCCGAACGGCGGACCGGCCCGGCCCGGAGGTCCGTGCCCCGGCGGGGAGAACGAGGGGACGCGGGCGAGGTCACGCCATACTGGGAGCGTTATGGAACTCATCCTTGCTGTAGTCATCGCTCTGGTCGTCGCGGTCGCCGTGACGAGCGGGCTCGTGATCAGCGGTCGCAAGAAGAAGCAGCTGCCGCCGGCCGAGCCGCCGTCCACCACGCCGACCATCACCGCTCCGCCCGCCGAACCGCACGTCGGCGAGGAGGCGGAGACACCGCGGGAGGAACCACGCCGCACGGTCGAGGAGGTCGAACTCCCCACCGAGCCCTCCGGTGCCACGCTCGTCGAGGAGCCGCTCGTCGTGGAGCCCGAGGCTCCCGAGATCGAGGTGCCCGAGCCGACCGCCGGCCGGCTCGTGCGGCTCCGGGCCCGGCTCGCCCGCTCCCAGAACTCGCTCGGCAAGGGGCTGCTCACGCTCCTGTCCCGCGAGCACCTCGACGAGGACACCTGGGAGGAGATCGAGGAGACCCTCCTCACGGCCGACGTCGGCGTCGCGCCCACCCAGGAGCTCGTCGACCGGCTGCGCGAGCGCGTCAAGGTGCTCGGCACCCGCACCCCCGACGAGCTGCGCGGCCTGCTCCGCGAGGAGCTCGTCACCCTCCTCGGCGACTTCGACCGCACGGTGAGGACCGAGAGCCCCGAGGACACCCCGGGCGTGGTCATGGTCGTCGGCGTCAACGGCACCGGCAAGACCACCACCACCGGCAAGCTGGCCCGTGTACTCGTCGCCGACGGCAAGTCCGTCGTCCTCGGCGCGGCCGACACCTTCCGCGCCGCCGCCGCCGACCAGCTCCAGACCTGGGGCGAGCGCGTCGGCGCCCGGACGGTGCGCGGACCGGAGGGCGGCGACCCGGCGTCGATCGCCTTCGACGCGGTCAAGGAGGGCATCGCCGAGAAGGCCGACGTCGTCCTCATCGACACCGCCGGCCGGCTCCACACCAAGACCGGCCTCATGGACGAGCTCGGCAAGGTCAAGCGCGTCGTCGAGAAGCACGGCCCGCTCGACGAGGTGCTCCTCGTCCTCGACGCCACCACCGGCCAGAACGGCCTGATCCAGGCCCGCGTCTTCGCCGAGGTCGTGGACATCACCGGCATCGTGCTCACCAAGCTCGACGGCACCGCCAAGGGCGGCATCGTCGTCGCCGTCCAGCGCGAGCTGGGCGTCCCGGTCAAGCTGGTCGGCCTGGGCGAGGGCCCGGACGACCTGGCGCCCTTCGAGCCGGGCGCCTTCGTCGACGCCCTGATCGGCGACTGACCCGCGGTCCGCGCGCACGCGTGAGGGCCCCCGCCACCTGGTGGCGGGGGCCCTCACGCGCGTCTAGAAGTGCGTCCGGTGGCAGATGTACGCCAGGGTGCCGAGCAGCAGCCGGGCCTGCGGGGGCGCGCCCGCCGTGTCCAGTGTCGGCGGCCGCAGCCAGCGCACCGGCCCGAGCCCGCCCAGGTCCGACGGGGGAGCGGTGACGTGGGAGCCGGGCCCCAGACAGTGCAGGTCCAGATCGGCGTCGTCCCAGCCCATCCGGTACAGCAGCTGCGGCAGCTCGGCCGCCGCACCCGGCGCCACGAAGAACCGCGCCCGGCCGGTCGGGGTCGCGCACACCGGGCCCAGCGGCAGCCCCATGCGCTCCAGGCGCACCAGCGCCCGCCGGCCCGCGGCCTCGGCGACCTCGATCACGTCGAAGGCCCGGCCGACCGGGAGGAGCAGCGCCGCACCCGGGTACTCGGACCACGCCTTGGTGGCGACGTCGAGGCCGGCGCCCGCCGGGACCGGTTCCGCGAAGGAGAGGGGGTGCGCGCCCGGGGCGGCGCAGGCCGGGTCCCCGCAGGAGCACTGGCCGGAGACGGCCCGCGCGCCGGGGACGACGTCCCAGCCCCAAAGTCCCGTGTACTCGGCCACCGCTGTGCACTCCGTGGTGCGTACGCGGCGGCGTGCGCCGGACCGCATCTCACGAATGCCGCCGATCGTGAAACCCATGCCCCCTCCAACGGGTCGAGCGCGCCGGTGGTTACGACCCGGAGCACCGTCGTCACCCTTCGTCACGGTCCGTCGCCGAATGTGGCGCACGGTCGTGAGTGGGGTGGTGCGGACCCTGGCGCACGCCTCTCCGCGCTCCCGTCCGCCGACTCCGGTTCGTCGCATGTCAAGTGAATCGCGTTCCGCGCGTGGCGAGTTCATTCGAAGGGGTGGCGAATGGTGGCGTTTCTTGAATCGCCCTCGTGGAGGGGTGATCGTAGGATTACTTTCGGTACTCGAACCCCGGGTCCGCTTGCACGCGTGGGTATGCCGGAGGCAACCCGGTTTCCAGTTCGAAGGAGTATGAACGTCGGACGGGTGCCGCGAGAGGCGGCATTCTGATAGGGGTTCGGACGACAGGTAATCAGGTGGATGGGGGCGTTCCAGTGAGCGGCAACGGCGCAGACGGTACGACTGCCGGCAAGCGCCCGAACGAGCAGCTGGGTTCGTGGTTCGTGCGCAGCGGCTGGTCCAAGGGCGAACTGGCACGCCAGGTGAACCGCAGGGCACGCCAGATGGGCGCGCACCACATCTCCACGGACACCTCGCGGGTGCGCCGCTGGCTCGACGGCGAGCAGCCCCGCGAGCCGATCCCGCGGATCCTCTCCGAGCTCTTCTCCGAGCGCTTCGGCTCCGTGGTCGCCATCGAGGACCTCGGACTGCGCACCGCCCACCAGTCGCCCTCCGTCTCCGGCGTCGACCTGCCGTGGGCCGGCCCGCAGACCGTCGCCCTGCTCAGCGAGTTCTCCCGCAGCGACCTCATGCTCGCCCGCCGGGGCTTCCTCGGCTCCTCCCTCCAGCTCGCCGCGGGACCCGCCCTCATCGAACCGATGCAGCGCTGGCTCGTCCCCACCCCCGCCGGCGACACCGAGCGCCCCGAGCCCCTCGTGGACCCCCGCCGCCCCCACCGGCTCTCCGAGGTCGAGCTCGACCTCCTTGAGTCCACCACCGCCATGTTCCGCAAGTGGGACGCCCAGTGCGGCGGCGGACTGCGCCGGAAGGCCGTCGTCGGCCAGCTCCACGAGGTCACCGACCTCCTCCAGGAGACCCAGCCCGCCGCCACCGCCAAGCGCCTCTTCACCTGCGCGGCCGAGCTCGCCGAGCTCGCCGGCTGGATGAGCTACGACGTCGGCCTCCAGCCGACCGCCCAGAAGTACTTCGTGCTCGCCCTGCACGCCGCCAAGGAGGCCGGCGACAAGCCCCTCGGCTCGTACATCCTCTCCTCCATGAGCCGCCAGATGATCCACCTCGGCAGGCCCGACGACGCCCTCGAACTCATCCACCTCGCCCAGTACGGCAGTCGGGACTGCGCCACCGCCCGCACCCAGGCCATGCTGTATGCGATGGAGGCCCGCGCCTACGCCAACATGGGGCAGCCCTCCAAGTGCAAGCGGGCCGTCCGGATGGCCGAGGACACCTTCGCCGACGCCGGCCTCGACGGCGAGCCCGAGCCCGACTGGATCGGCTTCTTCTCCGAGGCCGAGCTCAACGGCGAGAACTCCCACTCCTACCGCGACCTCGCCTACGTCGCCGGCCGCTCCCCGACCTACGCCTCGCTCGCCGAACCCGTCATGGAGCGGGCCGTCGAGCTCTTCGAGAAGGACCCCGACCACCAGCGGTCGTACGCGCTCAACCTGATCGGCATGGCCACCGTCCACCTCCTCAAGCGCGAGCCGGAGCAGTCCGTGGTCCTCGCCGAGAAGGCCCTCGGAGTCGCCCGCAGCATCCGCTCCGAGCGGGTCAACACCCGGCTCCGCAAGACCGTCGACCACGCCGCCCGCAACTACAGCGACGTCGCCGAGGTCGTCCGGCTCACCGACCGGCTCACCCAGCTCCTCCCCGAGGCCGCCGAAGCGGTCTGACCCCTCCCGGGCCCCGCTCCCGCCCCGCCCCCGCCCCGCTCCGGGGCCCGCACAGTCCCCGGCCGCGCCGGCCGTCCCGTAAAGCCCGACTCGGCTCCCCCGCCGCAAGGTCACACGGACGCCCGGCGCGGCCGGTTCGTTTCCCCCGGGCACGGCCCGCGGCGTCTCCTCGGCGTGGCCCGTCCGTTCCCCGGGCACGGCCCGTAGCCGTTCCCCCGTCGCGACACGGCCGTTCACGGCTGCGTAACACGCCCCACCCCTTCGTCACCGCCGCGAAACATCGAGCGGCATCGTCGGAAACCGCGCTGCGCGAATCTCTGGCTCATAACCGGCCACCCCTCAGGGCCGGACGCTCCCCGGCCCCGCCCCGCACAGGCCGCATTCGACGACGAGGAGACGCCGATGGCTCCAGCCATCACGACCCTGGCAGCAGACGCCCCCGAGCTGTCTGCCGCCAACACCGGGTTCATGCTCATCTGCTCCGCCCTGGTCATGCTGATGACCCCGGCACTCGCCTTCTTCTACGGAGGCATGGTCCGCGTCAAGTCCACCCTCAACATGCTGATGATGAGCTTCATCAGCCTCGGGATCGTCACGGTCCTCTGGGTGCTCTTCGGCTTCAGCGTCGCCTTCGGCACCGACTCGGGCTCGCTGATCGGCTGGTCCTCCGAGTACGTCGGCCTCAGCGGCATCGGCATCACCGAGCTCTGGGACGGCTACACCATCCCGGTCTACGTCTTCGCCGTCTTCCAGCTGATGTTCGCGATCATCACGCCCGCCCTCATCAGCGGCGCCCTCGCCGACCGCGTCAAGTTCACCGCCTGGGCCCTCTTCATCACCCTCTGGGTCACGATCGTCTACTTCCCCGTCGCCCACTGGGTCTGGGGCGCGGGCGGCTGGCTCTTCGAGATGGGCGTCATCGACTTCGCCGGCGGCACCGCCGTCCACATCAACGCCGGCGCCGCCGCCCTCGGCGTCATCCTCGTCATCGGCAAGCGCGTCGGCTTCAAGAAGGACCCGATGCGCCCGCACAGCCTCCCGCTGGTCATGCTCGGCGCCGGTCTCCTCTGGTTCGGCTGGTTCGGCTTCAACGCCGGCTCCTGGCTCGGCAACGACGACGGCGTCGGCGCCGTGATGTTCGTCAACACCCAGGTCGCCACCGCCGCCGCCATGCTCGCCTGGCTCGGGTACGAGAAGATCCGCCACGGCTCCTTCACCACCCTCGGCGCCGCCTCCGGCGCGGTCGCCGGCCTCGTCGCCATCACCCCCTCCGGCGGCTCCTGCTCCCCGCTCGGCGCCATCGCCATCGGCGCGATCGCCGGCCTCCTGTGCGCCATGGCCGTCGGCCTCAAGTACAAGTTCGGCTACGACGACTCCCTCGACGTCGTCGGCGTCCACCTCGTCGGCGGCATCGTCGGCTCCCTCCTCGTCGGCTTCTTCGCCACCGGCGGCGTCCAGTCCGACGCCAAGGGCCTCTTCTACGGCGGCGGCCTGGACCAGCTCGGCAAGCAGGCCGTCGGCGTCTTCGCGGTCCTCGCCTACTCTCTGATCGCCTCCGCGGTCCTCGCCCTGATCATCGACAAGACGATGGGGATGCGGGTCAGCGAGGACGACGAGGTCTCCGGCATCGACCAGGTCGAGCACGCCGAGACCGCGTACGACTTCAGCGGAGCCGGCGGGGGCGTCACCGGGCGCAGCACCGCCGTGGCGACGCCCGTCCTGAGCGAGAACAAGAAGGTGGACGCATGAAGCTCATCACCGCGGTCGTGAAGCCGCACCGGCTCGACGAGATCAAGGAGGCCCTCCAGGCGTTCGGCGTGCACGGCCTCACCGTCACCGAGGCCAGCGGCTACGGCCGCCAGCGCGGCCACACCGAGGTCTACCGGGGCGCCGAGTACACCGTCGACCTGGTCCCCAAGATCCGCATCGAGGTCCTCGTCGAGGACGAGGACGCCGAACAGCTCATCGACGTCGTCGTGAAGGCCGCCCGTACCGGCAAGATCGGAGACGGCAAGGTGTGGAGCGTGCCGGTCGAGACCGCCGTACGGGTCCGCACCGGCGAACGCGGTCCGGACGCACTGTAAGCACGGATGGGAGCCGCCGGGTGACGAACCTCGACACGAGCGACACGACCGAAGAATCGGGACCCGGCGGTTACGCGGCGGCCCGGCTGTTCCTCCTCCAGGAGAAGGAACAGGCCGGGCCGCCGCGCCGTGCCGCCCTGGCCCGGCTCACCGACGACTGGCTGGCCGGCCTCTTCGCCGCCGCCGCACCGCCCCGCGGGACCGCCCTCGTCGCCGTCGGCGGCTACGGGCGCGCCGAACTCTCCCCGCGCAGCGACCTCGACCTCCTCCTGCTCCACGACGGCACCGCCGACAAGGCCGCCGTCGCCGCCCTGGCCGACCGGATCTGGTACCCCGTCTGGGACCTCGGCCTCGCCCTCGACCACTCCGTCCGCACCCCCGCCGAAGCCCGCGCCACCGCGGGCGAGGACCTCAAGGTCCACCTCGGCCTCCTGGACGCCCGGACCGTCGCGGGCGACGCCGGCCTCGTCGCCGCCCTGCGCACCACCGTCCTCGCCGACTGGCGCAACCAGGCCCCCCGGCGCCTCCCCGAACTCGACGCCCTCTGCCGGGAGCGCGCCGAACGCGTGGGGGAGCTGCAGTACCTCCTCGAACCCGACCTCAAGGAGGCCAGGGGCGGACTCCGCGACGCCCAGGTCCTGCGCGCCGTCGCCGCCTCCTGGCTCGCCGACGCCCCCCGCGAAGGCCTCGACGTCGCCCGCCGCCGTCTCCTCGACGCCCGTGACGCCCTCCACCTCGTCACCGGCCGCGCCACCGACCGGCTCGCCCTCCAGGAACAGGACGCCGTCGCCGCCGGACTCGGCCTCCTCGACGCCGACACCCTGCTCCGCGAGGTGTACGAGGCCGCCCGGACCATCTCGTACGCCACCGACGTCACCTGGCGCGAGGTCAACCGCGTCCTCAAGGCCCGCTCCGCCCGCCCGGCCCGGCTGAGGAGCCTCCTGAGCCGGAGCGGCGGCGCGAAACCCCCCGTGGAACGCACCCCGCTCGCCGAGGGCGTCGTCGAGATGGACGGCGAGGCCGTCCTCGCCCGCAGCGCCCGGCCGGAACGCGACCCCGTCCTGCCCCTGCGGGCCGCCGCCGCGGCCGCCCAGTCCGCCCTCCCGATCTCCCTGCACGCCGTGCGCCGCCTCGCGGCCGCCGCCAGACCCCTCCCGGTGCCCTGGCCCGCCGAGGCCCGCGAGGAACTCGTCACCCTGCTGGGCGCGGGCGAGGCCACCGTCCCCGTCTGGGAGGCCCTGGAGGCCGAAGGGCTCGTCACCCGGCTCCTGCCCGACTGGGAGCGCGTCCGCTGCCGGCCCCAGCGCAACCCCGTCCACACCTGGACCGTCGACCGGCACCTCGTCGAGACCGCCGTACGCGCCTCTTCGCTCACCCGCCGCGTCGGCCGCCCCGACCTCCTCCTCGTCGCCGCCCTCCTCCACGACATCGGCAAGGGCTGGCCCGGCGACCACTCCGTCGCCGGCGAGACCATCGCCCGCGACCTCGCCGCCCGTATCGGCTTCGACCGCACCGACACCGCCGTCATCGCCACCGTCGTCCGCCACCACCTGCTCCTCGTCGAGACCGCCACCCGGCGCGACCTCGACGACCCCGCCACCGTCCAGTCCGTCGCCGGCGCCGTCGGCACCCTCGGCACCCTGGAGCTCCTGCACGCCCTCACCGAGGCCGACGCCCTCGCCACCGGCCCCGCCGCCTGGTCCTCCTGGCGCGCCTCGCTCGTGGCCGACCTCGTCAAACGGGTCGCCGGCGTCCTCGCGGGCGAACCCCTGCCCGACCCCGAGGCCGCGGCACCCAGCGCCGAACAGGAACGCCTCGCGATCGAGGCCCTGCGCACCGGCGAACCGGTCCTGGCCCTGCACACCGAGCCCGTCGCCGCGGAGCCGGAAGGAACCGAGCCCGAGGGACCCGAGCCCGTCGGCGTCGAACTCCTCATCGCCCTGCCCGACCAGCCCGGCGTCCTCCCCGCCGTCGCCGGCGTCCTCGCCCTCCACCGGCTCACCGTCCGCGCCGCCGACCTCCGCGCCGTCGAACTCCCCACCGGCCTCGGCTCCGGCTCCGTCCTCGTCCTCGACTGGCGCGTCGCCGCCGAGTACGGCTCCCTGCCCGAGGCCACCCGGCTCCGCGCCGACCTCGTCCGCGCCCTCGACGGCTCCCTCGACATCCCCGCCCGCCTCGCCGAACGCGAGGCCGCCTACCCCCGCCGCCGGGGCCTCACCGCCCCGCCGCCCCGCGTCACCGTCGCCGCGGCCGACTCCCGCCTCGCCACCGTGATCGAGGTCCGCGCCCAGGACGCCCCCGGCCTCCTCCACCGCATCGGCCGCGCCCTGGAGGGCGCGGCGGTGCGGGTGCGGAGCGCCCACGTCTCCACCCTGGGCGCCAACGCCGTCGACACCCTGTACGTGACCCGTCCGGACGGCTCCCTCCTCCCCGACGAGGAGGCGATCGACCTGGCCCGCGCGCTGGAGGAGGCGCTGCGCTGAAACCCCGGGCCGCACCGCCCCCGCCCGCCGGATCCGGCGGGCGGGGGCACATACTTCGAGCGGCCCGATACCCTGGAGGGCAATCCGACCGCCCCCGACACCGAGGATCCGCGACCGCCGTGTTCGATACCCTCTCCGACCGCCTTGCAGCGACCTTCAAGAACCTCCGCGGCAAGGGCCGTCTGTCCGAGGCGGACATCGACGCCACCGCGCGCGAGATCCGTATCGCGCTGCTCGAAGCGGACGTCGCCCTGCCGGTCGTCCGCGCCTTCATCAAGCAGGTCAAGGAGCGCTCGCTGGGCGCGGAGGTCTCCCAGGCCCTCAACCCCGCCCAGCAGGTCATCAAGATCGTCAACGACGAGCTGATCTCGATCCTCGGCGGCGAGACCCGCCGTCTGCGGTTCGCCAAGACCGCGCCGACCGTGATCATGCTCGCCGGTCTCCAGGGTGCCGGTAAGACCACCCTCGCCGGAAAGCTCGGTCTCTGGCTGAAGAGCCAGGGCCACTCCCCGCTGCTCGTCGCCTGCGACCTCCAGCGCCCCAACGCCGTCACGCAGCTCTCCGTCGTCGCCGACCGCGCCGGCGTGGCCTTCTACGGCCCGCAGCCGGGCAACGGCGTCGGCGACCCGGTCCAGGTCGCGAAGGACTCGATCGAGTACGCGCGGACCAAGCTGTACGACGTCGTCATCGTCGACACCGCCGGCCGTCTCGGCATCGACCAGGAGCTGATGCAGCAGGCCGCGGACATCCGCGACGCCGTCAGCCCCGACGAGGTCCTCTTCGTCGTCGACGCCATGATCGGCCAGGACGCGGTCAACACCGCCGAGGCCTTCCGCGACGGCGTCGGCTTCGACGGCGTGGTCCTCTCCAAGCTCGACGGCGACGCCCGCGGTGGTGCCGCGCTCTCCATCGCGCACGTCACCGGCAAGCAGATCATGTTCGCCTCCAACGGCGAGAAGCTGGACGACTTCGACGCGTTCCACCCGGACCGCATGGCGTCCCGCATCCTCGGCATGGGCGACATGCTCTCCCTCATCGAGAAGGCGCAGCAGACCTTCGACGAGGAAGAGGCCGCCAAGATGGCCTCGAAGCTCGCCTCGAAGAAGGGCGAGGGCTTCACGCTCGACGACTTCCTGGCCCAGATGGAGCAGGTCCGCAAGATGGGCTCCATCTCCAAGCTGCTCGGCATGCTGCCCGGCATGGGCCAGATGCGGGAGCAGATCGCCAACATCGACGAGCGCGAGGTCGACCGCATCGGCGCCATCATCAAGTCGATGACCCCGGCCGAGCGCCAGGACCCGACCATCATCAACGGCTCCCGGCGCGCCCGTATCGCCAAGGGTTCCGGCGTCGAGGTCAGCGCGGTCAAGGGCCTGGTCGAGCGGTTCTTCGAGGCCCGCAAGATGATGTCCCGCATGGCGCAGGGCGGCGGCATGCCGGGGATGCCGGGCATCCCGGGCATGGGCGGCGGCCCCGGCCGGCAGAAGAAGCAGGTCAAGCAGGCCAAGGGCAAGCGCAAGAGCGGCAACCCGATGAAGCGGAAGGCCGAGGAACAGGCCGCGGCCGCGCGCCGTGAGCAGGCGCAGGCGGGCGGCGCGTTCGGCCTCCCGGCGGCGGGGCAGACGCCCAAGGACTTCGAGCTCCCGGACGAGTTCAAGAAGTTCATGAGCTGACCGGGCCGGGACGGGGCCCGGGGTGGTGCGAAACCGCCCCGGGCCCTTCTTCATCCCTCCGGACCGCCCGCGATGCCCGAGCGATCCCGCTCTTCGATACTGGGGCCACTGCCGCCCCGAGGAGAGCCACGTGGCCAACCCCGTACCCCCGCGCGACCGGACCGATCAGCCCTGGCGCTCGGAAGGGGCTCCGCCGCCCCCCTCGCCGAAGAAGAGGATGCCGGGCGGCTGGGGCGGCCTCATCCTCACCGCCCTCGTCGTGTACCTGATCGCCAACATCGTGCTGTCGTTCTTCAACGAGGGCGACGGACCGACGATCTCGTACACCGAGTTCGACAAGCAGGTCGCCGCCGGGAACGTCACCAAGATCTACTCCAAGGGCGACGCGATCCAGGGACAGCTGAAGAACAAGCAGCCCGTCCCCGACGGCGAGGGCGACTACACCAAGTTCCAGACCCAGCGGCCGGCCTTCGCCGACGACGACCTCTGGGCCCAGTTGACCAAGCAGAACGTCACCGTCACCGCCCGGCCCGTCGTCCAGGAGCGCAGCTTCCTCGCCAACCTCCTGATCTCGCTGGCGCCGATGCTGCTGCTCGTCGTGCTGTGGGTGTTCATCGCCCGCCGGATGAGCACGGGCATGGGCGGCGCGGGCGGGATGCTCGGCCGCAAGCAGCCGCCGAAACCCGTCGAGCTGGAGGGCGGCAAGCGCACCACCTTCGAGGACGTCGCCGGCATCGACGAGGTCGAGGGCGAGCTCAACGACGTCGTCGACTTCCTGAAGAACCCGCAGGCCTACCGCGAGATGGGCGCCAAGATGCCCCGCGGCGTGCTCCTCGCGGGCCCTCCCGGCACCGGCAAGACCCTGCTGGCCCGGGCCGTCGCGGGCGAGGCCGGGGTGCCGTTCTTCTCGGCCTCCGCCTCCGAGTTCATCGAGATGATCGTGGGCGTCGGCGCCTCCCGCGTCCGCGAGCTGTTCGCCGAGGCCCGCAAGGTCGCCCCCGCGATCATCTTCATCGACGAGATCGACACCATCGGCCGGGCCCGGGGCGGCGGCTCCGGAATGGGCGGCCACGACGAGCGCGAGCAGACCCTCAACCAGATCCTCACCGAGATGGACGGCTTCACCGGCTCCGAGGGGGTCATCGTCCTCGCCGCCACCAACCGCGCCGACGTCCTCGACCCGGCCCTCACCCGGCCGGGCCGCTTCGACCGGATCGTCCACGTCAACCCGCCCGACCGGGGCGGCCGCGAGGCCATCCTGAAGATCCACACACGGGAGATCCCGCTCGCCAAGGACGTCGACCTGGAGCACGTCGCCCGGACCACCCCCGGCATGACCGGCGCCGAGCTCGCCAACCTCGCCAACGAGGCCGCCCTCCTCGCGGTCAAGCGTGACCAGAGGGCCGTCACCCAGACCGATCTGTCCGACGCCCTGGAGAAGGTCCAGCTCGGCGCCGAACGGCCGCTCGTGATGCCCCTGGAGGAGCGGCGCCGGACCGCGTACCACGAGAGCGGGCACGCCCTCCTCGGCATGCTCCAGCCCGGCGCCGACCCGGTCCGCAAGATCACCATCGTGCCGCGCGGCCGGGCCCTCGGCGTCACCCTGTCGACCCCCGACGCCGACAAGTACGCCTACACCGAGGAGTACCTGCGCGGCCGGATCATCGGCGCCCTCGGCGGGATGGCGGCCGAGCAGGTCGTCTTCGGCGTCATCACCACCGGCGCCGAGAGCGACCTCGAACAGGTCACCAACATCGCCCGGGGCATGGCGGGCCGCTGGGGCATGAGCGAGCGCGTCGGCCGCCTGACCGCCATCCCGAGCGACGCCCAGCAGGCGTACGGGCTCTCCGCCGCCCCCGCCACCCTCGACACCGTCGCCGAGGAGATGCGCCGCATCGTCGACGAGTGCTACCAGAGCGCGGTACGGCAGCTCGGCGAGCACCGCGACAAGCTGGACGCCCTGGCCGAGGCGCTCCTGGCCAACGAGACCCTGGAGGAGGACGCGGCCTACCGCGCGGCGGGCATCACGCGCCGGGGGGCGGGGGAGGAGCCGGTCTGAGGGGGCGGGCTTGGATCCAACCTCTTGGATCCGATGTCCCGAATCCTGGCTCCAACCTCCTGAAGCCAACCTCTTGGATCCGATGTCCTGGATTCTGGATCCGACATCCCGGATCCGATGCCTGGATGCTGGATCCGACATCCCGGATCCAATGCCTGGATTCTGGATCCGACATCCCGGATCCGGTGTCCCGGATCCACGACTTGACGGACTACGGCACCCTGCCGACCACGTACCGGAAGACGTTCGGCATCCACACCGTCCCGTCCGGGCGGACGTACGGGGCCAGTGCCTCCTCGATCTCCTTCTCCACCTGCGAGGGTTCCGTCGCCCGGATCGCCTCGTCGAAGACGCCCGTCGACAGCAGCCCGCGCACGGCGCTGGCCACGTCCGCGTACCCGAAGGGGCAGGCCACCCGGCCGGAGCCGACCGGTCGCAGCCCCGCCCCGGTGATCAGCGCGTCCAGGTCGGCTCCCGGCGCGGGCCCGCGGTCCGCGAGCCGGGCCGCGATCCGCAGCACCGGCGCCGTGGCGCACCGCTCCGGCGGCCCCCAGTCGGCGAGGACGACGGCCGTGCCCGATTGGGCCGTACGGGTGAGCGCCCGGAGCTCGGGGAGGATCCCGTCCGTCGCGTGGAAGGCCGTGATCACGTCGTACGGCAGGTCTTCCGGGGGTTCCTCGGTGACCGCGACGCCCTCCGGCAGCCGCTCCCTCGCCAGCTCCACGCGCGCGTGGTCCCGGTCCGCGCCGGCGACCCGTGCTCCCCGTGCCGCGGCCATCAGGAGGGCCAGGCCGGAGCCGCAGCCCAGGCCCAACAGCCGGGAACCCGCGCCCACGTCCAGGCGGTCGTACACCGCCTCGTAGAGCGGGACCAGCATCCGCTCCTGAATCTCGGCCCAGTCGCGCGCGGGGTGGTGCGGGACGAGCGTAGGTGTCATGGAAAAGCGCCCCAATCCGTGCTCGGACGACAGCCCCCCGTAGTCAGGGAACTGCGCATCCCCGGCCGCGTCCAGTGGTCGCGCCGGACGATTCGCCCGGGAGGGCGGTGCGCCGCCTTGCGCACGGACCCGGTAGTGTCCTCGCCACAGTTCCCCCGGGCCGATCCGACCCCCTTCGGGGGGCGCGTGCATCACGGCCACGCGCCGGGGCGTATGCGCCACTACGCACCGGCTTGACGCTCACTGCGTGACTCCTCCGCAGATCGGGGCCCCTGGCCCGCGTCGGGACACATCAACGGAAACTGACGGGTACGTGCAAAATATTTGGGATGCCCCGGAATGGAACCCGGGGGCACTTCGGCTCGTTGTACGCGACGTGAGCACGACACCACCTGTTCTCGCCGCAGAGCTGGCACAGGCGTGGGCCGACATTCAGCGGCACCACCCCGAGCTGCCGGATCTTGCCGCGCCCGAGTCCCTGATCGGAGAGTCCTCGTCCGCCTGTGGCGCCGAACTCTCCTTCGAACGACTGCTCCACGAGGCAGTCCACGGCATCGCCGCCGCCCGAGGCGTCCGCGACACCTCCCGCGCCGGCCGCTACCACAACCGCAGATTCCTCGCGATCGCCGAGGAGATGGGCCTCGACCATCCCGAGGAGCCGCACGCCAGCAGCGGCTTCTCCCTGGTCACGCTCAACCCCGAGGCCAGGCGCCGCTACCGGCCCACCATCGAGCGGCTCCAGCGCGCCCTCAAGGCGCACACGGTCGCCACGGCCGCCGACACCAAGCGCTCCTTCCGCGGACCGGCCGCCCGGCACGGCTCCTCGGGCGGCGGCGTGCGCGTCAAGGCCGTCTGCGACTGCGGGCGGAACGTGCGCGTGGTGCCGTCGGTGCTCGCCCAGGCCCCGATCGTCTGCGGCGGCTGCGGCAAGCCCTTCCGTATCCCCGAGACAGTGGGTGCCGCCAGCTGAGTCGGCGGCGTGTGGCACAATGGCTAGCTGTACTCGACAGTCGCACAGGACCCCTCTCTCCTCCGGCTGACGCGTCCATCGGGCATCCGAGTACCGCAACCCCACGTGGCATCTCAAGTGCCCAACCACGTCAAGACCAGGAGACACCACTCCAGTGGCAGTCAAGATCAAGCTCAAGCGCCTCGGCAAGATCCGCCAGCCGCACTACCGCATCGTCGTCGCCGACTCGCGCACCCGTCGTGACGGTCGCGCGATCGAGGAGATCGGCCTCTACCACCCGACGTACAACCCGTCGCGTATCGAGGTCGACTCCGAGCGTGCGCAGTACTGGCTGTCCGTCGGCGCCCAGCCGACCGAGCCGGTCCTCGCCATCCTGAAGCTCACCGGCGACTGGCAGAAGCACAAGGGTCTGCCGGCCCCCGAGAAGGCTCTGCTCGTCCCCGCCACGAAGGAGGCGAAGCGCGCCTCGTTCGACGAGTTCGCGAAGACCCTCGAGGGCGGCGACGACAAGGGTGAGGCCATCACCCCGAAGGCCAAGAAGGCCGACAAGAAGGCGGACGAGGCCGAGGCCGCGTCCACCGAGTCGACCGAGGCCTGATCATGCTCGAGGAGGCTCTCGAGCACCTCGTGAAGGGCATCGTCGACAACCCCGACGAGGTGCAGGTCGCCTCGCGCAACCTGCGCCGGGGCCGCGTGCTGGAGGTCCGGGTCCACCCCGACGACCTCGGCAAGGTGATCGGCCGCAACGGCCGCACCGCGCGTGCGCTGCGCACCGTCGTGGGTGCCATCGGCGGCCGAGGGATCCGCGTCGACCTCGTCGACGTGGACCAGGTCCGCTGAGCAGGTCGGTAGCATCACCTTAGTTGTGCCGGCACGGGCCGGGGAGGGCTGAAGAGCCCACCCCGGCCCGTTGTCGTACGTACGAGCTGTGTGACAGGAGAGTGTGGAGCAGTGCAGTTGGTAGTCGCGCGGGTCGGCCGCGCCCACGGCATCAAGGGCGAGGTCACCGTCGAGGTGCGTACGGACGAGCCCGAGCTCAGGCTCGGTCCCGGTGCCGTACTGCTCACCGACCCGGCCTCCGCCGGGCCGCTGACCATCGAGACCGGCCGCGTCCACAGCGGCCGGCTGTTGCTGCGCTTCGAGGGCGTCCGTGACCGCAACGCCGCCGAGGCCCTGCGCAACGTCCTCCTCATCGCCGAGGTCGACCCCACCGAGATGCCCGAGGAGGAGGACGAGTACTACGACCACCAGCTGATCGACCTCGACGTCGTCCTCGCCGACGGCACCGAGGTCGGCCGGATCACCGAGATCTCCCACCTGCCGTCCCAGGACCTCTTCATCGTCGAGCGCCCCGACGGCACCGAGCTGATGATCCCCTTCGTCGGGGAGATCGTCACCGAGATCGACCTTGAGGAGCAGCGGGCCGTGATCGACCCGCCGCCCGGCCTGATCGACGACCGCGCCGAGATCGTCTCCTCCCGGGACGACGGCGACGAGGCCGCCGAGGAGCAGGCATGAGGCTCGACGTCGTCACGATCTTCCCCGAGTACCTCGAACCGCTGAACGTCTCCCTCGTCGGCAAGGCACGCGCGCGCGGACAGCTCGACGTCCACGTGCACCACCTGCGCGACTGGACCTACGACCGGCACAACACGGTCGACGACACCCCCTACGGCGGCGGGCCCGGCATGGTCATGAAGACCGAGCCCTGGGGCGACGCGCTCGACCAGACGCTCGCCGACGGCTACGAGGCCGGCGCGCACGGCCCGGTCCTCGTCGTCCCGACCCCCAGCGGCCGCCCCTTCACCCAGGAACTCGCCGTCGAGCTCTCCGAGCGGCCCTGGCTGATCTTCACGCCGGCCCGCTACGAGGGCATCGACCGCCGGGTCATGGACGAGTACGCCACCCGGATGCCGGTCTACGAGGTCTCCATCGGCGATTACGTCCTCGCCGGCGGCGAGGCGGCCGTCCTCGTCATCACCGAGGCCGTCGCGCGCCTGCTGCCCGGCGTCCTCGGCAACGCCGAGTCCCACCGGGACGACTCCTTCGCTCCGGGCGCCATGGCCAACCTCCTGGAGGGCCCCGTCTACACCAAGCCCCCCGAGTGGCGCGGCCGGGGCATCCCCGACGTCCTCCTCAGCGGGCACCACGGGAAGATCGCCCGCTGGCGGCGCGACGAGGCCTTCCGCCGGACCGCCGCCAACCGGCCCGACCTCATCGAACGCTGCGACCCCGCCGCCTTCGACAAGAAGGACCGCGAGGTCCTCTCGATGATGGGGTGGGCGCCCGAGCCCGGCGGCCGATTTTGGCGCAAGGTCGAGGGCGTGGAAGAATAGGCCGCTGTCGTCCGTCCGGCGCGCGCCCCTGCCACAGGGGGAACGACGCCGCCGGAGACGTACGACGCCCCGAATCATTCGAACGTACCGCTGATGACCTGTGGCATCAGCGAGGAAAGAGACCTCCATGGCCTCCCTGCTCGACCAGGTCAACGCGGGTTCGCTCCGCTCCGACCTCCCCGCCTTCCGTCCCGGCGACACCGTGAACGTCCACGTGCGCGTCATCGAGGGCAACCGCTCCCGCATCCAGCAGTTCAAGGGCGTCGTCATCCGCCGCCAGGGCTCGGGCGTCAGCGAGACCTTCACGGTCCGCAAGGTCTCGTTCTCCGTCGGCGTCGAGCGCACCTTCCCGGTGAACAGCCCGATCTTCGAGAAGATCGAGCTCGTGACCCGCGGTGACGTCCGTCGCGCCAAGCTCTACTACCTGCGTGAGCTGCGCGGCAAGGCTGCCAAGATCAAGGAGAAGCGCGACCGCTGAGCCCCGGCTCCCGGCACGCCCCACGCTTCCGACTCCTCGCACAGACAGGCCGGATAGGCTCTGCCAGCGATGGACACCGAAGCACAGCACACGGAGCGCGATCCCTCTTCCGGCAAGGAGGAGGGGTCGCGCTCCGCGCGCGTTCCCGACGGCTCCGGCGGCGAAGGGCCCGCGGAGCCCGCGGCGGCCGAAGAGCGGCGCCCCGCTCCCTCCTGGCGGCGCCCCGCCCTCGTGGGCGGCGCCTGCGTGACCTTCCTGCTGCTCCTGAGCCACTTCGTCATCCAGCCGTTCCTGATCCCCAGCGGCTCCATGGAGCCCACGCTCCAGGTCGGCGACCGGATCCTCGTGAACAAGCTGGCGTACCGTTTCGGCAGCGAGCCCGCCCGGGGTGACGTCGTGGTCTTCGACGGCACCGGCTCCTTCGTGGAGGAGCGGCGCCGGGGCAATCCGGTCACCGGGCTCCTGCACGACGGAGCGGCCGCCCTCGGCCTCGCGGAGCCCGACGAGACCGACTTCGTTAAGCGGGTCGTCGGCACCGGCGGCGACCGGGTCGTCTGCTGCGACAGGGACGGCCGGATCACCGTCAACGGCGTCCCCGTCGAGGAGCGGTACGTGATGCTCGGCGACCGTCCCTCCAGCGTGCCCTTCGACATCGTCGTCCCGCAGGACAGGCTCTGGGTGATGGGCGACCACCGCAGCCAGTCCAGCGACTCCCGCGACCACCTCGGCAGCGCCGGCGGCGGCATGGTCCCCGTCGACAAGGTCGTCGGCCGCGCCGACTGGATCGCCTGGCCCTTCGGCCGCTGGTCCACCGTCCCCGGCACCGACGCCTTCGCCGCCGTACCGCCCCCGCCGGCCGGCGGGCACGGAGCGGGAGCCCATGGGTAGCCGGGGCCGTCCACCCGGCGGGTCCGCCGCCGGACAGGGCGCGGCCCTGCCCGGACGGGCCGAGCGCCGCAGGCTCGCCCGCAGGGTCAAGCGGCGCCGGCGGCGCTCCGCGATCCGGGAGATCCCGGTCCTGATCACGGTGGCCGTGCTCATCGCGCTCGTCCTCAAGACCTTCCTGGTCCAGGCCTTCGTCATCCCCTCCGGCTCCATGGAGCAGACGATCCGCATCGACGACCGGGTCCTCGTCGACAAGCTCACGCCCTGGTTCGGCGCCCGTCCGGAGCGCGGCGACGTCGTCGTCTTCAAGGACCCCGGCAACTGGCTGCAGCAGGAGACCGCGCCGGCCGCCGACGACCCGATCGGCGTCAAGCAGGCCAAGCAGGCCCTGACCTTCATCGGCCTGCTGCCCTCGGCCGACGACCGGGACCTCATCAAGCGGGTCGTCGCCGTCGGCGGCGACACCGTCCGCTGCTGCGGCGAGGACGGGCGGGTCAGCGTCAACGGCGTGCCGCTCGACGAGCCGTACCTGCATCCCGGGAATCCGCCGTCGAAGATCCCCTTCGAGGTGAAGGTCCCGCAGGGCCGCGTCTTCGTCATGGGCGACCACCGCTCCGACTCGGCCGACTCCCGCTTCCACCTCGACGAGAAGGACCACGGCACCGTCTCCGAGGAGCAGGTCGTCGGACGCGCCGTGGTGATCGCCTGGCCCTTCGGACACTGGCGCACACTGGAACAGCGGGAGACCTTCTCCGCCGTGCCGGACGGCGGAGCCGGTGCCGGGACCGCGTCGGGTCTGTCGCATAGTGTGTCCCCGCGCATTCTGAACGGATTGCCCGGGCTCCCGACCCCTGCGGAACTTCTGCTCGTTATGGGAGTGGTGGGCCTGTCCCTGACCAGGGGCGGGCGTTCGCACGGACTGAGGAGTGGATGTGGGGGATTTGGCCGTCGGCGCACGATCCGGACACGATGAGCCCGAGAAGAGGGCCGGCGGGGCCTTCGGCGATGACACGGCGGGTGACGACGTGACGGGTGACGAGCAGGCGCAGCCGCCGGGCGGCGGCACGCCGGGCGAGGGCGACGACGAAGCGTTCCCCGAGCCCGGCAGGCCCCCCAAGAAGCAGCGTTCCTTCTGGAAGGAGCTGCCCCTCCTCGTGGGCATCGCCCTGGTGCTCGCCCTGCTGATCAAGACCTTCCTGGTGCAGGCGTTCTCGATCCCCTCGGAATCGATGATGAACACCCTCCAGAAGGGCGACCGGGTACTCGTCGACAAACTGACCCCCTGGTTCGGCTCCGAGCCCGAGCGCGGCGAGGTCGTCGTCTTCCACGACCCGGGCGGCTGGCTGGAGAACCAGGAGACGCCCCAGCCGAACGTCGTGCAGAAGTTCCTCAGCTTCATCGGCCTCATGCCCTCCGCCGAGGAGAAGGACCTCATCAAGCGCGTCATCGCGGTCGGCGGCGACACCGTCTCCTGCAAGGAGGGCGGCAAGGTCGTCCTCAACGGCGTGGCGCTGGACGAGAGCGCGTACCTCGCCCCCGGCGCGGTGCCCTGCCAGGACTCCTTCGGCCCGATCAAGGTCCCCAAGGACCGGATCTGGGTCATGGGCGACAACCGGCAGAACTCCCTGGACTCCCGCTTCCACCAGCAGCTCCCCGGCGGCGGCACCGTCTCGAACGACGAGGTCGTGGGCCGCGCCGTCGTGATCGCCTGGCCGGTCACCCGCTGGGCCACGCTCCCCGTGCCCGACGTCTTCGACCAGCCCGCGCTCAACAAGGCCATGGCCGCCGCCCCCCTCGGAGCCGCCGGTCTCGCCGGCGCGCTCCCGCTGGTGCTGTGGCGCCGGAAGAAGCAGGCCGCACGGCATACCGCCGAGTAGCGCCCGCGGGTAGGGTGCCGTCCCGGACCGTCGACAGGCCTACGGTCCGCCGACAGACCTACGGGGTGCGCACATGAGCGGAACCATACGGACCAAGGACGGCCGCGGCCGCCTCGGCAGCGTGCTGTCGGGGCTGGCCGTGGCCGTCGGCTGTGTGCTGTTCCTCGGCGGGTTCGTCTGGGGAGCCGTGCTCTACCAGCCCTACACCGTCCCCACCGACTCCATGACCCCGACCCTCGACGTCGGGTCCAAGATCCTCGCCCAGCGGATCGACGGCGACCAGGTGCGGCGCGGTGACGTCGTAGTCTTCACCGACCCCCTCTGGGGTTCCTCGCCCATGGTCAAGCGGGTCGCCGCCGTCGGCGGCGACACCGTCGCCTGCTGCGACCGGGACGGGCGGCTCACCGTGAACGGCAAGCCCGTCGACGAGCCGTACCTGCGGCCCGGCCCCGGCGGCCGGACGGTCGCCTCGGGCCAGGAGTTCTCCGTTACCGTCCCCCGGGGCAACCTCTTCCTGCTCGGCGACGACCGGCACACCTCGCTCGACTCCCGTACGCACATGGAGGAGGCCGGCCGGGGCTCCGTGCCCCGCTCCACGGTCGTCGGCAGGGTCGACGCCGTCGTCTGGCCCGCCAAGGGGTCCCTGGAGCCCCCCGCGGGCTTCGCCGGTCTTCCCGGCGGCGTCTCGCAGCCGGGCCCCTTCAAGGAGCTCCTCACGGCCGTCGCGGCCGGCACCGTCCTGATCCTCGTGGGAGCGGCGTACGGTCCGGTGGCGGGCCGCCTGTCCCGCGGCCGGTCCGACGGGCCGCGGCCGGGCGCACGCGAGAAGGTGGGGGCATGACGGACACGGGGACCTCGGGGCCGGGGCCTTCGGCGGCCCCGGAACCCGGACCCGGAGCGGACTCAGGGCGGCGGCGGGTCGCGCGCGTCGTCCTGCTCGACCCGGACGACCGCATCCTGCTCCTGCACGGCCACGAGCCCGGCGACCCGGACGACGCCTGGTGGTTCACCCCCGGCGGCGGCGTGGAGGGCGACGAGACCCGGGAGGAGGCGGCGCTGCGCGAACTCGCGGAGGAGACCGGCATCACCGAGGTCGACCTCGGCCCCGTGCTCTGGAAGCGGTACTGCTCCTTCCCCTTCGACGGGCGCCGCTGGGACCAGGACGAGTGGTACTACCTGGCCCGCGTCCGCGGGACGGAGGCCGCACCCCGGCCGCGGGCCCTCACGGAACTGGAGACCCGCAGCCTCGCGGGGCTGAGATGGTGGACCTCCGCCGAACTGTCGGCGGCCCGTGAGACGGTGTACCCGACCAGACTCGCCGAGCTGCTGCGCACGCTGCTCGACGAGGGACCTCCGGGTGCGCCGGTGGTTCTCGCCCCGGAAATCGTTTAGGGGCGCGCAGGACTGGCGCACAATAGGGGGACGCACGGCTGAAGGGGAACATGCCATGAGCGCCGAGGACCTCGAGAAGTACGAGACCGAGATGGAGCTGAAGCTCTACCGGGAGTACCGCGACGTCGTCGGGCTGTTCAAATACGTGATCGAGACCGAGCGGCGCTTCTACCTCACCAATGACTACGAGATGCAGGTGCACTCGGTGCAGGGAGAAGTGTTCTTCGAGGTCAGCATGGCCGATGCCTGGGTCTGGGACATGTACAGGCCCGCCAGGTTCGTCAAGCAGGTCCGCGTCCTGACCTTCAAGGACGTGAACATCGAGGAGCTCAACAAGAGCGACCTCGAACTCCCCGGCAGCTGAGGCCGCACCCGCGGCCCACCGGCCGAAACCACCCTCAGGGGTGATCGGGTTCTCCACAGTCCCCCCGGTCGTCCACAGCGTCGCACGCGGTCCGCCGCACTCCGTCACAGTCGGTGACGGAGGTGGTACCGCATGAACAGGACCCAAGCCCTCGGACGGTACGGGGAGGAGCTGGCGACCCGCCGGCTCACCGCGACCGGCATGCACATCCTCGCCCGCAACTGGCGCTGCGGCCGGACCGGCGAGATCGACATCGTCGCCCGGGACGGCGACACCCTCGTCATCTGCGAGGTCAAGACCCGGCGCGACGGCCCCTACGAGCACCCGATGGCCGCCGTCACCCCCGGCAAGGCCGAGCGGCTCCGCCGTCTCGCCGCCTGCTGGCTCGACCGCAACGACGTCCCGGCCCCCGCCGGCGGCGTCCGCATCGACCTCGTCGGCATCGTCCTGCCGCGCAAGGGCGCCCCCGTCCTCACCCATGCCCAGGGGGTGGCCTGATGGGATTCGCCCGCACCTGCTCCGTCGCCCTCGTCGGCGTCGAAGGCGTCGTCGTCGAGGTCCAGGCCGACCTCGAACCCGGCGTCGCCGCCTTCACCCTCGTCGGCCTCCCCGACAAGAGCCTCAGCGAGAGCCGCGACCGGGTCCGCGCCGCCGTCGTCAACTCCGGGGCCGAATGGCCCCAGAAGAAGCTGACCGTCGGCCTCAGCCCGGCATCCGTCCCCAAGGGCGGCAGCGGCTTCGACCTGGCCGTCGCCGCGGCCGTGCTAGGCGCCGCCGAGCGGATCGACCCGCGCGCCATCGCCGACCTCGTCCTCATCGGCGAACTCGGCCTCGACGGACGCGTCCGGCCCGTCCGCGGTGTCCTGCCCGCCGTCCTCGCCGCCGCCGAAGCCGGATACGGCCAGGTCGTCGTCCCCGAGCGGACCGCCGGCGAGGCCTCGCTCGTCCCCGGCGTCTCCGTCCTCGGCGTCCGCACCCTCCGCCAGCTGATCGCCGTCCTCACCGACGAGCCCGTCCCCGACGAGGAAGCAGGCGACGAGGGCCGGCCCGACGCCATGCTCGCCGGACTCCTCGTCCCCGGAGCCGGCATCGGCACCGGACTCGCCGCCGAATCCACCGAAGGGCCCGACCTCGCCGACGTCGCCGGCCAGCACCGGGCCCGTCTCGCCCTGGAGGTCGCCGCGGCGGGCGGCCACCACCTGCTCCTCTCCGGCCCGCCGGGCGCCGGAAAGACCATGCTGGCCGAGCGCCTCCCCGGCATCCTCCCGCCCCTCACCCGGCAGGAGTCCCTGGAAGTCACCGCCGTCCACTCCGTCGCCGGCATCCTCCCGCCCGGCGAACCCCTCGTCCGCCGCGCCCCCTACTGCGCACCCCACCACTCGGCCACCATGCAGTCCCTCGTCGGCGGCGGGAACGGCCTCCCCAGGCCCGGCGCCGTCTCCCTGGCCCACCGAGGAGTGCTGTTCCTCGACGAAGCCCCCGAGTTCTCCGGCAAGGCCCTCGACGCCCTCCGCCAGCCCCTCGAATCCGGCCACGTCGTCATCGCCCGCGCCGCCGGCGTCGTCCGCCTCCCCGCCCGCTTCCTGCTCGCCCTCGCCGCCAACCCCTGCCCCTGCGGCCGGCACACGCTGCACGGCGCCGGATGCGAATGTCCGGCCTCCCTCGTCCGCCGCTACCAGGCACGGCTCTCCGGCCCCCTGCTCGACCGCGTCGACCTCCGCGTGGAGGCCGAACCCGTCACCCGCGCCGACCTCCTCGGACAGGGCGGCCGGGGCGAGACCACAGCCGCCGTCGCCGCCCGGGTCCGCGACGCCCGGGCCAGGGCCGCCGCCCGCCTCGCCGGCACCCCCTGGAGGGTGAACGGCGAGATCCCCGGGCACGAGCTCCGCACCCGCCACCTCGCCGCACCCGGTGCCCTCGCCCTCGCCGAGCGCGACGTCGAGCGCGGACTGCTCACCGCGCGCGGCCTCGACCGCGTGCTCCGCGTCGCCTGGACCGTCGCCGACCTCGCCGGACACGACCGGCCCGACAGCCGGGACGTCGCCCTCGCCCTCGAACTGCGCACCGGCGTCGCCCGCGGCGTGCCCGTCGGAGCGGGGGAGCCCGCATGACCGCCGATCCCGTCCCCACCCCGCCGGCCGCCCCCACGGAAGAGCACCTGGCCCGTGCCGCCCTCAGCCGCGCCGTCGAACCCGGCGACGAACACGCCGGCCGATGGCTCCGCCAGTACGGCGCCACCGGTTTCCTCGACCGCCTGCGCCACGCCGGGGACGACGCCTCCTCCTTCCCCGGCACCGGAGCCAAGCGCGTCGCCTCCTGGCGCCAACGCGCCACCGCCGCCCGCCCCGGCCGCGACCTCGACACCGTCCACGGCCTCGGCGGCCGCTTCCTCGTCCCCGGCGACACCGAATGGCCACGTCAACTCGACGACCTCGGATACGCCCGTCCCATCGGCCTCTGGGTCCGCGGCCCCGCCGACCTGCGCACCTGGGCGCTGCGCTCCGTCGCCCTCGTCGGCGCCCGCGCCTGCACCCCGTACGGCGCCCACACCGCCGCAGACCTCGCCGCCGACCTCAGCCGACAGGGCTGGGTCATCGTCTCCGGAGCCGCCTACGGCATCGACGGCGCCGCCCACCGGGGCGCCCTCGCCGCCGGCGGCGCCACCGTCGCCGTCCTCGCCTGCGGCGTCGACACCCCGTACCCCCGCGGCCACGACCGGCTCATCCGGCGCGTCGCGGAACAAGGCCTCGTCGTCGGCGAGTTGCCGCCCGACAGCCACCCCACCCCCAGCCGCTTCATCCTCCGCAACCGCGTCATCGCCGCCCTCACCCGGGGAACGGTCGTCGTCGAGGCCCAGCACCGCAGCGGCTCCCTCGTCACCGCCCGCGCCGCCGGGCGCCTCGGCCGCCACACCATGGGCGTCCCCGGCCCCGTCGCCAGCGCGCTCTCCGCAGGCGTCCACGAGCTCCTGCGCGGCGACGCCACCCTCGTCACCGACGCCGACGAGATCATCGAACTCGTGGGCGACATCGGCCGGCTCGCCCCCGCCCGCCGGGGCCCCGTCCTGCCCCGCGACCTCCTCGCCCCCGCCACCGCGCACATCCTCGAAGCGGTCCCCGCACGCGGCCCCACACCCACCACCGCCATCGCCCGCCGTGCCGGAACCACCCCCGACGACACCCTCGCCAAGCTGTACGAACTCCACTCGCTCGGCTTCGTCGAACGGTGCGGAGAGGGATGGCGGTTGACGAACACCGCGACAGAAGCGTCGAACGCGCGGCGAGGCGGTCCTTGACCTGGAGCATTCGGGTGAAAGGGTGATGGAGATGAACAACCGAGCTCTCTCGGCCGCGTCCGGGGGGCCGACACGCGCCACGGCCCCGGTTCGAAGATGTGGCCGACGGCGTCCACCCGGAGCGGCGCGATCCGCCGATGTTCGCGCACCGCGACAGCCCACTCACGCTACGCTCACCAGGATTCCCTCCAGGACACCCGCACCGACACACCCGACAGCAGAACGGCTCAAGGCAACGCATGCCCCAGCACACCTCCGGGCCTGACCGCGCTGCGGTGCCCCCAGCAGCCCGGGGCACCGTGCGACCGCCCGCACCGACCTCACTCGACGAGCTGTGGCGCTCGTACAAGGACACCGGCGACGAGCGGCTGCGGGAGCAGCTGATCCTGCACTACTCGCCGCTCGTCAAGTACGTCGCCGGACGGGTCAGCGTGGGGCTGCCGTCCAATGTGGAGCAGGCCGACTTCGTCTCCTCCGGGGTCTTCGGCCTCATCGACGCCATCGAGAAGTTCGACGTCGAGCGCGCGATCAAGTTCGAGACGTACGCCATCACCCGCATCCGCGGCGCCATGATCGACGAACTCCGCGCCCTGGACTGGATCCCGCGCTCCGTCCGCCAGAAGGCCCGCAACGTCGAGCGCGCCTACGCCACCCTCGAAGCCCAGCTCCGGCGCACTCCCTCCGAGAGCGAGGTCGCGGCGGAGATGGACATCACGCTGGAGGAACTGCACGCCGTCTTCAGCCAGTTGTCCCTGGCGAACGTGGTCGCCCTGGAGGAGCTGCTGCATGTCGGGGGCGAGGGCGGCGACCGGCTCTCCCTCATGGACACCCTGGAGGACACCGCCGCCGACAACCCCGTCGAGGTCGCCGAGGACCGCGAGCTGCGCCGGCTGCTCGCCCGGGCCATCAACACGCTCCCCGAACGGGAGAAGACCGTCGTCACGCTCTACTACTACGAGGGTCTGACCCTCGCCGAGATCGGCCACGTCCTCGGCGTCACCGAGAGCCGCGTCAGCCAGATCCACACCAAGTCCGTCCTGCAGCTCCGCGCCAAGCTGGCCGACGTCGGACGCTGACCTTGCGGGCCGGTCGTACAGTGGAGCCGTGCCCAGGATTCGAGCGGCCTCGGTGGCCGAGCACCGGACGATGCAGCGCGGCGCCCTGCTGGACGCCGCGCGTTCCCTGCTGTCCGAGGGGGGTACGGAGGCGCTGACCTTCCCCGCCCTCGCCGAGCGCACGGGGCTGGCCCGCTCGTCGGTCTACGAGTACTTCCGGTCCCGCGCCGCCGTCGTCGAAGAGCTCTGCGCCGTCGACTTCCCCGTCTGGGCCGCCGAGGTCGAGGCCGCCATGGCCGGCGCCGAGACGCCGCGCGGCAAGGTCGAGGCGTACGTCCGCACCCAGCTCGCCCTCGTCGGGGACCGGCGCCACCGGGCGGTCGTCGCCATCTCGGCGAGCGAACTGGACGACGGCGCCCGCGAGAAGATCCGCGCGGCCCACGGCGGACTCGTCGCCATGATCGTCGAGGCCCTCGCCGCCCTGGGGCAGCCCCAGCCCCGCCTGGGCGCCATGCTCCTCCAGGGCGTCGTCGACGCCGCCGTCCGCCGCATCGAGCTCGGCGCGGCCGAAGACCCCGCGGACATCGCCGAGGCGGCGGTCACGATGGCCCTCCACGGCGTCGCCGGCCCCCAGACCTAGGGCGCGCCGAGCGGAAGCAGGCGCGACGGGGCCCTTCTCGTCAGGAGGAGGGGGTTCAGGTACTCCTCGCCCCTGAGGAGGCCCCAGTGGAGACAGGACACGGGGCAGTGGGAACCCTCCGCGACCCGGGCGACCGGCGTGCCGGGTGACACCCGGGTGCCGCGCGGCACCAGCGGGGTCACCGGGGAGAAGGTCGTGCGCAGCGGGGGAGCGCCCGTGCCCGGGAGGGTGAGGGTGACGACGCCGCGGCCGCCCACCGGGCCCGCGAAGGTGACCGTGCCCGCGGCCGGGGCGCGGACCGGGCTGCCCGGCGGCGCGGCGAGGTCGACGCCGCGGTGACCGGCGGCGTAAGGGCCGGCCGGGGGCTGCCAGCCGCGGAGGATCTCCGGCGGGGGCGGGCCCACCGGCCACAGGAGGGCCAGGGCGAGGAACACGGTCGTCAGGCGCATGGGGGAAGGCTCCCCCGGCCGCCCCGCTCCTCCGGGGCGCCTTCGGCATCTGTGGATCGCTCGCTCCTTGTGGACAGCGCCGTCACCCGGCGCTCCCGGGGTCCCGTACACTTCCTATGGCGACTCGGGTCACCGGGTCGACTTCGCACGCCCCGCCACCTGTCCTCGAGGCGGGTGGCAGCGCCTTTCGGTCCTTCGTGGCACGGCGCGCCGGGGCGTCAGGAACACAACCGAGAAATCCAAGGAGATACGGCCATGGCCGTCGTCACGATGCGGGAGCTGCTGGAGAGCGGCGTCCACTTCGGTCACCAGACCCGTCGCTGGAACCCGAAGATGAAGCGCTTCATCTTCACCGAGCGCAACGGCATCTACATCATCGACCTGCTCCAGTCGCTGTCGTACATCGACCGCGCCTACGAGTTCGTCAAGGAGACCGTCGCGCACGGCGGCTCCATCATGTTCGTCGGTACGAAGAAGCAGGCCCAGGAGGCCATCGCCGAGCAGGCGACGCGTGTCGGCATGCCGTACGTCAACCAGCGTTGGCTCGGTGGCATGCTCACCAACTTCTCCACCGTCTACAAGCGTCTGCAGCGCCTCAAGGAGCTCGAGCAGATCGACTTCGAGGACGTCGCCTCCTCGGGTCTCACCAAGAAGGAGCTCCTGGTCCTCTCCCGCGAGAAGGCCAAGCTGGAGAAGACCCTCGGTGGTATCCGCGAGATGCAGAAGGTGCCGAGCGCCGTCTGGATCGTCGACACCAAGAAGGAGCACATCGCCGTCGGTGAGGCGCGCAAGCTCCACATCCCGGTCGTCGCGATCCTCGACACCAACTGCGACCCCGACGAGGTCGACTACAAGATCCCGGGCAACGACGACGCGATCCGCTCCGTCACCCTGCTCACCCGCGTGATCGCCGACGCCGTCGCCGAGGGCCTCATCGCCCGCTCCGGCGCCGCGACCGGCGACTCGAAGCCGGGCGAGAAGGCCGCCGGCGAGCCGCTCGCCGAGTGGGAGCGCGACCTGCTCGAGGGTGAGAAGAAGGCCGACGAGGCTGCCGAGGCCCCCGCCGCCGAGGCCGCCCCGGCCGAGGCTCCGGCCGCGGACGCCGAGCAGGCCTGACCCTCCAGGACCTTCGGGTGACGACGGCGGGGGCCCACGAAGCCCCCGCCGTCCACCCGTGGACCCGCCCGATCTTTCAGACTTCGAGAGAGAAACAGACTCATGGCGAACTACACCGCCGCTGACGTCAAGAAGCTCCGCGAGCTCACCGGCGCCGGCATGATGGACTGCAAGAAGGCCCTGGACGAGGCCGACGGCAACGTCGACAAGGCCGTCGAGGCGCTCCGTATCAAGGGCCAGAAGGGCGTCGCCAAGCGCGAGGGCCGCTCTGCCGAGAACGGCGCCGTGGTCTCCCTCATCGCCGACGACAACACCTCCGGCGTCCTCGTCGAGCTGAAGTGCGAGACGGACTTCGTCGCCAAGGGCGACAAGTTCCAGGCCGTCGCCGCCGAGCTGGCCAAGCACGTCGCCGCCACCGCCCCGGCCGACCTGGAGGCGCTGCTCGCCTCCGAGATCGAGGCCGGCAAGACCGTGCAGGCGTACGTCGACGAGGCCAACGCCAACCTCGGCGAGAAGATCGTCCTGGACCGCTTCGCGCAGTACGCCGACGGCTTCGTCTACGCGTACATGCACCGCACGATGCCGGACCTCCCGCCGCAGATCGGTGTCCTCGTCGAGTTCGACAAGGCCGACGCCGACGTCGCCAAGGGTGTCGCCCAGCACATCGCCGCCTTCGCGCCGAAGTACCTCACCAAGGAAGACATTCCGGCCGAGGTCATCGAGTCCGAGCGTCGCATCGCCGAGGAGACCACCCGCGCCGAGGGCAAGCCCGAGGCCGCGATCGCCAAGATCGTCGAGGGTCGCGTGAACGGCTTCTTCAAGGACGCGACGCTGCTCGGCCAGCCGTACGCCCTTGACAACAAGAAGTCCGTCCAGAAGGTCCTGGACGAGGCCGGTGTCACCCTGAAGCGCTTCACCCGCATCAAGGTCGGCATCTGAGTCCGTACGCGAACGCGACGGACACCGGACCCCGGTAGGGTCTGAAGCAGTCGTCCGCGCACGCGCGGGACGATCGCAGATCTGACGAGGAGGCCATTGCCGTACGGGATACCGTGAGGACCCAAGGCAATGGCCTCCTTCGTATGTGCACGAGGAGATCTCCATGAACCAGGGCGCCGTACAGGGCGACGACAACAACGGCAAAAAGGCCGGCCGCTACATGCTGAAGCTGTCCGGAGAAGCCTTCTCCGGCGGCACCGGCCTCGGGGTCGATCCGGACGTCGTGCACGCCATCGCGCGCGAGATCGCGGCCGTCGTCCGCGACGGCGCGGAGATCGCGATCGTGATCGGCGGCGGCAACTTCTTCCGCGGCGCCGAGCTCCAGCAGCGCGGCATGGACCGGGCCCGCTCCGACTACATGGGCATGCTCGGCACGGTGATGAACTGCCTCGCCCTCCAGGACTTCCTGGAGAAGGAGGGCATCGACTCCCGCGTCCAGACCGCCATCACCATGGGCCAGGTCGCCGAGCCGTACATCCCGCTGCGCGCCGTGCGCCACCTGGAGAAGGGCCGCGTGGTCATCTTCGGTGCGGGCATGGGCATGCCGTACTTCTCCACGGACACCACCGCCGCCCAGCGTGCCCTGGAGATCGACGCCGAGGCCCTGCTCATGGGCAAGAACGGCGTGGACGGCGTCTACGACTCCGACCCGAAGGCCAACCCCGACGCGGTCAAGTTCGACGCCCTCGAGTACGGCGAGGTGCTCTCCCGCGACCTCAAGGTCGCCGACGCCACCGCCATCACCCTGTGCCGGGACAACGACCTCCCGATCCTCGTCTTCGAGCTGCTCGCCGAGGGCAATATCGCTCGCGCGGTGAAGGGTGAGAAGATCGGCACGCTCGTGAGCGACCAGGGCACCCGGGCCTGACCCGAACCGGGGAACCGCCCCGCAAGGGGATGGACAGAGCCCTGCCGGTCGTACACCGTGCAGGACACAACGCGACGACACGCAGGAGCAAGTGGTGATCGAAGAGACCCTCCTCGAGGCCGAGGAGAAGATGGAGAAGGCCGTCGTGGTCGCCAAGGAGGACTTCGCCGCGATCCGCACCGGCCGTGCGCACCCGGCGATGTTCAACAAGATCGTGGCCGACTACTACGGTGCCATCACCCCCATCAACCAGCTGGCGTCCTTCTCCGTCCCGGAGCCGCGCATGGCCGTGGTGACGCCGTTCGACAAGAGCGCCCTGCGCAACATCGAGCAGGCGATCCGGGACTCGGACCTCGGGGTCAACCCGAGCAACGACGGCAACATCATCCGGGTGGTGTTCCCCGAGCTGACCGAGGAGCGCCGCCGGGAGTACATCAAGGTGGCCAAGGGCAAGGCCGAGGACTCGAAGATCTCGATCCGCTCGGTGCGCCGCAAGGCCAAGGAGACCATCGACAAGTTCGTCAAGGACGGCGAGGTCGGCGAGGACGAGGGCCGGCGCGCCGAGAAGGAGCTCGACGACACCACCGCGAAGTACGTCGCGCAGGTGGACGAGCTGCTCAAGCACAAGGAAGCCGAGCTGCTCGAGGTCTGATGAACGACTCTTCCTGGGGGGCCCCGGCCGGTTCCGGTCGCGGGGGACCCGACCAGGGGCCTGCCCCGGCGGGTCCCGCATACGATCGGCATCAGGCGGCGCAGACTCGGCCCATGCCCATCGTGCCCGACGTTCCCGCCGGCGGATTCCAGGACGGTCACGGCCGGGGGGCCGCTCACCCGAGCGGTCCCCTGTTCCGTGACGAGACGCCGCACGAGCACCCGCAGGAGCCCATGTCCAGCCCCACCCCGCCGGCGCCGCGGCAGAAGAAGAGCGCGGGCCGTGACCTGGGCGCGGCCATAGGCGTCGGGGTCGGACTCGGTGCCGTCATCATCGCGTCGCTGTTCATCTGGAAGCCGGCGTTCGTCGGAGTGATAGCGGTCGCCGTTGTCGTCGGCCTGTGGGAGCTCACCTCCCGCCTCCAGGAGCGCAAGGCGATCAAGGCTCCGCTGGTCCCGCTCGCGGTCGGCGGCGCGGCGATGGTCGTCGCCGGCTACGTCCGGGGCCCCGAGGGGGCCTGGGTGGCGATGGCCCTGACGGCGCTCGCGGTGCTCGTCTGGCGGATGACGGAGCCGCCCGAGGGCTATCTGAAGGACGTCACGGCGGGGGTCTTCGCCGCGTTCTACGTGCCGTTCCTGGCGACCTTCGTGGCGCTGCTGCTGACCGCGGACGACGGGCCGCAGCGGGTGCTGACGTTCCTGATCCTGACCGTGGTCAGCGACACCGGGGCGTACGCGATCGGCTGGCGCTTCGGCAAGCACAAGCTGGCCCCGCGGATCAGTCCCGGCAAGACCCGGGAGGGTCTGGTCGGCGCGGTGACGTTCGCGATGGCGGCGGGCGCGCTGTGCATGGAGTTCATGATCGACGAGGGCGCCTGGTGGCAGGGTCTGATCCTCGGCCTGGCGGTGGCGGCGAGCGCGACGCTCGGCGACCTCGGCGAGTCCATGATCAAGCGCGACCTGGGCATCAAGGACATGGGCACGCTGCTGCCGGGGCACGGCGGCATCATGGACCGTCTGGACTCGCTGCTGCCGACGGCTCCGGTGGTGTGGCTGCTGCTGGCGTTGTTCGTCGG
This sequence comes from Streptomyces sp. NK15101, assembly GCF_020400725.1. Lineage (GTDB taxonomy): Bacteria > Actinomycetota > Actinomycetes > Streptomycetales > Streptomycetaceae > Streptomyces. Next base: position 90,313 of record NZ_JAINVG010000010.1, on the reverse strand, counting down.
AACGGCTTGACGGACAGCGGGTACTCTGGAAGGGCTCGTGGCGCGTGCGCCGTGGGCCCTTCCGTCGTCCCCGCCGCTGCGGGGATGGTCCAGTGAGGTCTCCTGGCTTCGGCATCGTGATGCCGCGCTCCCCGCCACCGCGGGGCTGCCAGACCTCGTGCCGTCTGAGGAGACACCCGATCGTGGCCCGTCCAGTGCCCGGAGAACTCACTTTCGTCGCCCCCCGCGGAGCCAAGAAGCCGCCGCGGCACCTGGCCGACCTCTCGCCCGCCGAGCGGAAGGAGGCCGTCGCCGCGATCGGCGAGAAGCCCTTCCGCGCCAAGCAGCTGTCCACGCACTACTTCGCGCGGTACGCCCACGACCCCGCCGAGTGGACCGACATCCCGGCCGCCTCGCGGGAGAAGCTGGCCGGGGAGCTGCTGCCCGACCTGATGTCCGTGGTGCGGCACATCTCGTGCGACGACGACACCACCCGCAAGACCCTGTGGCGGCTGCACGACGGCACGCTCGTGGAGTCGGTGCTCATGCGCTACCCGGACCGGGTGACGATGTGCATCTCCTCGCAGGCCGGCTGCGGCATGAACTGCCCGTTCTGCGCGACCGGGCAGGCGGGGCTCGACCGGAACCTGTCGACCGCCGAGATCGTGCACCAGATCGTGGACGGGATGCGGGCCCTGCGGGACGGGGAGGTGCCCGGGGGGCCGGCGCGGCTCTCCAACATCGTGTTCATGGGCATGGGCGAGCCGCTCGCCAACTACAAGCGCGTGGTCGGGGCGATCCGCCGGCTGACCGACCCCGAGCCGGACGGGCTCGGGCTCTCGCAGCGCGGCATCACCGTCTCCACCGTCGGTCTCGTGCCCGCGATGCTGCGCTTCGCCGACGAGGGCTTCAAGTGCCGCCTCGCCGTCTCGCTACACGCCCCGGACGACGAGCTGCGCGACACCCTGGTGCCGGTCAACACGCGCTGGAAGGTGCGGGAGGTCCTCGACGCGGCCTGGGAGTACGCGGAGAAGTCCGGGCGCCGGATCTCCATCGAGTACGCCCTCATCCGGGACATCAACGACCAGGCCTGGCGCGGCGACCTGCTGGGCCGGCTGCTCAAGGGCAAGCGGGTGCACGTCAACCTGATCCCGCTGAACCCGACGCCCGGTTCGAAGTGGACGGCGTCCCGTCCGGAGGACGAGAAGGCCTTCGTCGAGGCGATCGCCCGCCACGGCGTGCCGGTGACCGTGCGGGACACCCGCGGTCAGGAGATCGACGGTGCCTGTGGACAGCTCGCGGCCGCCGAGCGCTGACCTTGTAGTCTGAGCTCGAACACATCTCCATATTCCGACAGGGGAGCGCCACAGCGCTGAGAGTGCGGTGACCGTAGACCGCAGACCCTCTGAACCTCGCCCAGGTCATTCTGGGTAGGAAGTTCGGTCGTAACTCAAGCTGTTGCGCCCTGCCCGCGTCCCTCGGACGTGGGCGGGGCCGCGTCTCTTCCTGGTCACACCCAGGAGGAATCTCAGTGAGCATCAAGAAGGCCGCTGCCGCCGCGATCGTCGCGGCGCTCGGCGTCACCAGCCTCGCCGCGTGCGGCACCGACGACGTCCGGGGGGCGGCCGGCAAGACCGACGCGCCCGCGCCCAAGACCGTCACCCTCGTGAGCCACGACTCGTTCAACGCCTCCAAGGAGGTGCTGGCGGACTTCACCGAGCAGACCGGCTTCACCGTCAAGGTGCTGAAGAGCGGCGACGCCGGCGAGGCCGTCAACAAGGAGGTCCTGACCAAGGGCTCTCCGCAGGGTGACGTCTTCTTCGGCGTCGACAACACGCTGCTGTCCCGCGCCCTCGACAACGGCATCTTCGTCCCGTACGAGGCGAAGGGCCTGGACCGGGTCCCGGCCTCGTACCAGCTGGACAAGGAGCACCGGGTCACCCCGATCGACTCCGGTGACATCTGCGTCAACTACGACAAGAAGTACTTCGCGGACAAGAAGCTGGCCCCGCCGGTCACCTTCGACGACCTCGCGAAGCCCGCGTACAAGGACCTGCTGGTGGTGGAGAACCCCGAGCGGTCCTCCCCGGGCCTCGGGTTCCTCCTCGGCACGGCCGCGAAGTACGGCGACGAGGGCTGGCAGGACTACTGGAAGAAGCTCAAGGCGAACGGTGTGAAGACCGTCGACAGCTGGGAGCTCGCCTACAACCAGGAGTTCTCCGGTTCGGCCGGCGGCAAGCAGGCCAAGGGCGACCGGCCGCTGGTCGTGTCGTACGCCTCCAGCCCGCCGGTCGAGGTGCTGTACGGCGAGCCGCAGCCGAAGGTGGCGCCCACCGGCGTCTCCACCGGCACCTGCTTCCGGCAGACCGAGTTCGCGGGTCTGCTGAACGGCGCGAAGAACCCCGAGGGCGGCAAGGCGCTGATCGACTTCCTGATCTCCAAGAAGTTCCAGGAGGACATGCCGCTCCAGATGTTCGTCAACCCGGTGGCGAAGGACGCGGCCCTGCCGGAGCTGTTCACCAAGCACGGCGTGGTGATCGAGAAGCCGGAGACCATGGCGCCCGAGAAGATCGCCGAGAAGCGTGACCCGTGGATCCAGCAGTGGTCGTCGCTCGTCCTGAAGTGACACGCGACCTCCGGGGGAGCGCGACGCGGCTGGGTCTGATGGCCCTGCCCGTCGCGTTCTTCGGGGTCTTCTTCGCCTGGCCCGTCGTGTCCATCGTGGACCGGGGGCTCCGCCCCGACGGCGCCTGGCGGTTCGGCCGGATCGGCGAGACGCTGAGCCGGCCGGACATCCTCGACGTGCTCGGCTTCACCGTCTGGCAGGCGCTCGCCTCCACCGGACTGACCCTGCTGGTGGCGCTGCCCGGGGCGTACGTCTTCGCCCGCTTCGACTTCCCCGGCAAGAGCGTGCTGCGGGCCGTCGTCACGGTGCCGTTCGTGCTCCCGACCGTCCTCGTCGGCACGGCGTTCCTGGCACTCGTCGGCCGGGGCGGGCTCACCGACGAGCTGTGGGGGCTGCGGCTCGACACCAGCGTGTGGGCGATCCTCCTCGCGCACGTCTTCTTCAACTACGCGGTCGTCGTCCGGACCGTCGGCGGCCTCTGGTCGCAGCTCGACCCGCGGCAGGAGGAGGCCGCCCGGGTCCTGGGCGCCTCGCGCTGGACGGCCTGGCGGACGGTGACGCTGCCCGCGCTCGGGCCGGCGGTGGCCGCGGCCGCCCTGATGGTCTTCCTCTTCACCTTCACCTCCTTCGGCGTCGTGCAGATCCTCGGCGGGGACGCGTACTCCACCCTCGAGGCGGAGATCTACCGGCAGACCGCCCGGCTGCTCGACCTGCCGACGGCGGCGGTCCTGACCCTCGTCCAGTTCGCGGCCGTGGGCGCGATCCTGGGCGTGCACGCCTGGACGGTGCGGCGGCGGGAGACCGTGCTGCGGCTCGTGGCGCCGGAGCGGACCGCGCGCCGGCCCCACGGCACCGGGCAATGGGCGCTGCTCGCCGGTGTCCTCCTCTCGGTGGCGCTGCTGATCCTTCTGCCGCTGGGCGTCCTCGTGGAGCGCTCCTTCGCCGGGCCGCACGGGTACGGGCTCGGCTACTACCGGGCGCTCGGCTCGCTCGACGAGTCCGGGACCTTCCTCGTCCCGCCGCTGGAGGCGATCGGGAACTCGCTGCGGTACGCGGTGGCCGCCACCGCCATCGCGGTGACGATCGGCGGGCTCGCGGCGGCGGCCCTCACCAGGCGGGCCGGACGGCTCGTGCGGGGCTTCGACGCGCTGCTCATGCTGCCGCTCGGGGTCTCCGCCGTCACCGTCGGCTTCGGCTTCCTGATCACCCTCGACGAGCCGCCGCTCGACCTGCGGGCCGCCTGGATCCTCGTACCGCTCGCCCAGGCCCTGGTCGGCGTCCCCTTCGTCGTGCGGACGATGCTGCCGGTCCTGCGCGCGGTGGACGAGCGGCTGCGGGAGGCGGCGGCCGTGCTCGGCGCCTCGCCGTGGCGGGCCTGGCGGGAGGTGGACCTGCCGATGGTGCGGCGGGCGCTGCTCATCGCGGCCGGGTTCGCGTTCGCGGTGTCGCTCGGCGAGTTCGGCGCGACCGTGTTCATCGCCCGCCCCGACAGCCCGACGCTCCCGGTGGCGGTGGCCCGGCTGCTCGGCCGGCCCGGCGAGCTCAACTACGGCCAGGCGATGGCCCTCTCGACGATTCTGATGGTGGTGTGCGCGGTGTCCCTGCTGCTGCTCGAACGGCTCCGCACCGACCGGACCTCCGGGGAGTTCTGATGCTGTCGATCCAGGACGCGACCGTACGGTTCGGGGAGCGGGCCGTGCTCGACGCCGTGGACCTGGAGGTCGCCGAGCACGAGATCGTGTGCGTGCTCGGCCCCAGCGGCAGCGGCAAGTCCACGCTGCTGCGGGCCGTCGCCGGGCTCCAGTCGCTCGACGGCGGCCGGGTGCTGCTCGGCGGCGCCGACCAGGCGGGGGTGCCGGTGCACCGGCGGGGCGTCGGCCTGATGTTCCAGGACCACCAGCTCTTCCCGCAGCGGGACGTCGGCGGCAACGTCTCCTTCGGCCTCCGCATGCGGGGCGCCGGGAAGGCCGAGCGGGCGGAGCGGGTGCGCGAGCTGCTCGACCTCGTCGGCCTCCCCGGGGCCGAGCGGCGGTCCGTCGCCGCGCTGTCCGGCGGCGAGCAGCAGCGGGTGGCGCTCGCCCGCGCGCTCGCGCCCCGGCCCCGGCTCCTGATGCTCGACGAACCGCTCGGCCAGCTCGACCGGGGCCTGCGGGAGCGGCTCGTCGTGGAGCTGCGGCAGCTCTTCGGGCGGCTCGGGACGACGGTCCTCGCGGTCACGCACGACCAGGGCGAGGCCTTCGCGCTCGCCGATCGGCTCGTGGTCATGCGGGACGGGCGGATCGCCCAGTCGGGTGCGCCGGCCGACGTGTGGCGGCGGCCCGCCTCGGAGTTCGTGGCGCGGTTCCTGGGCTTCGACAACGTGGTGGCGGCGCGGATCACGGGCACGGTCGCGCAGACGGTGTGGGGGAAGGTGCCGGTCCCGGACGACTCGCCGGAGGGGGAGCGGCGGCTCCTCGTCCGACCGGGCGGGGTGCGGCTCGTGGAGGACGCCCCCGTCTGGACGGTGGAGTCCCGGACCTTCCGGGGCAGCCAGGTCGTCGTACGGCTCCGCCCGGCCGAGGGGCCCGCCCTGGAGGCCGAGCTCCCGCTCCGGGAGGCGCCGGAGGAGGGCGCCGGGGTGGGCGTGGAGTTCCGGGCGGAGGACGTGGTGGTGCTGGGGGACGACGTTCCGTAGCGCGGGTGCGATGAGTTCTGCCCGCCCGGGGAGTCTCCTGGTTGTCCGTCGTCTCTCTGTCGACCCATACGGGAGGAACAACCATGGGCCAATTGCTCAGAGTCCAGAACTTCAACGTCTCGGCCGACGGGTTCGGTGCCGGTGAGGGCCAGGGCCTGGAGCGGCCGTTCGGGCACGCCGATCCCGGGGAGCTGTTCTCCTGGGCCGGGGCCACCGCGAGCTGGCCGATGCGGACCGACCCCGGCGGCAGCCGCGGCCTCGACGACTACCTGACACGGGACTTCGCGCGGAACATCGGGGCCGAGATCATGGGCCGCAACAAGTTCGGTCCGCAGCGCGGGCCCTGGCGGGACGAGGAGTGGCGCGGCTGGTGGGGTGACGAGCCGCCGTTCCGCACGCCGGTGTTCGTGCTGTCCCACCACCCGCGTCCGTCGTTCACGCTCTCCGACACCACCTTCCACTTCGTCGACGCCGACCCCGCCACGGTTCTCGGGATGGCGAAGGAGGCGGCGGGAGGCAAGGACGTCCGCCTCGGTGGCGGGGCCACCACCATCCGGGAGTTCCTCGACGCCGACCTCGTCGACACCCTGCACGTCGCGGTGTCGCCGGTGAAGATCGGATCCGGGGCACGGCTCTGGGAGTCCCCCGACGAGCTGCTCGACCGCTTCCACTGCGACGTCGTGCCCAGCCCGGGCGGCAAGGTGACGCACCACCTGTTCTGGCGGAAGTGACGGCGGTTCCGCACCGGCCGCACGCCTTCCGGGTCGCCCGCGGGCGGGCATCGCGCAGCGAGGCCAGGCCCGCGCGGGCGTCGGCCCGGAGGCGTGTCCGCCTCCGCCGTGCGGGGAGACCGGCTACCTCCCGAGTCGCTCCAGTGCCTCCGGGGCCTCGTCGATCGAGTCCACCAGGGCGATCCGGGCCGCCATCGGGCGGTCGGCGGCGAGGGTCTCCAGGAGGGGCCAGGCCGGGAGGAAGGTGGTCCAGTGGGCTCGGTCCACCAGGACCATCGGGGTCGGGGCGCCCCGGGACCCGTAGTAGTTCGGGGTCGCGTGGTCGAAGATCTCCTGGACCGTGCCCGCCGCGCCCGGCAGGAAGACGATGCCCGCCGTCGAGCGGGCGAGGAGGCCGTCCTCGCGGGTGGCGTTGGCGAAGTACTTGGCGATGTGACCGGCGAAGGGGTTCGGCGGCTCGTGGCCGTAGAACCAGGTGGGGATGCCGACCGAGTCCCCGCCGCCGGGCCACCGGGCCCGGACCGCGAAGGCGGCGCGGGCCCAGTCCGTCACCGACGGGGTGAAGGACGGGGCCCGGGCGAGCAGGTCGAGCGACGGGGCGAGGGCCGCGTCGTCGAAGGGGGCGAGGTACGCGCCGAGGTTCGCGGCCTCCATCGCGCCCGGTCCGCCGCCGGTCGCCACGGTCAGCCCGGCGCGGGCCAGGGTCCTGCCGAGCCGGGCCGCGCCCGCGTACGCCTCCGTGCCCCGGCCCATCGCGTGCCCGCCCATGACGCCGACGACCCGCGCCCCGTCGAGGAGCTCGTCGAGGGCGTCGGAGACGGCGTCGTCGTGCAGGGCACGGAGCATCGAGGAGAAGATGTCGCCGTCGGCCCTGGTCCGGCCGAACCAGGCGTACGCGCGCGCGTCCGGCGTCCCCTCGTACCCGACGTCGGCGATCCCCTCGAAGAGTTCCTCGGGTGTGTAGAGCCGTGCCCGGTAGGGGTCGAAGGGCAGTTCGGGGACGGGCGGGAAGACGAGGGCCCCGTCGGCGCGGACCTTGGCGGCGGCCTCCGGCTCCATGGGGCAGCCGAGGAAGACGGCGTCGGCGGTGACGGCGGTGAGCAGGGCGAAGGTCCGGTCGGTGAGGTCGACCGACTGGATCCGCCGGCCGGCGAGCGAGCCGGGCCGGGCGAGCGCCGCGTCGAACTCGGCGAGGGTGTGGATCTCGCGCCCGTGTCCGCGCGGGCGATGGGCCGGGGGGAGCGTCGCCATGGGCCCACGATAGGGGCCGCCTCGACGGGCGTCCCGTCGTGCGCCGCCTCGACGGGCGTCCCCCTCGTGCGGCCGCCCCGGCCGGTCGGTGGCCGGGGCGCGGTTCCGCCGGTCGGCTCAGCCGGTCAGCGGCAGGGCCGCCAGTTTCGCGACCGCCCAGGTCAGCGGGAGGAAGACGACGAGCAGCGCGCCGGCGCGCAGCAGGGCCGCCGTGCGCAGGACGGTGGGTGGGGCGCCGATGCGCAGGAGGGCCTCGGTGGTGTGGGCGCGGCCCTGCCTGGATTCCAGCGCGGCGGTCAGGAGGCTGGCCGTGGTGCAGGCCAGGACGAGGGCCGCGCCGAGGCCGGTGAGGGGGCCGAGGGAGTCGGGGCCCCCGTCCGACCCGTACAGCTCCGACGCCGCGAGGAGGCCCGAGAGCACCGCGCTGACCACCCCGAGCGGCCGGCCGATCCGGCGGGACTCGTCCATCAGGACGCGGCCCGCGAGCAGCCGGGTGGCACCCGGCCGGACGGCCTGGAGGAGCCGTCCGCAGCCGTACGCGATGCCCGGGCCGGCCATGGCGAGGCCCACGGCGGTGAGGACCCAGCCGGCGAGGACGCCCGCCGGGTTGCCGTCGAAGCCGCCCGGCAGCGGGAGGCCGCTCCCCGAGCCGCTCCGGCTCGCGTACGTCTCGATCGCGAGGCCGACCGCCACCAGGGCGACGCCCCAGGGCAGCCCGGACGGCATCGCCTTCTCGACCCCCTCCGGCGCGGCGGGCGCGGTGCGCGGCCGCAGCGCCAGGCCGGCCGCCGTGGCGGCGACGACCGGCAGGACGGCGAGCAGGGTGAGGGCGGCCGCGAGGGGGACCGGCTGGTCGGCGGCGAGGAGCCCGGCGGCCGCCCCGTCGAAGGGCAGGCCCGTGATGTCGCCGCGCAGGTGCAGGTAGAAGAGGAGCGCGACCGTGGAGCCGAGGGTGCAGGCGACGGCCGTCGAGGCGGCGGCGATCGCCGTGAGCCGGGCGGGGCCGAGGCCGATGGCGGAGAGCCCGGGGCGCGGCCGGGTGCTGGGGTCGGTGCGGGCCACCGCCACGGCGAACTGGACGGTGGCGGCGAGCGGCAGGACGCACCAGAGCAGCCGCAGCACGGAGGCCGAGGACCGGTCGGGGTGCCCGACGGCGTATCCGAGGGTGCAGAGCAGGAGGAAGCCCACCCCCGCGGCCGCGGCGGCGACGAGGAGCCGGCGCGTCAGGACGAGGGGGTGGGTCCCGCGGGCTAGACGGAGAGCGAGCACGCGGCGACGCCCTCCGCCCCTGACGCCGGGGGCACGGCGGCGACCCTGCGTCCGTCGAGAAGGGTGATGGTGCGGTCGGCGAGCGCCGCGACCTCGCCGTCGTGGGTGGCGAGGAGCACGGTGATGTCGTGCGAGCGGGCCGCGGCCGTGAGGGTGCGCAGGACCTGCGCGCCGTCGGCCCGGTGCAGGGTGGCGGTCGGTTCGTCGGCGAAGAGGACCGACGGGGTGGTGACCAGGGCGCGGGCGATCGCGATGCGCTGGCGCTGGGACTGGGTGAGGGCGTGCGGTCGCTTGCGGGCGCAGCCGCCGATGTCGAGCCGTTCCAGCCACTCCAGGGCGGCGGTCTTCGCGGCCCGGTGGGAGGTTCCGCGGAGCAGCAGCGGCAGGGCGGTGTTCTCCCAGCCGGTGAGCTCGGGGACGAGGCCGGGCTCGGGGCCGATCCAGCCGAAGCGGTCGCGCCGGAGCCGTTCGCGCTGGGCGGGGCCCAGGGTGTGCACGGGGGCGCTGTTGAACCAGACCTCGCCCTGCTGGGCGACGAGCTGGCCGGAGAGGCAGCGCAGGAGGGTGGTCTTGCCGCTGCCGCGGGGGCCGACGACGGCGAGGATCTCGCCTTCGCGGACGCCCAGGGAGACGCCGCTGAGCGCCTCCGAACCGCCCAGGGCGCAGTGCAGGGAACGCGCCCAGAGCACGTCGTTGTCCGGTGGGGCCATCGCGTACACCTCGATGTCGGATCCGATATCGCCTACCCCCGTCCGGGGGAACGAAGGGACGGGCCTGTCGGTCACTCGGCACCGTAAGGATTCAGATCCGGTTGTACGGACAGCACACGGCCCGGGCCGCCGCCATCCACTCGGATGGCGGCACGCCCGGGCCGTGGGGGTCACGCCGTGAGGGCGGCGTGATGCTGGAGGGGACCGCCGTGGTTCGGTCCTCGCAGCCCCGTGCTTACAGCTTGGTCCACGCCTCGGTGAGCACGTTGCGCAGGATGCCCTCGATCTCGTCGAAGGTGCCCTGGTCGGCGATCAGCGGCGGGGCCAGCTGGATGACCGGGTCGCCACGGTCGTCGGCGCGGCAGTACAGGCCGGCGTCGTACAGCGCCTTGGAGAGGAAGCCGTACAGGACGCGCTCCACCTCTTCGTCGTTGAAGGACTCCTTGGTGGCCTTGTCCTTGACGAGCTCGATGCCGTAGAAGAAGCCGTTGCCGCGGACGTCGCCGACGATCGGCAGGTCGTGCAGCTTCGACAGCGTCGAGAAGAAGGCGCCCTCGTTGTCCAGCACGTGCTGGTTGAGGCCCTCCTTGTCGAAGATGTCGAGGTTCGCCAGGGCCACGGCCGAGGAGACCGGGTGGCCGCCGAAGGTGTAGCCGTGCAGGAAGGTGTTGTCGCCCTTGTAGAACGGCTCCGCGATGCGGTCCGAGACGATGCAGGCGCCGATCGGGGAGTAGCCCGAGGTCATGCCCTTGGCGCAGGTGATCATGTCCGGCACGTAGCCGAACTTGTCACAGGCGAACATCGTGCCGAGGCGGCCGAAGGCGCAGATCGTCTCGTCGGAGACGAGCAGCACGTCGTACTGGTCGCAGATCTCGCGGACGCGCTGGAAGTAGCCGGGCGGCGGCGGGAAGCAGCCACCGGCGTTCTGCACGGGCTCCAGGAAGACGGCCGCGACGGTGTCGGGGCCCTCGAAGAGGATCTGCTGCTCGATCTGGTCGGCGGCCCAGCGGCCGAAGGCCTCGGGGTCGTCGCCGTGGATCGGGGCGCGGTAGAGGTTGGTGTTCGGCACCTTGTGCGCGCCGGGGACCAGCGGCTCGAAGGGGGCCTTGAGGGCCGGCAGGCCGGTGATGGACAGGGCGCCCTGCGGGGTGCCGTGGTAGGCGACCGCACGCGAGATGACCTTGTACTTGGTGTGCTTGCCCTGCAGCTTGAAGTACTGCTTGGCGAGCTTCCAGGCGGTCTCGACGGCCTCGCCGCCACCGGTGGTGAAGAAGACCTTGTTGAGGTCGCCCGGGGCGTAGCCGGCCAGACGCTCGGCGAGCTCGACGGCCTTGGGGTGCGCGTACGACCACACGGGGAAGAACGCGAGCTCCTGGGCCTGCTTGTACGCGACCTCGGCCAGCTCCTGGCGGCCGTGTCCGGCGTTGACCACGAAGAGACCCGCGAGACCGTCGAGGTAGCGCTTGCCCTTGTCGTCGAAGATGTAGGTGCCCTCACCACGGACGATGGTGGGAACGGGCGAGTTCTCGTACGACGACATGCGGGTGAAGTGCATCCACAGGTGGTCGTAGGCGGTCTTGGAGAGGTCCTGGGTCACGGTTATCGAGTTCCCCACATATAGGTCTGCTTCTTGAGCTTGAGGTAGACGAAGCTCTCGGTGGAGCGCACGCCGGGCAGGGTGCGGATGCGCTTGTTGATCACATCCAGCAGGTGATCGTCGTCCTCGCAGACGATCTCCACCATGAGGTCGAAGGAGCCCGCGGTCATCACCACGTACTCGCACTCGGCCATGGCCGTCAGTGCCTCCGCGACCGGATCCAGGTCACCCTCGACGTTGATGCCGACCATCGCCTGCCGTCGGAAACCCACGGTGAGGGGGTCGGTGACGGCGACGATCTGCATGACGCCCTGGTCGAGCAGCTTCTGGACGCGCTGCCTCACGGCCGCTTCGGAGAGGCCGACGGCCTTTCCGATGGCGGCGTAGGGGCGGCGACCGTCCTCCTGGAGCTGCTTGATGATCGCCAGGGAGACGGCGTCGATCGTCGGGGACGAACCGGTTCCGGTTCTGGGGTCTGTGCTTCGACTGGCCACGACTTCACTGTGCACCGAGATTGTCAGTCATGCAAGCCCGAACTGATGAAATTCGTTGTGAAGCGCTCTTGATCTCACTGAATCCGAAGTTGAGGGGGGCTGGGGCTGTTGAAAGCGTCAGTGAACCGATTAGGCTGGGGTGTCTCGTCCATCGGGACACCGCACAAGGACGTGCGAAGACAGAACGTGACAGGAGGGGTGGCAAGTGACCACCGAGCTGCGCCGGCTGCGTAACTACATCAACGGGGAGTTCCGCGACGCGGCCGACGGCCGCACCATCGACGTGGTCAACCCGGCCACGGGCGAGGTGTACGCCACCTCCCCGCTCTCGGGGCAGGCCGACGTCGACGCCGCCATGGAGGCCGCCGCGGCCGCCTTCCCCGCCTGGCGTGACAGCACGCCGTCCGAGCGCCAGAAGGTGCTCCTCAAGATCGCGGACGCCTTCGAGGAGCGCGCCGAGGAGCTCATCGCCGCCGAGGTCGAGAACACCGGCAAGCCGGTCGCCCTCACCGCCAGCGAAGAGATCCCGCCGATGGTGGACCAGATCCGCTTCTTCGCCGGTGCCGCCCGGCTGCTCGAGGGCCGCTCGGCCGGCGAGTACATGGAGGGCATGACCTCCATCGTCCGCCGCGAGCCGGTCGGCGTCTGCGCGCAGGTCGCGCCGTGGAACTACCCGATGATGATGGCCGTGTGGAAGTTCGCCCCGGCGCTCGCCGCGGGCAACACCGTCGTCCTCAAGCCCTCGGACACGACCCCCGCGTCGACCGTCCTGATGGCCGAGATCATCGGCTCGATCGTCCCCAAGGGCGTCTTCAACGTCGTCTGCGGCGACCGCGAGACGGGCAAGGCCATGGTCGAGCACCCGACCCCGGCGATGGCCTCCATCACCGGCTCGGTCCGCGCCGGCATGCAGGTCGCCGAGTCGGCGGCCAAGGACGTCAAGCGCGTCCACCTGGAGCTGGGCGGCAAGGCCCCGGTCGTCGTCTTCGAGGACACCGACATCGAGAAGGCCGTCGAGGACATCTCGGTCGCCGGCTTCTTCAACGCCGGCCAGGACTGTACGGCCGCGACCCGTGTCCTCGTGCACGAGTCCATCCACGACGAGTTCGTCGCCGCCCTCGCCAAGGCCGCCGCCGAGACGAAGACGGGTCAGCCGGACGACGAGGACGTGCTCTACGGCCCGCTCAACAACGCCAACCAGCTGAAGCAGGTCACCGGCTTCATCGACCGCCTCCCGGCCCACGCCAAGGTCGAGGCCGGCGGTCACCGCGTCGGCGACAAGGGCTACTTCTACGCCCCGACCGTCGTCTCCGGCCTCAAGCAGGACGACGAGATCGTGCAGAACGAGGTCTTCGGCCCGGTCATCACCGTCCAGTCCTTCACGGACGAGGCCCAGGCCCTGGAGTTCGCGAACGGCGTCGAGTACGCCCTCGCCTCCTCCGTCTGGACCAAGGACCACGCGCGCGCGATGCGCATGTCCAAGGCCCTCGACTTCGGCTGCGTGTGGATCAACACCCACATCCCGCTCGTCGCCGAGATGCCCCACGGCGGCTACAAGAAGTCCGGCTACGGCAAGGACCTCTCCGCCTACGGCTTCGAGGACTACACGCGCATCAAGCACGTCATGACCTCCCTGGGCTGATCCCGCCCCGACCCCGCGCGGCCCCGGCACCTTGATCGACAGGGTGTCGGGGCCGCGCGCCGTCGCTCGACGGACCGTCCATTGCCGCGGGTCGCGGCGGACCGGGATGCTGCCGGGGTGAGAGCGACAGCCAGGAAACACATCTCCCGAAGGTCCCTGCTGCGCGGCATCGGCGGTGCGGGAGCCGCGACCCTGCTCGCCGGATGCGGGGTCCCCGCCGCCTTCGTCGAGGAGGGCGACCGGACCGGCCGGGACCTCTCGGCGCGCGACCGCGCGCTCGACTTCGCCAACTGGCCGCTCTACATCGACACCGATGACGACGACGCGTCGAAGCGGCCGACCCTGGACGCCTTCCGGAGGCGGACCGGGATCTCCGTGCGGTACACCGAGGAGATCAACGACAACGACGAGTTCTTCGGCAAGATCGGCCCGTCCCTGATGAACCGCCAGGAGACCGGGCGCGACCTGATCGTCGTCAGCGACTGGATGGCCGCCCGCTTCGTCCGCCTCGGCTGGGTCCAGGAGATGGACCGCGCCGCCCAGCCGAACGTCACGCGCCACATCGACCCCCAGCTGAACTCGCCCGCCTTCGACCCCGGGCGGCTGCACAGCGTGCCCTGGCAGTCCGGGATCACCGGCATCGCGTACAACCGGAAGAAGCTCGGCCGGGAACTGCGCTCCACCAAGGAGCTGTGGGCCGACGACCTGCGCGGCAGGGTCACCCTGCTGTCCGGCCTCGACGAGTCCTTCGCCCTGCTCATGCTGGGCGAGGGCGTCGACGTGACGCGGTGGACCGGAGACGACTTCCACGCCCTGTGCGAGCGGATCGAGGGGCTCGTCCGGAGCGGGCACATCCGGCGCTTCACCGGGAACGACTACATCAAGGACCTGTCCACCGGCGACGTCCTCGCCTGCCAGGCGTACTCCGGCGACGTCATCCAGCTCCAGGCCGACAACCCGGACATCGAGTTCGTCGTCCCCGAGGAGGGCGCCGAACTGTGGGCCGAGTCCCTCATGGTGCCCAACCTCGCCCGGCACAAGTCCAACGCCGAGAAGCTCGTCGACTACTACTACGAGCCCGAGGTCGCCGCCGAACTCGCCGCCTGGGTCAACTACGTCTGCCCGGTGCCGGCCGCGCGGGACGTCCTCGCGGACTCCGGCGACGAGGAGCTCGCGGCCCTCGCCGAGGACCCGCTGATCTTCCCGGACGCCGCCATGCGAGGACGGCTCGCGATCGCCCGGGACATCACCACCGGGGAGCGCCGGGAGTTCGCGAAGCGGTGGAACTCGATCGTGGGGCTGTGAGTTGGGCGGATGTGACCACTGAGCACACGAATCCCCTTGTGACCTATGGCCTGTTCCTCGCCTGGGCCGTGCACGACGCCGAGGAGCTGGCCCGCGGACCGCGCTGGGTCCGGGAGAACCTGCCGGCGCTGCGCGAGCGCTTCCCCGGAGTGCCGGAGCGGGTGTGGAAGGCCGTCGGGTCCGTCGACGAGCGTGAATTCGCCGCCGCCGTAGGGGTGATGGCGGTGATCGTCGGCGCGGCGGCCGTGGCGGGTGCGCGCTCCGGCGGCCGCTCCGCCTTCTACCAGGGCGCGGTGAACGGCTTCGGGCTGCACGGGCTGGTCCACCTCGCGCAGGCCGTCGCCGCACGGGACGTGACCCCCGGCGCGGCCACCTCGCCGTTCGTGGTCGTCCCCTTCTCCCTGTGGGCCCGCGGCCGGCTGCGGCGGGCCGGGGTGCTGCGACCGGCCGGCGCCGGGGGAGTGGTGGCGGGGCTCGTGGTGGCGGCGGGGGCGACGGTGGTGTCGCACGCCGTCGGCCGGAGGCTCGCCGCCCGGTTCTGAACGCGCTCAAAAAATGCGGCCCCCGACTTCTGAACGCGTTCAAGACAGGCGTACGCTGTGCCCATGAGCGACACGAACGGGCCGAGAGCCCTTCTCACGCACATCCGCGCCTGGCTGATCGTCTTCGTCGTCTGCCTGGTCCTGAGCGGGGCCACCGCCTTCCCGCTCGTCACCGAACTGCGGCTCCTCGACTCCGCCCTGACCGGCTGGGCCTCGCCCGTGGCCGACCTGTTCCCCAGTCTCGCCGAGTGGATCCACCGGGTACGGGAGGGACTCGCGACCGCCGACGCGCAGGCGCCGTACCTGCTCTACGGCACCGACTGGCTCGCCTTCGCCCACCTCGTCATCGCGGTCGCCTTCTACGGCCCGTACCGCGACCCCGTCCGCAATATCTGGGTCGTCGAGTTCGGCATGATCGCCTGCGTCGGCATCATCCCGCTCGCCCTGATCTGCGGGCCGATCCGGGACATCCCCTTCTGGTGGTCGGTCATCGACATGTCGTTCGGCGTCGTCGGCATCCTGCCGCTGCTCCACGTACGCCGGATGATCAAGCGCCTGGAGGCGGCTCAGTCGGGCAGGCCGTAGGCCGCCACCATCAGGCGGAGGGCCGTCGGATTCATGTCCTGGCCCTTGGCATCGGTCGAGTTGACGCTGTAGACCAGGGTCCGCTCCCCGTGGCGGGTCGACGCGACGGCCGCGTTGTAGCCCCAGCGCCCGCCCGTCTTGCCCCACACCTCACGGCCGCCCAGCCTCTTCATCGACAGGCCGACGGAGTACGCGGCCGGGGCGCCGGACGTGAAGTCGGGGACCTCCGGCAGCGTGAACATCTCCTCCAGGAGCGGACCGCGCACCACACCGCCCGCGAACAGGACCCGGGTGAAGCGCTCCAGGTCGGCGGTGGTCGAGACGAGGTCCCCCGCCGCCCAGCCGTCCGTCGTCCCCCACACCGAGACGTCGCGCAGGCCCGTCGTGCCGTCGTCCAGCCGCATCGTCTGGTAGCCGTGGTTGTACGGGCCGGTGATCTCGGGCGCCCCGCCCGGGAAGTACGTGTCACGGAGACCCAGCGGCTGCAGGATCCGCCGCTCCACCTGGTGCTCGTACGAGTCGCCCGTGACCCGCTCCACGATCAGGCCGGCGATCGTGTACCCGATGTTCAGGTAGTGCTGCCTCGTGCCCGGGCGGAACTCGCGGGGCTGCGCCGTCGCCGAGCGGACCAGCTCCTGCGGGGTGTGGACGGCGAACCGGTTCGCGTACCACTCCTCGACCGTCCCGCCCGGCACGCCGGCGGCCGGGATGCCGTGGGTGTGGTTCAGGAGCTGACGGACGGTCACCCGGGCGTAGCGGCCGGGGATCAGGTCCGGGAGGTACGCGCGGGCCGGCCGGTCCAGATCGATCCGGCCCTCGGCGGCCAGCTGGAGGACGGTCGCCGCCGTGAACACCTTCGTCACCGAACCGGCCCGGAAACGGGCGGCCGGGTCCGCCGGGGCGTTCGTCTCCAGGTCGTGCACGCCCGCGCTGCCCCGCCAGGACCCCTCGGTGCCGCCGACCCGGACCAGCGCGGCCGTCGCGTCGGCGCGGGGGAGCCCCGCGATGACCGCCGACAGGTCGGGCGCCGAGGCCTGCGCGGCCGCCGCCGGCTGCGGCGCGGCGAAGGCGGGGGTGAGCGCGGGGCCCGCGGCGACGCCCAGGGCCAGGGCGGCGGCGAGCAGGGTGCGGGTGGACTTCCGCATGGTCAACTCCGTTGGTGTGGGCCGTTGTTCCCGATGGCCCCATCCTGCTGACCGGCGGCGATCCGCGGATCGCCCGCACCGGCGGTCTTCGGCCGGTCAGTTCCTCCCCGGCGAGGGGGAGGGACCGGCGCCCGCGCCTCCCCCGGGCGGGGGAGAGCCCGCGGCGACCAGCCCCGTCTCGTACGCGCAGATCACCGCCTGGATGCGGTCCCGCAGCCCCAGCTTGGCCAGCACGTTGCCCACGTGCGTCTTCACCGTGTGGTCGCTGACCACCAGCTCCGCCGCGATCTCCGCGTTCGACAGGCCCCGGGCGAGCAGCAGCAGCGTCTCCCGCTCCCGCGCCGTCAGGACGTCGAGCCGGGGATCGGCGCGGCGCGGACCCCCCGTCGTGTACTGCTCCACGAGGCGCCGCGCCACGGACGGCGCGAGCAGCGAGTCGCCCGCCGCCACCACCCGTACCGCGTGCACGAGGTCGTCCCGCCGCACGTCCTTGAGGAGGAAACCGCTCGCGCCCGCGTGCAGCGCCTCGTACACGTACGCGTCGGTGTCGAAGGTCGTCAGCATCACCGTCCGGCACCCGGACTCCGCGCCGATCGCCCGACAGGCCTCGATGCCGTCGGTCCCGGGCATCCGGATGTCGAGCAGCGCCACGTCCGGGGCGAGCCGGCGCACCGCCTCGACGGCCTCCGTCCCGTCCCCGGCCTCCGCCACCACCTCGATGTCCGGCTGCGCGTCCAGGATCATCGCGAAGCCGCTGCGCACCAGTTCCTGGTCGTCCGCGACCACCACCCGGATCGTCATCCCTCCCCCTCCCGCACGGGCAGCAGGACCCGCACCTCGAATCCCCGGCCGCCCGGACCCGGGCCCGCCTCCGCCGTCCCGCCGTGCGCGGCGGCCCGCTCCCGGACGCCCACCAGACCGTGCCCGCCGGGACCGCCCTGCGGGCCGCGCCCGTCGTCGGTCACCGTGACCCGCAGGACGCCGTCGGCGTGGGCGAGCCGGACGTCGACCGTACGGGCCCGCGCGTGCTTCACCACGTTCGTCAGCGCCTCCTGCACGATCCGGTAGACGCTCGCCCCGGTCGCCGCGGGCAGCGCCCGCACCCCGCCCTCCGTCGCGTACCCGACGGTCAGACCACCCGCCCGCACCCGCTCCAGGAGACCCGGGAGGTCGGCGAGGTCCGGCTGGGGCTCGCGGGGCGCCGCCGACTCGCCGCCCTCGCGCAGCAGCCCCAGCATCTGCCGCAGCTGGACCATCGCCTCCCGGCCCGTCTCCGAGATCGCCTCGAACGCGGCCTCCGCGCGCTCCGGCGCGGCCCGCACCGCGACCGGACCCGCCTCCGCCTGCACCACCATCAGGCTCACCGCGTGCGACAGGATGTCGTGCATCTCCCGCGCGATCCTGGCCCGTTCCCGCGCGGCCGCCCGCTCGGCCTCCACCCGCTGCGCCCGCTGCCGGGCGTCCGTGAGCCGTCCGAAGACATAGGCGGCGCCGAACACGAAGAGCGAGAAGGTGAGTTCGCGCGCCGACCGGGTGTTGAGCCACACCGAGACCGGCACCGCGACCACCATGAGCCCCGCCGTCACGAGCCGCTTCCAGCCCGGCGACAGCACGGCGACCGTGTAGACGCCGACGAGCCCGGTGTACGGCAGCGGCTGCCCGGGGCCCTCCAGAGCCAGCTTGTACAGCGCGCTCGCCGCCAGGATCGCGAGCAGCACGGCGAGCGGCGCGCGCCGCCGCCAGACCAGCGGCACCACGGTCAGCGTCGTCAGCCCGTACGCCGGCCAGGTCGCCGGTTCGAGCTCGGGCCCGCGCGGCACCACGAACGGCATCGTCATCGCCGCCTGCACCAGCAGCGCGATCCCGGTGTCCACCGCCCACGGGTTCGCCGCGCCCCAGGTCCGCGCCCGCTCCCACCCGCCGCGCACGTCCCCCCGTATGCCCATTACGGCTTGCGGCCCACCGCGCCGAACTGCGCCACCACGTGCGTCTCCTGCGAGGAGGGCCGCCAGCGCGAGCAGGAGACGACGCCCGGCTCCAGCAGGTCGAGGCCCTCGAAGAACGAGGTGAACTCCTCCCGGGTGCGGGCGGTGATCGGCGGGGTCGCGTTCTCGTTCCAGAAGGCCATCGCGGCCTTGTTGCCCTCGCCGCCGAGCTCCGGCTCCAGCGTCGGGTGGGTCAGCACCAGATGGCTGCCCGAGGGCACGGCGGCCATCAGGGTCCGCACGATCGACCGGGCCTCGTCGGTGTCCAGGACGAAGTTGAGGATGCCGAGCATCATCACCGCGACCGGGCGGGACAGGTCCAGGGTCTCGGCGGCCGCCGCGACGATCCGCTCCGGGTCGTGGGCGTCGGCGTCCACGTACTCGGTGACGCCCTCCGGCGCGCTCGTCAGCAGCGCGCGGGCGTGCGTCAGGACGATCGGGTCGTTGTCGACGTAGACGATCCGGGAGTCGGGCGCGATCCGCTGCGCCACCTCGTGGGTGTTGTCCGCGGTCGGCAGGCCCGTGCCGATGTCCAGGAACTGGCGGACGCCCGCCTCGGCGGCCAGATGGGTCACCGCCCGCCCGAGGAACGCGCGGTCCGCGCGCGCCACTTCGCCGATGCTCGGATAGAAGCCGGTGACGGTGTCGCCGACCCCGCGGTCCACCGGGTAGTTGTCCTTCCCGCCCAACCAGTAGTTCCACACCCGGGCGTTGTGGGCGATGTCGGTCCTGATCCGGTCGTTCACGCGCGGGCCTTTCGCAGCAGGGCGGCGAGGGTGTCGACACGATTCGTGGTGATCGCGTCGACCCCGGTCAAGATCAGCTTACGCATGGTGCGCGCGGTGTCCGCCGTCCAGGTCGAGACGAGCAGCCCGTCCCGGTGGACCCGCGCGGTCAGCTCCCGGCTCACCAGTCCGAAGCGGTAGTTGAGCCACCGCGGCCGCACGGCGTCGAGCAGCACAGGCCGGGGCGGGGCGAGCGTGGTCCAGGTCAGGGCGATCTCGGCGGCCGGGTCGGCGGCCCGCACCTGGAGCATGGCGACGGAACCCGCGCAGTAGTAGACGCGCTCCCCGGCCCCGCACTCGCGGACCGTGCCGACGATCCGGCGGACCGAGTCCTCGTTCCCGCCGGGCAGGTCCAGCATCAGCCGGCGGTCCCCGGCGGCGAGCAGCGCGTCGCGGAGGGTCGGCACCTCGCCGCGGGTCAGTTCGCGCAGCCGCTCGTGCGTGAGGCCGGCGAGCGGCAGGTCGTGGCCCCACAGGCGCTTCAGGGTGTCGTCGTGGAGCAGGACGGGCACCCCGTCCTTCGTCAGCCGGACGTCGACCTCGACGGCGTCCGCCCCCCGCTCGATCGCCGAGGCGATCGAGGGGAGCGTGTTCTCGCGGACGCGATACGGATCGCCGCGGTGGCCTACGACAGTGACGGAGCGCATGGCCCCATTCTCGTCGCCGTCAGCGCGCCAGCCAGTCGTCCGTGTACGTGTCGATCTCGGCGGCGATCCGGGCCTTGCCGTCCGCGTCGAGGAACGAGGCCTCCACCGCGTTCTTGGCGAGGGCGGCGACACCGCGCTCGTCGAGGCCGAGGAGGCGGGCGGCGACGGCGTACTCGTTGTTGAGGTCCGTGCCGAACATCGGCGGGTCGTCGCTGTTGACCGTGACGAGGACGCCGGCGTCGACCATCTGCCGGATCGGGTGCTCCTCCAGGGTGGCGACGGCCCGGGTCGCGATGTTCGAGGTCGGGCAGACCTCCAGGGCGATGCGGTGCTCGGCGAGGTGCGCCAGCAGCTCGGGGTCCCGGACGGAGCTGGTGCCGTGGCCGATGCGCTCGGCGCCCAGGTCACGGATGGCGTCCCAGACGGTCTCCGGGCCGGTCGTCTCGCCCGCGTGCGGGACGGAGTGCAGGCCGGCCGCGCGGGCCAGGTCGAAGTACGGCTTGAACTGCGGGCGCGGCACCCCGATCTCCGGGCCGCCGAGACCGAAGGAGACCAGGCCCTCCGGACGCAGCCCGTCGGTGGTGGCGAGCCGCGCGGTCTCCTCGGCGGAGACGAGGCCGGCCTCGCCGGGGATGTCGAAGCACCAGCGCAGGATCGTGCCGAACTCGGCCTCGGCGGCCTTGCGGGCGTCCTCGATCGCCGCCATGAACGCGCGCTCGTCGATGCCGCGGCGGGTGGAGGAGTACGGCGTGATGGTCAGCTCGGCGTAGCGGATGTTCTGCCGGGCCATGTCGCGGGCGATCTCGAAGGTCAGCAGCCGGACGTCCTCGGGCGTGCGGACCAGGTCGACGACCGACAGGTAGACGTCGATGAAGTGGGCGAAGTCCGTGAACGTGAAGTAGTCGGCGAGCGCCTCCGGGTCCGTGGGGACCTTGGAGTCCGGGTGCCGGGCCGCGAGCTCGGCGACGATCCGGGGCGAGGCGGAGCCGACGTGGTGGACGTGCAGCTCGGCTTTGGGGAGTCCCGCGATGAAGGGGTGGAGATCGGTCATCGGATCATCGTAGGCCGGGCGGTTCCCCCGCAGGGGTGAGGCCGTAGCATGGCGTGACCACGATGGGGGAGGCCCATGTCTGACAACCGAGACCAGTCGCGGGGCGGGTACGACCCGACGGACCCGTGGGCTCCGCCGAACCGCGACGGGGTGGAACTGAGCAAGCCGGCGACGCCGTCGCCCTCGCCGGTGCACGACCAGCCGACCATGACGTCCTTCCCGGCCGCGCCGGGCGGGGACGTCCCGCCGCCCCCGGTCGCCCCCGGCGGCCCGGCGGCCACGCCGGGGTACGGCTACCCGGCGGCCACGCCACCGGCCGGCGGGTACGGCTACCCGGCGGCACCGACCCCGCCGCCGGCGGGCGGCTACGGTTCCCCGCCGCCCTACGGCTACGGCGCGCAGCCGGGGTGGGGCGCCCAGCCCGCCAACGGCATGGGGACGGCGGGCATGGTGCTCGGCATCATCGCCGTCGCGCTCTTCTGCCTCTACGGCGTGCCCAGCCTGGTCCTGGGCGTCCTCGCCCTGATCTTCTCGATCCTCGGCCGCAAGCGCGTCCAGCGCGGTGAGGCGACGAACAGCGGTCAGACGACCGCCGGCATCATCCTCGGCGCGATCGGCATCGTGATCGGCATCCTGTGGATCGTCTTCTGGGGATGGTTCATCGCCAACTACGAGCAGTTCGAGGAGAGCGGGTCGGGGTCGGACGATCCGTTCGCGTCGAGCCTGGTGGTCGAGAGCGGCCGCTGACGCCCGCACGAGCGCGCCAGGGCCCCGCACCCCGCCGAGGGGTGCGGGGCCCTTCGCGTCTCAGGCGGCGCGCAGCCGCTCCCGCGCCTCCATCAGGGCGAAGCCCAGCAGGTTGAGCCCGCGCCAGCGGGCCGGGTCGTGGGCGCGGGGGTCGTCGGCGGCGAGCCCGATGCCCCAGACGCGGTCCAGCGGGCTGGCCTCCACCAGGACGCGCTCGCCCGTGCCCAGGAGGTACGCGCGCAGGGCCTCGTCCGAGGAGAACTTGTGGACGCTGCCCTCCACGACGATCCCGAAGCGCTCCCGCTCCCAGACGGCGTCGTCGAAGCCGCGCACCAGCCGGCCCGCCTTCTTGGCCTCCGCGGGGGTGGGGGAGGTCAGCGCGGCCCGCTCGGCGTCCGCGTCCCGGAAGAGACGGGCCTTGGCGGCCATCATCCAGTGCTCGGCGGTCGCGTAGGTCACGCCGTCGACCGTGAAGGGCGCCGGCCACCACTGGCTCAGACAGCTCGCCGAGAGCCGCCCGTCGGGGTGCGGGCGGTGCCCCCAGAAGTGCAGCCATTTCACTCGGTCACCCCTCGTGACCTGCTGCGTCAGCTCTTCGATCTTGGTCATACATGCGAGTCTGGCATCCGCCACGGACACTCCGTACGGAGATTTTCCGGGCCCCTCGACACATGGTCGACCGATTCCGTCGCGTAACCAAAAGGCAACAACGGAATCCCTTGTTGCGTGCGTCTCACTCTGTCAGGATCGGCACTCAATTCGAGCTGGGACAACGGAGAGCGTCATGACCAACCGCTTCCAGGTGACGGACCGCTTCGCGGACGGCGCGCAGTACATCGGCGGAAGGCTCCGTGCCGGAACCTCAGGTCGGGAACACAGCGTGATCGACCCGGCGACGGGCAAGAGCGTCTACACGTACGCCCTCGCCTCCACCGCCGACGTGGACGAGGCCGTCGCCGCCGCCAAGGCCGCCTTCCCCGCCTGGGCGGGCGCCACCCCGGGCGAGCGCTCCGACGCGCTGCACCGCCTCGCCGGCGTCCTCGCCGAGTGGGCGGAGGACATCGCCCGGGTCGAGTCCCTCCAGTGCGGCAAGCCGCTCAAGCTCACCACCGAGTTCGACGTGCCGGGCACGATCGACAACACGGCCTTCTTCGCGGGGGCCGCCCGCCACCTCCAGGGCCAGTCGGCCGCCGAGTACACCGGCGACCACACCTCGTACGTCCGGCGCGAGCCGATCGGCGTCGTCGGCTCCATCGCCCCCTGGAACTACCCGCTCCAGATGGCCGCCTGGAAGATCCTCCCGGCGATCGCCGCCGGCAACACGATCGTCCTGAAGCCGGCCGAGCTCACCCCGCTGACCTCGCTGATGTTCGCGCAGGCGGCGAAGGAGGCCGGCATCCCCGACGGTGTGATCAACATCGTCAGCGGCTCCGGGCGGGTCGTCGGCGAGCACCTCGTCGGCCACTCCGACGTCGTCATGACCTCCTTCACCGGCTCCACCCCGGTCGGCAAGCGGGTCGCCGAGGTCGCCACCGCCACCGTGAAGCGGCTCCACCTCGAACTCGGCGGCAAGGCGCCCTTCCTCGTCTTCGACGACGCCGACCTGGAGGCCGCCGCCCAGGGCGCCGTCGCCGCCTCCCTCATCAACAGCGGCCAGGACTGCACCGCCGCCACGCGCGCGTACGTCCAGCGCCCGCTCTTCGACGCCTTCGTCGCACGGGTCGCCGAGCTCATGGAGACCGTCCGCGTCGGCGACCCCTTCGCGCCGGGCACCGACCTCGGTCCGCTCGTCAGCCACCGCCACCGCGACAGCGTCGCCGGCTTCGTCGAGCGCGCCCGCGGCTACGCCACGGTCGTCACCGGCGGCGAAGCCCCTGGTGGAGAGCTCGAGAACGGCGCATACTACCGTCCCACCCTGATCACCGGCGCCGCGCAGGACAGCGAGGTCGTGCAGTCGGAGATCTTCGGCCCGGTCCTGGTGGCCCTGCCCTTCGACGGCGACGACGAGGGCATCCGGCTCGCCAACGACACCCCCTACGGCCTCGCCGCCTCCGCGTGGAGCCGTGACGTCTACCGGGCCAACAGGGCCACCCGGGAGATCAAGGCGGGATGCGTGTGGGTCAACGACCACATCCCGATCATCAGCGAGATGCCCCACGGCGGCGCCAAGGCCTCCGGTTACGGAAAGGACATGTCGATGTACTCCTTCGAGGAGTACACGCAGGTCAAGCACGTGATGTTCGACAACACCGCGGTGGCGGCCAAGGACTGGCACCGCACGATCTTCGGGGACCGATAGCAGGCTCGCCGCCCGACCAGCGGCCCACCCATCCCGAAAGGGCACAGCGCATGGAGCAGTACGAGTCCGACAGCCTGTCCGCCGCGCAGCTGGCGGCGATACGGCGCAGCATGACGAGCGGACGGGGCGCCCTCAGCCGCCGTTCGATGCTGCGCGCGGGCGGCGTCGGCGCGCTCACGGTCGGCGGTCTCGCCGGCCTGAGTGCCTGTGGCATCCCGCCGGCCAAGCGGGAAGGCCAGGGGCCCGCGTCCATCGACGTGTCGGCCAAGGAGAAGACCGTCGCCTTCTCCAACTGGACCGAGTACATGGACGTCAGCGAGGACGAGAAGTCCCGCCCGACCCTGGAGGCCTTCGCCAAACGCACCGGGATCAAGGTCAAGTACACCGAGGACATCAACGACAACGTCGAGTTCTTCGGCAAGATCAAGCCGCAGCTCGCGGCCGGCCAGGACACCGGCCGCGACCTGATCTGCGTCACCGACTGGCTCGCCGCCCGCATCATCCGGCTCGGCTGGGCGCAGAAGCTCGACCCGGCCAACCTCCCCAACGCGTACGCGAACCTGTCCGCCCAGTTCCGCCGCCCCGACTGGGACCCGGGCCGGTCCTACTCGTACCCGTGGACGGGCATCTCGACCGTCATCGCCTACAACGCCAAGGCGACCGGCGGAAAGAAGGTCGACTCGGTCACCCAGCTCCTCGACGACCCCTCGCTCAAGGGCCGGGTCGGCTTCCTCACCGAGATGCGCGACTCCGTCGGCATGACCCTGCTCGACATGGGCAAGGACCCGGGGAGCTTCACGGACGCCGACTACGACGCGGCCATCGGGCGCCTCCAGAAGGGCGTCGACAAGAAGCAGATCCGCCGCTTCACCGGCAACGACTACACCTCCGACCTGGACAAGGGCGACATCGCGGCCTGCCTCGCCTGGGCCGGCGACATCATCCAGCTCCAGGCGGACAACCCGGACATCAAGTTCTCCATCCCGTCCGCCGGTTACATCACCTCCAGCGACAACCTGCTCGTCCCCGCGCAGGCCCGGCACAAGACGAACGCCGAGAAGCTCATCGACTACTACTACGAGCTTCCCGTCGCCGCCCAGCTCGCCGCGTACATCAACTACGTCTGCCCCGTCGACGGGGTGAAGGACGAGCTCACCAAGATCGACCCCGAGCTCGCGAACAACACGCTGATCCTCCCGGACAAGGCCATGGCCAAGAAGTCGCACGCCTTCCGCTCGCTCAGCAGCGCGGAGGAGACGGCGTACGAGGAGAAGTTCGCCAAGCTCATCGGCGCCTGAGTCCGGCCTCGTCCACCTCTCTCACTCCCTGGGACAGCAACCCATGACTGACAAGACTGCTCACACCGGAAAGAACACTGGCGGAGGCGACGTCCGTCTCACCGGGATCAGCAAGACGTACGGCTCGTTCACCGCCGTCCACCCGCTCGACCTGACCGTCCCGCAGGGCTCCTTCTTCGCCCTGCTCGGCGCCTCCGGCTGCGGCAAGACCACCACCCTGCGCATGATCGCCGGCCTGGAGGACCCGAGCACCGGCACCGTCTTCCTCGGCGACAAGGACGTCACCGACCTCCCGCCCTACAAGCGGCCGGTCAACACCGTCTTCCAGTCCTACGCGCTCTTCCCGCACATGGACATCTCCGAGAACATCGCCTTCGGCCTGCGCCGCCGCGGCATCAAGTCGGTGAAGAAGCAGGTCGACGACATGCTGGAGCTCGTCCAGCTCGGCGACAAGGCCCGGCACAAGCCGCACCAGCTCTCCGGCGGCCAGCAGCAGCGCGTCGCCGTGGCCCGCGCGCTCATCAACCACCCGCAGGTCCTCCTCCTCGACGAGCCGCTCGGCGCCCTCGACCTCAAGCTGCGCCGCCAGATGCAGCTGGAGCTCAAGCGGATCCAGACCGAGGTCGGCATCACCTTCGTGCACGTCACCCACGACCAGGAGGAGGCCATGACGATGGCCGACCAGGTCGCGGTGATGAACGGCGGCCGGGTCGAGCAGCTCGGCGCCCCCGCCGACCTGTACGAGAACCCGAAGACCACCTTCGTCGCCAACTTCCTCGGCACCTCGAACCTGATCGAGGCCGAGGTCGTGGAGACCGGCGCCGACGTCCTGGCCACGGCCGGCGGCAGCAAGCTGCGGGTGCCCGGCGACCGCTGTACGGACGCCGTCCGCACGGGCGGCAAGGTGCTGGTCGGCGTACGGCCCGAGAAGATCTCGCTCACGCACGCCGACGACGCGGGCTCGATCGCCGACGGCCGCAACCGGGTGACCGGCCGGATCGTCGACTCCTCCTTCATCGGCGTCTCCACCCAGTACGTGGTGAACTCGCCGGCCGGCGCGGAGCTCCAGGTCTACGAGCAGAACATCGAGCGCGACACCCGGCTCGTCCCGGGCGCGCAGGTCGTCCTGCACTGGAACCCGGCCCACACCTTCGGCCTCGACGCGGCGCAGGACATCGACGCGGGCGTGGAGACGGTGGAGGACGCCTCGTGACCGCCACCCTCGCGAAGGAGGCTCCGCAGCCGGTCGAAGAACCGGTTCTGCGCAAGCCCTCCACCCGCAAGCGGCTCGTCCCGTACTGGCTGCTGCTGCCCGGCATCATCTGGCTGCTCGTCTTCTTCGCGCTGCCGATGATCTACCAGGCCTCGACCTCGGTGCAGACCGGATCCCTGGAGAAGGGCTTCGAGGTCACCTGGCACTTCCAGACCTACTGGGACGCCTTCCGGGAGTACTGGCCGCAGTTCGTCCGCTCCCTGCTGTACGCCGGGACCGCGACCCTGCTCTGCCTGCTGCTCGGCTACCCGCTCGCGTACCTCATCGCCTTCAGGGCGGGCCGCTGGCGGAACCTGCTCCTCGTCCTCGTCATCGCGCCGTTCTTCACCAGCTTCCTCATCCGCACGCTCGCGTGGAAGACGATCCTGGCCGACGACAGCGTCGTGGTCGACGCGCTGGGCGCCCTGCACTTCCTGGACGTGACCAGCTGGCTCGGCTGGACGGAGGGCGACCGCGTCCTCGCCACCCCGATGGCGGTGGTCACCGGTCTCACGTACAACTTCCTGCCCTTCATGATCCTGCCCCTCTACACCTCCCTGGAGCGGATCGACGGCCGGCTGCACGAGGCCGCGCAGGACCTGTACGCCTCCCCGGCGACCACCTTCCGCAAGGTGACCTTCCCGCTGTCGATGCCCGGCGTCGTCTCCGGCACCCTGCTCACCTTCATCCCGGCGAGCGGCGACTACGTCAACGCCGAACTGCTCGGCTCGACCGACACCAAGATGGTCGGCAACGTCATCCAGTCGCAGTTCCTGCGGGTGCTCGACTACCCGACGGCCGCCGCGCTCTCCTTCATCCTCATGGCGATCGTGCTCGGCATGGTCACCGTGTACATCCGCCGCGCCGGAACGGAGGACCTGGTCTGATGCGCTGGTTGCGGAAGAACCTCGTCGTCATCGCGGGCCTGCTGACGCTCGCGTACATGATCCTGCCGAACCTCGTCGTGATGGCGTTCTCCTTCAACAGGCCGAGGGGACGCTTCAACTACTCCTGGCAGGAGTTCTCGCTCGACGCCTGGAAGGACCCCTGCGGCGTCGCCGACATGTGCGAGTCGCTCTCGCTCTCGCTCCAGCTCGCCGCCTGGGCGACGGTCGGCGCGGTCGTCCTCGGCACGATGATCGCCTTCGCGCTGGTCCGCTACCGCTTCCGGGCGCGCGGCGCGATCAACTCGCTGATCTTCCTGCCGATGGCGATGCCCGAGGTCGTCATGGCCGCCTCCCTGCTCACCCTCTTCCTCAACATGGGGATCGAGCTGGGCTTCTGGACGGTCCTGATCGCCCACATCATGTTCTGTCTGTCGTTCGTCGTGACGGCGGTCAAGGCCCGGGTCATGTCCATGGACCCGCGCCTGGAGGAGGCCGCGCGCGACCTCTACGCGGGGCCGACGCAGACCTTCCTGCGGGTGACCCTGCCGATCGCCGCACCCGGCATCGCGGCCGGCGCGCTGCTCGCCTTCGCGCTCTCGTTCGACGACTTCATCATCACCAACTTCAACGCGGGCTCCACCGTCACCTTCCCCATGTTCGTCTGGGGCTCGGCGCAGCGCGGAACCCCCGTTCAGATCAACGTCATCGGCACCGCGATGTTCGTCCTCGCGGTACTGATGGTCGCGGCCGGGCAGATCATCACGAACCGGCGCAAGAAAACAGCAACAGCCTGAGCAACGGCCCGAGCGAAGGCCGTCTCGGGCACCGAAGGAGTTGGAAACCATGGCCCCAGTCGCCATGCGTCTCGCTGCACAATCTCTCTCCGACGCCCAGCCCGTCCCCTTCTGGCTGGAAGACCCCGGCAAGCCCGGAGCCCTGCCCGCCCTCACCGGCACCGAGAAGTGCGATCTCCTCGTGGTCGGCGGCGGATACAGCGGACTGTGGACCGCGCTCCTCGCCAAGGAGCGCGACCCCTCCCGGGATGTCGTACTGATCGAAGGCCGCGAGGTGGGCTGGGCCGCCTCGGGCCGCAACGGAGGCTTCTGCGCGGCCTCCCTCACCCACGGCTTCGGCAACGGGCTCGCCCGCTGGCCGGGCGAGCTGCCGAAGCTGGAGCGGATGGGCGAGCGGAACCTCGACGCCATCGAGGAGACCGTCGCCCGCCACGGGATCGACTGCGAGTTCGAGCGCACCGGCGAGATCGACGTCGCCACCGAGCCGTACCAGCTGGAGGAACTCCACGAGTGGTACGAGGAGGCCGACCGGCTCGGCCTCGCCGGGGGCCTGGAGTTCCTGGACCGGGACGCCGTACGGGCCGAGGTCGACTCGCCGACCTTCCTCGGCGGCCTGTGGGACAAGCGCGGCGTCGCCATGCTCCACCCCGCCAAGCTGGCCTGGGGCCTGAAGCGGGCCTGCCTCGACCTGGGCGTCCGCATCTACGAGAACACCCCCGGCCTGCAACTGGTCCCGGTGGGCGCCGGCATGGGCGTCCGCACCCCGTACGGCAGGGTGGTCGCCCGCCGGGTCGCGCTCGGCACCAACGTCTTCCCCTCGCTGGTCCGGCGCGTGCGGGCGTACACCGTCCCGGTCTACGACTACGCCCTGATGACCGAGCCGCTCAGCCCCGAGCAGCTCGCCTCGGTCGGCTGGAAGAACCGGCAGGGGCTCGGCGACTCCGCGAACCAGTTCCACTACTTCCGGATCACCGCCGACCACCGCATCCTGTGGGGCGGCTACGACGCGGTCTACCCGTACGGCGGCAAGGTCAGCGCCGAGATGGACCACCGCCCGGAGACGTACCTCAAGCTCGCCGAGCACTTCTTCCGCTGCTTCCCGCAGCTGGAGGGGCTCCGCTTCAGCCACGCCTGGGGCGGCGCGATCGACACCTGCTCGCGCTTCTCCGCCTTCTTCGGCACGGCGCACCAGGGGAAGGTGGCGTACGCGGCCGGGTTCACCGGCCTCGGCGTCGGCGCCACCCGCTTCGGCGGGGACGTGATGCTCGACCTGCTCGCGGGGGAGCGCACCGAACGCACCGACCTGGAGATGGTCCGCTCCAAGCCGCTGCCGTTCCCGCCCGAGCCGGTCGCC
Source organism: Streptomyces sp. NK15101 (assembly GCF_020400725.1). Lineage (GTDB taxonomy): Bacteria > Actinomycetota > Actinomycetes > Streptomycetales > Streptomycetaceae > Streptomyces. Next base: position 60,664 of record NZ_JAINVG010000010.1, on the reverse strand, counting down.
TGGGCCGGCATCGGCATCACCAAGTGGTCGCTCGCCCGCGCCGACGAGAACGGCGGGCGGCGCAACCTGTGGCTGAAGGCCATGGACCGCCTCGGCCTCGGCTTCGACAGCTGAGGCGGGATGTGACGCAGGTCACTTCCGGCTCGTAGGCGAAGCCGCGTAAGAGAAGCCCCCGTACCCGCTCTCTCCGTGTGGACACCGTGTCCACACGGAAGGAGATCGTCGCGATGACTGGTACGGGGGCTTCTGGCGCCAAGGCCGCGGTGGAGTGGCTGGCCTCGGTCGCACCGGATCCCGACGCCTGCCGCTGGGAGTGGGAACGCAACCCCCACGGGGTCGCGCTGCTGCCCGCCGGCAGGCGCTGGGACGTGCTGATCCTGCCGGGAGGGCTCGGCCACCCCACCCTCGACGTGCTGACCCGGCTCGTGGACCGGCCGGGCCCGGTCCTGGCCGACTTCGGCGAGGCCCGGACGGGCTTCTTCGTCCCCCCGGGAACCGCCGCCCGCTGGCTGGGCACCGGCGTGCGCGGCGCGGGTGCCGGCACCTGGATCGTCGTCCCGTACCCGGGGCGGGTCGCGGGGCGGGTGCGCTGGCTGGTGGCGCCGGACGGCCTGGGCACCCTCACCGACGCCTCCCTCCTGGAGCTGGCGATGCACGAGGCGGCGGGCCGGCTGGCCAGGGGGGAGGCGGGATCCGACTAGGGCCTCCGGCTGTCCAGAGGTCTTGACCACTCGATTGGTCTGGACCATGCTGTGGCGCGCTCCACCTCGATTCCCCCACATCCGGAGGCAGTTGTGGACCGCACCAGACCCCTCGCCCTGCTCCTCGCGGGCTCCCTCGCCGCCGGCGGGCTCCTCGCACTCACCCCCGCGGCCCGGGCCGCCGACACCGAACTCGCCCGCAACGGCGGCTTCGAGGCGGGCCTCGACGGCTGGACCTGCACGGCGGGCAGCGGCGCCGTCGTCCCGTCACCCGTGCACGGCGGGACGAAGGCGCTCCAGGCCACCCCGGCCGGCAGCGACAACGCCAAGTGCTCCCAGACCGTCGCCGTGAAGCCCAACTCCACCTACACGCTCAGTGGTTGGGTGCGCGGCAGCTACGTCTACCTCGGGGCCTCCGGCACCGGCACCACCGACGTCTCCACCTGGACCCAGTCCGCCCCCGACTGGCAGAGACTCACCACCTCGTTCACCACGGGAGCCTCGACCACCTCGGTCACGATCCACACCCACGGCTGGTACGGCACCGGCGCCTACACCGCCGACGACCTGTCCCTGCTCGGCCCCGGCGGCGACCCCGTCCAGATCCCGGCCGCCCCCACCGGCCTCACCGCCGGCGCCCCCACCTCCACCTCCGTGACCCTCACCTGGCCCGCGGTCCCCAGCGCCACCTCGTACCGGCTCTACCGGGGCGGCGCCCTCCTCGCGACCGTCACCGGCACCTCGTACACCGCCACCGGCCTCGCCCCCGACACCCCCTACACCTTCCAGGTCAGCGCCGCCAACGGCGCGGGCGAGTCCGCCAGATCGGCCTCCGTGACCGTCACCACGGCCTCCGGCGGCGGAGGCGGCACCGGCGGCGGACTGCCCCCGCACGCCCTCGTCGGCTACCTCCACGCGAGCTTCGCCAACGGCTCCGGCTACACCCGCATGGCCGACGTCCCCGACTCCTGGGACGTCATCGACCTCGCCTTCGGCGAACCGACCTCGGTGACCTCCGGCGACATCCGCTTCAGCCTCTGCCCGGCGACGGAATGCCCGGGCGTGGAGTCTCCGGCGGAGTTCAAGGCGGCGATCAAGGCCAAACAGGCCGCCGGCAAGAAGGTCCTCATCTCCATCGGCGGCCAGAACGGCCAGGTGCAGCTCGCCACCACCGCGGCCCGCGACACCTTCGTCTCCTCCGTCTCGAAGATCATCGACGAGTACGGCCTCGACGGCCTCGACATCGACTTCGAGGGCCACTCGCTCTCGCTCCAGGCCGGCGACACCGACTTCCGGAACCCGACCAGCCCCGTCATCGTCCACCTGATCCAGGCGGTGAAGACCCTCAAGGCCAAGTACGGCGCCGGCTTCGTCCTCACCATGGCCCCGGAGACCTTCTTCGTCCAGCTCGGACACCAGTACTACGGCTCCGGCCCCTGGGGCGGCCAGGACCCGCGCGCCGGCGCCTACTTGCCGGTCATCCACGCCCTGCGCGACGACCTCACCCTGCTCCACGTCCAGGACTACAACTCGGGCCCCGTCATGGGCCTCGACGGCCAGTACCACTCGATGGGCGGCGCCGACTTCCACATCGCCATGACCGACATGCTGCTCACCGGCTTCCCCGTCGCCGGCAACGCCGACCGCTTCTTCCCGCCGCTGCGCCCCGAGCAGGTCGCCATCGGCCTCCCCGCCTCCACCCAGGCGGGCAACGGCCACACCGCCCCGGCCGAGGTGAACAAGGCCCTGGACTGCCTCACGAAGAAGACGAACTGCGGCACCTACCCGACCCACGGCACCTGGCCGACCCTGCGCGGCCTGATGACCTGGTCGATCAACTGGGACCGGTACGGCCAGTGGGCGTTCAGCCGGAACTTCGACGCGTACGGCTGGAACTGACGCCCAGTACGAGCAACGAGAGACAGAGACTGGCGAACACGTCCAGCGGCCAGTGGAAGCCCCGCAGGACCAGCCCGGCCCCCGTCACCGCCGTCAGCACGGCGGCGACGGGGAGCAGCCGGTTCGACACGAGGAAGGCCGCGCCGAAGTAGGCGACCGCCGCGGTGGCCGTGTGGCCCGAGGGGTAGTAGCCCTGGGCCCAGGGCTCCAGCGGCCCGGGACGCGCGGTCCACTCCTTCAGCGGAATCACCAGGAGGGGCACGGCGGCCATGGCGAGCCCCGCGTACAGGGCGGCGGCGCGGCGGCCCCGCCACACCGCGTACGCCACGGCGCAGGCCAGGACGGGCAGGGCGACCGTCATGTTGCCGAGGTCGGAGGCGAGTTCGCTCAGGGGCCGGGGGACCGTGTCCACCAGGGACCGGGACGCCCGCTCGTCGAGCCTGGCCAAGGGGCCGTGGACGAGCACCTGCCAGGTCACGACGGCGAGGGCGACGAGCGCCGAGAAGAGAGCCGGCCGCCCTGGAACAGGGGGGGTGGTTCCAGGGCGGCCGAGGGGATCGGGCTGCCGCGCGCCCCGGGGGGTGTGGGGCGGGCGGCCATCCGATCGGTGAGGAGTCCCGGTGCACGAGGCGCCGGCGGTGTGCTCGAAGGCACGGTGCGGGCGGGGCTGGGGAGGCTCCGCCCGGGGTGTTTCTCTCATCTGCGGAAACCGTACGTCACGCGACGGGGGGCCGACAGCGGGAAACGCGTCCCGCCATCGGCCCCCCACAGAGTCTTCACACCGTGTGCCGGATCGGTCCTCAGAGGGTCGCGAGCGCGGCCTCGATGACGTCCAGGCCCTCGTTGAGGAGGTCCTCGCCGATGACCAGCGGCGGCAGGAAGCGCAGCACGTTGCCGTAGGTGCCACAGGTCAGGACGAGCACGCCCTCGTTGTGGCAGTACTTGGCGAGCGCGGCGGCGGCCTCGGCGTGCGGCTCCTTCGTCGCCGGGTCCTTCACCAGCTCGATGGCGATCATGGCGCCGCGGCCGCGGATGTCGCCGATGACCGGGAACTTCTCCTGCATGGCGGTGAGGCGGGTCTTCATGACCTCCTCGATGCGCTTGGCCTTGCCGTTGAGGTCGAGCTCCTTCATCGTCTCGATGGCGCCGAGCGCACCGGCGCAGGCCACCGGGTTGCCGCCGTAGGTGCCGCCCAGACCGCCGCCGTGGACGGAGTCCATGATCTCGGCGCGGCCGGTGACGGCGGCGAGCGGCAGACCGCCCGCGATGCCCTTGGCGGTGGTGATGAGGTCCGGGACGATGCCCTCGTCCTCGCAGGCGAACCACTGGCCGGTGCGGCAGAAGCCGGCCTGGATCTCGTCCGCGACGAAGACGATGCCGTTGTCGTTGGCGAACTTCACGATCGCCGGCAGGAAGCCCTTGGCCGGCTCGATGAAGCCGCCCTCGCCGAGGACCGGCTCGATGACGATCGCGGCGACGTTCTCGGGGCCGATCTGCTTGGTGATGTTGTCGATCGCCTGGGCGGCGGCCTCGGGGCCGCAGTTCTCGGCACCCGTGGGCCAGCGGTAGCCGTAGGCGACCGGCACGCGGTAGACCTCGGGCGCGAACGGGCCGAAGCCCTGCTTGTACGGCATGTTCTTCGCCGTCATGCCCATGGTGAGGTTGGTGCGGCCGTGGTAGCCGTGGTCGAAGACGACGACGGCCTGGCGCTTGGTGTAAGAGCGGGCGATCTTCACCGCGTTCTCGACGGCCTCGGCGCCCGAGTTGAACAGCGCGGACTTCTTGGCGTGGTCGCCCGGGGTCAGCTCGGCCAGCGCCTCGCAGACCTCCACGTAACCCTCGTACGGCGTCACCATGAAACAGGTGTGGGTGAAGTCCTGGAGCTGCGCGGAGGCGCGGCGCACGACGGCCTCGGCGGAGGCGCCGACCGAGGTCACGGCGATGCCGGAACCGAAGTCGATCAGACGGTTGCCGTCGACGTCCTCGATGATGCCGCCGCCGGCCCGCTTGGTGAAGACGGGCAGCGTCGAGCCGACGCCACCGGCGACCGTGCCGAGACGGCGGGCCTGAAGCTCCTGCGACTTCGGACCGGGAATGGCGGTGACGACGCGCCGCTCCTGCGGGACAGCGTTCATGCGGGGCTCCTGGGGGTGGTTCTGGACGCACTTGCGGGTTTCCTCCGCAGGCTAGGCGCGGGGGAGGGGGAGAGGCATGCGCCGATCGGGAGTGGTGACGGGTGTGTCGTTGTCCGGGATGGACATGACGGCTCCGGTTCGGCGGCGCGGGCACGACCCGGACGCGTCGGGGCGCTCCTCGGCCGTACGGGTGGTCGAATCCCCTCCCGGGGGCTCCTGGCCCACTAGATTGACGGTGGCACAGAGGCGGCGACCTGGCTGGTCAGGGGGCAGGGGTTCATGGAGACCGACGGCACGTACGAGTCACGCGACACCAAGGGGGGCGCGGTCCCGCACCCGGCGGGGCCGCCGACCGAGGGCCGGGGCGCCGCGACCGACGGCCGGGGCGCTCGCCCCGGGGCCCCCGCGCCCGTACCGGTTCCTCCGCACGCGCCGGCTCCGCCGTACACGCCGGTTCCGCCGCACGCGCCGCCGCGGCCGACGGTGGCTCCGGGGGCGTTGGCGTCCGGGGCGGCCGGCGCCGGAGGGGCTGCGTTCGGGAGTCCCGGCGCCTCGGGGACCGCTCCTGGGACCCCGGCCGCCCCCGGCGGCGCCCCCGCCCCGCCCGTCGTCGCCTGGCTGGACGCCCCGCGGCCCGAGGCCGCGCCCGGTGTCTGGCGGTTCCGGCACGTGCCCCCGCCGCCGCCCCGGGAAGCACGGAAGCTCGCGCCCGTCACGGTGGCCGGGCTGCTGATCCCGCTCGTCGTGGGGCTGCTGCTCTGGTCCGCCTGGCGGCGCGGGGCCGTCCCCTACGAGTGGATCCCGCTCGCCACCTTCACCCCCGCCGACTGGTGGTACGCCGGGGGCACCTCGCCCCGCGACTGGCACGGCGCCGAGGCCCACGTGGTCTACGACGGGGTCTTCTTCGCCCTCCTGCTCTACACGATGGCGCGCCTCGGAGCCTGGGCCGAACTCGCCCGTCACCTCCTCGCCGACCGCCGCCCGCCCGCGCGCGCCGCGCTCACCGCCGGCGCCGCGCTGATCGCCCTGACGTTCGTCTGGCCGGAGGCCTTCCCCGGCGTCGGCTGGGACCCGCTGCCGGTCGTCGCACCCCTGCTCTCCCTCGTGGTGCTCGTCGGCGGCGGGTACGACGTCCTCGCCTCGCCCGCCCTCGTCTACACCCTGTACGCCCTGATCACGGCCGCCGTGCTCTGGCCCTTCGCCCGCCTCGGCGACTGGCCCGGCCTGGTCCGCGGACGGCTCAGGGCCCGCGCCGCCGCCACGGAGGGCGGCACCCCGTCCCCCGACCCGGCGGCGCCCGTCCCCCTCTCGCAGTGGCCCGAACTGCGGGCCGCCGGGGAGCGGCAGGCGGCGGACCTGCTCACCGCCGAGCTGTTCGCCGGCCGCATGAACGACGTGGACTGCGCCCGGGCCCTCCGGAGCCTGGAGCGGGGAAGGACGCACGCGGGCGGCCTCGCCTCCTTCGTCGACACCGTGCTCCGGCAGGGCGCGGCGGCCGGGGCGCACCCCTCCGGCGACCGCGACCTGCCGAGCCGCGCCGCCACCCACGACCTCCTCGTCGGACAGGTCCGCATCGGCCGCTGCGTGGCCGAGGAGCGGAACCCGGCCGCCTACCGGGGCGTGGGCCTCGCCCTCGAACCGGCCGCGCTCGCCACCTCCCTGCTGGTCGTGGGCCCCTCCGGCGCCGGGAAGACCACGCGCCTGACCGGTCCGGTCGTCGAATCGCTCACCCTGCAGGCCCTCACCGGCTCCTGCGCGGTCGTCGCCGTGGGGACGGCGGACGCGCCGCTCGGCCCGGACGCCTCCTACGACGTCGTGGTCCGCCCGGGCGACCCGGCCTCGCCGTACGACCTCGACCTCTACGCCGGCCTCTCCGACCCCGACGAGGCGGCGGCGCTGCTCGCGGAGGGCCTGGTGGGCGACGTCGAGAACCTCGACGCCCGGCGGGCCGCCACCGTCCTCGCCCAGCTCATCGGCCCCTACCGGGCGGCGCACGGCCGCTTCCCGTCCGTGCCGGTGCTCCGCGAACTGCTCGAAGCCGGCCCGGAGACGCTGACGGCGCTCCTCGACCGGCTCCCCGCCGACGCGGCGGCCATGCGCCGCGAGCTGGAGGCCCGCATCCGGCAGGCCGGCACCGCCGCCGACGCCGGCCCGCTCCTCGCGGACCGCCTGTCGCTGCTCGACCGGCCGGCCTTCGCCGAGTTCTTCGGCGCCGAGGGGAGCGAGGTGCGGCCCTTCTCGCTGAAGTCCGTCGTCCACCACCCGCTGCGGGTCCGGATCAAGCTGCCCGAGCGCGGCCACGAGGAGGCCTCCCGGCTCCTCGCCCGGCTGGTCCTCGCCCAGTTCCTGGCGGCGGCCCGGACCGGCACCAAGCGCCCGCACTTCGTCTCCCTCGTCCTCGACGACGCCACCGGGGCGCTCACCACGGGCACCGTCCGCTCCCTCCAGCGGCTGCGCCCGCACCACGCCGGCGTCGTCCTCGGGCTCCGCACCCTCGGCGAGGTGCCCGCGGCGCTGCACGGCCCGCTGCTCGGCGCCGTCGGGTGCCGGGTGGCGCTCTCCGGCATCACCACCTGGGACGGCCGGGGCTTCGCCGAGACCTGGGGCAAGGAGTGGGTGGAGACCACCGAGGTGGCGCACCACACGGTCTTCGCCGACCAGCCGATGACCCGGTTCATCCACGCCCTGCGCAAGAAGGTCACCGGCAAGGCCGTCACCACCGACGCCGTCACGACCCGGAAGGTCGAGCGCGAGCGCTGGTCGGCCTCCGAGCTCGCGCACTCCGTGCCGCCCGGCCACGCCGTCGTGTCCCTCACCACGGCCCAGGGCGCGCACACCCCGCCGGTCCTGGTCGACCTGCGGGCCTGACGACCACCCCGCGCCCGCGCCCGTTCCGTCTCACCCCTCGCGCGCCCGAGCGGGCTCCCGGCGGCCCTGGCACAATCGGGGGCGCCGCTCAGCTGAGCGGCGCCTCCCCGCTTCCGTGCACGGCTCCCCCCGCGCGCGGTCCTCGCTCAAAGGTCCGACGGTCCCCAATGCCGCCCACCCTCGCCTCGCTCGTGCAGCACTCCTCCCTCAAGCTCATCGTCCGCGCGGGTGAGGACCGCCTCGACACCCCCGTCCGCTGGGCCCACGTCAGCGAGCTCGCCGACCCCGTCCCGTACATGGAGGGCGGTGAGCTCCTCCTCACGACCGCCCTGACGCTCGACGCGGAGGACCTGGGGGCGATGCGCCGCTATGTGCGGCGGCTGCTCGGCGCCGGGGTGGTCGGGCTCGGCTTCGCCGTGGGCGTGAACTACGAGGAGATTCCGCCGGCCCTGCTCGACGCGGCGCGCGAGGAGCACCTGCCGCTGCTCGAAGTGCCGCGCCGGACGCCGTTCCTGGCCATCAGCAAGGCCGTGTCGGCGGCCATCTCCGCCGACCAGTACCGGGCCGTCACGGCCGGCTTCGAGGCCCAGCGCGAGCTGACCCGCGCCGCGCTCGCCGAGGGCCCGGAGGCCGTCGTCGCCCGGCTCGCCGCGCACGTCGACGGCTGGGCCGCGCTGTACGACGCCTCCGGCACCGTCGTCTCCGTCTCGCCCGACTGGGCGGCGCGCCGGGCCGCCCGCCTCACCCCGGACGTGGAGCGGCTGCGCGAGCGGCCCGCGCCCGCCAGCGCGGTCGTCGGCGGTACGGACGACCGCGTCGAGCTCCAGTCGCTGGGCACCGGGCGCCGGGTGCGCGGTGCCCTCGCCGTCGGCACGGGCGCGCCCCTGGGCACGGCCGAGCGGTACGCGGTGCACTCGGCGATCGCCCTGCTCACCCTCACGACGGAACGTTCCCGCTCGCTCCAGGCGGCGGAGCAGCGGCTCGGCGCCGCGGTGCTGCGCCTGATGCTCGCGGGCCAGCCGGAGCCCGCCCGGGCGGTGGCCGGGGACCTGTACGGAGGGCTGCTCGACACCCCCTACCGGCTGCTCGTCGCCGAGCCCGCCGGGGGAGAGGCGGCCGGGGAGCCGCCGCTGCCGGTGCTCGCCGAGACCCTGGAGGCCGCCGCCGCCCGCGCGGGCGAGGCGGTGCTGACCGTCGCCGAGAGCGGGCAGCGGCTCGTCGTCCTCGCCGGGGAGGGCGGTGCGGTCGTCGCCGCCTGCGAGGGGTACGCGGAGCGGGAGGCGGAGGAGGCGGGCGTCGTCGTCGGCCTGTCGGCCCCGGCGGGTCCGAGCGCCGCGGCGGCCGCGTACAAGCAGGCCGAGCAGGCCCTCTCGGTCGCCCGGCGGAGGGGGAGGGCGCTCGTCGAGCACGAGGACCTGGCGGCGGGCTCGGTGCTTCCGCTCCTCGCCGACGACGCCGTCCGCGCCTTCGCCGACGGGATGCTGCGCGCGCTGCGGGAGCACGACGCGACCGGCCGCGGCGACCTGGTGGCCTCGCTGCGCGCCTGGCTCTCCCGGCACGGCCAGTGGGACGCGGCGGCGGCGGACCTGGGCGTCCACCGGCACACACTGCGCTACCGGATGCGCCGGGTGGAGGAGATCCTCGGCCGCTCGCTGGACGACCCGGACGTCCGGATGGAGCTGTGGCTGGCCCTGAAGGCGACGGGCGAGGACGAGCGGTAGCGCGGACGCCCGGGGCGTGTCCGGAAAGCCCCGCCCGGTCCGCGACGCCGTGCCCGCGCCCCCGCCGCACCGGGCGCGAGCCCGGGTGCGTCCCGTACGAGGGCCGCTCCCGGAACGCCGGGAGCGGGCGCCTGACGCCGCGGGACCGCCCTCCGGGCGACGGCGGGAGTCCGACGGCAGGCCCTAGTCCGAGCCGAGGCTGCTCCCGTCGTCGCCCCCGCCGCGCTTCGCGCCCCGGCGCCGCCCGGCGCGGACCGCCTCGCCGCCCAGCAGGGTCACGGTGGCGACCGCGCGGACCCAGCGGGGGCCGCCGCGCGCCGCCCAGACCACGGAGGCGCAGCCCGCGACGGCGAGCACCAGGACGCCGATCAGTACGTAAAGGATCATGCCTACCCCCTGAGGTCGTGCGGTCCCGGACATCCTCCCACCCCTCCGCAGCGATGCCGAGAGGCTCTTCGCCGTCCGAATTCCGCTGCCCCTGCCCGGATCCGGGCAATTTTCTTGGCCATCGGGGCGTCCGCTCCCTACTCTCCTGCTCATGACAAGCCCCGCCGTCGACCCGGCCCCCGAGACCCGCCCGGCCGCCCCCGGACCCCGTACCGCCACGCCCGTCCCCGCTCCCGCCCGCCGGATCACCGGCGCCGTCTGGGCCGCGCTCGGCATCGTGTACGTCGTCTGGGGGTCCACGTACCTCGGGATCCGGATCGTCGTCGAGACCCTCCCGCCGTTCCTCTCAGGCGGCGCCCGCTTCGTCACCGCCGGCCTGCTCCTCGCCGCGATCGTCGCCTGGCGGCAGGGTCCCGCCGCCCTCAGGGTCACCCGCCGGGAACTCGGCTCCGCCGTCCTCGTCGGCCTGCTCCTGATCCTCGGCGGCAACGGCCTCGTCGTCCTCGCCGAGACCTCCATCCCCTCCGGCCTCGCCGCCCTCCTCGTCGCCGCCGTCCCCGTCTGGGTCGTCCTGCTCCGCACGGCCTTCGGCGACCGCCCCGGCCTCGGCGCCTACGGCGGCGTCCTGCTCGGCTTCGCCGGCCTCGGCGTCCTCACCGTCCCCGGCCTCAGCGGCGAGGTGAAGATCGGCGGCGTCCTGCTCGTCCTCGTCGCGGCCCTGCTGTGGTCCGTCGGCTCCGTCTCCTCCGCCCGGCTGCCCATGCCCGTCAACCCCTTCACGGCGAGCGCGTACGAGATGCTGGCCGGCGGCCTCGCCGCGCTCGCGCTCGGCCTCGTGCGCGGCGAGCACCACGGCCTCGACCTGGGCGCGGTCTCCGGCCGCTCCTGGACCGCCCTCGCGTACCTGATCGTCTTCGGCTCGCTCGTCGCCTTCACCGCGTACGCCTGGCTCCTCCAGGCCGCGCCGGTCTCCCTCGCCGCCACCTACGCCTACGTGAACCCGGTCGTCGCCGTCCTGCTGGGCGCCCTCGTCCTGAACGAGGCCCTGACCTGGCCGATCCTCCTCGGCGGCGCGATCGTCGTCGGCGGCGTCTGCCTGATCGTCTCGACCGAGCGACGCGGGTGATCACCCGTCCCCTACCCTGATCGGGCTTCGAACGTTCCGAGCCGGGGATGGGGATCCGCATGGCCACGCGCACGACCGACGGCACGGCACGGAGAGGCTGGGCCCGGCTGCCGGCCCTGCTGGTGGCGATCGGCGTGCCGCTCGCCCTCGTCGGGGGCCTCGCCTCCTGCGTGGCCTCCGAGCTGGGCTACCTGCCGGGCGACTCCATGGAGCGCGTCTGGGACGCCCCGCGCGACCGGCCCGCCGCCGAGTACGGCAACGCCGCCTGGGCCGTCGGGGACACCGTCGTCCGCAGCCGCTTCGACGCCGTCACCGCCTTCGACGCCAGGTCCGGGAAGCGCCGCTGGGAGTACACCGTGCCCGGCCGGGCCGAGATCTGCACCACCAGCACCGCCGCGTCCGACGCGGTCGCGCTCATCGTCCTCGACGACAGCCGCGAGGGCTGCGCCACCGTCGCCGCGATCGACCTGAAGGACGGCCGCGAGCTGTGGCGCACGGGCCGACGGGGCCCCGGGGGAGACGTCGCCACCGGGGCGGGGCTCGCCGTGATCCTCGACACGGACGAGCGCTGGGACAGCGAACACGCCGAGGGAACGGGGCCGGTCCTCCGCGGCGATCAGGCGCTGCGCGCCGTCGACCTGCGGACCGGCGCACCCCGCTGGAAGGCCGCCGTCCCCAAGGGCTGCCTCCCCCGTGGGGTCGCCGTCGCGCCGGAGCGGGTGCTCGCCGCCCTGACCTGCGCCGGCGACGAGGCGGAACTCGCCGCGTTCGCCCCGGCCGACGGCCGGCCGCGATGGACCGTTCCCCTCGGCGAACGGCGCCCCGTCGCCGCGGACGCCTCCGTGTCCTTCCTGTCCGCCGAGCCGACGGTGCTGAAGGTCGTGGAGCCGACGCGGCACGGTGTGAACGCCTTCCTCGCCTTCGGGCAGGACGGTCGCCGCCAGGGGCGGATCGACGCCTTCGGCAAGCACGCCGCGGTCGCCGACGGAAAGCTCCTCCTCACCTCCGGAGGAGGTGTCGTCGCCTTCGACCTGGCGAGCGGGGACGAGGCGTGGCGGGCCGGTTCGGAGGACCACAGGAGGAGCGTCACGGCGATGCACGCGGGAGGCGGCCGCGTGACCCTCCTGACCCGGCACAGCAGGGACCACGACGAGCTGTACGTCTTCGACTCCGCCACGGGCGACACGGTCGACGAGCGGACCTTCTCCCGCGGCGAGGACGACGGCAACGGCGAGCTCACGGGCCTGTTCCGGTACGAGGACCTGCTCGTCACCGCCCGCTGGGGCACCGGAAAGCGCCGGCCCTTCTCGGCGTACCGGGGTTCGTGACCGCGCCCCCGCCCCGGCCGCTTCGGCCGAAGCGGACAGAGCCGCCACCCCCACTACTCCATACCGGACAAGCCCGCGCCCGGCGCCCCGGCCCTAACGTGTCACCAGAGCAACCGCTCGCACCCCGAAACGGAAAGGGCCGGGACGCAATGACGACCACCCACGCCTTCTGGCTCGCCGGCCGCGAGGCCACCGGCGACGCCACCTTCGACGTCACGAACTCGTACGACGGACGTCTGGTCGGCAAGGTCAGCGTGCCCACCGAGGCCCAGGTCGAGGAGGCCGTCGCCGCCGCGCACGCCGTCGTCGACGAGTTCGCCGCGACCCCGGCGCACGTCCGCGCCGCCGCCCTCGACCACGTGTCGAAGCGGCTCGCCGAGCGCACCGAGGAGATCGCCCAGCTGATCTCCGCCGAGAACGGCAAGCCCATCAAGTGGGCCCGCGGCGAGGTCGGCCGCGCCGTCTCCGTCTTCCGTTTCGCCGCCGAGGAGGCCCGCCGCTGGAACGCCGGCGAGGCCCAGCGCCTGGACACCGAGGCCGGCGGCGCGGGCCGCCTCGCCCTGACCCGCCGCATCCCCAAGGGCGTCGTCCTCGGCATCGCGCCGTTCAACTTCCCGCTGAACCTCAGCGCCCACAAGGTCGCCCCGGCCATCGCCGTCGGCGCCCCGATCATCCTCAAGCCGGCCCCCTCGACCCCGATCTCCTCCCTGATCCTGGGCGAGCTCCTGGCCGAGACCGACCTGCCGGCCGGCTCCTGGTCGATCCTGACCGTGCCGAACGACCGCATGCCCGCCCTCGTCCAGGACGAGCGCCTCCCGGTCATCTCCTTCACCGGCTCCGACAAGGTCGGCTACGCCATCCAGCAGTCGGTGCCGCACAAGCACTGCACCCTGGAGCTCGGCGGCAACGCCGCGGCCGTCGTCCTGCCCGACTGGTCCTCCGAGGCCGACCTGGACTGGGCCGCGAGCCGCATCGCGACCTTCTCCAACTACCAGGGCGGCCAGTCCTGCATCTCCGTGCAGCGCGTGATCGCCGACGCCTCGGTCTACGACCGCCTGGTGCCGAAGATCGTCGCCGCCGTCGAGGCGCAGGTCACCGGCGACCCGGCGGACGACGCCACCGACGTCGGCCCGCTGGTCGACGAGGCCGCCGCCCAGCGCGTCGAGTCCTGGGTCGACGAGGCCGTCGCGGCCGGCGCCAAGCTCCTCGCCGGTGGCAAGCGCGAGGGCGCGACCTACGCCCCGACCGTCCTCACCGACCTCCCGGCCGACGTCACGCTGGCCCGCGCCGAGGTCTTCGGCCCGGTCCTGACCATCGCCAAGGTCGACGGCGAGGCCGAGGCCTTCGCCGCGGTCAACGACTCGGACTTCGGCCTCCAGGCCGGTGTCTTCACCCGCGACCTGCAGACCGCCTTCCGCGCCCACCGCGCCCTGGAGGTCGGCGGTGTGATCGTCGGCGACGTCCCCTCGTACCGCGCCGACCAGATGCCGTACGGCGGCGCCAAGCGCTCCGGCGTCGGCCGCGAGGGCGTCAAGTACGCGATGGACGACTACACCTACGAGCGCGTGCTCGTCCTGACGGGCCTCGCCCTGTAAGGCGTACGCCACGAGACCAGGCGGTCCGAGTCCACTGTGCGGGGGCTCGGGCCGCCTTTCCTCATGCGACGGGGGAGTCCACCAGACGGACGACCTCGGCGGGTCCCGCGCGGAACGCCTTGTTCGCGGCGCCGGCCGCGACCATGTGCGGGGCGGCGTCGTGCGCCGCGAGGGCCTCGGCCGAGGCCCAGCGCTCGATCAGGGCGAAGCGGTCGGGGTCGTCGGCCACCCGGTGGAGGTCGTACTGCAGACAGCCCTCCTCCGCCCGCACCAGGGGCGCGAGCGCCTCGAAGGCGGCGACCTGTTCCGCGCCCCGGCCGGGCAGCGTGGCGACGAGGACGATGAGCTTGATCGGCTGAGACATGCTGCGGACCCTACGCGCGGCCCCTTACGGACCGTCGGAGGGTCTCACGGGAAGGACCCACCCGGAGGGCTCTGCTCCTCTTTCCGGACCCGCCGGTATCGGGTACGACGGACAGGAAGCCCAAGGAGGCGTCCATGTCCGCACCCACCCAGCAGCCCAAGGTCACCGAGCGCGAGGCCCGGCAGGTCGCCGAGGCCGCGCGCGAGCGGGAGTGGCACAGGCCGAGCTTCGCGAAGGAGCTGTTCCTCGGCCGGTTCCGCCTCGACCTCGTCCACCCGCACCCGCTCCCCGCGGCCGAGGACGTCCGGCGCGGCGAGGCCTTCCTCGCCGTCCTCCGAGACTTCTGCGAGACCCGGATCGACGGCGCCCGCATCGAGCGCGAGGCCCGCATCCCCGACGAGACGATCACCGGCCTCAAGGAGATCGGCGCCCTCGGGATGAAGATCGACCCGAAGTACGGCGGACTCGGCCTCACCCAGCTGTACTACAACCGCGCCCTCGCCCTCGTCGGCTCCGCCAGTCCCGCCGTCGGCGCCCTGCTCTCCGCGCATCAGTCGATCGGCGTACCGCAGCCGCTGAAACTCTTCGGCACCCAGGAGCAGAAGGACGCCTTCCTGCCCCGGCTCGCCCGCACCGACCTCTCCGCCTTCCTGCTCACCGAGCCCGACGTCGGCTCCGACCCGGCGCGCCTCGCGACCACCGCCGTACCGGACGGGGACGCGTACGTCCTCGACGGCGTGAAGCTCTGGACCACCAACGGCGTCGTCGCCGACCTGCTCGTCGTCATGGCCCGCGTCCCCGCCTCCGAAGGACACCCCGGCGGCATCACCGCCTTCGTCGTCGAGGCCGACGCGCCCGGCATCACCGTCGAGCACCGCAACGCCTTCATGGGCCTGCGCGGCCTGGAGAACGGCGTCACCCGCTTCCACCGCGTCCGGGTCCCCGCCGGCAACCGCATCGGCCCCGAGGGCGCCGGCCTCAAGATCGCCCTCACCACCCTCAACACCGGCCGGCTCTCCCTCCCCGCCGCCTGCGCGGGCGCCGCCAAGTGGTGCCTGAAGATCGCCCGCGAGTGGTCCGGCGTCCGCGAGCAGTGGGGCAGGCCCGTCGGCCGCCACGAGGCCGTCGGCGCCAAGATCTCCTTCATCGCGGCCACCGCCTTCGCCCTGGAGGCCGTCGTCGACCTCGCCTCCCAGATGGCCGACGAGGACCGCAACGACATCCGCATCGAGGCCGCCCTCGCCAAGCTGTACGGCTCCGAGAAGGCCTGGCTGATCGCCGACGAACTCGTCCAGATCCGGGGCGGCCGCGGTTACGAGACGGCCGACTCCCTCGCCGCCCGGGGCGAACGGGCGGTCCCCGCCGAGCAGTTGCTCCGCGACCTCCGCATCAACCGCATCTTCGAGGGCTCCACCGAGATCATGCACCTGCTGATCGCCCGCGAGGCCGTCGACGCCCACCTCTCCGTCGCCGGCGACCTCATCGACCCCGACAAGTCCCTCGCCGACAAGGCGCGGGCCGGCGCCCGGGCCGGCGGCTTCTACGCCCGCTGGCTCCCCGGACTCGTCACCGGACCGGGACAACTTCCGAATTCGTACGGAGAGTTCGGCGCCCTCGCGGGCCACCTCCGGTACGTCGAACGGACCTCCCGCAAGCTCGCCCGGTCCACCTTCTACGCGATGTCCCGCTGGCAGGGCCGCATGGAGCTCAAGCAGGCCTTCCTCGGGCGGATCGTCGACATCGGCGCGGAGCTCTTCGCGATGAGCGCCGTGTGCGTGCGGGCCGAGCTCCTGCGCACCACGACCGACCACGGCCGCGAGGCGTACCAACTCGCCGACGCCTTCTGCCGGCAGGCCCGCCTGCGCACGGAGGAGCTCTTCACCCGCCTCTGGTCCAACACGGACGACCTCGACCGGCGGATCGTCGACGCCGTCCTCGACGGGGCCTACACCTGGCTGGAGGCGGGGGTCATCGACCCGAGCGGCTCGGCCCCCTGGATCGCGGACACGCCCCCGGGCCCGTCGGACAAGGAGGACGTCCACCGCAAACTCCCGTGACGGCCACCCCGTCGCGGGCATTCGCCCCGCCCCCGCCGCCCGTTGTGGGCAGTCGTTCCACCAGGGCGGTGCCCCCGCACCCCCGTTGTGGGCAATCGTCCCGCTGGGGCGGGACGGGTGGGCACAACGGACGGCGCCCTTGCCGGCGCCCGAGGCTCATGGGCCTGGACCCGCACCCCGTGCACAGCTCCCCGGGGGTGCGGGTCCAGGCGCGGAACGCGGAGGCGCCGCTATGGGCGCCGTCCCGTGTGCCCACCCGTCCCGCCCAGCGGGACGATCGCCCACACGGCGGGTGGCGGAGGGGCACCGCCCAGCAGGGCGCGGGCCCACGCGGCGGGGGCGCCCCGGCCGGCGAGGTCCACGTGGCGGACCGCCCCGCCGCGCGGGCGCGCCGCACGGCAGGATGGCGGCGTGACCGTCATCGACATCCCAGGCTCCAAGTCCGTCACCGCCCGCGCGCTCTTCCTCGCCGCCGCCGCGGAGGGCACCACCACCCTCCTGCGCCCGCTCGTCTCCGACGACACCGAGGGCTTCGCCGAGGGCCTCGCCGCCCTCGGCTACGGCGTCCGCCGCGAGTCCGGCGCCTGGCACATCGAGGGCCGCCCCGCCGGGCCGGGGGCCACCGAGGCCGACGTGTACTGCCGGGACGGCGCCACGACCGCCCGCTTCCTGCCGACCCTCGCGGCCGCGGGCCACGGCACGTACCGCTTCGACGCCTCCGCGCAGATGCGACGACGACCCCTCGCCCCCCTGACGACCGCGTTGCGCACCCTGGGTGTCGATCTGCGGCACGGGGAGAGGGAGGGCCACCACCCGCTCGCCGTGCACGCCGCCGGCGTGAAGGGCGGCGCGCTCACCCTCGACGCCGGGCAGTCCTCCCAGTACCTGACCGCCCTGCTCATGCTGGGCCCGCTCACGGCCGAGGGCCTCGACATCACCGTCACGGACCTGGTCTCGGAGCCGTACGTCGAGATCACCCTGGCGATGATGCGGGCCTTCGGGGCCGAGGTCCGGCAGGAAGGCCGCACCTACCGGGTCGCCCCCACCGGCTACCGGGCGCGGACGTACGGCATCGAGCCCGACGCCTCCACCGCCAGCTATTTCTTCGCCGCCGCCGCCCTCCGGCCGGGCCGTTCCGTCACCGTCCCCGGTCTCGGGACCGGCGCCCTCCAGGGCGATCTGGCCTTCGTCGACGTGCTGCGCAGGATGGGCGCCGACGTCGAGATCACCGAGACCGCCACCACCGTCCGCTCCACCGGCACCCTGCGCGGCCTCACCGTCAACATGCGGGACATCTCGGACACGATGCCGACCCTCGCCGCGATCGCGCCGTTCGCCGACGGGCCCGTCCGCATCGAGGACGTCGCCAACACCCGGGTCAAGGAGTGCGACCGTCTCGACGCCTGCGCCGAGAACCTCCGCCGCCTCGGCGTCACCGTCACCACCGGCCCCGACTGGATCGAGATCCAGCCGGGGACCCCCGCCGGGCCCGTCGAGATCGCCACCCACGGCGACCACCGGATCGTCATGTCCTTCGCGGTGACCGCCCTGCGCACCCCCGGGATCACCTTCGACGACCCCGGCTGCGTGAAGAAGACCTTCCCCGACTTCCACCGGGCCTTCGGGGCGTTCGTCCACACCCCGTGAAGACCGCACGGGCTTTGCGGCAAGAATGGGGGGCATGAGCGACCGCCCCTCTCCTCTCGCCGACCCGCACATCGCCTTCGACGTGTCCGAAGGACGCCGGGACATCGTCGTCCTCGGCTCGACCGGGTCCATCGGCACGCAGGCCATCGACCTGGTGCTGCGCAACCCCGACCGTTTCCGGGTCACCGCCCTGGCCGCCTCCGGCGGCCGGATCGGCCTGCTCGCCGAGCAGGCGCACCGGCTCAGGGTCGCCGCGGTCGCCGTGGCCCGCGAGGAGGCGCTGCCCGAACTGCGGGAGGCGCTGAAGGCGCTGTACGGCTCCGAGCCCCTGCCCGAGCTGCTCGCGGGGCCGGACGCCGCCACGCGGCTGGCCGCCTCCCCGTGCCACACGGTCCTCAACGGCATCACCGGCTCCATCGGCCTCGCGCCGACCCTCGCCGCCCTCGAAGCGGGCCGCACCCTCGCCCTCGCCAACAAGGAGTCGCTGATCGTCGGCGGCCCCCTGGTGAAGGAGCTCGCCAAGCCCGGCCAGATCATCCCGGTCGACTCCGAGCACGCGGCCCTCTTCCAGGCGCTCGCCGCCGGCACCCGCGCCGACGTCCGCAAGCTGGTCGTCACGGCCTCCGGCGGCCCCTTCCGCGGCCGTACGAGGGAGGAGCTGGCGCACGTCACCCGCGAGGACGCGCTGGCGCACCCGACCTGGGCCATGGGCCCGGTGATCACGGTCAACAGCGCGACCCTGGTGAACAAGGGCCTGGAGGTCATCGAGGCCCACCTGCTCTACGACATCCCGTTCGACCGCATCGAGGTCGTCGTCCACCCGCAGTCGTACGTCCACTCGATGGTCGAGTTCACGGACGGCTCCACGCTCGCCCAGGCCACCCCGCCGGACATGCGCGGCCCGATCGCCATCGGCATCGGCTGGCCCGAGCGGGTCCCGGACGCGGCCCCCGCCTTCGACTGGACCAAGGCCTCCACCTGGGAGTTCTTCCCGCTCGACACCGAGGCCTTCCCCTCCGTCGGCCTGGCCCGGCACGTGGGCGAGCTGGGCGGCACCGCCCCCGCCGTCTTCAACGCCGCGAACGAGGAGTGCGTCGAGGCGTTCCTCGCCGGACGCCTGCCGTTCAACGGCATCATGGACACGGTCACCGCGGTCGTCACGGAGCACGGCACCCCCGCCCGGGGAACCTCACTGACCGTGTCGGACGTCCTCGAAGCGGAGACCTGGGCACGCGCCCGGGCCCGAGAGCTCGCAGCGAAGGCAACAGCGGAGGCCCGCGCATGACCGAAATGCTCCTGTACGCCCTGGGCATCGTGCTGTTCGCCCTCGGCCTCCTCGTCTCCATCGCGTGGCACGAGCTCGGCCACCTCTCCACGGCCAAGCTCTTCGGCATCCGCGTGCCGCAGTACATGGTCGGCTTCGGTCCCACGATCTGGTCGAGGAAGCGCGGCGACACCGAGTACGGCCTCAAGGCCATCCCGGCCGGCGGCTACATCCGCATGATCGGCATGTTCCCGCCGGGCAAGGACGGCAGGATCGAGGCCCGCTCCACCTCGCCCTGGCGCTCCATGATCGAGGACGCCCGCGAGGCCTCGTACGAGGAGCTCCAGCCCGGCGACGAGACCCGGCTGTTCTACACGCGCAGGCCGTGGAAGCGCGTGATCGTGATGTTCGCCGGACCGTTCATGAACCTGGTCCTGGCGGCGGCCCTGTTCTTCGGCTCGATGATGACGCTGGGGATGCAGAAGGCGACGACCGAGGTCGCCGGCGTCCAGAAGTGCGTCCTCAAGCTGAGCGACAAGCGCCAGGAGTGCCGGCCGGGCGACCCCGTCTCCCCGGCCTTCAAGGCGGGCCTGCGGAACGGGGACAAGATCCTCGCCCTGAACGGGCAGGCGGTGAACGACTGGGACGTCCTCTCCGACCGCATCCGCTCCGCCGCCATCGGCCCCGCCACCCTCACCGTCGAGCGCGACGGACAGCGGATCGACCTCCACCCGACCCTCGTCACCAACATGGTCGAGAAGAAGGACGCCGACGGGAACGTCGTCCGGCCGGTCGAGTACGTGCCCGCCGGCTACCTCGGCTTCCAGCCGAAGGCGGAGGTCAGGGCGCTCACGTTCGGCGAGACCACCGAGGAGATGACCACCCTCCTGAAGAACGGCGTCCATTCGGTGATCGCCCTGCCCGGCAAGATCCCCGGCCTCTGGGACGCCACCTTCGGCGACGGCAAGCGCGCCGAGGACTCGCCCGTCGGAGTGCTGGGCGCCGCCCGGATCACCGGCGAACTCATGACCGTCGACGCCCCGCCCGAGCGGATCCTCGTCATGTTCATGAACCTGCTGGTGTACTTCAACGTCTCGCTGTTCCTGTTCAACATGCTCCCGCTGCTGCCGCTCGACGGCGGCCACATCGCGGGCGCCCTGTGGGAGTCCGTCCGCCGCCACACGGCCCGGATCTTCAAGCGCCCCGACCCGGGCCCGTTCGACGTGGCCAAGCTGATGCCCGCCGCCTACGTGGTGGCCGGCGTCTTCGTCTGCTTCACGCTGCTCGTCCTCGCCGCCGACATCGTCAACCCGGTGAAACTGACGTAGTTCCCAGGGGGGCCGCACCCGGTGGTGTCCGGCCCCCCGCCCCCGGGGCGGTAACCTCGGAACCCTGAGCCCGCCGACGCACAACCTTGAGGTTGCACTTCAGATGACCGCGATTTCTCTCGGTATCCCGACCGTTCCGACCCGGCTCGCCGAGCGGCGCAAGAGCCGCCAGATCCAGGTCGGCAGCGTGGCCGTCGGCGGTGACGCCCCCGTCTCCGTCCAGTCGATGACGACGACCCGCACCTCCGACATCGGCGCCACGCTCCAGCAGATCGCCGAGCTGACCGCCTCCGGCTGCCAGATCGTCCGCGTGGCCTGCCCCACCCAGGACGACGCCGACGCGCTCGCCGTGATCGCCCGGAAGTCCTCCATTCCGGTCATCGCCGACATCCACTTCCAGCCGAAGTACGTCTTCGCCGCGATCGACGCCGGCTGCGCCGCCGTCCGCGTCAACCCGGGCAACATCAAGCAGTTCGACGACAAGGTCAAGGAGATCGCCAGGGCCGCGAAGGACGCGGGCACCCCGATCCGCATCGGCGTCAACGCCGGCTCCCTCGACGCCCGCCTCCTGAAGAAGTACGGCAAGGCCACCCCCGAGGCGCTCGTCGAGTCCGCCCTCTGGGAGGCCTCCCTCTTCGAGGAGCACGACTTCCGCGACATCAAGATCTCGGTCAAGCACAACGACCCGGTCGTCATGGTCGAGGCCTACCGCCAGCTCGCCGCCCAGTGCGACTACCCGCTGCACCTCGGCGTCACCGAGGCGGGCCCGGCCTTCCAGGGCACCATCAAGTCGGCCGTCGCCTTCGGCGCCCTGCTCTCCCAGGGCATCGGCGACACCATCCGCGTCTCGCTCTCCGCGCCGCCGGCCGAGGAGATCAAGGTCGGCATCCAGATCCTGGAGTCGCTCAACCTGCGCCAGCGCCGCCTGGAGATCGTCTCCTGCCCGTCCTGCGGCCGCGCCCAGGTCGACGTCTACAAGCTCGCCGAGGAGGTCACCGCCGGTCTCGACGGCATGACCGTCCCGCTGCGCGTCGCCGTCATGGGCTGCGTCGTCAACGGCCCCGGCGAGGCCCGCGAGGCCGACCTCGGCGTCGCCTCCGGCAACGGCAAGGGCCAGATCTTCGTCAAGGGCGAGGTCATCAAGACCGTCCCCGAGTCGAAGATCGTCGAGACCCTCATCGAAGAGGCCCTCAAGATCGCCGAGCAGATGGAGAAGGACGGCGTCGCCAGCGGCGAGCCGACGGTCGCCATCGCCGGCTGACCCTCCCCGGCACCCCTCCCGGAACCACGCCGAAGCCCCTCCGCCCCACCCGGCGGAGGGGCTTCGCGTTCGCGACGGGCCCCGCCGCAGCGCACGGGGGTACAGTGCGGAGACCAGCAGATCCGTCCCGTGAGGCCCCCTCGTGCTGACAGAGACCACCACTCGGGTCCTCGAACCCGCCGATCTCGGCGCCGCCCTCGCCGTCCTGGAGAGCGCCCCCGTAGAGAACGCCTTCGTGACCGCCCGCGTCCAGGTCGCCGGACTCGATCCCTGGCGCCTCGGCGGCGAGATGTGGGGCTGGTACACCGGGGGCAGACTGCGCTCGCTCTGCTACTCCGGCGCCAACCTGGTCCCCATCTGCGCCACCCCCCAGGCCGTCCGCGCCTTCGCCGACCGGGCCCGCAGGATCGGCCGCCGCTGCTCCTCGATCGTCGGCCCCGCCGAGGCCACCGGCGAGCTGTGGCGGCTCCTGGAGCCCAGCTGGGGCCCCGCGAGGGACGTCAGGGCCCACCAGCCGCTGATGGTCGCCGAGGAGCCCTCCGCCACGGTCGCGCCCGATCCGCTGGTGCGCCGCGTCCGCAAGGACGAGATGGAGGTGATCATGCCCGCCTGCGTGGCCATGTTCACCGAGGAGGTCGGCATCTCCCCGCTCGCCAACGACGGCGGACTGCTCTACCAGGCCCGCGTCGCCGAACTCGTCGGCTCCGGCCGCTCCTTCGCCCGCATCGAGGACGGCAAGGTCGTCTTCAAGGCCGAGATCGGCGCCGCCACCCGCCAGGCCTGCCAGATCCAGGGCGTCTGGGTCGCCCCCGAACACCGCGGCAAGGGCCTCTCCGAGACGGGCATGGCCGCCGTCCTCCGGTACGCCCTGGCCGACGTCGCCCCCGTCGTCAGCCTGTACGTCAACGACTACAACACCCCGGCGAGGGCCGCGTACCGCCGCGTCGGCTTCCGCGAGACCGGCGCCTTCATGAGCGTCCTGTTCTGACGCGCTGTCCCGAGACGGGCGGGCGCTTGTAGGGTGCGCCGCATGGATGACGCAGAGATCGAGATCGGTCCGGTCAATCTCGCCGCCCGGGTGGACGAGGCCCTCGCCGTGCAGGCGCTCGCCTTCGGCCTGGACGCGGGTGAGGTCGCCGTACGCCGCCACATCGTGCTGCGCCACCTCCTCAGCCCCGGCGCCCGCGCCTACGGGGCCACCACCCCCGACGGACGGCTCGTCGGCTTCGTGTACGGGATGCCCAACGACCGCGCCCACTGGTGGTCCACCGTCGTCGAGGCGTACCTGCGGGCCACCGGCACCGCGGACTGGCTCGACGACTCCTTCGTCATCACCGAGCTCCACGTCCACCCCGACTTCCAGGGCCGGGGCGTCGGCCGCGCGCTGATCACCACCATCACCGACACCGCCGCCGAACCGCGCTCCATCCTCTCCGCGATCGACACCGACAGCCCCGCCCGCGGTCTCTACCGGGCCCTCGGCTACGTCGACCTCGCCCGTCAGGTCCACTTCCCGAGCGCCCCCCGCCCGTACGCCGTGATGGGCGCCCCGCTGCCCCTCAAGCGCCGGAACTGATTTCTCCTGCCAGGGGCGGCCCGGCTAACCTCGGGGCCATCACCTCCCCCTGGCTCTCGGCTTCGCTCGAGCAGGGGGGACCCCCTTGTCCCGGCACAGGAGTACGAGAACCATGGCCAACGCACCGGTCCAGCGCATGTCCCAGTTGATGGCGAAGACGCTGCGCGACGACCCGGCGGACGCCGAGGTCCTCAGCCACAAGCTCCTCGTCCGCGCCGGCTACGTCCGCCGCACCGCCGCCGGCATCTGGAGCTGGCTGCCCCTGGGCAAGAAGGTCCTCGCCAACGTCGAGCGGATCGTCCGCGAGGAGATGGACGCCATCGGCGCCCAGGAGGTCTCCCTGCCCGCGCTGCTGCCCCGCGAGCCCTACGAGGCCACCGGCCGCTGGGACGAGTACGGCGCCGAGCTCTTCCGCCTCCAGGACCGCAAGGGCGGCGACTACCTCCTCGGCCCCACCCACGAGGAGATCTTCACCCTCCTGGTCAAGGACCAGTGCTCGTCCTACAAGGACCTGCCGGTCATCCTGTACCAGATCCAGACCAAGTTCCGCGACGAGGCCCGCCCCCGCGCCGGCATCCTGCGCGGCCGCGAGTTCCTCATGAAGGACTCGTACTCCTTCGACACCGAGGACGAGGGCCTCGCGCAGTCCTACGCCCTGCACCGCCAGGCCTACCGGCGCGTCTTCGAGCGCCTCGGCCTCGACTACCGGATCGTCGCCGCCACCGCCGGCGCCATGGGCGGCTCGAAGTCCGAGGAGTTCCTCGCCCCCGCCGAGGCCGGCGAGGACACCTTCGCCGACTGCCCGAACTGCGACTTCGCCGCGAACACCGAAGCGGTGTACCAGGCGGTGAAGCCGGTCGACGGCGCCGCGGTCCCCGCCGCCGAGGAGATCCCGACCCCCGACACCCCCACCATCGAGACGCTCGCCGCCTCGCTGGGCGTGCCCGCCTCCGCGACCCTGAAGAACCTCCTGGTGAAGGTCGACGGCGAGATCTTCGCCGTCGGCGTCCCCGGCGACCGCGAGGTCGACATGGACAAGGTCGAGGAGCACTTCGGCCCGACGGCCACCGTCGAGCTGGTGACGGAGGAGGACTTCGCACAGCGCCCCGACCTCGTCCGCGGCTACGTCGGCCCCCAGGGCCTGGAGAAGGTCACCTACATCGCCGACCCGCGCGTGGCGCCCGGCACCGCGTGGATCACGGGTGCCAACAAGGAGGGCATGCACGCGAAGAACGTCGTCGTGGGCCGTGACTTCGAGGTCACCGAGTACGTCGACGTCGTCGTCGTCCAGGAGGGCGACCCGTGCCCCAAGTGCGGCACCGGCCTCAAGCTGGACCGCGCCATCGAGATCGGCCACATCTTCCAGCTGGGCCGCAAGTACGCCGACGCCCTCAAGCTCGACGTCCTCGGCCAGAACGGCAAGCCGGTCCGCGTGACCATGGGCTCGTACGGCATCGGCGTCTCCCGCGCGGTCGCGGCCCTCGCCGAGCAGACCGCCGACGAGAAGGGCCTGTGCTGGCCGGCCGAGGTCGCCCCCGCCGACGTCCACGTCGTCGCCGCCGGCAAGGCGCTCCAGACCGAGCTGGCCCTCGAGGTCTCCGACAAGCTGGCCGCCGCCGGTCTGCGCGTCCTCGTCGACGACCGCGCGGGCGTCTCCCCGGGCGTCAAGTTCACCGACGCGGAGCTCATGGGCGTCCCGAAGATCCTCGTCGCGGGCCGTCGCTCGGGCGAGGGCGTGGTGGAGCTCAAGGACCGCCGCACGGGGGAGCGCGAGGAACTGACGGTCGCCGAGGCCCTCACCCGCCTCACGTCCTGACCACCCCGGCGCGGCCCCGCACCCGGCGGGGCGGTGCCCCGGCCCACCCGCCGTGTGGGCAATCGTCCCGCAGGGGGGACCCCCTTGCCCCAGCGGAACGACTGCCCACAACGGGGGCCCGAGGGGGTGGGCACGCCCCGGCGGAACGACCGCCCACAACGGGGGCCCGTCAGGTGTCGGCGTCCCTGTGGGTGGGCTCCACCGAGGAGCCCGTCAGGTCCTCGACCGCCTCCTCCGCCGCCGCCCGCCCCTTCAGGTACGCCTCGCTCAGCGGCGCCGACAGCGGCGTCAACGGTGTCAGCGACGGCGGCGGCACCGCCGGTGCCGTGGGCGCCTGCTCCGCCTCCGAAGCGGCACTCCCCGGCGTCGCCCGCTCCAGGAACCGCAGCAGTTCCACCGGAATCGGCAGGACCAGCGTCGAGTTCTTCTCCGCGGACACCGCCATCACCGTCTGCAGCAGCCGCAGCTGCAGCGCCGCCGGCTGGTCGGACATCACGCCCGCCGCCTCCGCCAGCTTCTTCGAGGCCTGGAGCTCCGCGTCCGCGTTGATCAGCCGCGCCCGCCGTTCCCGGTCCGCCTCGGCCTGCCGGGCCATGGAGCGCTTCATCGTCTCGGGCAGGGAGACGTCCTTGATCTCGACGCGGTCGATGGCGACGCCCCAGCCCATCGCCGGGCTGTCGAGCATCAGCTCGAGGCCCTGGTTGAGCTTCTCCCGGTTGGACAGCAGGTCGTCGAGGTCGCTCTTGCCGATGATGGACCGCAGCGAGGTCTGCGCCATCTGGGAGACGGCGAACTTGTAGTCCTCGACCCGGACCAGCGCGTCGGCCGCGTCGACGACCTTGAAGTAGACGACGGCGTCGACCCGTACCGTCACGTTGTCGCGGGTGATGCCCTCCTGCGCGGGCACGGGCATGGTGACGATCTGCATGTTCACCTTGTGCAGCCGGTCGATGACCGGAACGATCATCGTGAAGCCGGGGGAGCGGATGTCGTCGCGCAGCCGGCCGAAGCGGAAGACGACGCCGCGCTCGTACTGCTTGACCACGCGCGCCGCCGCACCCGCGTACACGGCGGCCGCCGCGGCCGCGCCGGCCGCCGCCATCAGCAGCTCTTGCATCATCACGGCCCCCTGGATCGAGCCGAACAGTACAAAAAGGGTATTCCCCTACAGCCAGCTCGCGAACTCGAGGAGCAATTCGGCGTCCTGCCGCCGCCCCGCCGTCAGCGCCCGCGTCCCCGACTCGACCGCGCGGAACAGGCTCCAGCCGCGCAGCCGCTCCCGGTCCAGGTCCAGGGAGTCCGCCAGCTTGTTGACCCGCCGCCGGGCCGCCGAGGCGCCCGAGGAGGCGGCCACCAGGTCCTCGACCCGGTCCCGTACGAGCCGGGCGAGGTCGTAGGACCGCTCGCCCACCAGCGGCTCGGGGCCGACGGCCAGCCAGGGCGTCCGGTCGCCGGCGAGGACCTTGCCCTGCCGGAAGTTCCCGTGCAGCAGCACCGTCTCCGCGTCGCCCGCCACCAGCTCCTCGCGGGCCGCGAGCGCCGCCGCGGTCAGTTCCGCGGTCGCCGGGTCCGCACGGTACGGCTCCATCGCCTCCGCCTGCCGGGCCGTCCGCTCCGCCGCCGTCTCGAAGCCGTGCTCCGCCGGGGGCTCGACCCAGAGCTTGCGCACGGTGCCGGCCGCCTCCAGGAGCGCCTTCGCCTCCGGCAGGGAGCGCAGCGAGACCTCGGGGTGGAGCCGTTCGAGGACGAGCGCGCCCTCCCCGGCCTCGTCGAGGAGCTGGACCGCGCCCCAGCCGTTCCAGTGCGCCAGCGCGTCCCGCTCCAGGTCCGGACGGGTGAACGGCGGCGCGATCTTGAGCGCGGCGGGAGAGCCGTCGGAGCGCCGGACGAGCACGACCAGGCTGCTCCGCCCGCCGGGGGCCATCACCCGCTCGCTGTCCAGGGACGCCCGGTCGAGCGCCCGGCCGGCGAGCTCCGGCAGCTCCCCGAGCCACTCGGCCGCCGCGGCGTCCCCGTACGTCTCGCCGAGCGTCCTGGCCAGTCGCTGCGGCGGTTCGAAACCCATGCGTGCGTTGTTCCTTCGGTCGGGGCGGGACTGGGGCCCGGCTTTCGGATCAGGGCCGGACAGGCCCTACCCGCTCGGCGAGCCCAGGAAAGGTTACGTCGCTGCCGCGCCAGCGGACGGCGCGTACGGCCGCCTCCCGGAGCGCGGCGGCCGCCTCTCCGCGCGCGCGGCCCCCGGTGGCCCGGACGAGGTCGGAGTACACCCCGGCCACCCGGTCCTCCAGGACCGCCGCGAGCCGCACCGCGCCGGCCGGGTCGGCGACCCGGAACGGCAGCTCGTACGCGGCCTCCGCCGCCACCGGCGTCCCGCCGAGGTCCCGCACGGTCCGGCGCAGCGCGTCCCGGCGCGCCCGGTGCGCCTCGTACGCGGCGGTGGCCTCGGCCCGCCGCTCGGTGCCGATCCGGCCGCCGACGACCCCGTACCCGTACACCGCGGCGTGCTCGGCGGCCAGCGCGGCCTGGGTCGCGTCGAGGGCGCTCATGCCCGTGCTCCTTCGGTCAGCAGGTAGGCGTGGGCGGCGCCGGCCGCCGCGACGGAGGCGAGCAGCCGGGCGTACTCGGGCGGGGCGGTGAGCAGCGCGGCCGTGTGGCCGTCGGAGGCCGTGCGCTCGGCGGCGGCGAGCTCCCCGAGGGCGGCCCGGGGCTCGGCCGCCACCCGAACGGGCGCGGCGGGGGCCGTGGATCTCCCGGAGGCCGGAGCCGGGGCGGACGCGGAGGCGCCGACGGCGGAGGCCGCCGGGGAGGGGCCCGCGGGCGTCGCCGCGGCGGGCTCCACCGCCGTGCCGCCCTCGCCGAGGGCCTTCGCGTGGGCCGCCACCGCCTGCCGCAGCGGGGTCAGCCGGGGGGCCAGGGAGGGGTGGGCGGCGAGCGTCGCGTCGTAACGTTCCAGCAGGCCGCGCGCGGCGGTCACCGACCGCAGCCGCAGGGACGCCTCGGCGCGCGCCACCCGTTCGGCCTCCAGTTCGGCGGGGCTCGGCCGCCGGGCCTGCCCGCCGGGGGAGGAGGTGCAGCCCGCCAGGGCGGTCACGCCCGCCGCCGCACCCGCCACGAGGAGTGCGCGCCTGCCCGTCGTCGTCACGCCTTCTCCCTCGGCTGCCGTCCGTCGTCGAAGATCGTCGAGATCACCGCAGGCGAGCGTACCCGCGGGCCCCGGGGCGATGGACGGCAACACCCTCCCGGACCGGATACCCTTTGGTCTGACACGCGACGAACCCACAACAGCACACGCGGCCGAGGAGTCACCCGGATGAGCACCACCCAGAGCGACAGGCTGCGCGGACTCGTGGAGCCGCTCGTCGCCGCGAAGGACCTGGATCTGGAAGAGATCGAGGTGTCCCGGGCCGGCCGCCGCGGACTGCTGCGGATCGTCGTCGACTCGGACGAGGGCGTGGAGCTGGACGTCTGCGCCGAGCTGAGCCGTGAGATCTCCGCGAAGCTCGACGAGACCGACGCGATGGGCGACGGCGAGTACGTCCTCGAAGTCAGCTCCCCCGGCGCCGAGCGCCCCCTCACCGAGCACCGCCACTACGTGCGCGCCACCGGCCGCCTGGTGAAGCTGCAGCTCGCCGAGGGCGGCGACCTGGTCGCGCGCATCCTGGCCGTGGACGAGGACGGCCTCGACATGGAGGTGCCGGGCGTGAAGGGGCGCAAGCCCACCGCCCGCCGGGTCGCTTTCGCCGACATCGCCAAGGCGCGTGTCGAGATCGAGTTCAACCGCAAGGACAAGAAGGAAGAGGAGGCGTAGCCGTGGACATCGACGTGAAGCTCCTGAAGGGCTTGGCACAGGAGAAGGAAATCTCCTTCGAGATGCTGGTCGAGGCGATCGAGTCGGCCCTCCTCATCGCGTACCACCGCACCCCCGACGCCCGCCGCCACGCGCGCGTGGAGCTGAACCGGGCCACCGGCCACGTGACGGTGTGGGCGAAGGAGGACCCCTCCGACCTGGAGGAGGGCCAGGAGCCCAAGGACTTCGACGACACCCCGTCCGACTTCGGCCGGATCGCGGCGAGCACCGCCCGCCAGGTCATCCAGCAGCGGCTGCGGGACGCCGAGAACGACGTGACCTTCGGCGAGTACGCGCGCCGCGAGGGCGACGTCGTCGCCGGTGTGGTGCAGCAGGGCAAGGACCCGAAGAACGTCCTCGTCAAGCTGGACGACAAGCTGGAGGCCATCCTTCCGGTGCAGGAGCAGGTGCCGGGCGAGGAGTACACGCACGGCCTGCGGCTGCGCACGTACGTCGTCCGGGTGGCGAAGGGTGTCCGCGGTCCGTCCGTCACCCTCTCGCGCACCCACCCCAACCTGGTGAAGAAGCTCTTCGCCCTGGAGGTGCCGGAGATCGCCGACGGCTCGGTCGAGATCGCGGCCATCGCCCGCGAGGCCGGTCACCGCACCAAGATCGCCGTCCGTTCCACCCGTTCGGGCCTGAACCCCAAGGGCGCCTGCATCGGCCCGATGGGCAGCCGCGTCCGCAACGTGATGGCGGAACTGCTCGGCGAGAAGATCGACATCGTCGACTGGTCGGACGACCCGGCCGAGATGGTGGCGAACGCGCTCTCCCCGGCGCGGGTCTCCAAGGTCGAGGTCGTCGACCTCGCCGCCCGCTCCGCCCGGGTGACGGTGCCGGACTACCAGCTGTCGCTGGCCATCGGCAAGGAGGGGCAGAACGCCCGCCTGGCCGCGCGGCTCACCGGCTGGCGGATCGACATCCGTCCGGACACGGAGCAGGCCGAGCCGCAGGGCTGAGAACGTTTTTGGACAACGACTGTTCGATTCTTGCCCCAAACGGGTGGGGTCGGTGCGGGGAGGTAGACTTAATAGTGTCTGGCCGGACGCATGCCCGCGCGTGCCCTGAGCGAACCTGTGTGGGATGCCGGGAGCGAGCGGCCAAGAGCGATCTGCTGCGGATCGTGGTGAACAAGGACGAGTGCGTTCCTGATCATCGCGGTACGCTGCCCGGCCGGGGTGCGTACCTGCACCCCGCCGTGGTCTGTCTCGACCTGGCGGTCCGTCGCCGGGCCTTTCCGAGGGCCTTCAAGGTCCAGGGACCGCTCGACACGGAGGCACTCCGCCACCACGTCGGGCAAGCGGCACCGCAGTGAGCAAGAAGTACGGCACGGAACACCGTGCGGTCAGGTACCTCGCGAGTTGGAAGTAGGTCGAGATTGCGATGAGCACTCGATGAGTACGCGATGAGTACGCCCATGAAGTAGCGACGGTCCGGCGGTAACCGGACCTCACAAAGGAGCAAAGTGGCTAAGGTCCGGGTATACGAACTCGCCAAGGAGTTCGGTGTGGAGAGCAAGGTCGTCATGGCCAAGCTCCAAGAACTCGGTGAGTTCGTCCGTTCGGCGTCCTCGACGATCGAGGCGCCGGTCGTGCGCAAGTTGACTGACGCTTTGCAGGGTCCCGGCGGCAACGCCGGCAAGACCGCTGCCAAGCCCGGCGCGCCCCGCAAGGCGACGCCCACCCCCGCCGCGCCGAAGCCGGCGCCGGCCGCTGCCGCGCCGTCCCCGGCGCAGGCGGCCCGTCCCGCCGCCCCCAAGCCTGGCGCGCCCACCCCGGCGCCCAAGCCCGCGGCGGCCGAGAAGCCCGCGACGCCGGCCCCCGCCGGCCCGCGTCCCACCCCGGGTCCGAAGCCCGCGGCCGCGCCGAAGCCGGCGCCGGCCTCCCCGGCTCCGACGACCCCGGAGTTCACCGCGCCTCCGTCGGCTCCCGCCGCCGGTCAGCAGCGTCCCGCCGGCGCGACCCCGGGTCCCCGCCCGGCCGCCCGTCCGGGCCAGCAGGCGCCCCGCCCGCAGGGCCAGGGTGCTCCGCGCCCCGGCGGCCAGCAGGCCCCCCGTCCGGGCGGTGCCCGTCCGGCCGGTCCCCGTCCGGGCAACAACCCCTTCACCTCGGGCGGCTCCACCGGAATGGCGCGCCCGCAGGCGCCCCGTCCGGGTGGTGGCGCTCCCCGTCCCGGCGGCCCCGGTGCCGTTCCGGGCGCCCCGCGTCCGCAGGGCGGCCCCGGCGGCGCCCCGCGTCCGCAGGGTCAGGGCGGCGCCCGTCCCACCCCCGGTGGCATGCCTCGTCCGCAGGCTCCCCGTCCGGGCGGCGCGCCCGGCGGCAACCGTCCGAACCCGGGCATGATGCCGCAGCGTCCCGCTGCCGGCCCGCGTCCCGGCCCCGGCGGTCGTGGCCCCGGTGGCCCCGGCGGTCGTCCGGGCGGTCCCGGTGGCGGCGGCGGTCGTCCCGGCTTCGCCGGTCGTCCGGCCGGTCCCGGCGGTGGCGGCGGCGGCTTCGCCGGCCGTCCCGGTGGTCCCGGTGGCGGCGGCGGCCGTCCGGGTGGTCCCGGCGGCGGTGGCGGCGGCTTCGGCGGTCGTCCCGGCGGCTTCGGCGGCCGTCCCGGCGGCCCGGGTGGCCGTGGTGGCACGCAGGGCGCCTTCGGTCGTCCCGGCGGTCCCGCGCGTCGTGGTCGCAAGTCGAAGCGTCAGAGGCGCCAGGAGTACGAGGCCATGCAGGCCCCGTCCGTGGGCGGCGTGATGCTGCCTCGCGGCAACGGCGAAGCCATTCGCCTGTCGCGCGGTGCGTCCCTCACCGACTTCGCGGAGAAGATCGGCGCCAACCCGGCGTCGCTCGTCGCGGTCATGATGAACCTCGGCGAGATGGTCACGGCCACGCAGTCCGTCTCCGACGAGACGCTGCAGCTCCTCGGCGACGAGATGAACTACCAGGTTCAGATCGTCTCGCCGGAGGAGGAGGACCGTGAGCTGCTCGAGTCCTTCGACATCGAGTTCGGCGAGGACGAGGGCGGCGAAGAGGCCCTGGTCTCCCGTCCGCCGGTCGTGACCGTCATGGGTCACGTCGACCACGGAAAGACCCGACTCCTCGACGCCATCCGCAAGACCAACGTGGTCGCGGGCGAGGCCGGTGGCATCACCCAGCACATCGGTGCCTACCAGGTCTCCACCCAGGTCAACGACGAAGAGCGTCGCATCACCTTCATCGACACCCCGGGTCACGAGGCGTTCACCGCCATGCGTGCCCGTGGTGCGAAGTCGACCGACATCGCGATCCTCGTGGTCGCGGCCAACGACGGCGTCATGCCGCAGACGATCGAGGCGCTCAACCACGCCAAGGCCGCCGGCGTCCCGATCGTCGTCGCGGTCAACAAGATCGACGTCGAGGGTGCGGACCCGACCAAGGTCCGTGGTCAGCTGACCGAGTTCGGTCTGGTGGCCGAGGAGTACGGCGGCGACACGATGTTCGTCGACATCTCCGCCAAGCAGGGTCTGCACATCGACTCCCTGCTGGAGGCCGTGGTCCTCACCGCGGACGCCTCGCTCGACTTGCGGGCCAACCCGAACCAGGACGCGCAGGGCATCGCGATCGAGTCCCACCTCGACCGCGGTCGCGGTGCCGTCTCGACCGTCCTGGTCCAGCGCGGAACGCTGCGCATCGGCGACACGATGGTCGTCGGCGACGCGTACGGCCGCGTCCGGGCGATGCTCGACGACAAGGGCAACAACGTCGAGGAGGCGACCCCGTCGACTCCCGTCCTCGTCCTGGGTCTCACCAACGTCCCGGGTGCCGGCGACAACTTCCTCGTCGTCGACGAGGACCGCACGGCCCGCCAGATCGCCGAGAAGCGCGCCGCGCGTGAGCGCAACGCCGCCTTCGCCAAGCGCGTCCGCCGGGTGTCCCTCGAGGACCTCGACAAGGTGCTCAAGGCCGGTCTCGTCCAGGAACTCAACCTCATCATCAAGGGCGACGCGTCCGGTGCGGTCGAGGCTCTCGAGTCCTCGCTGCTCCAGCTCGACGTCGGCGAAGAGGTCGACATCCGCGTCCTGCACCGCGGTGTGGGTGCGGTCACCGAGTCCGACATCGACCTGGCCATGGGCTCCGACGCCATCGTCATCGGCTACAACGTCCGTGCGGCCGGCCGTGCCGCGCAGATGGCGGAGCGCGAGGGCGTCGACGTCCGGTACTACTCGGTCATCTACCAGGCGATCGAGGAGATCGAGGCGGCGCTCAAGGGTCTCCTCAAGCCGGAGTACGAAGAGGTCGAGCTCGGTACGGCGGAGATCCGCGAGGTCTTCCGCTCGTCCAAGCTGGGCAACATCGCCGGTGTCCTCATCCGCTCGGGCGAGGTCAGGCGCAACACCAAGGCGCGCCTCATCCGCGACGGCAAGGTCATCGCGGAGAACCTCAACATCGAGGGCCTGCGCCGCTTCAAGGACGACGTCACCGAGATCCGCGAGGGCTTCGAGGGTGGTATCAACCTCGGAAACTTCAACGACATCAAGATCGACGACGTCATCGCGACGTACGAGATGCGCGAGAAGCCGCGCGCGTAACGCGCAGGGCTGAGTCCGGGGCCGGTCGGCGGAAGTATTTCCGTCGATCGGCCCCGGCCGTTGCGTGTACGGTTCTGGTGTCCCTGCCATGCGACGGCGTGGCAGGCCACCGAACCCGAACCGGCGGGACATCCGGCACCACATGTACGTGGGGACTCTGTCCTTCGACCTGCTCCTCGGCGACGTTCATTCGTTGAAGGAGAAACGCTCCGTCGTCCGGCCCATCGTCGCCGAGCTCCAGCGCAAGTTCTCCGTGAGCGCGGCCGAGGTGGGCGACCAGGACCTCCATCGCAGGGCCCGTCTCGGCGTCGCGCTGGTGTCCGGGGACCCGGGGTTCGTATCGGACGTGCTCGACCGCTGTGAGCGGCTCGTCGCCGCACGGCCCGAGGTGGAGCTCCTTTCGGTGCGCCGAAGGCTCCACACTGATGAAGACTGATCTGAGCAAGGCAAAGAAGGAGAAGGACCAGTGGCCGACAACGCGCGGGCGAAGAAGCTGGCGGACCTCATCCGGGAGGTGGTCGCCGAGAAGCTGCAGCGCGGCATCAAGGACCCCCGCCTGGGTACGCACGTGACCATCACGGAC
Organism: Streptomyces sp. NK15101; assembly: GCF_020400725.1. GTDB lineage: Bacteria > Actinomycetota > Actinomycetes > Streptomycetales > Streptomycetaceae > Streptomyces. Next base: position 26,612 of record NZ_JAINVG010000010.1, on the reverse strand, counting down.
ACCCGCGTCACCGGTGACCTGCGGGAGGCCACGGTCTTCTACACGGTCTACGGCGACGACGAGGACCGCGCGAGCGCCGCGGCCGGCCTGGAGAGCGCCAAGGGCATCCTCCGTTCGGCCGTGGGCCGGGCGGCGGGGACCAAGTTCACCCCGACCCTGACCTTCGTGGCCGACGCCCTCCCGGAGAACGCGCGGACGATCGAGGACCTCCTCGACAAGGCGCGGGCCTCGGACGCCCAGGTGCGGGAGGCCTCCTCGGGCGCCTCCTTCGCGGGCGACGCCGACCCCTACAAGAAGCCGGGCGAGGACGAAGCCGCCGAATGAGCACCTCGGGAAAGACGCCCGACGGGCTTGTCATCGTCGACAAGCCGTCGGGCTTCACTTCGCACGACGTCGTGGCCAAGATGCGCGGGATCGCCAAGACCCGTCGCGTCGGCCACGCCGGCACGCTCGACCCCATGGCCACGGGCGTCCTCGTCCTCGGCGTGGAGCGGGCGACCAAGCTCCTCGGTCACCTCGCGCTGACCGAGAAGGAGTACCTGGGCACCATCCGCCTGGGCCAGACGACGATCACCGACGACGCCGAGGGCGAGATCACGGCGTCGGTCGACGCTTCGAAGGTCACCCGGGAGCAGATCGACGCGGGCGTCGCCGAGCTGACCGGCGCCATCATGCAGGTGCCGTCGAAGGTCTCCGCGATCAAGATCGACGGCAAGCGGTCGTACGCGCGCGTGCGCGGCGGCGAGGAGTTCGAGATCCCGGCCCGCCCGGTCACCGTCTCCTCCTTCCGGGTCTACGACGTCCGCGACGACACCGCCGAGGACGGCACGCCCGTCATCGACCTGGTCGTCTCGGTCGTCTGCTCCTCCGGCACGTACATCCGGGCGCTCGCCCGGGACCTCGGCGCCGGACTCGGCGTCGGCGGCCACCTGACCGCGCTGCGGCGCACCCGGGTCGGCCCGTACAAGCTGGACTCGGCCCGGACCCTGGACCAGCTCCAGGAGGAGCTGACGGTCATGCCGGTCGCCGACGCGGCCGCGGCGGCGTTCCCGCGCTGGGAGGTCGACGAGAAGCGGGCCAGGCTGCTGCTCAACGGCGTCCGCCTTGAGATGCCGGAGTACCCGAAGGGGCCCGTCGCGGTCTTCGGGCCCGAGGGGAAGCTGCTCGCGCTCGTCGAGGAGCAGCGGGGCAAGGCCAAGAGCCTCGCCGTCTTCGGCTGAGCCGGAGGACTCCGTCGTGGGGCGGGCACGCGCGCGTGCCCGCCCCACGTCTTTCCCCCCTCGGTTTCCCCCGGGGAGTATCTGTCCCGCGGAGCCGCCGAAATTCACCCCATCGGGGAGGCGCTCGGTGTGAACGGGGGAGTGTCGGGGGGCGCGTTTCCCGGCGAGCGCCTCCGGGTGATCACCGGCCGCCTACCGTCGACACCATGGGAAGCGGGGACCTGGCGACGCTGGTGCGGATCTGCGATCCGGCGGGTCGGCCGCGCGGCACCGGTTTCCTCGCCGACCACCACGGGACGGTCGTCACCAGTCACGAAGCCGTCGACGGGCTCAGCCGTGTCGTCCTGCACGCCCCCGACGACCGAACCTGCCTCGCCGAGGCCGAGGCCGTCACCCCCCTGCCCGAGAGCGGCCTCGCGCTCGTACGGACCGAGGGGCTCGGCGGCCGCCCGCTGCCGCTCGCGACCAGGCCCGAGATCGAACCCGGCACGTACGTGCGGATCGCCGCCCAGGGCTGGCGGGAGGCCCGCGTCCTCGGTCCCGCCGCCGTCACGTACACCGCCACCGACCGTTTCCACGCCCTCACCGACGCCCTCGAACTCGCCATCGGCACCGAGGGCGCCGAGGCGCTCCGCCGCGGCGGACAGGCCGCCGGCGGGCCCGTCCTCGACACCGTCACCGGCACCGTCCTCGCCGTGCTCGGCACCGCCCTGCGCGGCGACCGCCGGGCCGCCGGATACGCGGTGCCGCTCCGGCCCGCCGGCCCGCTCACCGCCCTGCTCCGGCGCAACGCGGCCACCGTCCCCGCCTACGGACCCGATCTCAACCTCGCCGCGATCCTGGAACTCGCCGCCACCTCCACCGGCCCCGCTCGGGACCCCGACCCCTGGCCCGAGCCCGTCGAACGGCCCGGCTGCGCCCGCGAGTTCGCCCGCTTCACGGCCGGCGACGCCCCCGTCCTCGCCCTCGTCGGCGCCCCCGGCACCGGCCGAACCACCGCCCTCGCCGCACTCTGCGCCCGGCGCGCCCGGGGCGTCGCGCCCGCCCCCACCGTCCGGCTGCGCGGCGCCGACCTGCGCGCCGAGGACCACTCGCTCGCCGACGCCGTCGGCCGCGCCCTCCACCGGGCCGGCCGGATCGTCGCCGCCTCCGGGGCGCTCGGCGACACCACGACCGCCACCCCGGAGCGGGCCGCCGCCCTGGCCCGGGACGCGGGCCGCCCGCTCCTCGTCGTCCTCGACGGCCCCGAGGAGATGCCCCCGCTCCTCGCCCACCGGCTCGCCGACTGGACGGCGGCCACGGAGCGCTGGCTCCGCACCCACGGGGCCCACCTGGTCACCGCGTGCCGCCCCGAGCACTGGGAACAGGCGGGCACGCTCTACACCCCGGGCGCTCTGCACCGACCGGCGGCGGACGAGAGCGCACCGCACCGGCTCGCGGCGGCGGACGAGGGCGGTCGGCCGGACGGTCCGGGCGGGGCCGGGGCCGCCGTGACGGGGACCGGGACCGGGGCGGGCGGAATGCCCGCGGCCGTCCTCCTCGGGCCGTACTCCGAGACGGAGGCCCGTGCCGTACGCGAGGGGTACGGGATCGGGGAGGCGGACCTCGCCGCGGCGGACGCCCGGCACCCGCTCGCCCTGCGGCTGCTCGCCGAGGTGCGGGCGGCGCTGCCGGGAGAGGTGCCGGGGCGGCCCGGGCGCGAGGAGATCTTCACCGCCTACCTGGACCTGATGTGCCTGCGGGCCGCCGTCCGGATCGCCGCGGGCTCCCGGCCGCTCGTCCGGGGGACGGCCGTCCGCCGGCTCGCCGCGCGCGTGACCGGCCGGGTGCACGAGGCGGCCCGCCGGTGCCTCGGACCCGGCCACGGCGTCCTGGACCGGGCCTCCTTCGAGGAGCTGTTCCCCTGGCGGGAGGGCTGGGCCCCGGCCGTCCTCACCGAGGGCCTGCTCGTCCCCGCCGGCTCCGGCTACCGCTTCGCCCACGAAGAACTCGCCGACTGGCTCCAGGCCGCCCACCTGGACCTGGACACGGCCCTGCACGCCCTGGTCCACGGACACCACGAGGAGCCGGCCGACGGGCCCGGTGCGGTCGGCGGGCCCGGTCCGGCCGGGACCGTCCCCCTCGTCGACGTTCCACGGCAGCGGGCCGCCGGGGCGGGGGCGGGCGGAGCCCTGCCCGTGCCCCGGCACCGGATCGGCCCCGTCCTGCAGGCCTTGCTGCTGCTGCACCGGGAGCGGGGGGCCGCCGGGCTCGGACCGCGGCTCGCCGCGCTCGCCGAGGCGCTCGGACGGTTCGCCCGGGACGGGCAGGACGGGGACGGGGCCTGGTGGGCCGCGCGGCTCCTCGCGGAGAGCGTGCGGCGCGTGCCGGACCCGCGGCCGTACCTGCCCGTCCTGCGGCTCCTCGCCGACCTGATCGGGGCGCTTCCGGACCGGCACCCGGTCTTCGCCCCCTTCGGGACCGCCTTCTGGCTGGGCCTGCCGCTCGGCAAGGACGAGCGGATCGACCTGCTGCGCCGGCTCGTCCCCTCCGACCCGCCCGACGGGGACCGGAGCCTCGACGCCGTCGCCGCGATGCTGGCCGCCGACCCCCGGGGCGTCCAGCCGCTCCTCTGCCGCTGGTTCGGCGACGACCGCCCCCTCGTCGCCACCGCCGCCCAGACCCTCCTGCACACCCACCGCGGGCTCGCCGTCGACGACCTCTGCGAGGCGCTCGTCGCCACCGCCCACCCCCTCGCCGACGGCCTCCTCGCCGCTCTCGCCGCGGACGAACCCTCCGCGCTCTCCCGGGCCGTCGACCGCTGGGCCCACGACGACGGGCGGCCGGAGCGGCGCGTCGCGGCCGCCGCGTACGGGCACCTGGTCGCCGGGCACGTCACCACCTCCGCCGACCGCGAGCTCCTCCGCTACGCCGCCCTCGCCCTGCTCGCCCGCCCCGGCGACCAGACCCTCCACGGCGCCGCCCTCGGCCTCCTCGTCCGCGACCCGCACAGCCGCTCCCGGCACCTCCCCCGTGCCCTGGCCGAGCCCCGGGTGCCCGCGGCCGCCCTCGTCGAGGCCCTCGCCACCCATCCCGAGGAGGTCCTCATCGGCCTCCGGGCCCGGCTGATCGGCACCGGAGAGGCGCCGGCCGCCGCCCTGCGGGCCCTCGCCGAGGTCGACACGCCCGCCCTCGCCCGCCGGATCGCCGCACTCGTCCGCGACTACGCCGCCCGCCACCCCGAGGGCGCCCCGCTCGTCGCCGCCTTCGTCGACCGCCGCCTCGAGGAGGGCCCGGTGGCCAGGGCGGTCCTCTTCCCGCTGGTCACGGGCCTCATCCGGGGCCGGCCCGCACCGCTCCGGCGCGCCCTCGCCCCCGTCCTCGCCGCCCCCGGCACCGGGGCCTCCCGCCACCTGCGGGCCGAGCTGCTCGACGTGCTCCTGGAACACGAGCGGTACGAGGCCGAGACCGGGGAGCTCACCGTCCTGGAGGCGCTCCTGCGGGCCGCCGCGGAGGGCGCGGAGCTGCGCACCGTACCGCGCACCCGGGAACTCACCAGCCGGGTCGGCGCGCTGTGCGTCCGCACCCCCGAAGGCGCCTGGCGGCTCGACCGGGCCCTGGCCGGAGCCGTCCGCGACCTGCCCGCCTTCGCCGCGCTCCTCGCCGCCTGGACGGCGGACGCCCCCGCCGACTGGACCCCGCTGCTCGGACCGGAGACCGTCCGGACGCTGCGAAGCCCCGGCACTGCCATGCCGATGCGTACCGACGGCCGTGGACATGGCAGTCTTAGACCTGCGTAAGGCCAACAGGGCGAACAGGCGGACGAGGAGCGGTCACAGTGCAGCGCTGGCGTGGCTTGGAGGACATCCCCCAGGACTGGGGACGCAGCGTCGTCACCATCGGCTCCTACGACGGGGTGCACCGCGGACACCAGCTGATCATCGGACGTGCCGTCGAGCGCGCCCGGGAGCTGGGCCTGCCCTCCGTCGTCGTCACCTTCGACCCGCACCCCTCCGAGGTGGTGCGCCCCGGCAGCCACCCGCCGCTGCTCGCCCCGCACCACCGGCGCGCGGAGCTGATCGCGGAGCTCGGCGTGGACGCGGTGCTGGTGCTGCCGTTCACCGCCGAGTTCTCCCAGCTCTCCCCGGCCGACTTCATCGTCAAGGTGCTGGTCGACAAGCTGCACGCGAAGGCCGTCATCGAGGGCCCCAACTTCCGCTTCGGGCACCGGGCCGCGGGCAACGTCGCCTTCCTGACCGAGCTGGGCGCCACGTACGACTACGAGGTCGAGGTCATCGACCTGTACGTCAGCGGGACCGCCGGCGGCGGTGAGCCCTTCTCCTCCACCCTCACCCGGCGCCTCGTCGCCGAGGGCGACATGGCCGGGGCGGCCGAGATCCTCGGGCGCCCGCACCGGGTCGAGGGCATCGTCGTCCGCGGCGCGCAGCGCGGCCGCGAGCTCGGCTTCCCTACGGCCAACGTCGAGACCCTGCCGCACACGGCGATCCCGGCGGACGGCGTCTACGCGGGCTGGCTCACGGCGGCGGGGGAGCGGATGCCGGCGGCGATCTCGGTCGGCACGAACCCGCAGTTCGACGGCACGGAGCGGACGGTCGAGGCGTACGCGATCGACCGCGAGGGGCTCGACCTGTACGGGCTGCACGTGGCCGTGGACTTCCTGGCGTACGTGCGCGGCATGCTCAAGTTCGACACGCTGGACGACCTGCTCCAGGCGATGGCGGGCGACGTGAAGCGCTGCCGGGAGCTGACGGAGGAATACGACCGCTCCTGACACCGCGCCCACGGGGCCGGCGCCCTTCCACCACCTGCCCGTGTGGACCCGCGCCCTGCTGGGCGGCGCCCCCGCCCTCGCCCCGTGTGGGCAATCGTCCCGCAGGGCGGGACGGGTGGGCACACGGGACGGCGCCCACAGCGGCGCCTCCGCGTCCCGCGCCTGGACCCGCACCCCGAGCGGCGGTGCACAGGTGGTGCGGGTTCAAGCACAGGAGCCTAGGCCCGGCAAGGGGGCGCCGTCCGTTGTGCCCACCCGTTCCGCCCCAGCGGAACGACTGCCCACAATGGAGCGACGGGGTGCGGAACGGGCGCCCGCAAGCGGTGTCAGCCCGTCGTCGCCCAGTGGCAGGCCACCGCCTCCCCACCGCCCCCCAGGACCGGCAGGTCCTCCCCCCGGCAGCGGTCCGCGACGGCCGTCGCCTCGCCCGAGGCCAGGAGCTGGCAGCGGACGTGGAAGCGGCAGCCCGACGGGATGCGGGAGGGGTCCGGCGGCTCGCCGGTGAGGATCACGGGGGAGCCCTCCGACTCCGGCAGGACCGACAACAGGGCCCGCGTGTAAGGGTGCTGGGGGTTCGTCAGGACCGACTCCACCGGACCCGTCTCCACGACCCGGCCCAGGTACATCACCGCCACCCGGTCCGCGATGTTCCACGCGAGGCCCAGGTCGTGCGTCACCACGAGCGCGGACAGGCCGAGTTCGTCGCGGAGCCGCAGCAGCAGCGCCAGGATCTCCCCCCGTACGGACGCGTCCAGGGACGCCACCGGCTCGTCGGCGACGATCAGTTCGGGCTCCAGGACGAGCGCGCCCGCGATGACCACGCGCTGCCGCTGCCCGCCGGACAGCTCGTGCGGGTAGCGGAGGAAGAACCGCTCCGGGGGCCGCAGCCCCGCCCGCGCGAGGGCCTCGCCGACGGCCGCGCGCTCGTCCCCCTCGTAGCCGTGGATCCGCAGCCCCTCCGCCACCGCGTCGTACACGGTGTGCCGGGGGTTCAGCGAGCCGCTCGGGTCCTGGAGGACCAGCTGCGCCCGCTTCCGGTAGGTCCTGAGCGCCCCGGAGGAGTACGCCAGCGGCTGCCCGTCGAAGGCGACCGCCCCCGACGTGGGCCGGACCAGGCCGAGCAGGGACCGGGCCAGCGTCGTCTTGCCGCAGCCGGACTCGCCGACCAGGGCCACGATCTCGCCGGCACCGATGTCCAGGTCCACGCCGTCCACCGCGCGCGCGGGCGGTGCGCCCCGCCGCCCGGGAAAGGTCACGTGCAGTCCGCGCGCCGACAGCAGGCTCATGACGTGCTCCCCACGTGTACGCAGGCGGCCCGGCGCCCCGCGCCCGCCTCCCGCAGTTCCTGGTCGTGCTCCGCGCAGGCGTCCACCGCCACCGGGCAGCGCGGATGGAAGGTGCAGCCGCCGGGCAGGTCGGCCGGGTCGGGCGGGTCGCCGGGCAGGCCGCGCGGGGCCCGCCGGGACGCGGGGTCGCCGATGCGGGGGAACGCCGAGGACAGCGCCCGCCCGTACGGGTGCCGGGCCGCCTCGTACACCGCCCGCGCGGGCCCCTCCTCGACGACCCGGCCCGCGTACATCACGGCGAGCCGGTCGCAGGTGTCCGCGAGGACCGCCAGGTCGTGGCTGATCATCAGGAGGCTGATGGACTGCTCGGCGACGAGCCGCTCGATCAGCCGCAGGATCTGCGCCTGGATCATCACGTCGAGCGCGGTCGTCGGCTCGTCCGCGACGATCAGACGGGGGTCGCAGGCGAGCGCCATCGCGATCATCACGCGCTGCCGCTGCCCGCCGGACAGCTCGTGCGGGTAGGCGGCGGCCCGGGCCGCCGGAAGCCCGACGTGTTCGAGCAGCTCGCCGACCCGCGTCCGGGCCGCCGAGGGGGTCGCCCGGCCGTGCACGAGCAGCGGCTCGGCGATCTGGTCCCCGATCCGGTGCACCGCGTTCAGCGAGTGCATCGCGCCCTGGAAGACGATCGACGCGCCCGCCCAGCGCACGGCCCGCAGCCGCCCCCACGACATGGCGAGGACGTCGTCGCCGTCGAGCAGGATCTCGCCCTCGATCCGCGCCGAGGCCGGCAGCAGCCGCAGCAGCGCGAGCGCGAGGGTGGACTTGCCGCAGCCCGACTCGCCGGCCACGCCCAGCTTGGTGCCCGGCTCCAGGCTCAGGTCGACCCCGCGCACGGCGGGCACGGCGGCCGCGCCGGAGCCGTACGTCACCCGCAGGCCCCGCACCTCCAGGAGGCTCATCGCCCCACCCCCAGTTTCGGGTTCAGTACGGATTCCACGGCCCGGCCGCACAGCGTGAACGCCAGCGCGACCAGGGCGATCGCGATCCCCGGCGGGGCCAGGTACCACCAGTGTCCGGAGGAGACGGCGCCCGCCTCCCGGGCGTCCTGGAGCATCCCGCCCCACGACACCACGGTCGGGTCGCCGAGGCCGAGGAAGGCGAGGGTCGCCTCGGTGAGGATGGCCGTCGAGATGCCGAGGGTGGTCTGCGCGAGCACCAGCGGCATCACGTTCGGCAGCACGTGCCGGGTCATGACGTGCCGGTGGCCGCCGCCGAGCGCGGTGGCCCGCTCGATGTACGGGCGGGACTCCACCGCGATCGTCTGCGCCCGCACCAGCCGGGCGGTGGTGGGCCAGGAGGTCACGCCGATGGCCAGGACCACCGTCCACATCGACCGGGACATGACGGTGGCGAGGACGATCGCGAGCACCAGCGTCGGCATCACCAGGAACCAGTCGGTGATCCGCATGACGACCGTCGAGAACCAGCCGCCGTAGTGCCCGGCGATGATGCCCACCAGGGTCCCGATGGCGACCGAGAGGGTCGCCGCGAGCAGGCCGACGAGCAGCGAGATCCGGGCGCCCCAGATCAGCAGGCCGAGCAGCGGGCGCCCGAACTGGTCGGTGCCGAGCGGGAACTCGGCGCTCGGCGGCTCCAGGGCCGTGCCCGGCGCCTCGGTCACCGACTGCACGTCGGAGCCGACGACCAGCGGGGCGGCGAGCGCGAGCAGGGCGATCAGGGCGAGGCCGGCGAGACCGTACAGCCCGGCCCGGTGCGTGCGGTAGCCGCGCCAGAAGCGGGCAACGGAACCCTTGCGGCGTTCCCAGACCAGAGAGGTCTTCCGAGAGGTCGTCGGAGAGGTCATCGGCCCACCCGGGGGTCGAGCAGCGGATAGAGCAGGTCGGCGAGCAGGTTCATCAGGATCATCGCTCCGGCGAAGACCACGAACAGGCCCTGCACGAGCGGCAGATCGGGCACGCTGAGCGCCTGGTAGAAGAGACCGCCGAGCCCCGGCCAGGAGAACACCGTCTCCACCAGGATCGAGCCGGCCGCCACGTGCCCCAGGTTGATGAAGATCATGGTGACGGTCGGCAGGAGCGCGTTCGGCACGGCGTGCCGGCGGCGCACGGCGTCGTCCCGCAGCCCCTTCGCCCGTGCCGTCGTCAGGTAGTCGCCGCCCATCTCGTCGAGGAGCGAGGAGCGCATCACGAGCAGGGTCTGCGCGTAGCCGACCGCGACGAGCGTGACCACGGGCAGGACCAGGTGGTGGGCGACGTCCAGGACGTACGCGAATCCGGTCTCGCCCGTGCCCGACTCCATGCCGCCGGTCGGGAAGAGCCCCGGGACCGGTCCCATGCCCACCGAGAAGACGATGATGAGGAGCAGCCCGAGCCAGAAGGAGGGCACCGACCACAGGGTCAGCGCGATCCCGGTGTTCAGCCTGTCGCCGAGACCGCCGTGCCGCCAGGCCGAGCGGGTGCCGAGCCACAGTCCGAGCGCCGAGTAGATCACCACGGCGACCCCGGTGAGCAGCAGCGTCGCCGGGAGCTTCTCCGCGATGAGGTCCCCGACGGGGGCGCGGAACTGGAACGAGGTGCCGAGGTCGCCGCTCAGCGCCTTGGCGCAGTAGTCGGTGAACTGCTGCCACAGCGGCAGGTCGAGACCGAACTGGCGGCGCAGCGTGGCGAGTTGCTCGGCCGAGGTGGGCACGCCGTGGGTCATCGCCTTCACCGGGTCACCGGGGATGATCCGGAAGAGGAAGAAGCTGGTTACCAGCACGGCGAAGAGCGAGACGAGCGCGCCGCCCAGCTTCCCCGCCGCGTGGCGGAGGTAGCCGAGGGAGGAACCGGTGCGGGGTGCGCCGTCCGTGGCGCGGGCCTTCTCGGCCCGCGCCACGTCGGCGGGGGTGCTTGCCGTCGTCACGTACTACTCGCGGTCGTCGGCGGTGGAGCGGCGGCGCAGACCGAGGAGGACGCCGATGCCGAGCACGGCCACCACGGCCGCGCCGACGCCGATGACGACCCCGGCGGACGAGCCGCCGCCGGAGTCCTCCGCCCGGTCCGCGGGCACGGCCGACCACCAGCTCCAGTAGCCGTCCTGGCCCCACAGGTTCCCGGCGGCCTCGGGCATGGTCGTGATGGACCTGATCTGGTCCGTGCGGTACGCCTCCAGGGCGTTCGGGTAGGCCATGACGTTCATGTACCCCGTGTCGTACAGCCGGGACTGCATCCGCTTCACCAGATCCGCCCGCTTGGCGGCGTCGTACTCCACCGCCTGCTGCGCGTAGAGCCCGTCGAACTCCTTGTCGCAGATGAAGTTGTCGGTGGCGCCGGAGTCCTTCGGGGTCGCCGGGAGCGTGCCGCAGGTGTGGATGGAGAGGACGTAGTCCGGGTCGGGGTTGACCGACCAGCCGTCGAAGGCGAGGTCGTAGTCGCCCTTGACCCACGGGTCGGAGACGCTGTCCAGGCACTCGACCTTCAGGCCGATGCCGAGCTTGCCCCACCACTCCTGGAGGTACTTGCCGACCGCCTTGTCGTTCGGGTCGGTGGCGTGACAGAGGATCCGGAACTCCAGGGGCCTGCCGTCCTTGCCGAGCCGCTTGCCCTCGGCGTTCTTCCGGTATCCGGCCGAGTACAGGAGCTTCTCCGCCTGGACGGGGTCGTACGCCCGCTTCTGCGCGTCCTCCGGCTTCCAGAAGTACGAGCCGAAGCGCGGCGGGATGTACCCCTCGCCCTCGACGGCGTGGCCCTGGAAGACCTTGTCGACGAGGGTGGCGCGGTCGACGGCGAGGAAGAGCGCCTTGCGGACCGCGGGGTCGAGCAGCGCCTTGTGCCCGTTGCCGAAGGTCCTCCCGTCCCGGGCCTTCGCGCCCGGGTTGGTGGCGAGGGCGTAGAAGCGGCGGCCGGGGGCGTCGTTGACCTTGATGTTCTTCTGGGTCTTCAGCGCGGCCGCCTGGGCGGGCGTCAGGTTCGGCACGAAGGACACCTCGCCCTTCTGCAGGGCGGCGACGGCGGCGTCCCCGTCCTTGTAGTACCTGAAGACCAGCTCGTCGAACTTGGGGGCGCCCCGCCAGAACTTCTTGTTCGGCTTGAGCTTGATGTACTGGTCGACCTTGAAGTCCGTGATGACGAAGGGGCCGTTCCCGACGATCGGGAACTCCTTGTCGTTGTTGAACTTCGAGAAGTCGGTGACCTTCTCCCAGACGTGCTTCGGCACGATCGGCACGTCGAGGGCCGTCATCGTCGCCTGCGGCTTCTTCAGCCGGATGACGAGCGTCTGCGGGTCGGGGGCGGTGACCTGCGCGAAGTTCGCGGTGAAGCTGCCGTTGGCGGTGGCGGCGTTCGGGTCGGTCATCATCTTGTTGAAGGTCCAGGCCGCGTCCTCGGCGGTGGCCTGCCGCCCGTCGGACCAGGTCGAGTCCTTGCGGATCGTGTACGTCCACGTCAGCTTGTCGGCCGAGGACTTCCAGGCGGTCGCCAGGCCCGGGATCGTGTGGGCGTCCTTCGGGTCGTAGTTCGTGAGGTACTCGTACGCCAGCCGGTGGATGCTGGTCGAGGTGAGCTTCTGGGCCAGGAACGGGCTGAGCGAGTCGATGCTCTGCGAGACGGCGACCGTGAGGGTGGTGCCGCCGGACTTCTCGTCCTCCGCCTGCGCGGTGCCGGGAACGACGACGAGGGAGCCGGCGGCGAGACCGGCGGCGAGCAGCAGTCGGAGGGCTCTGCGGGCAGGAGCGGGACGGGGTGGAACCTTCGTGACCATGACCATGGGACGTGACCTCGCGTCGGAGTACTGTCGTGGATCTTGGGCTGACGATGGGTGAAGCGAAGGTGTATCAGCGGTGGTCTGCCGTCGTCAACGATCCCTCAAACCCCTTGTGGACTGCGGGAACGCCAAAAGGCTCCGTATCGGTGAGCCGATACGGAGCCTCATTGGTCTAATCCTGTGACGCCCTACTGCTGAGGGGCTGGCGGCGCCTGCGGAGGGCCCTGCGGGTCCGCCTGCGGAGGCAGCGGCTGCCCCGGCCGGCCCTCGCTTACGTCCTGCGGCTGCTGCCAGGACTGCGGCATTCCGGGCTGCCCCTGCTGACCGGGCTGCGGCGGGTACGGCGCGCCGGCCTGGGGCCCGTACGGCTGACCGGGGACGGGCTGACCGGGGCCGAACTGACCCGGCATCGGGCCGGGCACCTGCCCCGGCATCGGCTGCCCCGGCTGCGGGTAGGGCTGCTGACCGGCCTGGGGCTGCGGCGGGTACGGCCGGCCGGGCTGCGGCGGCTGGGGCGCGTACGGCTGACCGGGCATCGGCTGACCGGGAGCCTGCCCCGGCGCGAACTGGCCGGGCATCGGGCCGGGCGCCTGCCCGGGCACCGGCTGGCCGGGGATCGGCTGTCCCGGCATCGGCTGACCGGGGATCGGCTGTCCCGGCGCGAACTGGCCCGGCATCGGCTGCCCGGGCATCGGCTGGCCCGGCATCGGCGGGGCCATGTGCGGGGGCATGGCGCCCTGGCCGTCACCGGTCCACAGCCCCTGCGCCTGCTGCGCCCGTGTGAAGTCCTCGGCCACCATCGCCGAGAGGTGGAAGTACGCCTCCCTGGTCTTCGGCCGCATCATGTCGAGGTCCACCTCGGCGCCGGCCGCCAGGTGCTCGTCGAAGGGCACGACCACGACGCCGCGGCAGCGGGTCTGGAAGTGCTGCACGATGTCCTCGACCTTGATCATCTTGCCGGTCTCGCGGACGCCCGAGATGACCGTGATGGAGCGCTGCACCAGGTCCGCGTAACCGTGCGCGGAGAGCCAGTCCAGGGTGGTCGAGGCGCTGGAGGCGCCGTCCACGGAGGGCGTGGAGATGATGATCAGCTGATCGGCGAGGTCCAGGACCCCGCGCATGGCGCTGTACAGCAGACCCGTGCCCGAGTCGGTGAGGATGATCGGGTACTGCTTGCCGAGGACGTCGATCGCGCGCCGGTAGTCCTCGTCGTTGAAGGTCGTCGAGACGGCCGGGTCCACGTCGTTGGCGAGGATCTCCAGACCGGACGGCGCCTGCGAGGTGAACCGGCGGATGTCCATGTACGAGTTGAGGTACGGGATCGCCTGCACCAGGTCCCGGATCGTCGCCCCGGTCTCGCGCCGCACCCGGCGGCCCAGCGTGCCGGCGTCCGGGTTGGCGTCGATCGCCAGGATCTTGTCCTGCCGCTCGGTGGCGAGGGTCGCGCCGAGCGCGGTGGTCGTCGTGGTCTTGCCGACACCGCCCTTGAGGGAGATGACCGCGATCCGGTAGCAGGAGAGGACCGGCGTCCGGATCAGGTCCAGCTTGCGCTGCCGCTCCGCCTCCTCCTTCTTGCCGCCGAGCTTGAAGCGGTTGGCGGCGCCGGGGTTGCGGCTGGACTTGGGCTTCTGCTTGTTGTTGCGCAGCAGCCGGTCGGAGGAGAGCTCGACGGCCGCGTTGTACCCGAGCGGGGCGCCGGGCACGGACCGCTCCCGCTGGTCGTGCGTCACCGGCGAGGGCCAGGCGGCGCCGGTCCGCGGATCCACCGGCGGCTGACCGTCGTACGGCGGTTGTGGGGCCTGCGCCGCCTGCGGGGGCACGGCGCCGGGGTGCGGATAGCCGTAGCCGCCCGGCGCCTGCGCCTGCGGCGGGACGCCGCCGGGCACGCCGGGCTGCTGCGGGTAGCCGTAACCGGCCTGCTGCGGGGGCGTCCCGGGCTGCGGGAAGCCGTAACCGCCCTGCGGCGCCGGGGGCTGCGGAGCCTGGCGGTCCTGCGGGGCCTGCGGGTAGCCGTAGGCACCGGGCGCCTGGGGCTGGGCCTGCGGCGGTACGGGGCCGGGCGCACCGGGCGCGGACGCCTCGGGGGCGGGCCAGGCGGCGGTGGGCGGCAGCGGCGCGGCCGGCGGCACCGGCTGGGCGCCGGGGAGGGGCTGCGCGGGCCACTGCTGCGCGGGCTCGGGGGCGGCCGGCTGGAAGGACGGGGGCAGCGGGGGCAGCCCGGCCCCGGCCTGCGGGCCCCCGGCGGGGTGGGGCCCGGGGTACGGGGTGCCGGGGAAGGGCCCCGGAGCGCCGCCGGCCTGCTGCCCCGCGGTGTCGTACGGACCGGGGGCCGCGCCGGGACCGAAGCCCTGCGGCACGTCGGCGGCCGGCTGAGCGGCCGGGAGGGGGCCGGCGCCGGGAGCGGGGGCGTCGGCCGGGACGCCCGCGCCGGTCTCCGACTCGGTGCCGGCCTCGCCGTCCGGCTCCGGGACCGTCTCCGTCTCCGCGACGGGCGCGGCCTGCTCGTCCTCCGGGCTCGCGGTGTCGTCGGTCTCGGCCGGCTTCTCGCCGTCCGAAGCATCCGCGGCCTCCGCAGTGTCCGACGCGTCCGGAGCCACCGAAGTGTCCGCCGCGGCGTCGCCGTCGGTGCTCGAGGAACCGTCCGTGGTCTCGGCGGCGGTCCCGGTCTCCGCCGCGTCCGAGGCGGCGGACTCCTCGGGGGCCGAGGGGGAGTCCTGGGCGGCGTCCACCGCACCGACGGACTCGGCGGAGCCCTCCGCGCCCTCCGCCGTCCGCTCCGCGATCTCACGCTGGAGGGCGGCGGGGGAGAACCGTACGGTGGCGCCGCTCTCGACGTCCCCGCCCCCGAAGGAGGCCGCGGGGGCGGAGGTCTCGGGCGCGGGCGCCGGGGCGGACGGCACGGAAGCGGACGGCGCAGGCGCACCAGGCACACCGGCTACCGGCGTACCCGGCACCGGCGCACCGGCTACCGGCGTACCCGGCACCGGCGCACCAGGCAGCGAGCCCCCCGGCACGCCCACCGGAGGAACCCCCACCGGAGGAACCCCCACCGGAGGAACCGCCGCGGGCGTCACCGGTGCGGCCGGCTCGACCGACTGGGCAGGCGCAGGCGCGGGCGCGGGCGCGGGCGCCGCGGGCGGGACCGCGGCCGGCACCACCGGCGGGGCCGGCGGCGCGACGTTCCAGCCGGGCTCGAAGCCGCTGTTCGCCGGGAGGCCCGGCACGGCGACCGGCGCTCCGCTCGGCGGCGGGGGAGTGGCACCGCCCGCTCCCGCACCGCCCGACGCGTTCTGCGTGTACCAGGCGGGCGGGGTGTAGTCGATGGTGAACTCACCCGTCATCTCGGCGGGATCCGCGTCGGACTGATCGTCGGCGGGCGGATTCCAACCCCCGTGGATCTCGTCGCGATCGCCGTTCACTTTGCCTCCTGGTGTGGTCGAGCACCCTTGTGCCGTTGTGGGCGGGGCCCTTCCACCCTAAACGCCGCGGGCCGCCCCGGGGCAGGGCCGACGACCCCGCCGCACCCGCCTCCGCGACCCGGTCCGGGCCCCAAGTGACCCGGCCGCGCCGCAGAGTGAGAACCCCCACCGCTCAAAACGATGCAAAAACGGACGTACTTGAACGGTTCCATGTCATGAGGCCGCCACTCAGTCCATCCGGCGGGCGCCGCCCAACAATCCGGTCTCGGCGTCCGTCGCCTGGGTCATCACGAACTGGCGGTCGTTCGGCGTGCACCAGAGGGTCACGCCGTCGGCGAGCGTGGACAGCGCCTCGTACTCGTTCCGGGGCAGGTTCATGATGCGGCCGATCTGGGCCGCCTCGTCGGGGGACACCCGCTGGACGCCGACCAGGGAGGACTTCTCCAGGAGCCGGGGCGCGACCGGGCTCAGATAGGGCAGCAGCGTCACCACGGACTGCCAGGGCGCCGAGACGACGCGGCCGCGCGGCGGCCGCATGCCGCAGTCGCGCACCACGACCACCGGACTGCCCGCCGACGCGCCCTGCGGCGGCACCCGGCCCACGTCGTGCAGCGTGATGCACGGCTGTCCGCCGCCCGCGGCCTGCGCCAGGGCCGTCCACGCCTGGGCGCGGCCGGTCTCGACCGCCACCCGGGCGCCGGTCGCGGCCGCGCGCAGGGCCAGCACCTGCGCGGTCCACAGACCGCCGATGAGGGTGACGTCGTACGGGACGGGCCGGTTGATGCCGAGCACGGCCGGGCGGCCCTCGGCGTCCACGCCGATCACCATGCCGTCGTCGCCGACCGGCAGGGCCAGCGCCTCCAGCTGTTCCAGGGGTACGGAGTGCCGGTCGCGGCGCGGCCCCACGAGCCCGAAACCGAACCGGGGCCGGGAGACCCGCCCCGTACGCCGGGCGGAAGGCGCGCCCGGGGCCGGCGATGTGCCGAAGGAGGCGGTGGACATCAGCGCGCACCCCCCAGCGGAAGCGTCGCCAGGATGCCGGGCACCTGTTCCCGGTCGAGCCGTACGAGCCCCGTCTTCACCCCGCGCGCCGCACGCTCCAGCTCGTGCCGCGCGGCCACCAGTTCCTCGTCACTGCGTCCGGTGATCCGCACGTGTCCGGTCACCGTCACCTCCTGCCGGTCCCCGCCGCTCAGCGTCAGGCTGAACGTCGTCGCGAGCGCGGGCAGCGAGGTCAGCAGGGCCACCAGCTGCGGCATCGAGGCGCCCGCGCCGCCGTTCCGGCCGCCCAACTGGGGCCAGCGCCCCACCCAGTACGTCGTGTGCCGCCGGTCGTCCACCCGCCAGGTCCGCGCGGTCTCCTGGGTCCGGCGCCCCTGCGCCTGACCCCGGCCCGCCTGCGCGATCGCCATCGGGCTGGCGCAGCTCGACGTGGCGAGCGCCGAGGTCAGCTCCTGCTCCGTGAGCACGCTCGCCCGGAACCCGGCGCCGGCGAGCCGGCTCGCCAACTGGTCGGCCGCGCGCACCACGCACTTCTGGGCGCCGGTCATGCCGCCGCCGCGCGCGGCCACCGCCTCCGGGCAGAGCTCGGGATCGAGCTTGAGCGCGATCCAGGTGATGCGCACCGCGGGCGAACCCGTCTGCGCCTGGAGCGGGCCGTAGTTGCGGGCGGCCATCGACTGCGCGGGCAGGTGCGGCGCGGGCGCCGGCTGCGTGTGCTGCACGATCTGCGCCGACTCCAGCCGGATGCCGTCCACGCTCAGCACGTCCCGGACGAGCCCGACGGGCAGCGGCTTCGCCGCGCGGTCCGGGCGCAGCGCCGTGCCGTCCGACTCGACCCGCAGGACGGCGGTCAGGAAGGTGCCGTCGCCGACCATCCCGACCGGACGCCGGTCGCGGTCGCTGTACGCGTAGGTCCGCAGCGCCGGATCGCACTCCACGAGCGGAGCGAACCCCGGCTCGGTGCCCTCCGGCACCGTGAGCGAGGCGGCCCGGCGCGAGCGGGCGCGCAGCGCGAGGAAGGTGCCGAGCCACTCGGGCAGCGAACGCCGGTGCCGGCGCACCACGGCGAGCAGGACGAGCACGACGGCGACCACGCCGGCGGGGACGAGCAGCACCGGCTCGACGACCCAGGCGAGGAGCAGCAGCGCCGCCGCCACCTCGATCAGTACGAGCTGTTGCAATCGGAACGAACCGAAGTGTCCGGGACGTGCCTGGAGCCGCGGTGAGACCGCGGGGGCGGGCCCCGTGGACGGGGGTGTGGAGGCAGCGGCCGCGGCGGGCCGCCTCCGCCTCGCGGAAGCCATGATGGAGAATCCCCCTCAATTCGTCCCGATGACCCTGGCCCGCCAGGGCTTTGGCGGCCGGATCACCCTACCCGCCCCACGAACCCCACGGGACAGCAGGCATAGTAGGGGGCCGGTCCGAAGGCCGGGGCCCGGGTGTCACCACCCCGGCGGCCCCGCGCGAAGATCGCGCCTGACGAGAATGGGGACTCATGGCATCGCGGCGGGACGAGCTCAACGCGTACACCTTTGCGAAGAAGCGCACGGTGGCGGCATTCCTCCAACCCTCGCCCTCCGGCACGGAGGAGGGGGCGCCGAAGCCGCTGCGCGCGGTCGTCCCCGGTCTGATCGTCTCCGCGCTCGTCGTCGCCGGATTCGGCGCCTGGGGCATGTTCAAGCCCACCGCCCCCAAGGGCTGGGACACCCCCGGCACCCGGGTCATCGTCGGCAAGCAGTCGACCACCCGGTACGTCGTCCTGGAGACCGGCAAGGGCAAGGACAAGAAGACCCTGCTCCACCCCGTCCTCAACCTCGCCTCCGCCCGGCTGCTGCTCAACCCCGACCAGTTCCAGGTCATCCAGGTCGACGACAAGAAGCTCGACGAGGGCAAGCCGCCGCGCGGGCCCATCCTCGGCATCCCCTACGCCCCCGACCGGCTGCCCGTCGCGGAGGACGCCGGCACGGAGAAGCTCTGGGCCGTCTGCGAGCAGCCCGGCGGCGGCAAGGGCGCCAGCGTCCAGAAGGCGACCTTCCTCTTCGCCAAGCGCGACGCCGAACGGACCCGGGGCAAGAACCAGCTGAAGGACGGCCAGGTCCTCTACGTCAAGGGGCAGAAGGGGAGCGCCCAGTTCCTCGTCGACCACACCGGCACCAAGTACCCGGTGAAGGCCGACCGTCCCGGACTCCTCACCGCCCTCGTCGGTCTCGGCAAGGAGCCGCAGGCCGTCACCGACGACTGGCTCGCCACCCTGAAGACCGGCGACGAGATCGACTTCCCGCACATCGACGGCACGGTCGGCTCCTCCGCCGGCATCCCCGGCAACACCCTCACCGGGACCGAGAACCGGATCGGCATGGTCCTCCTCGCCCAGACCGGCTCCGGCCCGCAGTACTACGTCGTGCTCGCCGGCAAGGTCCAGCCCGTCACCCCGTTCACCGCCTGGCTGCTCATCAACTCCCCGGAGACCGGCAACCTGGACATGGACGGCAAGGCGACCACCGTCGACGCCTCCTCCTTCGTCCCGGACCCCACCGTCTTCCACGACGGCGTCCGCTGGCCGACGCTGAAGTCCACCCAGATCAACGCCGCCACCGGCGAGGGGGCCCGGGACACCGTCTGCAACGTCCTCACCGACGTCGACGAGAAGGGCGACACCACGCTCACCACCTGGGCCGGCACCGAGTACCCCGCCGACATCACCGCCGGCGGCAGCAGCACGTACGTCACCCCCGGCACCGGCCTCCTCTACACGCAGATCCAGGGCAAGCAGAAGACGCCCGACGGCTCCCTCTTCCTCGTCACCGACACCGGCCTGCGGTACGCCGTCCAGGCCAACGGCGACAGCGACTCGGCCCGTTCCGAGATCGGTGCCGGCGAGCAGAAGCAGACCGACGGCAGGCCGGAACCCAGCGATGCCCAGAAGCGTCTCGGCTACGAGAAGGTCGTGCCGGTCCTCGTCCCGATCGAATGGTCGGAGTTCCTGTCGAAGGGTCCCCGGCTCGACACCAACAGCGCGCGTCAGCCGCAGGGTTCCTAGGGGGTGGCACCTGTGACGACGACGCACCGCACGGCCGCCCTGCTCGCCGCGGGCACCCTCACGGCCCTGCTCGCCGCCCCGGCGGCGGCCGCCGAGCCCGCCCGGGCGCACGACGGCCCGGCCCTCGACGGCAGCGGCGAGTGCACCTTCCCCATGAAGAAGCAGATCGAGGGCACCCCCTGGCCGCTCCAGCGGGTCCTCCTCGACGAGCTGTGGCAGGACACCAAGGGCAAGGGCGTCCGGGTCGCCGTCATCGACACCGGCGTCGACGACGTCAACCCGCAGCTGCGCACCGCCGTCGACGCCAAGGCGGGCAAGGACTACCTCAAGCCCGACAAGGAGAACCCCTCCTACGGCGACGAGAACCGCGGCAAGACCGACGGCACCGTCGACGAGGTCGGCCACGGCACCAAGGTCGCCGGCATCATCGCCGCCCGCCCTCGCAAGGGCACCGGCTTCGTCGGCCTCGCGCCCGAGGCCACGATCATCCCGATCCGGCAGAACGACGAGAAGAACAGCGGCAAGTCCGACACGATGGCGCAGGCGATCGACCACGCCGTCCTCAAGGGCGCGAAGGTCATCAACATCTCGCAGGACACCACCCAGCCGCTGGGTCCCGACTCGCCCATGGCCAAGGCCGTGGCCCGGGCCATCGAGAAGGACGTCGTCGTCGTCGCCTCCGCCGGCAACGACGGCATCGACGGGGCCCGCAAGAAGACCTACCCGGCCGCCTTCCCCGGCGTCCTCGCCGTCGCCTCCTCCGACCGGAACAACGAACGCGCCGCCTTCTCCCAGTCGGGCCCCATGGTGGGCGTCGCCGCGCCCGGCGTCGACATCGTCTCCACCGTTCCCGGCGGCGGCCAGTGCGTCGACAACGGCACCAGCTTCTCCGCCCCGTACGTCGCCGGCGTCGCCACCCTGCTCCGCGCCAAGTACCCGAAGTGGACCGCGGCCCAGATCGTCGCCCGGATCGAGCAGACGGCCGTCCGCTCGATCAACGGGCGTGACGACCACGTCGGTTGGGGCGTGGTCGACCCGGTCCGGGCGCTCGCCGACCTCCCCGGGACACCGGCCTCCTCGCCCGTGCCCGATCCGGGCCCGCCCAAGCCGCCGGCTCCCGAGCCGGCCCGTCTGGCGCTGTCGGAGACGCCCCAGGAGCGCTCCGAACGGCTCGCCACCTACGCGTTGGGGATCGGAGGTGTCCTGGTGGCCGTGGTCGCCGGGACGGCCACCGTGATCCGCGACAGCCGCCGCAGAAGGGAGGCCCGATGACGCGCACACCGGTCAAGTACCGGGTCCTCCCTTTGCAGTTGGAACTGCCGCCGTCAATGGCTACAGTGACCGCTGGGGGCACGGCAGTGCGAACCCAGCACGGGGGCGGCATCAGAAGATTCCCGTCCGCATCACGACCGGATGGCCCGACGGCCGGTCCGTCGCAGCCACCGAAGGAAGAAGGGGCAAGATGTCGAAAGACCTGAACGTAACCAGTGCCGAACAAGTCAAGCTCGCCGGCCGGATCCAGGACTTCTCCGACGAGCTCCAGGCCCGCATCACCTCCCTCAACGGCGTGGTGGACCGCGTCCAGGCGGGCTGGCAGGGCGCTGCGAGCAAGGAGTACGACCGGGTCCAGAACGACCTGAACCAGCGTCTGCGCAGCATGCGCGCCGAGCTCACGAAGCTCGAGGAGATCATGCGCATGAGCGCCGACGGGTTCTCGCAGGAGGAGGAGGACCGCATGCGGTCCTTCCGTCAGATGGACAGCGGCTCCGGCGGTGGCCAGAGCGCCATCCTCGGCGTCTGAGCCGTCCGACCCGACCAGTCCTCCGCGCCACTCTCACTCCAGGAGTCATCACCATGACCACTGCGGTCAATTACGACACCGTGACGCAGGCGGCAGCCGACACCCGCCTCACCTCCAGCACCCTCACCCAGAAGCTCGACGACCTCATGGCCGAGGTCAACCGCGTCGCCTCCAACTGGGAGGGTGAAGCGAAGATCGCCTACCGCGAGAGCCAGGACCGCCTGACCCGCGACATGGCCGGCATGAACCAGGACCTGGCGCGCATCGCCCAGCTCCTCGACGAGTCGGTCGTCGGCTACCAGGACACCGACAAGGGCAACGCGGCTCGCTTCCGCATGATGTGAGCCCGCGCTTCGCCGTGAGAACCGGCGAACACGCGTGAGGGGGTGGCCCGTTCCGACGGGCCACCCCCTCACGCGTAGGACCTGTCCCCGGGATCAACGCAGGTCGAACTCGCCGTCCCTGGCCCCCAGGACGAACGCGTCCCACTCGGCCTTCGTGTACCGCAGCACCGTGTCCTTGTCGAGCGACGAGCGCATCGCCACCGCGCCCCCGGGCAGCCGCGCGATCTCCACGCGCTCCTCGTCCGGGCTCGTCCCCGGGGCGCCCTGCCACTCCGCGCCGGAGATGTCGAGCGCGTACAGCTCGTCCTTCTGGCGCTGCTTCTCGGCGGCCAGGGCCGCGTCCGCGCTCTCGGCGGCGGTCTCGTGGGCGTCGGTCATCGGCGCAATCCCTTCGCGGTGGTACGACGGTCCCTCCCACAGTAGTGGGAGGGACCGCTCCGCTCAGTGCTGTTCGGGCAGCCAGCCCAGCTGCACCAGCGGCGTCCCGCGCTTGCGCGACACGAACGTGCCCCGGCCCGGAGGCATCGGCCGCGCCCGGACGCCGCCCAGGATGTCGCCCTCCTGCGGATCGCCGGAGAGGAGCACGCCCTGCGCGCCCAGCTCCCGCATCCGCTGCATGAACGGCTCGTACATCGCGCGGGAGGCACCCGCCTGGCTGCGCGCCACGATGAACCGGATGCCGACGTCGCGGGCGAACGGCAGGTTCTCCACCAGAACGGCCAGCGGGTTGCCGGAGTTGGTGGCCACCAGCTCGAAGTCGTCGACCAGGACGAACAGTTGAGGGCCCGACCACCAGCTGCGGTCCCGCAGCTGCTGCGGCGTGATGTCGGGCTTCGGCGCCCGCCTCGTCATCACCGTGTTGATCGCGTCCATGTGCATCTGCATGGCCGAGGCCATCGGCGCGTACTCCAGGAGGTGCGAGGGCGCCACGGCCTCCAGCATCGTCCGCCGGTAGTCGCCCACCACGATCCGTGCCTGCTCGGGCGAGTACCGCTCGCACAGCTGCTTGGCGATCAGCCGCAGCAGCGCCGTCTTGCCGGACTCGCTCTCGCCGAAGATCAGGAAGAACGGATCCGACTCGAAGTCGACGAACACCGGCTCCAGGTTCGTCTCGTCGATGCCGATCGCGATGCCGTGCTGCGGGTACTCGAAGCCCTTCGGCAGCTGCTCCGCCGGCAGCTTGCGCGGCAGCAGCCGCACCGCCGGAGCCGGGGCCCCGGTCCAGCTCGCCTTCACGGCCTGCACGAACGCCGCCGTGCCCTCCGCCAGGTCGGCGGCCGAGCTCGACCCGTCGATCCGCGGCAGCGCTCCCATGAAGTGCAGCTTCTCCGGCACCTGGCCACGGCCCGGCACCCCGGTCGGCACGTTCGCCGCGACCTTCCGGTCGAACTCGGAGTCCATGACGTCACCGAGCCGCAGTTCGAGCCGGCCCAGCATCTGGTCCTTGAGCGCCGCCCGCACCTCCATGTAGCGGGCGGCGGTGATGATCACGTGGATGCCGTAGCCCAGACCGCGCGCGGCGATGTCCGCGACGATCGGCTCCAGAGTGTCGTAGTCGTTGCGGAAGCCGCCCCAGCCGTCCACGATCAGGAACACGTCGCCCCAGGCCTCGCCGGGCAGTTCGCCCGCGGCCCGCTTGCGCCGGTAGGTCGCGATCGAGTCGATGGAGTGCGAGCGGAAGAACTCCTCCCGCCGGTTCAGCACGCCCATGACCTCGGCGACCGTCCGGCGCACCCGCTCGGGGTCGAGCCGGGACGCCACTCCGCCGACGTGCGGCAGGTCGGCCAGCGAGACCATGCCGCCGCCGCCGAAGTCCAGGCAGTAGAACTGCACTTCGGCCGGCGTGTGGGTGAGCGCGAACGAGGAGATCAGCGTCCGCATGATCGTCGACTTGCCGGACTGCGGACCGCCGACCACCATCATGTGGCCGGCCGCGCCCGAGAAGTCCCGGTACAGCACCTCGCGCCGCTGCTCGAACGGCTTGTCGATGAGGCCGAGCGGCACCGTGAGCCCGCCCTGACGCGTGTACTCCGTCGCCGTGAGTCCCCGGTCCGCCGTCTGCGCGAGCCCCGGCAGCAGCTGGTCCAGCGAGGGCGCCTGGTCGAGCGGCGGCAGCCACACCTGGTGCGCCGGCACGCCCTGGCCCTCCAGACGGCGCACGATCACGTCGAGGACCGTGTCCGCGAGCGCGTCGTCCTCCTCGGCGCGCTGCTGCGTCAGATAGGCCGGGTCCGGCGCCGCGTACACCACCGGCACCGGCGCCGCCGTGAACAGCGCGGGCCGCCGCTCCACCGGCAGCTGCCCGATCTCCAGGCGCGGGCCGCCCGTCCGGTACGTCCCCGACACGTACGCCGCCTTGAAGCGGGTCATCTCGTCCGTGCCGAACTTCAGATAGCCCGAACCGGGCACCGACGGCAGGTGGTACGCGTCCGGCACGCCGATCGCCGTCCGCGACTCCGCCGCCGAGAAGGTCCGCAGGCCGATCCGGTACGAGAGGTACGTGTCCAGGCCGCGCAGCTTGCCCTCCTCCAGGCGCTGCGAGGCCAGCAGCAGGTGCACGCCGAGGGAGCGGCCGATGCGGCCGATCTGGATGAACATGTCGATGAAGTCGGGCTTGGCGGTGAGGAGCTCGGAGAACTCGTCGATCACCAGGACCAGCGAGGCCAGCGGCTCCAGCGGAGCACCCGCCGCCCGCGCCTTCTCGTAGTCGTGGATGTTCGCGTAGTTGCCCGCCGAACGCAGCAGCTCCTGCCGCCGCTGGAGCTCGCCGCGGATCGCGTCGCCCATGCGGTCGACCAGCGTCAGGTCGTCCGCGAGGTTGGTGATGACCGCCGCCACGTGCGGCATCTGCGACATGCCCGCGAAGGTCGCGCCGCCCTTGAAGTCCGCGAGGACGAAGTTCAGCGTCTCCGAGGAGTGCGTCACCGCCAGACCGAGCACCAGCGTGCGAAGCAGCTCCGACTTTCCGGAACCCGTCGCGCCGACGCACAGACCGTGCGGGCCCATGCCCTCCTGCGCCGCCTCCTTCAGGTCCAGCATGACCGGCTGGCCGTCCTCGCCGACACCGATCGGCACGCGGAGGCGCTCGGCCACCGACCGGGGCCGCCAGGTCCGCGTCACGTCCACCGAGGCCGCGTCGCCCAGGTTCAGCAGATCCGTGAAGTCCAGGTTGGCGAGCAGCGGCTCGTCGTCGTCCCCGCCGCCCATCCGCAGCGGCGCCAGCTGGCGGGCCAGCGCCTCGGCCGCCGGCAGCGAGATGCCGTCCGGCAGTCCCTCGTACGCGAAGCCGCCGCCCGACTCCAGACGCAGCCGGCCCGGCCGCACCACCACCGAGAGGCCACCGCGCGGCTCGTCGAGCTCACCGGAGACGACCTCCACGATCGTCACGCCCTGCAGGCCCTCGGGCGCCGCGAGCAGCGAGTCCGGCGGCACCATCCCGCCGTCCAGGACCACGACCACGTGCGGCTGGTCGAGCACCGGCGGGCTCTCCCGGGAGAACCGCGTGCGCCCGTCGAGCTTCGAGCGGACCATGTTCTCCAGCTCACCGAGGTCGTCGCCGAACAGCCGCTTCGTACCGGCTCCGTCGACCTGCCCCGGCACCTGCGTGTGCGGCAGCCACTTCGTCCAGTCCCAGCGCTCCTGCGCCGGCCGCGCCGCCACCACGGCGAGCATCAGGTCCTCGGGGGAGTGCAGCGTCACCAGCTGCGCCACCAGCGCCCGGGCCGCCGCCTGCGCCGACTCCGGCTCGCCCGACACCGTCACGTGGTAGAACGCCCGCATCGAGACCGCCATCGGCAGTCCGTCCAACGTGCCGTGCACCGCCAGGAACTGCTGCATCGCCCCCGCGCACAGCGGCTCCAGCTCGTCCACCGGAGCCGTGTCCGGCGCCACCAGGGGAGTCGCCAGCTGCTGCGCCCCGAGACCGATCCGCGCCTGCCCGAAGTCGTGGTCGCCGACCCGCCGCTCCCACACCCGGGAACCCTCGGCCACCACCGACCACAACTGCTCGGGGGAGGGGTGCAGATACAGCTGCGCGTCCCGCTGCTTGCGCGCCGTGCGCCGGACCGTACGGCGGGTCTGCGCGAGGTATTTGAGGTAGTCGCGGCGGACATCGGCCATTTGCCCCTGCGTACCGCGCCGGAATCTGACGAACTGGGCGACGGCCATCGCGACCGTCGACGCCAGCATCAGCGTGCCCATGATCCGCATGATCGGCGACGGCGTCATGAAGAAGAAGACGACCGACGATCCCATGCCGAGCATCGGCAGGAGCTGCATCAACGCCGACTCCTGCTGTCCCCGCGGAAGTTCCGGCGGAGACTCCAGGACCAGCTCCTCACCGGGCACTTCCGGAGGAAGGGACCTCGGCGGGCGTTTGACGACGATCTGGCTCACCGGCGCATCAATCCCTCGTTGGAGGCGGGCTCGTGGCGGGAGCATCCGCACGCCACCCCTGTCGGCAGCCGAGCGCGCGGACTTCCCCCATGGGACGGCGATCCTACTTGCAGCCCCCACCGGCCGTCCCCGGTAGGGTGGCGCGCGCATCGTGCGCAACCGCGAATCAGAACGGGCGCAACCGCGAACCGGACGGCCGCAACCGCGAATCAGGGGGTCCCCACACGTGAGTACGACCGCAGCGACCGGCTTCTGCCGCGTCACCGTCGTGGCGCCGGACAGCCGCATCGACGTCGCGCTCCCCGAGGACATCGCCGTCGCCGACGTCTACCCGGAGATCCTGCGCCTCACCGGCCAGACCCAGGCGCCGGGCACCCCGACCGGCTACCACCTGGTCCGCCGCGACGGATCCGTCCTCGACGGCGCCCGCACCCTCGCGGCCCAGCAGGTCCTCGACGGCGAGGTGCTCTCCCTGCGCCCCTTCGCCCAGTCCCTCCCGCCGGCCGTCTACGACGACGTCTCCGACGCCGTCGCCTCCGCCGTCACCCGCGACCGGCACCTGTGGAGCGA
>NZ_JAINVG010000001.1 GCF_020400725.1 Streptomyces sp. NK15101 | reverse complement strand
TCGGCCGGCTCCGCAGGGTCCTCGGCCGGGACCGGGTGGTCTCCGCCGACGGCGGTTACCGGCTCGACGCCCGGCCCGAGGACGTGGACGCCCGCCGCTTCGAACGCCTCGCCGTCGAGGGCCTGGCAGCGCTCGGGGCGGCCGACCCCGCACGTGCCGCCGCCCTCCTCGACGAGGCCCTCGGGCTCTGGCGCGGGCCGGCCTTCGCCGACCTGCCGGACCGGGACGCGGAGGCCGCCCGCTGGGAGGCCCGCCGACTGGACGTCCGCCGGGCGAGGCTCGACGCCGCCCTCGCGCTCGGCGGCGCCGCCGCCGCTCTCCCCGAGCTCACCTCCCTCTGCGCCGCCCACCCCCTCGACGAACCCCTCCAGGTCCTCCGGATCCGTGCCCTGCGGGACACCGGCCGGGCGGCCGAGGCCCTCGCCGCGTACGAGTCGGTCCGGCGCGCCCTCGCCACCCGGCTCGGCACGGACCCGTCGCCCGCCCTGCGCGCCCTGCACGCCGAGCTGCTGGCCCCGGAACCCGCGCGTGCTCCCCTCCGGGGCAACCTGCGCGCGCGGCTCACCAGTTTCGTCGGCCGCGACGAGGAGATCGCCCTGGTGCGGGACGATCTGCGCGGTGCGCGGCTCGTGACGCTGCTCGGACCGGGAGGCGCCGGGAAGACCCGGCTCTCGCAGGAGGCGGCCGAGCGGGGCACCGAGGACTGGCCGGACGGCGTGTGGGTGGCGGAGCTCGCCCCGGTACGGGATCCCGAGGCCGTGCCCGAGGCGGTCCTCGCGGCCGTCGGCGCCCGTGAGACCGTGCTCCGCGGCGCCGGAGCCGAGGAGCTGCGCGGCGGCGGCGACCCGCTCGCCCGGCTCGTCGAGCACTGCGCCGGGCGCCGGATGCTGCTCCTCCTCGACAACTGCGAGCACCTCGTCGCCGCGGCCGCCGAACTGGCCGAGACGCTGCTCGCGCGCTGCCCCGAGCTCCGTGTGCTCGCGACGAGCCGGGAGCCGCTCGGCGTCCCGGGGGAGACGCTCCGTCCCCTCGGCCCGCTGCCGACCGGGATGGCCCTGCGGCTGCTCGGGGAGCGCGGCGCCGCGGTCCGCCCGGGGTTCCGCGTGGAGGACGATCCGGTCGCCGCGGGCGAGGTCGTGCGGCGCCTCGACGGTCTGCCGCTGGCCATCGAACTGGCGGCGGCCCGGCTGCGGATGCTGACCTTGCGTCAGATCGCGGACCGGCTCGACGACCGCTTCCGGCTGCTGACGTCGGGCGCGCGGACGGTGCTGCCCCGGCAGCAGACCCTGCGGGCGGTCGTCGACTGGTCCTGGGACCTCCTGGACGGTGCCGAACGGGCCGTCCTGCGCCGCTTCTCGGTCTTCACGGGCGGCTGCGACCTGGAGGCGGCGGAGGCCGTCTGCGCGGGGCAGCCCCACGCCGGCGAGCCCCACGTCGGCGATGAGTCCGTTCCCGTCCTCGACCTCCTCGGCGCCCTCGTCGACAAGTCGCTCGTCGTCGCCGCGCCCGGTGAGGCCGGCATGCGGTTCCGGCTCCTGGAGACCGTCGCCGAGTACGCCGGGGAGCGGCTCGACGAGGCGGGGGAGCGGGCCGGCACCGAACGCCGGCACCTCACGTACTACCGCGAACTCGCCCGCCGTACCGACCCCGAGCTGCGCGGTTCCGGGCAGGCCGGGGCCATCGCCCGGTTCGGCACCGAGTACGGGAACATCCGCGCCGCCCTGCGCCGGGCCGTCGACGCCCGGGAGGAGGACGAGGCGCTGGTCCTCGTCCACTCCCTGCTCTGGTACTGGCAGATGCGCGACCTGCGCGCCGACGCCCTGTACTGGGCGGAGTCCGTCGCCGCGCTCGGCCCCGACCCGTTCGGGACGCCTGCCGCCCCCGTCGTACCGCTGCGCGAGCCGTGCACCGCCGCGCCTCCGCCGCTCTCCGAGGAGCAGCGCTGGGAGGCCCGGCGCGGGGTGCGGCTGATCGAGCTGATCAACATGGACTACGAGACCGGCCGCTGGATGACCCCCGAGGGCGTCGAGCGGCTGCGGCGGATCAACGCGATCTACCCGCCGGGGCTCCCGCAGACCTGCCGGCTGCCCGGCTCCTTCACGGTCTTCGCGGTCCTCCTCCTGGGCGAACCGGGCCGCATGGGCGAGGCCCTGGAGGCGCACGTCGGCGCCTGCCGCCGCCACGGCGACGAGTGGGAGCTCGCCCACGCCCTCCAGCTGCGCGCCAACATGCTCGCCAACCGGGGCGACCTGGCCGAGCGGGCGAGCGCCGACGCCGAGGAGAGCCTGGAGATCTTCGTCCGCCTCGGGGACGCCTGGGGCGCGGCCGAGGCGCTGTCCTCGCGCGCCGAGGCCCGGGAGCGGCGCCTCGAGTTCGAGGGCGCGGCCCGGGACTTCGCCGACGCCATCGCGTACGCGGAGCGGATCGGCGCCCAGTCCCAGATGGCCCTGCTGCGCGCCCGCTACGCCGACATGCTGATCGAGACCGGCCGGAGCGAGGAGGCGGAGCGGATCCTGCGCCAGGTGGTGGAGGGCGAGCACGGCCGCGGCCACGAGCCGATGCTGGCCGGCCGGATCTTCCTGGGACTGCTGCTGGGCCGGACCGGCCGGACGGCCGAGGCCCGTGAGCAACTGGAGCGGCTGCTCGACGAGTTCCGCTCCGACAGCCTCTTCGGCTCCGAGACGTTCTCCATCTTCGAGGGCTTCGCGCTCGGCAGCCTGGCCTGGGTGCACAACCTGGAGGAGCGGTACGACGAGGCGTTCGCGCTGTCCCGGCGGGCGTACGAGCGCTCCCTCGGCGGTCTGTCGCTGATGGTCGCCCCGCAGATGCCGGCGATCCACCTGGTCACCGCGGCCTGGGCGCTGGCCGGGCTCGGCGGCCCCCGTGCCCGTACCGCCGCCGTCCTGCTCGGCGGGTACGAGGGGCTGCTGCCGCCGGGGCACCTGGCGCCGCCGATGGAGCGGGAGAACCTGGCGCGGGCGACGGAGCTGTGCCGTTCGGCGCTCGGGGACGGGGAGTTCGAGGCGGCACGCGCGGAGGGCGGCGGCCTCTCCCTGGAGGAGGCCGCCGCCCTGCTCGGTCGCGCCGCCGACGCGATCAGTGAGCGCGCCGAGTCATGATCCCCCGGTCGGGACTCAGGTCTTCTTGCGGAACTTGGCGACCGCGAGCGGTGCCGTCACGACGGTGATGAGCGCCGCCCAGCCGAGGGTCATCCACACCGAGTGGGCGACCGGACCGCCGTTGATCAGGTTGCGGGCGGCGTCGGCGAGGTTGGACAGCGGGTTGTAGTCGGTGAAGGCCTCCAGCCAGCCGGGCATCGAGGTCGGCGGGGCGAAGATCGACGAGCCGAACTGGAGGGGCATCAGGACGAGCATTGCCATGCCCTGGACGGCCTGGGCCGTCTTCAGGGAGAGGCCGAGCAGGATGAAGATCCACATGAGGGAGGCCCCGAAGACCATCGACAGGCCGATGGCGGCGAAGAGGTGGAGCACCGAGGTGTGGATCTCCAGACCGAGCAGGAAGCCCATGCCGAGCAGGATCGCGGTGGCGATGAGCATGCGGCCGACCTCGACGACGATCTTCGCGATGAGGACGGAGGACCGGGCGATCGGCATCGTCCGGAACCGGTCCATGACCCCCTTCTTGAAGTCGTCGTTGATGCCGACTCCGACGGCCATGGCGATGTTCATGCCCATCATCGCCATCAGGCCGGGCGTCACGTAGTTCACGTACGCGTCGTTGTTGCCCTTGCCGGCGATGGCACCGCCGAACACGTACACGAAGAGCAGGATGAAGATGATCGGCATCATCACGGCGTCGAACATCGACTCCGGGTCCTGCTTGATCTGGAGGGCGTTGCGGCGGGCCAGGGCGCCGATGTGGCGGAGGTTGGCCCGCAGGCCGATCCGGCCCTCCGCGACGGGGGCGGGACGTGCCGCGGCCGGACCCGGATCCCGGGTGTCGGCGGGGGACTTGGTGACAGTGGTCGTGCTCACGCGGCGACCTCCTGGGGAATCGCGTCGGAAAGCTCGGAGTCGGCGGTCTTCTGACCGGTGATCGCGAGGAACACCTCGTCCAGGCTGGGCAGATGGGTGCCGATGTGGGCGATGCCGAAGCCGCGCGCGCCGAGCAGGCCCACGACGGCCGTCAGCTGCTCGTCGGTGAGGATCGGCACGTACAGCACGCCCTCGTCGGGCACGACGGTCGAGCCGGCGACCCCGTCGAGGCCGGTCTCGCGGAGCGCGGCGGCCATCGCGGGCAGCTGAGCCGGGTCCACGGGGCGGACCTTCAGGGTCCGGCCGCCGACCTTGGCCTTGAGCTCGTCGACTCCGCCCTTGGCGATGACCCGGCCCCGGTCGATGACGGTCAGCTCGCTCGCGAGCTGCTCCGCCTCCTCCATGTACTGGGTGGTGAGCAGGACGGTCGCGCCCTCGGAGACCATGCGCTGCACCTCGTCCCACACCTCGTTGCGGGTGCGGGGGTCGAGGCCGGTGGTCGGCTCGTCCAGGTAGAGGACGGCCGGCTGCCCGATCATGGAGGCGGCGAGGTCGAGGCGGCGCCGCATGCCGCCGGAGTAGTTCATGGCCGGGCGCTTGGCGGCGTCGGTGAGGGAGAAGCGCTCCAGCATCTCGTCGGCGCGGCGGCGGGCGTCGGCGCGGGAGAGGTCGAGCAGCCGCCCGATCATGTAGAGGTTCTCCCAGCCGGACAGCTTCTCGTCGACCGAGGCGTACTGGCCGGTGAGGCCGATGGTGCGGCGCAGCTGGCGGGGGTGCTTCACCACGTCGTAGCCGGCGACGGTGGCGGTCCCGGCGTCCGGGACGAGGAGGGTGGACAGGCAGCGGACGAGGGTGGTCTTCCCGGCGCCGTTGGGGCCGAGGACCCCGAGGACCGTGCCCTCCCGGACGTCCAGGTCGACCCCGTCGAGGGCCTTCGTCGCGCCGAAGTGCTTCACGAGGCCCCGGACCTCGACGGCGTTGGTGTGTGATCGCGTCATGTCCACCATGGAACAGGGGGCCACCGACAATCCCCCGACAGACGACCGACAGCCCGCCGATGGGGGATGTCGGCGGGCTGTCGGGTGGTGCCGCAGTGGCTGTCGGTCAGCCGGTTCCGGCTAGTGGAACGTGTGCTCCTCGGCGGGGAACGCCCCGCCGCCGACGTCCTCGGCGAAGGCGCGGGCGGCGTCGCCGAGCGTCTCGCGGAGGTTGGCGTACTGCTTGGTGAAGCGCGGCACCTTGCCGCCGGTCAGGCCGGCCATGTCGGTCCAGACGAGGACCTGCGCGTCGGTGCCGGCGCCGGCACCGATGCCGATGGTCGGGATGTGCAGGGAGCGGGTGACCTCGGCGGCCAGTTCGGCGGGCACGAGCTCCAGGACGACGGCGAAGGCGCCCGCGTCCTGTGCCGCCTTGGCGTCGCTGAGGAGCCGGTGGGCGGCCTCGTCGCTGCGGCCCTGCACCCGGTAGCCCATGGTGTTGACGGACTGCGGGGTCAGGCCCAGGTGGGACATGACGGGGATGCCGGCCTGGACGAGCAGCTCGGTCTGCGGCAGCGAGCGCTCGCCGCCCTCCAGCTTGATGGCGCCGACGCCCGCGTCCTTGACCAGACGGGTGGCGTTGCGCAGGGCCTGGACGGGCCCTTCCTGGTACGAACCGAACGGCAGGTCGCCGACGACGAGGGCGCGCTTGGTGCCCCGGACGACGGCGGCGGACAGGAACGTCATCTCGTCCATCGTGACGGGCACGGTGGTGTCGTAGCCGAGGTGACAGTTGCCCATCGAGTCGCCGACGAGGATCACCGGGATGCCGGCCTCGTCGAAGACCGACGCGGTCATCGCGTCGTAGGCGGTGAGCATGGGCCACTTCTCGCCGCGGACCTTGGCGGCGGCGATGTCGTGGACGGTGATGCGGCGCGTGCCCTTCCCTCCGTACAGCGCCTTGCTGCTGTCGGCGGGCGGTTTCTGGGCAGCCTGAAGCGTCATGGTGAACGGCTCCTCTTGTCATCTCGAGGCGCCCTGTGGCGTCCCCGGACCACGTCCATGGTGGCACTTCGCCGGGCGGGCGGGGAAGTGGGCCGGAGTGGCGCTGTTCACACCACCGCAACGCAAAGCCTCTGCCAGTTTTTTCGATACGAGACGGTCTCGTATCGAAATTACTCTAGGGTGGTGGCCATGTCACAGCAGTCCACCGCACCCGTCACGCCCGCCGGGCCCCGCGCCCCCGAGGCCGTCCACCGGCGCCGCTGGGCCGTCCTCGGCGTCCTCATGCTCAGCCTGCTGATCGTCGTCCTCGACAACTCGATCCTGAACGTCGCCGTGAAGACGATCGCCGCCCCGGCGCCCACCGGCATCGGCGCCACCCAGAGCGAACTGGAGTGGTCGATCAACTCCTACACGCTGGTCTTCGCCGGGCTCCTCTTCACCTCCGGCCTGCTCGGCGACCGCCTCGGCCGCAAGAAGGTGCTGCTCTTCGGCATCACCGTCTTCGGCATCGGCTCCGCCCTCGCCGCCCTCTCCGGCTCCCCGGGCGAACTCATCGCCTACCGGGCCGTCATGGGACTCGGCGCCGCGTTCGTGATGCCCGCCACCCTCGCCGTCCTCATGAACGTCTTCGAGCGCGACGAGCAGCCCAAGGCCATCGGCATCTGGGCTGGCAGCGTCGGCCTCGCCGTCGCCGTCGGCCCCATCACCGGCGGCATCCTCCTCGAACACTTCTGGTGGGGATCGATCTTCCTCGTCAACGTGCCCGTGGTGGTCCTCGCCCTCGTCCTGATGCTGTGGCTCGTGCCCGACTCCCGGGACCCCAGGCCCGGCCGCGTCGACATACCCGGCGTGCTGCTCTCCGTCGTCGGACTCGTCCTCCTCGTGTACGGGATCATCCGCGGCGGCGAGCTGGCGAGCTTCACCGACGTGACCGTCGTCGCCCCGGTCCTCGGCGGCCTCGCGGTCCTCGTCGCCTTCGTCCTCCACGAGCGGCGCAGCGACCACCCGGCCCTCGACATGTCGTACTTCAGGAAGCCCGCGTTCTCGGCGGCCGTCGCCGCGATCGCGCTCGTCTTCTTCGCCCTCATGGGCGTGACCTTCTTCTCCGCCTTCTACCTGCAGAGCGTGCGCGGTTACACCGCGCTGGAGTCCGGGCTGCTCATCCTGCCGCTCGCCGTCGCGCAGATGGTCTTCGCGCCCCGGGCCCGGCTCGTCGTCGAACGCTTCGGCGCCCGGGCCGTCTGCACCGGCGGCATGCTGCTCGTCGCCGTCGGCCTGACCGCCTTCGCCTTCTTCGAGGCCGACACCCCCGTCTGGGTCCTGGAGGTCGTCTTCTTCCTCCAGGGCGCGGGCATGGCGCACATCATGCCGCCGGTCACGGTCGCGATCATGCAGGCGCTGCCCCGCGAGAAGGCGGGCTCCGGCTCCGCCGTCAACAACACCTTCCGGCAGGTCGGCGGCGCGCTGGGCGTCGCCGTCCTCGGCTCGGTGCTCTCCTCCACGTACCGGGGCGAGATCGAGGGGCACCTGGGCGGCGTCCCGGCGGCCCTGCGCGACACGGCGGGCGAGTCCGTCGAGGCCACGCTGGCGGTCGCGGCGAAGCTCGGTCCCGCGGGCGAGGGCCTGGTCGGCCCCGCGTACACGGCCTTCCTGGACGCCATGCACGTCACGGCGATCGCCTCGGCCGTGATCGGCCTGATCGGCGCGGTGGTCGTCGCCGCCTTCCTCCCGGGCCGGGACCGGGGCGCTGCGGGTGCCGGTGCCGGTGCGGGTGCCGGTGCGGGTGCGGCCCCGGCGACCGACGAGGCCCGGCCCTCGCCCCAGACCGGCTGACCCGGCCCCGCCCGTGCGGGCGGGCGTCCGGCGGGGCGGTGCCCCGGCCCCCGCCCGTGTGGGCAATCGTCCCGCGGGGCGGGACGGGTGGGCACACGGGACGGCGCCCTTCGCGGCGCCTCCGCGTTCCGCGCCTGGACCCGCACCACCAGGGAGCCGTGCACGGGGTGCGGTCCAGGCGCGTGAGCCTCGGGCGCCGGCAAGGGGCGCCGTTCCGTTGTGCCCACCCGTTCCGCCCCTTGCGGAACGCCTGCCCACAACGGGGTGGGCGGGGGCGCCGCCCCGGTGGGACGGGTGCCCGCAACGGGCGGTGGGGCGCGGGAGAATCAGGGGGCGACAGGAAGTACCCGGACGAGAGACGGAGCGCACGTGTCCCTGCAGGACAGCGGGAACCCCGAACCCCAGGACGACGGCCCGGCTCCGGCGGCCAGGCGCGGAACGTCCACGAAGCCCCCCGCGCCCGAAGCGGCCCGCCGGGGGCGCCCGCGGTCCGAGGCGGTCGAGCAGGCCATCTTCGACGCGGTCGTCGGCCTCCTGGAGGAGGGCGTCCCGCTCACCGAGCTGTCCATCGAGCGGATCGCCCGCACCGCCGGGGTCGGCAAGGCCACCATCTACCGCCGCTGGCCCGGCAAGGAGGAGCTCTTCGTGGAGCTGCTCCGCTCCGTGGAGCCCCAGGACCCGGAGCTCGGCGGCACCTCCGTCCGGGACGACCTCGTGATGCTCCTGGAGACGCTGCGCCGGCGCGGCCTCGCCAAGCGGTCCTCCGCCCTGCTCCACAACGTCTTCTCGCAGATGCAGGCCTATCCCAAGCTGTGGGAGGCCTACCAGAACACCGTCATCGAACCGCGCCGCCGCCTCGGCCTGGAGACGGTGCGGCGCGGCATGGAACTGGGGGAGATCCGCGACGACCTCGACGTCGAGTTCGTGAACGACCTCTTCATCGGGCCCCTGCTCCTGCGCACCGTCATCCGGCCCGGCGCCGCCCTGGAGCCGGGGCTCGCCGAGCAGGTCGTCGACGCCGTCATGGCGGGCCTGCGCCCCCCGCATCCGGCCGGACCCCGCACCTGACCGCCCCGTTACTTGACCGGACCCCGCACCCGACAGGCCCCCGTCCCCGGCCGACCCCCGCCCCCCCGCCCCGACCCGTACGAATGTGCGCGTTCTGTCACAGCCTCCCCGCCCGCGCCACCTGCAGGAACCCGCCACGCGCCACTGTCGTCCCTGGGTGAGTGCGACGGACCCGTCATCGCCTAGTGTCGATGCCGGGTCACGGAGCGGGACAGCACGGCAGCAAGGCAGTGAGGACAGTGCGATGGCGCGGGTGGACATGACGG
The DNA here is from genome assembly GCF_020400725.1 of Streptomyces sp. NK15101. GTDB lineage: Bacteria > Actinomycetota > Actinomycetes > Streptomycetales > Streptomycetaceae > Streptomyces. The sequence goes on along the minus strand of NZ_JAINVG010000001.1, from coordinate 247,050 downwards.
AGACCGACCACGGCGGCGCGGGGAGCGAGCGCCCCCGTTCCCGGTTCCGGACCGCGCTCGACGGCCTCCGCCGCGACCGCGGGATCTGGCGCCGGGGCATCCTGCTCGCCGTGACCGCCGTGGCGCTCACGCTGCTCATGGTGTTCCACTCCGACATCCCCAACCGGATCGGCAACCTGGGCAGCCTCACCGAGACCTTCCTGCCCTGGCTCGGCGCCTTCGTGCCGCTCCTGCTGGTGCTCGCCCTCCTGCGCCGCTCCGCGACCGCGCTGATCGCCCTGCTGCTGCCGGCCGTGGTGTGGCTCAACCTCTTCGGCGGCCTCGTCGCCGACAAGTCGGCCCCGGGCGGCGACCTGACCGTCGCCACCCACAACGTGAACGCCGACAACCCCGACCCCGAGGGCACGGCCCGCCTGCTGGCCGCCTCCGACGCCGACGTGCTCGCCCTGGAGGAGCTGAAGGGCGACATGGTCCCGGTCTACGAGAAGGGCCTCGCCGAGACCTACCCGTACCACTCCGTCCAGGGCACGGTCGGCCTCTGGAGCAAGCTGCCGCTGCGGGCCGCGCAGCCCGTCGACATCCACATGGGCTGGACCCGCGCCATGCGCGCCTCGGTCGTCACGCCGAAGGGCGAGGTGGCCGTGTACGTCGCCCACCTCCCGTCCGTCCGGGTCAAGCTGAACGCCGGCTTCACCGCCAACCAGCGCGACACCAGCGCCAACGCGCTCGGCGAGGCCATCGCCGACGACCGGCACGAGCGGATCGTCCTCCTCGGCGACCTCAACGGCACCATGAACGACCGCGCCCTCAACGCCGTCACCTCACAGCTGCGCTCCACCCAGGGCGCGGCGGGCGACGGCTTCGGCTTCAGCTGGCCGGCCTCGTTCCCGATGGCCCGGATCGACCAGATCATGGTCAAGGGCGTGGAGCCGGTGTCCTCCTGGGCGCTGCCGGAGACGATGAGCGACCACCTGCCGATCGCGGCCCGCGTGGAGTTCTGAACCGGAGCTCCGAAACCCTTCCTTCATCCTCCGGAAGCCACGGGGAAGAAATCGTCCGAGATGATTTGTTCCGTCGAAGAACTAACTTCCGGAAAGGCTCTCCCATGCCCCTGGCGCTGCTCGCGCTCGCCGTCTCCGCCTTCGGCATCGGCACCACCGAATTCGTGATGATGGGCCTCCTTCCGCGGGTCGCCGACGACCTCGGCACCTCCGTCCCCACCGCCGGACACCTCGTCTCGGCGTACGCGATCGGAGTGGTCGTCGGCGCCCCGCTCCTCACGGCGCTCGGCTCCCGCGTCCCGCGCAAGCGGATGCTGCTCCTGCTCATGGCCCTCTTCACCGTCGGCAACCTGGCCTCCGCGCTCGCCCCCGGCTTCGGCTGGCTCGTCGCCGGCCGGGTCCTCGCCGGGCTCCCGCACGGCGCGTTCTTCGGCCTCGGCGCGGTCGTCGCCGCCCGGCTGGTCTCCGAGGACCGGCAGGCGCGGGCGGTCGCCACGATGTTCCTCGGCCTCACCGTCGCCAACATCCTCGGCGTACCGGCCGCGACCCTGCTCGGCCAGCGGCTCGGCTGGCGGGCCACCTTCCTCGTGGTCTCCGCGATCGGCCTGCTCGCCATGGCCGCGCTCGCCCGCCTCGTCCCGTACGTGCCCGTGGACGGGCGGCAGGGCCTCGGCCGCGAGGTGCGCGCCCTCGGCAGGCCGCAGGTGCTGCTCGGTCTGCTCACGGCCGTCTTCGGCTTCGCGGGCGTCTTCGCCGTCTACTCGTACCTCGCCTCGATGACGACCGAGGTGATGGGCTTCGGCGACTCCACCGTCACGGTCGTCCTCGCCCTCTTCGGCCTGGGCATGACCGGCGGGGCGCTCGCCGCCGGACCGCTGACCGACCGGGCGCTGCGCCCCACGCTGTACGGCTCGCTCGCGGCCCTCGTCCTCGCCCTGGTCGCCTTCCGCTTCACCGTCCACGTGCCCTGGCTGGCGCTCGTCACGGTCGTGGTGCTCGGCGCGGTCGGCTTCCTGACGACCACCCCGCTCCAGATGCTGGTCATGAACAAGGCGAAGGACGCCCCGACGCTCGCCTCCGCCTCCAACCACTCCGCCTTCAACCTCGCCAACGCGGGCGGCGCCTGGGCCGGCGGGGCCGCCGTCGCCGCCGGCTGGGGCTGGACCTCCCCGGCCCTCGTCGGCGCCGGCCTCACCGCCGTCGGCCTCGCCGTCGCCGCGGCGGCGGGCCTCCTCGACCGTCCCGGTACGGGAAGGGGGGCCTCCCGCGTCGTCGCGGGAAGCCCCCTCACGGCGGAGGAGCCGGCGGTCAGCCGGCCGTCGTCTCCCGCCAGCGGTTCGTGATCGGCAGCCGCCGGTCCTTGCCGAAGCCCTTCGCCGAGATCTTGGTGCCCGGCGGGTACTGGCGCCGCTTGTACTCCGCCGTGTCCACCATCCGCAGCGTCCGCGTCACCAGCTCCTCGTCGAACCCGGCGGCCACGATGGCGTCCCGGCCCTGGTCCTGGTCCACGTACAGCGAGAGGACCGCGTCCAGGACGTCGTAGTCCGGCAGCGAGTCCGTGTCGACCTGGCCGGGGCGCAGCTCGGCGCTGGGCGGCTTGGTGATCGAGCTCTCCGGGATCGGCGGCGTCTGGCCGCGCTCCTCGGCCGCCCGGTTCCGCCAGCGGGCGAGCCGGAAGACGGTCGACTTGTAGACGTCCTTGATGGGCCCGAACGCGCCGACGGAGTCGCCGTACAGCGTCGAGTAACCCACCGCCAGCTCCGACTTGTTGCCGGGGGCGAGGACGATGTGACCCTCCTGGTTGGAGAGCGCCATCAGCATCGTGCCGCGCAGCCGCGACTGCAGGTTCTCCTCGGCGAGACCGGTGAGGCCGAGCGCGCCCATGTACGCGTCGAACATCGGCTCGATCGACACGGTGCGGAAGTGCAGTCCGGTCCGGCGGGCCAGCTCGGCCGCGTCGCCGCGCGAGTGGTCGGAGGAGTACTTCGAGGGCATCGACACGCCGTACACGTTGTCCGCGCCGAGCGCGTCGCAGGCGATCGTCGCGACGAGCGCCGAGTCGATGCCGCCGGAGAGCCCGACCAGCACCGAGCGGAAACCGTTCTTCGCGACGTACGCCCGCAGTCCGATCACCAGCGCCGAGTAGATCTCCTCGTCGTCCTCCAGCCGGTGCGCGTAGCCGCCCGTCAGCTCCGGCTCGTACGCCGGAAGCGGCTCCTCCGACAGCACCACCCGGTCGATCCGCAGCCCGTCGTCCACCACGCCCTCGGGGGCCCCGGGGTCCGCCGCCGGCAGCTCCAGGTCGAGGATCACGCTGCCCTCCACGAACTGCGGGGCGCGTGCGATCACTTCGCCGGCCGCGTCCACGACGATCGAGTCGCCGTCGAAGACCAGCTCGTCCTGACCGCCCATCATGGCCAGGTACGCGGTGACGCACCCGGCCTCCTGGGCCCGCTTGCGGACCAGTTCGAGCCGGGTGTCGTCCTTGTTCCGCTCGTACGGCGAGGCGTTGACCGAGAGCAGCAGCCCCGCCCGGGCGCTGCGCGTCGCCGGGACCCTGCCCCCCTCCTGCCAGAGGTCCTCGCAGATCGCCAGGGCCACGTCGACGCCGTGGACGCGGACGACCGGCAGGGTGTCGCCCTGCACGAAGTAGCGGTACTCGTCGAAGACGCCGTAGTTCGGCAGGTGGTGCTTGGCGAAGCGCAGCACCACATCGCCGCCGTACAGCACGGCCGCGGCGTTCTCCGGCGAACCGGCCGGCCGGCCGAGCCGCGGCTCGGCCCGCTCGGAGCGGTCGAGGTAGCCGACGACGACCGGCAGCTCCCCGAACCCCTCGTCCGCGAGGCGCCGGGCGAGGCCGCGCAGGGCCGTCCGGGACGCCTCGACGAAGGAGGAGCGCAGCGCGAGGTCCTCGACGGGATATCCGGTCAGCGCCATCTCGGGGAACGCGACGAGATGCGCGCCCTGCCCGGCGGCGTGCCGGGTCCAGTGCACGATCGCCTCGGCGTTTCCGGCGAGGTCTCCGACGGTCGAGTCGATCTGATTCAGGGCGAGGCGTAGTTGAGGCACCCGCCCAGTGTAATCGTCAGACCGACGCTATGTCCTGGGATCCGGGAGCGGGTCCCGGCCACCTCACGGGACCGGCCCGGATCGCCGACTCGTCCTCCAGGAGCCGCGGCGCCGGTTCCAGCCGCACCTCGCCGTCCGCGCCGGCCGGCGGGGCGCAGACGCGAGCGGCCCCGGCCCGCTCGCCCGGGAGCACCTTCCCCGGCCTCCCCGATCCGGCGGCCGGACCGGCCGCGGCGGCACACCCCGCCCCCCGGGGCACCTCGGGGGCGAGGAGCGGTCTTCTCCACGGGCGTGGTCGTGCGGGGTCCTCCTTCGACCACTTCTCCATCGGCTGGATGACCGGGGCCGTCGGCGTCGTGCTGGTCTGCGCCGCCCTGACCCCCGAACGCCACCGCCCGGACACGGAGGTCCGGGCGGTGGCTCGAAAGGAGCGGGGGAGGAGATCAGGAATCGGCGTAGACGCTCGAGACGAACGCCTTGATCTGCTCGTCCGACAGGTGCTGGGCCAGATCGGCCTCGCTGATCATGCCGACGAGCCGCTTGTCCTCGATGACCGGCAGCCGCCGGATCTGGTGGCCCCGCATCTCCTCCAGGACGGTGTCCACGTCCGCGTCCGACTCGACCCAGCGCGGGGTGCCCTTCGCCATGTCGCCGCAGGTGACCCTCGACGGGTCGTGGCCCTCGGCCACACAGCCGACCACGATGTCGCGGTCCGTGATGATGCCGCAGAGCCGTTCGTTCTCGTCGGCGATGGGCAACGAGCCCACGTTGTGGTCGCGCATCATCTGTGCGGCACGGTCGAGCGTCTCGTGTGCCGGGATCCACTGGGCCCCGGAGTGCATGATGTCCTTCGCCGTGGTCATGGGGTGCGTACCTTTCGTCGAACGTCGTCGTACGAAGTCCCCGAGCCCCACCCATTGTGGGCGGACGGCGCGGCCCCCGCGACCGCAGCGGGTCGCGGGGGCCGTGTGGCCGGGTCCGGCGGGGATCAGGCCCCGCGCTTCCTCAGCATGTCCGCCATCAGCGCCATCTCGGACGTCTGCGCGTCGACCATGCCCTGCGCCAGGTTCCGCTCGATGTCCACACCGCACTTCTGGACGCAGCCCTCGGCCATGTGGACCCCGCCCCTGTGGTGCGCGGTCATGAGCTTCAGGTACAGGACCTCGGCCTCCCGGCCGCTGGCCCCGCGCAACTCGTCCAGCTGCGCGTCGGTCGCCATGCCCGGCATCAGGGCCCCGTCCAGCGACTCCGCGTCGGCCGAGACGCCCATGCCCATCCAGGCCATCGGCTCGACACCGGAGACGTTCTTCGGCAGCCCCCACAGGTCGAGCCAGCCGAGCATCATGCCCCGCTGGTTGGCCTGGGTGTTGGCGATGTCGTACGCGAGCCGCCGGACCTCCTCGTCCTTCGTCCGGTCCCGGACGATGAACGACATCTCGACGGCCTGCTGGTGATGGACGGACATGTCCCGGGCGAAGCCGGCGTCCGCGGACGAGGAGACCGGGGTGCTAGGAGCCTCGTCGCGGTCGGCGGAGGCGACGGTGACCGCACCCCCGGCGAACAGCAGCGCGAGGGCGACGGCGCTGATCGCCGCCCCCTCCGTACGGCCCAGCCTCACTGGCCCATCCCCGTGCCGCCCTGACCGTCCGCGCCGATCCCGCCCGTGCAGGCCGCGCCCGGCTCCGGGGTCTGCGGGCCCTGCACGTACTTCGTGAAGAAGGCGTCGACGCGCGGGTCGTCCGCGCCGTCCACGGTCACCTGCTTGCCCCAGGCGGACAGCATGATCGCCCCGGCCTGGTCGTCCACCGGGCTCATCAGCGAGTACTTGGTCTTGCCGACCTTGTCGGCCAGCTTCTTCACGTCGGCCTGGGAGGCCTTCTTGTTGTACGTCACCCAGACGGCCCCGTGCTCCAGCGAGTGCACGGCGTTCACGTCGGCGATCTTCTCGTCGTAGACCACGCCGTCGCAGTTCATCCAGACCGGGTTGTGGTCGCCGCCGACCGGGGGCTTCATGTCGTACTTGACGGCCGTCTGGACGTGGTTGCGGCCGAGCTTCTTCGGGTCCCAGGACTTCTCGGCCGCGATGGGGGCCTTGGCGGCGGCGTCCTTGGCGTCCTGCTCGTCGGACTTCTTCATCAGCACGAAGGTGCCGAAGCCGACGAGGCCCAGCACGACGACAGCGGAGATGCCGACGGTGATCAGGCGGTTGCGGCGCTCACGGGCCTGCTCGGCGCGGCGCATCTCCTCTATTCGGGCGCGGCGGTCGGCGGTGGCGGAGCGGTTGGCGGCCATGGTGGTGTCGTCCTTCTTCGGGAGTGGGGTGGAGTTCGGGGGCGGACGTGCGGGGCGGGGCCCGCCACGGAGGCGGGGCGCCCGTCGCCGCTACGTCCGGAGAACTTGAAGGACGTGCAGGTCCGGCGCACGCGGCCGGGCGTCCGAGCGGTGCGCCGACCCGTCACCGGAGGGCGGCGCGAGACGCGGCGGCCCCCCGTCCGCGTGCGGCGGGGTGTCGAGCGGGGGCGCGCTGAGCACCGCGGGGGAGAGCGAGGGGAAGAGGGAGCAGCCGCCCCGGTCGTACGGGCAGACGTACTCGCCGGTGACGGCGGCGGCCGTCACCGCCCGCGGCTCCGTCCCGTGGGAGGGGTCGTGCCGGTCCGGCCGCATCCCCTGACAGAGGAAGAGCGCGGCGAGGAGCGTCGCCACGGCACTCGCCAGTGCCATGGGACGCGCGTGTCGGGACAGGCGTACGAGCCGTGTGGCCCCCATGGGCGCAGATCGTAGTGGGCGAGGGGCCTCTGTGGGCCGAACGGGGTACCACTCGGTACCGGCGGACGGGCGCCGGGCGGGTGCCGGGCGGGCGGAGAAGCATTCCGATCCGGCCGTTCCCCCGTTACCCGAGTCACATCCGAGCAGGCAGTATGGGTGTGCAACGTGCGCGAAACCATGTGGTGGGATGCTCAGGTGCCCCCCGATGTACCGGAGGCGGTGGGAGCAGGCGGCCTGACCAGCGAGGATGGGTGTGGAAATGGACAAGCAGCAGGAATTCGTGCTCCGTACGCTCGAGGAGCGCGACATCCGCTTCGTACGTCTGTGGTTCACCGACGTGCTCGGCTTCCTCAAGTCGGTGGCCGTGGCGCCCGCCGAGCTGGAGCAGGCCTTCGACGAGGGCATCGGCTTCGACGGCTCCGCGATCGAGGGCTTCGCCCGCGTCTACGAGTCGGACATGATCGCCAAGCCGGACCCGGGCACCTTCCAGATCCTGCCGTGGCGCGCCGAGGCCCCGGGCACCGCCCGGATGTTCTGCGACATCCTCATGCCGGACGGCTCGCCCTCCTTCGCCGACCCGCGCTACGTCCTCAAGCGGGCCCTGGCCAAGACCTCAGACCTCGGCTTCACCTTCTACACCCACCCCGAGATCGAGTTCTTCCTCCTGAAGGACAAGCCGCTCGACGGCACCCGGCCCACCCCGGCCGACAACTCGGGCTACTTCGACCACACCCCGCAGAACGTCGGCATGGACTTCCGCCGCCAGGCCATCACCATGCTCGAATCGATGGGCATCTCGGTGGAGTTCTCCCACCACGAGGGCGCCCCCGGCCAGCAGGAGATCGACCTCCGCTACGCCGACGCCCTGTCCACGGCGGACAACATCATGACCTTCCGCCTGGTCATGAAGCAGGTGGCCCTGGAGCAGGGCGTGCAGGCCACGTTCATGCCGAAGCCGTTCTCGGAGTACCCCGGCTCGGGCATGCACACCCACCTCTCCCTCTTCGAGGGCGACCGGAACGCCTTCTACGAGTCGGGCGCCGAGTACCAGCTGTCCAAGGTCGGCCGCTCCTTCATCGCGGGCCTCCTGCGCCACGCGGGCGAGACCTCCGCCGTCACCAACCAGTGGGTCAACTCCTACAAGCGCATCTGGGGCGGCTCCTCCCGCACCGCCGGCTCGGGCGGCGAGGCCCCCTCGTACATCTGCTGGGGCCACAACAACCGCTCCGCGCTCATCCGCGTCCCCATGTACAAGCCGGGCAAGACGGGCTCCTCCCGCGTCGAGGTCCGCTCCATCGACTCGGGCGCCAACCCGTACCTGACCTACGCGGTCCTCCTCGCCGCCGGACTCAAGGGCATCGAGGAGGGCTACGAACTCCCGGCCGGCGCCGACGACGACGTCTGGGCCCTCTCCGACTCGGAGCGCCGTGCGATGGGCATCGAGCCGCTCCCGCAGAACCTGGGAGAGGCGATCGCCCTGATGGAGAAGAGCGAACTGGTCGCCGAGACGCTGGGCGAGCACGTCTTCGACTTCTTCCTGCGCAACAAGAAGCAGGAGTGGGAGGAGTACCGCTCCGAGGTCACCGCCTTCGAGCTGCGGAAGAACCTGCCGGTCCTGTAGGGGTGGGCGTTCCCCGCCGTGCCGTGGGCACGGAACCCGTGCCCACGCCCGCCGACCGGGCGGCCGACGCGGCGCTCGGTCTCGTGCTCGGCCTCGGCTCCCTCGCGTACGGGGCGGAGGCCGGTCGTGGTGTTCGCGGAGGTCTCGGGGGAGACCGGCGGGGCGCGGTCCCGCGAGCGCGGCAACAAGGCGGGACTGCGGCGCTGGGCGGCGCGCGGCTAAATCCGTTGCCCGGGCCCGGCGGGCGGTCCAGACTGCCGCGGTGAAGATCGAATCCGTCGCCACCGCGCGGCTCGTGTTGCATCCCCTGAGCGAGGCCGGGGCCGGGCGCATCGTCGCCCGGGAGGCCGGGGACGGGGACCGCTGGGGGGAGGAGTACCCCGGCGACGGGGACGTCCGGTCCGCCACCGGCTTCCTGCGCGGACTCGCCGAGCGGGGGGACCCGGGGGTGTTCCGGCCCTACGAGATACGGCTCGACGGCGTCGCCGTCGGCGGCATCGGCTTCCACGGGCCGCCGGACGAACTCGGCGTCGTGACCGTCGGGTACGGGCTGACGCCGGCGGTACGGGGGAACGGGTACGCCTCCGAGGCGCTGCGGGCGCTCCTCGAAGTGGCCCGGGCGGCCGGCGTCGCCGGGGTGAAGGGCGACGCCGACCTGGACAACCCGGCCTCGCACCGGGTGATGGAGGCGGCCGGGATGCGGTGCGTGGCGGAGGACGAGCGGCTCCGCCACTTCTACCTGGGGTTCTGAGCGACGGGTCTCAGCGCTCCGCCAGCTCCGCCGGGGCCTCCTGCACGACCCAGCCGTTGCCGTCCGGGTCCTCGAAGGTCATGAACGAGTTCCAGGGGCCGCCCTTGCCGTCCTCCCAGCCCGAGGCGCCGACGTGCCGCACCGGCGAGACGTCGACGCCCCGGGCGAGGAGCTCCGCCCGAGCCGCCTCGATGTCCGTGACACAGAGCTGGAGGCCGTGCAGCCCGCCCGGGCTCGTCGTCCTCGTCCCCGGCATCGGCGGCATGCCGCTCATCATCGCGATCGAGCAGCGCGAGCCGGGCGGCGTCGCCTGGATGACGCGGGTGCCGGGGGCGACCTCGTCGTCCAGGTCGATGCGGAAACCGCACTTCTCGCCGTAGAACTCCTTGGCCCGGTCCAGGTCGGTGACGGGGACGGGCACGACTTCCAGGGTCCAGTTCATGGCGCCCACGGTCCCGCACGGGACGGCCCCGCGCACCCGGAACCCCAGCCACCGGGGCGACGCGCCATGCGGGACCCACACCCGCCGGGCGACGCCCCCGCGCGGGCCGCGCCCCTGCCCGCCCGCCCGTACGAGCGCCGCGCCCGGCGGGGCGGTGCCCCGGCCCACCCCCCGTGTGGGCAGTCGTCCCGCGGGGCGGGAAGGGTGGGCACACGGGACGGCGCCTTTCAGCGGCGCCTCCGCGTTCCGCGCCTGGACCCGCACCGACAGCGCACTGTGCACGGGGTGCGGGTTCAGGCCCGTGAGCCTCGGGCGCCGGCAAGGGGCGCCGTTCCGTTGTGCCCGCCCTCCCCCGAGCTCTCGGCTTCGCTCGAGCAGGGGGGACCCCCTTGCCCCGGCGGAACGACCGCCCACAACGGGGGTGGGCGCCGTCCCGGCGGAACGGCGCCCGCAACGGGGCGCGGATGGGCACCGCCCGGCGGAACGACCGCCCGCAGCGGGGCGCGGCCCCGGGGGTCAGTGGGGGGCCGGGGTCCAGTGCAGGCGGCCGTCCAGGCCGATGGCCGCCACCCCGTCCGTACCGGCGTCCGGCGCGCCGGAGAAGAGGAACTTCTCCAGCGTCCACACGGGACGCGCCCCGCCCCGGCCGTGCGAGGCCGTCGCGAGGAAGCCGGTGCGGGACCGGACCGCGAGCAGACCGTCGCCGCCGCTCACCGGACCGAAACCCGCGACACCGGTGCCTGGCAGCTCCGTGACCGGGGAGACCGGGCCCGTACCGGAGAAGTCGGCGCTCCGCAGGTCGCCGGAGGCCGGCTTGCGGAACCAGAGCCGTACGCCGTCGCCGTCCGGCGCCGCGCTCGCGCTCAGCGCCAGGGTGGTCGGCGGCAGCCCGGTCGGCGCGGGCCCGGTCAGCGGCCCGCCGGGGCTCCGCTCGGCCCAGGCGAGGACGGTGGTCGGGGTGCTGGCGAAGACGTGGCCCCGGCCCTCCGCGTCCGTCGCCGCCACCGGGTCGCCGTACACATCCGTGCCGCCCAGGGACCGCCACGGGCCCCAGCCGCCGTCGGGCCGCTGCTCACGGGCCGTCAGCCGGTGGCGGCTGTCGCGCAGGACCACGGTGGCCCGGCCGTCGGGGGCCGCGGTCACGGCGGGCGCACTGATGTCCGAGGTGCCCTCGGCGTCGTTCGGCTCGGGCGTGCCGAGCGATGTCCAGGGGCCGAAGCCGGCGCCCGGCGCGGCCTGGACGGTGGTGACCACCTCGCGCCGGTAGGCGGCCGCGTCGCCGCCGAGCGTCGTGCGGGTGCCGAAGACGGCCATGCGGCCGTCGGGCAGGGTCACGGAGGTGATCCCGCTGTCGAGGCCGGCGCCGGGCAGCAGCTCCGGCCCCTGCCAGGCCACGGCGTCCGCCGGCTTCCGCCAGGTCGCGAGGCGTCCGTCGAGGACGGAGAAGGCGTGCAGTCCGCCCTCCGGGTCGCGCTGGACCCAGGAGGTGGAGGTGCCCCGGGCGTACCGGACCGTCTGGGTCCAGCCCCGCCCGGCGGGCCGCGCGGCCACCTTCAGGTCGCCGCAGCCGGCGTCGGGGCCGCAGTCGTGGACCCCGTCCAGCCAGGCGTACGTCTTCAGGGTCCTCAGCTTCGCGTCGGCGGTCTCGGGGTCGAGGGTGTGCGGCAGGACGCTGGTCGGGTAGCCGAGGTAGTTCTGCACGCCGACGTGGGGGTGGCCGGGCAGTTCCGCGTACCGGGCGAGCGCGGTCTGCACGAACCGCGCCCCGTACAGGTGGTCCTGGTGGTCCCGGAACTTCCCGCTCTGCGGGTACGTGCCGGGGCTGGGGTCCTGCATCCGGACGAAGGTCGGCCGGAACCGCTCCAGGAGCCCGGTCACGGTGGCCACGACCTGCTCCTTCGTGTAGGCGAAGTCGGAGGCGACGGGGGTGCCGGCGGAGCGCTGCGATCCGAGCGCGGTGATCCGGCCGTTCCAGAGGCCGTGGAGGCTGTGCGGCCGGTCGCCGTTGGTGGCGCCGGCCTCGCGTATCTGCAGCCACACCAGCTTGACCTGCGGCCGGGCGCGCAGGGTGTCCAGCTCGGCCCACCCGCCGCCGGCCGTGGGCATCGCGGTCCGCTCCCAGGGGCTGGTCCGGCTGCCCGTCGCCATCTCGGCGTAGGCGGCGCGTATGCCGTTCTGCCGGGCCTCGGCGTAGCCCGCCTTGTCGGGCGCGGCGGCCCCGGCGTCGCGGGGACGGGCGTTGACCCCGTCGGACTCGCCGGCGGTGAGGTAGACGGCGGTGAGGGGGTTGCCGGAGTGGAGGGACTGGGAGACGTCCGGGTTCATGAAGAACAGGTCGTCGTCCGGGTGGGCCACGATCTGCACCACGGAGACCGGGGAACCGGCGTCCCGTGCGGGCGGCTTCGCGGCCCCGGACCCGTCGCTCCTCCCCGGCTTCCCGGCCTCCCCTGCCTCCCCGGGCTTTCCGGACCGCCCCGGCTTCCCGGTCCTGCCGGGCGCCTCCGCCGGCAGGACCTTCGCGGGCGCGTGCGTCGTCGGGTCCTCCGCCGCCTGCGGTGTCCCCGACACCGTCAGGAGCCCGACGAAGGTGCCGCCCACCAGGGCGGCCGTCACCACCGTCGCGGCGGTCCTGCGGCGGGACGGGAGGGAGAGGGAGCGGCGGAGGCGGCGGACGGGCATGTCTCGGTGGCGTGCTTTCCCATGAGGTCGGACGGGCGGGGCGGTCCCGCCGAAGGCAAGACGAACTTTCAAGAAATACGGTTCATCGGGCCCGAAAAGCCACCAATGTGCGGGACATCACGTGTGATCCACTACGGACCGCGGCCCCCGGGCCCGTCTCCCGGACCAGGTCTCCCCGATCAGGTCCTGCGGATCAGGTCCTTCGGATCAGGTCTTCCGGGTCGGACCCCGGACGCCCGCGCCCCGCGCTGCGGATAGGCTCGATCCCCCGGGTTCGTCCCTGGGCTTGGACCTGCTCGGAGGGAGCGGCGGAATGACGGTGCCGGGACGCAGGAGCAGCACGTTCTCACGTCTGCTGCGGCACGGGTTCACCGACCCCTCGGGGGCCGAACGGCTCCTCGACGTGCCCGAGCTGTCCGCGCTGCGCGGCGACCCCGTCCTCCTCGACGCCCTCGGCGCCACCGCCGATCCCGACCTCGCCCTGCGCGGGCTGGTCCGCCTCGTCGAGGCGCAGGCCGAGACGGAGCGGCAGACCCTCACCACCACGCTGCTCTCCGCGAAGCCGTTCCGGGACCGGCTCCTCGGCGTGCTCGGCGCCTCCGAGGCGCTCGCCGACCACCTGGCCCGGCACCCCCGCGACTGGGAGTCCCTCGTCACGTACGAGGCGGCCGACCTGCACCCGGGGCTCGCCGAGTTCGAGCAGGGGCTCGCCGAGGCCGTCGACCCGGTGTCGCTGCGGGTCGCCTACCGCCGCTGCCTCCTCGCCATAGCGGCCCGTGACGTGTGCGGCACCACCGACGTCGCCCAGACCGCCGCCGAGCTCGCGGACCTGGCGACGGCGACCCTGCGCGCCGCGCTCGCCATCGCCCGTACGGCCGCGCCGGCCGACGCCGCCACGTGCCGGCTCGCGGTGATCGCGATGGGCAAGTGCGGCGGCCACGAGCTGAACTACGTCTCCGACGTCGACGTGATCTTCGTCGGGGAACCCACCGAGGGCGCCGACGAGGGGAAGGCGATCCAGGCCGCGACCCGCCTCGCCTCCCATCTGATGCGGATCTGCTCGGAGACCACCGTCGAGGGCACCATCTGGCCGGTCGACGCCAACCTGCGCCCCGAGGGCCGCAACGGCCCCCTCGTCCGCACGCTCTCCTCCCACCTCGCCTACTACCAGCGGTGGGCCAAGACCTGGGAGTTCCAGGCGCTGCTCAAGGCGCGCGCGGTGGCCGGCGACCCCGAGCTGGGCGCCCAGTACATCGACGCGGTCTCCCCGCTGGTCTGGCAGGCGGCCGAGCGCGAGAACTTCGTCCCCGACGTGCAGCAGATGCGCCGCCGCGTCGTCGCCGGCATCCCCGTCGCCCAGGTCGAGCGCGAGCTCAAGCTCGGTCCCGGCGGCCTCAGGGACGTCGAGTTCGCCGTCCAGCTCCTCCAGCTGGTGCACGGCCGCAGCGACGCCACCCTGCACAGCGGCACCACCCTCGACGCGCTCGCCGCCCTCGCCGCCGGCGGCTACGTCGGCCGCGCCGACGCCTCCCAGCTCGACGAGGCGTACCGCTTCCTGCGGGCCATGGAGCACCGCATCCAGCTGTACCGGTTGCGCCGCACCCACCTCGTCCCCGAGGACGAGGCCGACCTGCGCCGCCTCGGCCGCTCCCTCGGGCTGCGCACCGACCCGGTCGCCGAGCTCAACAAGGAGTGGAAGCGGCACGCCGCCGTCGTCCGGCGCCTGCACGAGAAGCTCTTCTACCGGCCGCTGCTCGACGCGGTCGCCCAGCTCGCCCCCGGCGAGATCCGGCTCAGTCCGAAGGCGGCCGGGCAGCGGCTCGAAGCGCTCGGGTACGCGGACCCCGCCGCCGCCCTGCGCCATCTGGAGGCGCTGGCCTCCGGGGTGAGCCGGAAGGCCGCGATCCAGCGGACGCTGCTCCCGGTGCTGCTCGGCTGGTTCGCCGACTCCGCCGACCCGGACGCCGGACTCCTCGGCTTCCGCAAGGTCTCCGACGCCCTCGGCAAGACCCCCTGGTACCTGCGGCTGCTCCGCGACGAGGGCGCCGCCGCCGAGAACCTCGCCCGGGTCCTGTCCGCCGGGCGCCTCGCCCCCGACCTGCTGCTCCGCGCCCCCGAGGCCGTCGCGATCCTCGGCGACCCGGAGGGCCTGAAGCCGCGCGGCCGCGACCACCTGGAGCAGGAGGTCCTGGCGGCGGTGCGCCGCGCGGACGACGCCGAGCAGGCGGTCGCGGCGGCCCGCGGGGTGCGCCGCAGGGAGCTGTTCCGCACCGCCGCGGCCGATCTCATCGGCTCGTACGGCACCGAGGACAGCCCTCGCGAGTCCGATCCGGGCGCGCTCGTCGACCGGGTGGGGGAGGCCGTCACCGACCTCAACGCGGCGACGATCGCGGGCGCCCTGCGGGCCGCCGTGCGCGCGGAGTGGGGCGAGGAGCTGCCGACCCGGTTCGCGGTGATCGGCATGGGCCGCTTCGGCGGCCACGAGCTCGGGTACGGCTCCGACGCCGACGTGCTGTTCGTGCACGAGCCGCGCGAGGGCGTCGACGAGCAGGAGGCGTCCCGGGCCGCGAACCGGGTGGTCGCCGAGATGCGAAGACTGCTCCAACTGCCCACGGCAGACCCGCCGTTGCTGATCGACGCGGACCTCCGCCCGGAGGGCAAGAGCGGCCCCCTGGTGCGCAGCCTGAAGTCGTACGAGGCCTACTACCGCCGCTGGTCGCTCGTCTGGGAGAGCCAGGCGCTGCTGCGCGCCGCACCGATGGCGGGAGACCTGGACCTGGCGGACCGCTTCGTCGAACTCGTCGACCCGCTGCGCTATCCGGCGGAAGGCCTCGGCGAGGACGCGGTCCGCGAGATCCGCCGCCTCAAGGCCCGGATGGAGTCCGAGCGGCTGCCGCGCGGCGCCGACCCGACGCTCCACGCCAAGCTCGGGCGCGGCGGTCTCAGCGACGTCGAGTGGACGGTCCAGCTGCTCCAGATGCGGCACGGCTGGGCCGAACCGGGCCTGCGCACGACCCGTACCCGGGAGGCCCTGGCCGCCGCCCACGCGGTGGGCCTGATCCCGGCGGAGGAGGCGCAGACCCTCGACGAGGCCTGGGTCCTCGCCACCCGCGTGCGCAACGCGGTGATGCTGGTCCGCGGCCGCCCCGGCGACACCTTCCCGTCGGAGCCGCGCGAACTCGCCGCGGTGGGGCGGTACCTGGGGTACGAGGCGGGTCACGTCGGCGAGATGGTCGACGACTACCGCCGGATCACCCGCCGGGCCAGGGCCGTCGTCGAGGAGCTCTTCTACGGGGCCTAGGGCCTGTTTTCGGATCAGGTCGGCTTCGAGCTCCGCGAGGAGGGCCCGGCCCGCGGGGGCGGGGGTGACGGAGACGCGCCTGCGGTACTCGGGGTCGCGCGCCCGCTCGACGTACCCGCCGGTGACCGGCGCGGAGCTCGACAAGGGCGGGCCGGGCGGGCCGTACGCCGACTGGGAGGCGGACGGCCGGGGCGTGCTGGTGCTGTTCGACCGCGCCCCGATGGCCTCCGTCTCGGCACCGGGGACCTGCCGGCCCGTCCGGAGCCGGCCCAGGGCAGTGCGATGCCGGTGCTGCGGGTGGACGACGTGGACGAGGCCCTCGCCCTCTGCCCGGAGGCCGGCGGCGCTCCCGTGCTCGGCGCGGCCGACCGCCCCGAGTGGGGCCCCGGTCTGCGCACCGCCCACCTCCGCGACCCGGAGGGGCGGCTGATCGAGCTCCGGTCCTACAGCTGATCCGCGTCGAGCAGCGCCCGGACGTGGGCCAGATAGCCGGCGAGGGCCAGCTCGAAGGCCCGGTCGGACCGGCCCTCGGAGACCGCGCCGAGGGCGCGGGCCAGCTGGGGGGTGGCCGTCTCGTCGGCCAGCTCCCACATCATCTCGGGCGCCGCCATGTCGAGGGCCGAGCCGAGCACCAGGTTCTCCAGGCCGATGATCACCGGCATCACGGCCGACAGCGGGAAGCCCGCGTCCAGGAGGCGGGCGACGGCCTTCTCGTACTGCTGGAGCACCTTGGGGGCGCGCACCGGCGAGGCGGTGAGCAGCGGGATCGCGCGCGGGTGGGCGGCGAAGGCGGCGCGGTACGAGCGGGCCCAGGCGGTCATGGCCGCGTCCCAGGGCGTCAGCTCGAAGGCGTCGTCGTCGATGGCGTCGCAGACCCGCTCCCGCAGCAGCTCCACGATGCCGTCCCGGCCGTCCACATGGTGGTACACCGAGGCCGTCTGCGCGCCGAGTCGGCGGGCGATCTGCGGGACGCTGAACTCGCCCTGCTCGTCCACGAGTTCGAGCGCTGTGGTGGTGATGCGCTCCCGGTCGAGGAGGGGTGTGCGCGGCCGGCCCATGAAGGTTTTCCCCCAGTTCAGGTCTTCCCGAATCGTCGGGCACGAGGCTACATTGCGCCAACCGAAAGGCTTTAGGTTTCCTGCTCCCGTCGCAGAAGGGCCTCCCCACCCATGTCGTCCAGCACGTCCGACGAGCCGCCCGGGCTCCGCACCGGCACGCTCACCACCGCGGACATCTCCTTCTTCGTCGTGTCCGCCGCCGCCCCGCTCACCGTCATGGCCGGCGTCGCCCCCATCGCCCTCGTCCTCGGCGGCATCGGCGCCCCGGCCGGATACCTCCTCGCCGGCCTCACCCTCGCCGTCTTCGCCGTCGGCTTCACCGCGATGAGCCGCCACGTCCGCAGCGCCGGCGCCTTCTACGCGTACGTCGCCCAGGGCCTCGGCAAACCCCTCGGCATCGCCGCCGCCCTCGTCGCCATGGTCGGTTACAACGGCATGGAGATCGGCGTCTACGGACTCCTCGGCTCCGCCACCGCCGACACCGCCCACGCCCTGTGGGGCGTCGACCTGCCCTGGCTGCCGATCGCCCTCGCCGGACTGCTGCTCATCTGGTACGGCGGCTACCGCTCCATCGACTTCGGCGCCAAGGTCCTGGGCGTCCTCCTCGTCGCCGAGACCGGGATCCTCGTGCTCCTCGCCGCCGGCGTCCTGATCGAGGGAGGCGCCGACGGGATCTCGCTCGGCTCCTTCGCCCCCGGCAACGTGTTCGTCCCCGGCACCGCCGCCGTGCTCGCCTTCGCCTTCTCCGCCTTCACCGGCTTCGAGTCGACCGTCATCTACCGCCGCGAGGCCCGCGACCCGGCCCGCACCATCCCCCGCGCCACCTACATCGCGGTCGGCTTCCTCGGGCTCTTCTACGCCTTCGTCGTCTGGACCGTCATCCAGGCCTTCGGCGACGACAAGGTCGTCGAGGCCGCCGCGGGCGACACCGGCGGACTCTTCTTCGCCGCCATCACCACCTACGTCGGGGGCTGGGCCGCCGACCTGATGCACGTCTTCATCGTGACCAGCATCATCGCCTCGCTCCTCGCCTTCCACAACGCGATCAACCGCTACGGGCTCGCGCTCGCCGAGGAGGGCGTCCTGCCCGCCGCCCTCGGCCGCGTCCACCCGCGCCACCGCTCCCCGTACCTCGCCGGCGTCGCCCAGACCGTGCTCGGCGCCGTCATCGTGCTCGGCTTCGCCGCCGCCGGCGCCGACCCGTACACCCAGCTGCTGCTCTGGGTGAACACCCCCGGCATGCTCGGCCTCATGGCGCTGATGCTGCTCGCCGCCCTCGCCGTCATCCGCTACTTCCGGCGCGTCCCGCACCAGGAGGGCGCCCTGCGCACCCTCGTCGCTCCGGCCGCCGCCGCCGTGCTGCTCGCCGTCGCCCTCTGGCTCGTTGCCTCCAAGGTCGATCTGTTCACCGGCGCCTCCACCACCGTCAACACCGTCCTCGTCGCCGTCGTCCCCGCCGTCCTCGTCCTCGGGCTCCTCCTCGCGCACCGGCTCCGCCGCACCCGCCCCGAGACCTACGCCCGCTTCGCCGCCGAACCCGACACCGAAGGATCAGACCCCTCGTGCCCGCACCCGACCTCCTCCTCGTCAACGCCCGCGTCCGCACCCCCGGCCTCTCCCGGCACACCGCTGTCGCCGTCCACGACGGACTGATCACCGCCCTCGGCACCGACGCGGAGGCCCGCACCTGGGCCGGCCCCGGCACCGAGACGGTCGACCTCGCCGGCGCCACCCTCACCCCCGGCCTCACCGACGCCCACAGCCACCCCGTCTGGGGCCTGGAGATGTCCACCGGCACCGACCTCTCGGCCGTCACCGACCTCGAAGGACTGCGCGCCGCCCTCCGCACCGCCGAACGCCGCGACGGCTGGGTCCTCGGCTTCGGCCTCGACCACAACGTCTTCGGCGGGCGGCCCGTCCACCACGACCTCGTCGAGGACGCCCTCGACGGCGCCCCCGCCCACCTGCGCCTCTACGACGGACACTCCGCCCTCGTCAGCGCGGCCGCCCTCAAGGCCGCCGGGATCGAGGGCCCCCGCGCCTTCGCCCAGCACTCCGAGATCGTCTGCGGCGCCGACGGCCGCCCCACCGGGCACCTCGTCGAACACGCCGCCATGGACCTGATGACCCCGGTGCTGCCCGCCCAGCCGTACGCCGAGCGCCGCGACCGGCTCGTCGAGCTGCTCGGCGCCATGGCCGCCACCGGCCTCACCGCCGCCCACGTCATGGACCTCGGCGGACACGACGTCCCCGGACTCCTCGCCGGCGTCGAGGAGGACGGCCACCTGCCGGTCCGCCTGCGCCTCGCCCCCTGGTGCATGCCCGGCGCCGGCCCCGAGGAGATCGACGGACTCGTACGGCTCCAGGAGCGGGCCGGACGGCTGTGGGCGATCGGCGGCGTGAAGTTCTTCATGGACGGCACCGTCGAGGGCGGCACCGCCTGGCTGGAACACGCCGACTGCCACGGCCAGGGCACCGACGCCTTCTGGCCCGACCCGGCCGCCTACTCCGCCGCCGTGCGCCGGCTCCACCGGGCCGGTGTCGGCACCGCCACCCACGCCATCGGCGACGCCGCCGTCCGGCACGTCCTCGACACCGTCGAAGGCCTCGGCAAGGGCGGCCCCCGCCACCGCGTCGAGCACATCGAGACCGTCCCCGACGACCAGCTCGGACGCTTCGCCGCGCTCGGCGTCGTCGCCTCGATGCAGCCCCCGCACACCGCGTACACCCGCGCCGACCACACCGACGAGTGGTCCCGGCGGCTCGGCGGGGAGCGGGCCGCCCGCGCCTGGCGCTGCCGCGACCTGCGGGACGCCGGGGCGCACCTCGCGCTCGGCTCCGACTGGCCCATCGCCCACCACGACGCCCGTCAGGTCCTCGCCACCGCCCGCGCCCCGCGCGGCGCGGCCGCCGCCCGGCACGGGCTCACCGGCCTGATGGCCCTGGAGGGGATGACCACGCACGCGGCGCTCGCAGCGGGGGAGGAGGCGGTGGCGGGCCGGATCGCCCCGGGCTTCCGGGCCGACCTCACCGCCTTCGCCGCGGACCCGGTGGAGATCCCGGCGGACGAGACCGCCGGGATCCCGATCCGGCTGACGGTCGCCGGGGGCCGGATCACGTACCGGGGCTGACCGGCCGGATCACGTACCGGGGCTGACCGGCCGGATCACCCGCCGGAGCCGGCCGGCCGGATCACTTGCCGGAGCCGACCGGCTCCACGTCGTCCTCGCGGTCCGTCCCCGCCACGGGGGACGGACCGCCCCGCTGCGCGGTCGACGCCGCCGGCTCCACCAGCTTCGGCAGGCGGTGGGGGCGGGAGCCGTACCAGAAGTAGGAGACGGCGAAGCCGAAGGACAGGCAGACCGTGCCGCCGACCGCGTCCAGCCAGAAGTGGTTGGCGGTGGCGACGATGACGACGAGCGTCGCCGTCGGGTAGAGCAGGCCGAGGACCTTCGCCCAGGGCGCCCGGGCGAGCAGGAAGATGGTCAGTCCGCACCAGAGCGACCAGCCGATGTGCATCGACGGCATCGCCGCGTACTGGTTCGACACGTGCTTGAGGTTGCCCGAGGCCATCGAGCCCCAGGTGTGGTGGACGAGCACCGTGTCGACGAAGTCCTGGCCGTTCATGAGCCGGGGCGGCGCGAGCGGGTACAGGTAGTAACCGACCAGGGCCACACCGGTGGTCGCGAACAGGACCGTGCGGAACGCCGCGTAACGGCCCGGATGCCACCGGTACAGCCACACCAGCACGCCGATGGTCACGACGAAGTGCAGCGTGGCGTAGTAGTAGTTCATCGAGACGATCAGCCACGTCACCGAGTTGACGGCGTGGTTGACGGCGTGCTCGAAGGCGAGCCCGAGGGACTCCTCGGTCTTCCAGATCCAGTCGGCGTTCCGGAGTGCCTCGGCCTTCTGCTCCGGCACCGCGTTGCGGATGAGCGAGTACGTCCAGTAGCTCACCGCGATGAGCAGGATCTCGAACCAGATGGTGGGACGCCGGGGCGAGCCCGTGCGCAGCCGCGCGAACCTGCCCTCGTCGGCCACGATGGGTGACGACGGGGTCGTCCGGCTGTCCAAGCTCTTCACGGTCGTTTCACCCATAGCGAGAGAGTCTGCCAGATCCCGTCCCCCCGACCGATCATCCCTCCGTCGGGTCCGGGGTGCACCCGCTCCACCTCAGGAAGGAGTGCGCGCGGGTGCCGGAGCCGACGCGGTCGAACCGCGAACCACCAGCTCAGGCATGAAGACGAACTCGGAGTGCGGGGCCGGGGTGCCCCCCACTTCCTCCAGGAGCGCGCGGACCGCGGCCTGCCCCATCGCCTGCACCGGCTGCCGGATCGTGGTGAGCGGCGGGTCGGTGAACGCTATGAGCGGAGAGTCGTCGAAACCGACGACCGAGACGTCCCGGGGGACGTCCAGGCCCTGCTGCCGGGCCGCCCGGATCGCGCCGAGCGCCATCATGTCGCTGGCACAGACGACGGCCGTGCAGCCGCGGGAGATCAGCGCCCCGGCCGCGGCCTGGCCGCCCTCCAGGGTGTAGAGGGAGTGCTGGATCAGTTCCTCGGACTCCTCGGGGGAGAGGCCGAAGCGCTCCGCCATGCCCTGCTGGAAGCCCTCTATCTTGCGCAGCACCGGCACGAACCGCTTCGGCCCGACGGCGAGACCGATCCGCGTGTGCCCGAGGGCGGCCAGGTGCGTCACGGCCAGCCGCATCGCCGCCCGGTCGTCGGGGGAGACGAAGGGCGCCTGGACCTTCGGGGAGAAGCCGTTGAGGAGGACGTACGGAACGCCCTTGCCGCGCAGCTGGTCGTAGCGCGTCATGTCGGCGGTGGTGTCGGCGTGCAGGCCGGAGACGAAGATGATGCCGGCGACGCCGCGCTCCACCAGCATGTCGGTGAGCTCGTCCTCGGTGGACCCGCCGGGGGTCTGGGTGGCGAGGACCGGTGTGTACCCCTGCCGGGTCAGGGCCTGCCCGATGACCTGGGCGAGGGCGGGGAAGATCGGGTTGTCCAGCTCGGGGGTGATGAGGCCGACCAGTCCCGCGCTGCGCTGGCGCAGACGCACGGGCCGCTCGTAGCCGAGCACGTCGAGCGCGGCAAGGACGGACTCGCGGGTGGCGGCGGCCACTCCCGCCTTGCCGTTGAGCACGCGGCTGACTGTGGCCTCACTGACCCCCGCCTGGGCTGCGATGTCGGAGAGCCGCGCGGTCATGAGGATGGACTGTACCGGTCACGGGGCGTATTGCCCACCGCTACCTCCAGGTCGGCCCGACATCGTCCTGCTGCAAGGCCTTGCAGCCCTTGCCGCCGCCTTGCGGGGGCGCTCGGGCGGGAAAGGAGGCCCGGTCGCCCCTGTCAAGCGATCCTTCGGCAACCTTCGGGACACGTGAATGTAACGATCGACGGTCCTTGCAGAAAGTTCTCGCAAGGTCTTTCGGCGCGTTTTCATCCCTGTTACGTTCCTGGCAACCCGGAGCGCCGCGAGGGAGCGGTCGCATGAGGAAGGTTCCAGCCCCTCGTCACCCCCGGGATCATCGAAGGAGTTCACATGCGGCGTGGCATAGCGGCTACCGCGCTGGTCGCGGCCCTGGGCGTGACCCTGGCGGCGTGCGGCGGAAGCGACAGCGGTTCCGAGGGCGGCTCGAAGAGCTCGGGCGAGCTCTCCGGCACCGTGACCTGGTGGGACACCTCCACGGTCGGCTCCGAGGACAAGGTCTTCAAGAAGGTCGCCGAGGAATTCACCAAGGCGCACCCCAAGGTCACCGTCAAGTACGTGAACGTGCCGTTCGGCGAGGCGCAGAACAAGTTCAAGAACGCCGCGCAGTCCGGCTCCGGCGCGCCCGACGTCATCCGCTCCGAGGTGGCCTGGACCCCCGAGTTCGCCGACCTCGGCTACCTCGCCCCGCTGGACGGCACCCCCGCCCTCAAGAACGAGGGTGACTTCCTCAAGCAGGCCGCCGCCTCCACCAAGTACAACGGCAAGACCTACGCCGTCCCGCAGGTCATCGACTCCATGGGCATCTTCTACAACAAGAAGATCTTCAAGGACGCCGGCGTCACGGTCCCCAAGACCATCGACGAGCTCAAGTCCGTCTCCGCCAAGATCAAGCAGAAGACCGGCAAGACCGGCCTGTACCTGCGCGGCGACGACGCCTACTGGTTCCTCTCCTTCCTGTACGGCGAGGGCGGCGACCTGGTCGACGCCGAGAACAAGAAGGTCACCGTCGACAACCCGGCCGGCGTGAAGGCCTTCAAGGTCGTCAAGGACCTGGTGGACTCCGGCGCCGCCAAGACGGACGCGACCGACGGCTGGAACAACATGCAGACCGCCTTCAAGGAAGGCAAGGTCGCCATGATGATCAACGGCCCCTGGGCCGTCGCCGACACCTACGCCGGCAAGGAGTTCGCCGACAAGGCCAACCTGGGCATCGCCCCGGTCCCGGCCGGCTCGGGCGGCCAGGGCGCCCCGCAGGGCGGTCACAACCTCGCCGTCTACGCCGGCTCGAAGAACCTCGACGCCTCCTACGCCTTCGCCGAGTACATGACCTCGGCCGAGACCCAGGCGAAGATCTCGAAGGAGCTCAGCCTCCTCCCCACCCGCGAGTCGGTCTACATCAAGCCGGACGTCGCGACCAACGAGATGATCGCCTTCTTCAAGCCGGTCGTCGACAAGGCCGTCGAGCGCCCCTGGATCCCGGAGACCGGCAGCCTCTTCGCGCCGCTCGTCACCGAGTACACCAAGGTCCTGACCGGTCAGACCCCGCCGGAGACGGGAGCCAAGACGGTGGGCGACGGCTACCGCAAGCTCCTGAAGGACTGGAAGTAACAGGAAGGCAGGCCGGCTGATGGCTGTGGACACCCCCAGCCAGTCGGTGGCGAAGGCCGCGGGCGACGACGTCGCCCGCGGCCGGAGCCGCGGAACTGGCAGTCACCGGGGCGCGACGAAGCGCTCCCTCTCCACCCACTGGTACGCCTGGGCGATGGTCGCCCCGGTGACGATCGTGATCGCCGTGATCATCGGCTACCCGCTGGTCCGCGGCATCTACCTGTCGCTGACCGACGCCAACGAGCGGAACGTCGCGCGGTCGATCGGTGTCAACCAGATCCCGGCCAGCTACGAGTTCGTCGGTCTGGACAACTACACCGACGCGATCACCGGGGGCCAGTTCCTCGGGACGCTCGGCTGGACGATCGTCTGGACCGTGTCCTGCGTGGCCCTGACCTTCGGCCTCGGCCTCGGCCTCGCCAACATCCTGAACCGCAGGATCGCCGGCCGCTCCGCCTACCGGCTGATGCTGATCCTGCCCTGGGCCGTGCCCGGCTTCGTCTCGGTCTTCGCCTGGCGCTTCCTCTACAACCAGGACAACGGCCTGCTCAACAAGATCCTCGCGGGCGGCGGCATCGACGCCGTCCCGTGGCTCAACGACCCGACCTGGGCCAAGCTCTCGGTCATCGCGACCAACGTCTGGCTCGGCGTCCCGTTCATGATGGTCGCCCTCCTCGGCGGACTCCAGTCCATCCCCGGCGAGCTGTACGAGGCCGCCGAGATGGACGGCGCGAGCGCCTGGCAGCGCTTCCGGCACATCACCATGCCCGGCCTCCGGTCCGTCAGCACCACCGTGGTCCTGCTGAGCACCATCTGGACCTTCAACATGTTCCCGGTGATCTTCCTGCTCACCCGGGGCGGTCCCGGCGAGGCCACCCAGATCCTCGTCACCCAGGCCTACAAGTTCTCCTTCGAGGTCAGCCCGCGCGACTTCGCCCAGTCGTCCACGTGGGGCGTGCTCATCCTGGTCCTCCTGATGGTCTTCGCCGCGTTCTACCAGCGCGTCCTCCGCAAGCAGGGAGAAGTCTGGTGACCACCACGACCCCCACCCCCCAGACCCTGAACGCCCCGATCCGGGGACGCCGCTCCCCGCTCGCCTCGGTCGGCCTGCACGTCACGCTGATCGTGGCCTCCGTGATCGCCGTCTTCCCGGTGCTGTGG
The DNA here is from genome assembly GCF_020400725.1 of Streptomyces sp. NK15101. GTDB lineage: Bacteria > Actinomycetota > Actinomycetes > Streptomycetales > Streptomycetaceae > Streptomyces. The sequence continues at coordinate 222,376 of NZ_JAINVG010000001.1, read as the reverse complement.
GTCCTGCTGACCTCGCTGAAGCCGGCGAAGTTCGCGACCACCACGGACTTCTTCAAAGAGACGACCTTCGAGAACTACACGAACCTGCTGAACGACACCCCGTTCCTCACCTGGTTCGGCAACTCGCTGCTCGTCGCCGGTCTCACCACCGTCCTCGGCGTCTTCGTCTCCGCCACCACGGGCTACGCCGTCAGCCGCTTCCGGTTCCCCGGCAAGCGAGGTCTGATGTGGACGCTGCTGGTCACCCAGATGTTCCCGGTCGCCGTCCTGATCGTGCCGATCTACAACATCATGGCGACGATGGGCCTGCTCAACCAGCCGGTCGGCCTGGTCATCACGTACCTGACCATCGCCGTCCCGTTCTGCGCGTGGATGATGAAGGGCTTCTTCGACACCATCCCGCGCGAGATCGACGAGTCCGGCTACGTCGACGGCCTCACCCCGTTCGGCACCTTCTGGCGGCTCATCCTGCCGCTCGCCAAGCCGGGCATCGCGGTCACCGCCTTCTACTCCTTCATCACCGCCTGGGGCGAGGTCGCCTACGCCTCCGCCTTCATGGTCGGCGACGAGAACCTCACGCTCGCCGGCGGACTGCAGAAGTTCGTCAACCAGTACGGCGCCCAGTGGGGCCCGATGTCCGCGGCCTCCGTGCTCATCGCCGTCCCCGCAGCACTGGTGTTCCTCTTCGCCCAGCGGCACCTCGTCACCGGCATGTCCGCCGGCGCCGTCAAGGGCTGACGGTTGAACGCCCCATCTGTACGCCCCTCCTTACCTCCCAGGGAAGACATGACCCAGCATCTCGCCACCCCGGCCGACGCCCCCACCACCGGCACGCACACGGGCTGGTGGAGAGAGGCCGTGATCTACCAGGTCTACCCGCGCTCCTTCGCCGACGGGAACGGCGACGGCATGGGTGACCTGGAGGGCGTCCGCAGCCGGCTGCCGTACCTCAAGGAGCTCGGCGTCGACGCCGTCTGGCTCTCCCCGTTCTACGCCTCGCCGCAGGCCGACGCCGGCTACGACGTCGCCGACTACCGGGCCATCGACCCCATGTTCGGCTCGCTCCTCGACGCCGACGCGCTGATCCGCGAGGCCCACGAACTGGGCCTGCGCATCATCGTCGACCTGGTCCCCAACCACTCCTCCGACCAGCACGAATGGTTCCAGCGCGCCCTGCGCGAGGGCCCCGGCTCGGTGCTCCGCGAGCGCTACCACTTCCGCCCCGGCAAGGGCGAGAACGGTGAACTCCCGCCCAACGACTGGGAGTCCATCTTCGGCGGCCCCGCCTGGACCCGTACGGAGAACCCGGACGGCACCCCCGGCGAGTGGTACCTCCACCTCTTCGCCCCGGAGCAGCCCGACTTCAACTGGGAGCACCCCGCCGTCCGCGACGAGTTCCGCTCCATCCTGCGCTTCTGGCTCGACATGGGCGTCGACGGCTTCCGCGTCGACGTCGCCCACGGCCTGGTCAAGGCGGCGGGACTGCCCGACATCGGCGCCCACGACCAGCTGAAACTGCTCGGCAACGACGTCATGCCCTTCTTCGACCAGGACGGCGTCCACGAGATCTACCGCTCCTGGCGGCAGATCCTCGCCGAGTACGACGGAGAGCGCATCCTCGTCGCCGAGGCCTGGACCCCGACCGTCGACCGCACCGCGAACTACGTGCGCCCCGACGAGATGCACCAGGCCTTCAACTTCCAGTACCTGGGCACCCACTGGGACGCCGCCGAGCTCCGCGCCGTCATCGACGCCTCGCTCGACGCGATGCGCCCGGTCGGCGCCCCCACCACCTGGGTGCTGTCCAACCACGACGTCACCCGGCACGCCACCCGCTTCGCCAACCCGGCGGGCCTCGGCACCCAGCTCCGCGAGGCCGGCGACCGCGAGCTCGGCCTGCGCCGCGCCCGCGCCGCGACCCTGCTCATGCTGGCCCTCCCCGGCTCCGCCTACGTCTACCAGGGCGAGGAGCTCGGTCTGCCGGACGTCACCGACCTGCCCGACGAGGTCCGGCAGGACCCGTCGTTCTGGCGGGCCAGCGGCCAGGACGGCTTCCGCGACGGCTGCCGGGTGCCGATCCCGTGGACCGTCGAGGGCTCCTCGTACGGCTTCGGCGACGGCGGTTCCTGGCTGCCGCAGCCCGCGACCTGGAGCGCCCTGAGCGTCGAGGCGCAGACCGGCGACCCCGGCTCCACCCTGGAGCTGTACCGCAGCGCGCTCGCCGTCCGGCGCGAGCGCCCCGAACTCGGTGCGGGCGATTCCGTCGAGTGGCTGGAGGCACCCGAGGGTGTGCTCTCCTTCCGCCGCGGCGGATTCGTCTGCACCGCCAACACCACCGGCCGGGCCATCACCGTCCCGCTGCCCGGCCGGTATCTCCTCTCCAGCGGGGAGGTGGAGGGCTCCGCCGCGGAGGGGACGGTGGAGCTGCCCGCCGACACCACCGTCTGGTGGACGGCGTGACGATCCCCCTGCCGCGGGGCGCCGGGAACGGCGCCCCGCGGCTCGCGGACATCGCGGCCCAGTCCGGGGTCAGCGAGGCCACCGTCAGCCGTGTCCTCAACGGCAAGGCGGGGGTGGCCGGCGCGACCCGGCACAAGGTCCTCGCGGCGCTCGACGTGCTCGGCTACGAGCGTCCCGTACGCCTCAAACGCCGCAGCGCGGGCCTCGTCGGGCTCGTCGTGCCCGAGCTGACCAACCCGATCTTCCCGGCCTTCGCCCAGGTCGTCGAACAGGTCCTCGCCGGGCACGGCTACACCCCGGTCCTCTGCACCCAGATGCCCGGCGGCGCCACCGAGGACGAGCTCGTCGACCAGCTCGTCGAGCGAGGGGTGGCCGGCATCGTCTTCCTCTCCGGACTGCACGCCGACGCCAGCGCCGACCCGGCGCGCTACGCCCGGCTGACCGAGCGCGGCGTCCCGTACGTCCTCATCAACGGCTACAACGAGCACATCGACGCCAACTTCGTCTCCCCGGACGACCGGGCCGCGGCCAGGATGGCCGTCCGGCACCTGGTCGAGCTGGGCCACGAGCGGATCGGCCTCGCCATCGGCCCCACCCGGTACGTGCCCTCGCGCCGCAAGGCCGAGGGCTTCGCCGCCGAGCTGTACGACCTCCTCGGCGTCGAACGGGCGGAGGCCGAACGGTTCATCAGGCCCACGCTCTTCGGCGTCGAGGGAGGGCACGCGGCCGCCGAGATCCTGCTCCGCGAGGGCTGCACGGGCATCGTCTGCGCCTCCGACCTGATGGCGCTCGGCGTGATCCGCGCGGTCCGCGCCCGCGGCCTCGACGTGCCCGGCGACGTCTCCGTCGTCGGCTTCGACGACTCGCCGCTCATCGCCTTCACCAGCCCGCCGCTCTCCACCGTGCGCCAGCCCGTGCAGGCCATGGCGACGGCGGCCGTCGGCGCGCTCCTGGAGGAGATCGAGGGGAATCCGGTGCAGCGCACGGAGTTCGTCTTCCAGCCGGAGCTGGTGGTGCGCGGTTCCACCGCGCAGCCGCCCGGTCGGCTGCCGCAAGTCCTTTCGTAACAAGTTACGTGGAGGTGTCCGGAGGGTTGACCGGGCGCCGGGGCACTCATACGGTCACGGCTGAAAACAGTTGCTGACATTTTCGGCAACTTCTTGCGACATCGGAGTCAGCAGGAGGAAACATGGCCAGGAAGACCGTGGCCGCTGCACTCGCCCTCGTGGCGGGAGCCGCTGTGGCCGTCACGGGCAACGCCCCGGCACAGGCCGCCCCGCCCGGCGAGAAGGACGTCACCGCGGTGATGTTCGAATGGAACTTCGCCTCGGTGGCCAAGGCCTGCACCGACCAGCTCGGCCCCGCCGGTTACGGCTACGTGCAGGTCTCCCCGCCCCAGGAGCGCATCCAGGGCCCCCAGTGGTGGACCGCCTACCAGCCGGTCAGCTACAAGATCGCCGGCCCGCTCGGCGACCGTGCCGCCTTCAAGAGCATGGTCGACACCTGCCACGCCGCCGGTGTGAAGGTCGTCGCGGACAGCGTGATCAACCACATGGCGAACGCCTCGGGCACGGGAACGGGCGGGACCTCGTTCTCCAAGTACGACTACCCGGGCCTCTACTCCGGCGCGGACATGGACGACTGCCGCTCCGCCATCTCCAACTACCAGGACCGCGCCAACGTCCAGAACTGCGAACTGGTCCAGCTTCCCGACCTCGACACCGGCGAGGACTACGTCCGCGGCCGGATAGCCGGCTACATGAACGACCTGCTGTCGCTCGGCGTCGACGGCTTCCGCGTCGACGCCGCCAAGCACATGCCGGCCGCCGACCTCGCGAACATCAAGTCCCGGCTGACGAATCCTTCCGTCTACTGGAAGCAGGAGGCCATCCACGGCGCCGGCGAGGCCGTCTCCCCGAGCGAGTACCTCGGCAACGGCGACGTCCAGGAGTTCCGCTACGCCCGCGACCTCAAGAGGGTCCTGCAGAACGAGAAGCTCGCCTACCTCAAGAACTTCGGCGAGGGCTGGGGCTACATGCCCTCCGGCCAGTCCGGCGTCTTCGTCGACAACCACGACACCGAGCGCGGCGGCGACAGCCTCAACTACAAGGACGGCGCGAACTACACCCTCGCCTCCGTCTTCATGCTCGCCTGGCCCTACGGCTCCCCGGACGTCCACTCCGGCTACGAGTGGACCGACAAGGACGCCGGCGCCCCCAACAACCACCAGGTGAGCGCCTGCTACAGCAACGGCTGGAAGTGCCAGCACGCCTGGCGCGAGATCTCCTCCATGGTGGCCTTCCGCAACACCGCCCGCGGGCAGGCCGTCACGAACTGGTGGGACAACGGCAACAACGCGATCGCGTTCGGCCGCGGCTCCAAGGCGTACGTGGCGATCAACCACGAGTCCTCCGCACTGAGCAGGACCTTCCAGACCTCCCTGCCCGCCGGCACCTACTGCGACGTGCAGTCCAACACCGCCGTCACGGTGAACTCCTCCGGTCAGTTCACGGCCACCCTCGCCGCGAACACCGCCCTCGCCCTGCACACCGGGGCCATGAGCTGCGGCACCCAGCCGGTCACCGCGGGCGCCTCCTTCAACGTGAACGCCACCACGGTCACCGGCCAGAACGTCTACGTCACCGGAAACCGCCCCGAGCTCGGCAACTGGGCCCCCGCCTCCGCCCTCAAGCTCGACCCGGCCGCGTACCCCGTCTGGAAGCTGACGGTGTCCCTGCCCGCCGGAACGGCCTTCGAGTACAAGTACATCCGCAAGGACGCGGCCGGGAACGTCACCTGGGAGTCCGGCGCCAACCGCACCGCGACCGTCCCCGCCTCGGGCCAGATCGTCCTGAACGACACCTTCCGCAACTGAGCCTCCCCCCCCGCAAGGGCCGTCCCGCCGGGGCGGCCCTCTCTTCCCGTACCTCCAGGGAGCACCCCCGTGATACGCAAGAGAACGGCGGTCGCGACGGCCGCCGCGCTGTGCGCCGCCCTCGTGCCCGCCGTCCCCGCGACGGCCGCGTCCCGGCCCCCCGCCCCGCCCTCCGACCAGGCCCTCGCGGCCCAGCCGGCCCGCCAGGACCTCACCCGCGAACAGTTCTACTTCGTCCTGCCGGACCGCTTCGCCAACGGCGACGCCTCCAACGACCGGGGCGGTCTCACCGGCAGCCGCACGGAGACCGGCTTCGACCCCGCCGACAAGGGCTTCTACCAGGGCGGCGACCTCAAGGGCCTGACCGAGCGGCTCGACTACATCAAGGGCCTCGGCACCACCGCGATCTGGATGGCGCCGATCTTCAAGAACCGGCCCGTCCAGGGCACCGGCAAGGACGCCTCCGCCGGCTACCACGGGTACTGGATCACCGACTTCACCCAGGTCGACCCGCACTTCGGGACCAACGAGGACCTGGAGAAGCTGATCGCCGCCGCCCACGCCAAGGGCATGAAGGTCTTCTTCGACGTCATCACCAACCACACCGCCGACACCGTCGACTACGCCGAGAAGAAGTACGGCTACCGCCCCAAGGGCGCCTACCCGTACCTCGACGAGGACGGCCGCCCCTTCGACGACCGGACCGCGATCGGGAAGGTGGACGCGGACTCCTTCCCGTACACGCCGACGACGACCGGCGGCAAGGTCCCCTCCTGGCTGAACGACCCCACGATGTACCACAACCGGGGCGACTCCACCTGGGCCGGGGAGTCCGCCGAGTACGGCGACTTCGTCGGCCTGGACGACCTGTGGACCGAGCGTCCCGAGGTCGTCGAGGGCATGAAGAGGATCTACGAGAAGTGGGTCCGCGACTTCAAGATCGACGGGTTCCGCATCGACACCGTCAAGCACGTGGACCTGGACTTCTGGACGCAGTGGGCCACCGCCCTCGACGCGTACGCCAAGAAGCAGGGCCGCGAGGACTTCTTCATGTTCGGCGAGGTGTACTCCGCAGACACCGCCGTCACCTCCCCGTACGTCACCCGGGGCCGGCTCGACGCCACCCTCGACTTCCCCTTCCAGGACGCCGCCCGCGCCTTCGCCTCCCAGGGCGCCGGTGCCGACCGCCTCGCCAGGGTCTTCGCCGAGGACTACCGGTACACCACCGACAAGGCCAACGCCTACGAGCAGGTGACCTTCCTCGGCAACCACGACATGGGCCGCATCGGCGCCTTCCTGAAGCAGGACAACCCGAACGCCTCCGACGGGGAACTCCTCCGCCGCGACCGCCTCGCCAACGAGCTGATGTTCCTCTCCCGGGGCAACCCGGTCGTCTACTACGGCGACGAGCAGGGCTTCACCGGCCCCGGCGGCGACAAGGACGCCCGCCAGACCCTCTTCGCCTCGAAGGCCGCCGACTACCTCGACGACGACCAGCTCGGCACCGACCGCACCCACGCCTCCGACGCGTACGACACCACCCACCCGCTGTACCGCTCCATCGCCGCGCTCTCGAAGCTCACCCGGGAGAACCCGGCCCTCCGCGACGGCGTCCAGCAGGAACGGTACGCCGAGGGCTCCGTCTACGCCTTCACCCGCACCGACCCGAAGACGCGGACCGAGTACCTGGTCGCCGCCAACGGCGCCACCGAGGCGAAGACCGTCACCGTCCCCGTCGACTCCGCCGGCTTCCGCACCCTGTACGGGGGTCAGGATGCCGTGGCGGCGCGGGACGGGAAGGTCACCGTCACCGTCCCGGCCCTCTCCTCCCTGGTCCTCAAGGCCGACGCCCCGCTGCCCGCCCCGGCGACGAAGCCCACCGTGACGCTGAAGGCCCCGGCCGCCGGCTCCACCGGCACCGTCGAGCTCTCCGCCGACGTCACCGGCGGCGGCCTCAACCGGGTCGTCTTCGCCGCCCAGGTCGGCGACGGCCGCTGGCAGACCCTCGGCACCGCCGACCACGCCCCCTACAAGGTCACCCAGCACGTCACCGCCCCCACCGGCACCGCCCTGCGCTACAAGGCCGTCGTCGTCGACGGCGCCGGCCGCACCGCGAGCGCCCTCGCCGCCACCACCGCCGGCGCGCCCCCGGCCCCGGAGAAGCCGGTCGCCGTCGAACGGGCCCACGCCGTCGTGCACTACAAGCGCGAGGACGGCGCCTACGACGGCTGGAAGCTGAAGGCCGCCGGCCAGGAAGCCGCCTTCACCGGACGGGACGCCTTCGGCGCCTTCGCCTGGGTCAAGGTCCCCGAGGGCGCCTCCACCGTCACCTACACCGTGGAGAAGGACGGCACCGCCGACGGGCCGCAGCGCAGCATCAACCTCGGCCGCACCGGCGAGGTCTGGATCACGCAGGGCACCGACGGCCAGTCCGACACGAACCCGGCCCCCGCCGCCCCCGACAAGACCAAGGCCGTCATCCACTACCAGCGGACCGACGGGAACTACGACGGGTGGGGCCTCCACACCTGGACCGGCGCCGCCCAGCCCACCGACTGGTCCAAGCCCCTCATGCCCGTCCGCACCGACGCCTACGGCGCGGTCTACGAGGTCCCGCTCACCGAGGGCGCGAGCTCCCTCTCGTACATCCTCCACAAGGGCGACGAGAAGGACCTGCCCACCGACCAGTCCCTCGACCTCGCCACCTACGGCCACGAGGTCTGGCTCCTCTCCGGACAGTCCAAGTACCTCCTCCCGACCACCGGCGGCGCCCCGAACCTCGACCTCGGCAAGGCCGAGGCCCAGTGGATCGACCGGAACACCGTCGTCTGGAAGGTGAAGGCCACCGACGCCACCAGCCAGCAGCTGGTGTACGCCGAGGACGGCGGGATCACCGTCACCGACGGCGCCCTGAACACCGAGGGCCGGTGGCTCCGCCTCAACCCGGGAAGCCTCACCGACGCCCAGAAGGCGAAGCACCCCCACCTCAAGGACTACCCGGCCTTCACCGTCGACCCGCGCGACGCCGACCGCGTGCGGGACTCCCTGCGCGGCCAGCTCGTCGCCACCCAGCGCGCCGCCAACGGCGCCCTCCTCGCCGCCACCGGCGTCCAGACCGCCGGCGTCCTCGACGACCTGTACGCGGCGAAGGCCACGAAGGCGGACCTCGGCCCGGTCTTCCGCGCCGGCCGGCCCACCCTCTCCCTCTGGGCCCCCACCGCACGGTCCGTCTCCCTCGAACTCGACGGGAAGACCCTGCCCATGCGACGTGACCCCGCCTCCGGCGTCTGGTCCGTCACCGGCCCCCGCGGCTGGGCGGGCAAGCCCTACCGGTACGTCGTGAAGGTCTGGGCCCCGAGCGTCCGGAAGGTCGTCGAGAACCGGGTCACCGACCCCTACTCCACCGCCCTCACCACCGACTCCGCCCGCAGCCTCGTCGTCGACCTCGCCGACCCGAAGCTCGCCCCCACCGGCTGGAAGACCCTGAAGAAGCCCGCCGCCGTGCCGCTGCGGGACGCCCAGATCCAGGAGCTCCACATCCGGGACTTCTCGATCGCCGACCCCACGGCGAAGACCGGCCACCAGGGCACCTACCTCGCCTTCACCGACAAGGACAGCAAGGGCTCGCGACACCTCAAGGCGCTCGCCGCCTCCGGCACCTCCTACGTCCACCTGCTCCCGGCCTTCGACATCGGCACCGTCCCCGAGGAGAAGTCCGCGCAGACCACCCCCGCCTGCGACCTGAAGGTCTACGCCCCCGACTCCGAGGAGCAGCAGGCCTGCGTCGCCGCCGCGGCGGCCAAGGACGCCTACAACTGGGGCTACGACCCCCTGCACTACACCGTCCCCGAGGGCTCCTACTCCACCGATCCGAACGGCACCCGCCGCACCGTCGAGTTCCGGCAGATGGTCCAGGCCCTCAACGGCGACGGACTGCGCACCGTCATGGACGTCGTCTACAACCACACCGTCGCCGCCGGACAGTCCGACAAGTCCGTCCTCGACAAGATCGTCCCCGGCTACTACCAGCGCCTCCAGGCCGACGGCTCCGTCGCCACCTCCACCTGCTGCGCCAACACGGCGCCCGAGAACGCCATGATGGGCAAGCTCGTCGTCGACTCGGTCGTCACCTGGGCCAAGGAGTACAAGGTCGACGGCTTCCGCTTCGACCTCATGGGCCACCACCCGAAGACCAACATCCTCGCCGTGCGGAAGGCGCTGGACGCGCTGACCGTCGAGAAGGACGGCGTCGACGGCAAGACGATCGTCCTCTACGGCGAGGGCTGGAACTTCGGCGAGGTCGCCGACGACGCCCGCTTCGTCCAGGCCACCCAGAAGAACATGGCCGGCACCGGCATCGCCACCTTCTCCGACCGGGCCCGCGACGCCGTGCGCGGCGGCGGCCCCTTCGACGAGGACCCCGGCGTCCAGGGCTTCGCCTCCGGCCTCTACACCGACCCCAACACCTCCTCCGCCAACGGCACCCCCGAACAGCAGAAGGCACGCCTCCTGCACTACCAGGACCTCATCAAGGTCGGCCTGACCGGCAACCTCGCCGACTTCACCTTCACCGACACCTCCGGGCGCACGGTCAAGGGCTCCGAGGTCGACTACAACGGCGCCCCCGCCGGATACGCCGCCGCCCCCGGCGACGCCCTCGCCTACGCCGACGCCCACGACAACGAGTCCCTGTACGACGCGCTCGCCTTCAAGCTGCCCGCCGGCACCTCCCCGGCCGACCGCGCCCGCATGCAGGTCCTCGCCATGGCGACGGCCACCCTCTCGCAGGGCCCGGCCCTCTCCCAGGCCGGCTCGGACCTGCTGCGCTCCAAGTCCCTGGACCGCAACTCCTTCGACAGCGGCGACTGGTTCAACGCCATCCACTGGGACTGCCGCGACGGCAACGGCTTCGGCCGCGGCCTGCCGCCGGCCGCCGACAACAAGGCCAAGTGGTCCTACGGCAGGCCGCTGTTGGTGAACCCGGCCCTGACGGTCGGCTGCGAGCAGATCGACGGCACCTCCGCCGCCTACCGGGACCTGCAGAGGATCCGCACCACCGAGCCGGAGTTCTCCCTGGCCACGGCGGACCGCGTCCAGCAGGCCCTGTCCTTCCCGCTCTCCGGCCGCGACGAGACCCCCGGCGTCATCACCATGCGCCTCGGCGACCTGGTGGTCGTCCTCAACGCGACCCCGAGCGGCACCTCGCAGAAGGTCGCCGACCTGGCCGGGAAGGGCTACCGCCTGCACCCGGTCCAGGCCGCGGGCGCCGACCCCGTGGTGAAGTCCGCCGCCTACGAGCAGGCCTCGGGCACCTTCACGGTCCCGGCGCGGACGGTCGCAGTCTTCAAGGCCGGGTGAGCGGTCGCTCCATCAGGGTGACCCCGTACCGGGTCCCGTCGGCGGCGAGCTTCCCCGGCTCCTCGCCGACGACCCGGTAGCCCGCGGCTTCGTAGTACGTACGGAGCCGCGGGTTGCTCGACACGCAGTCGAGCCGCGCGACCGTCCGTCCGCGGGCCGCGATCCGCCCCTCGGCGTGCGCGAGCAGCGCCCGCCCCGTACCGGCGGGCGCGGCCTCCCGGTCGGACATGAGCCGGTGGACGTACCCGGCGACCGGGGGCTGCGGGCCCCAGGCCTGCTCGTCCTCCCACCACAGCTCGTACGCGCCGACCGCCCGCCCCTCGTGCGACGCGAGCCACACCTCGCCCCCGGCGAGCCGCTCCCGGAAGTGCTCGGCGTCCTTCCCGCCCGGCTTCCACTGGTCGATTCCGTTCCGCACCATCCAGTGCGCCGCCCCGTCGAACAACCCCACCAGAAGGTCGAGATCGCGTTCGTCCGCCTGCCGGAAGGTCACTTGTGCGCTCATGGCCCTCACCGTAAAGGTGTGGCCAGCCATCCGTCTCACCGGGAGTGACCCCCATGCCACAGATCACCGTCGACTACTCCGCGCCCCTCGACCGGCGCGGCTTCGCGCTCGCCCTGCACCCGCTCGTCGTGGAGACGGTCGACACGACGCCCGACGCCTGCAAGACCCGGTTCCGGGAGGTCGAGGAGCTGGTGGTCGGCGACGGAGCCACCGACGACGTCATCGTCCACGTCGAGATCGCCCTGCTGTCCGGCCGTACGGACGAGGTGAAGGCACGGCTCTCGGAGGCCGTCCTCGACCTGCTGCCCGCGTACCTCAAGGCCGGCGAGGGAGTCAGGCTCTCCGTCGAGGTCCGCGACCTCGAAGCGTCCTACCGCAAGCGCTGATCGGGCACGCGGGGCGCGAGCGCCGAGAGCCTGGCCACGAGGTCCCCGAAGGGACCGTCGGCCGGCTCGTCCGCGAGGATCCGGACGAGGATCTCCGCCATCTCCGTGTCGTACGCGGCGCTCACCGCCGCCAGCGCGGCGAAGTCGTGCACCAGCTGGAGCTCCAGCTCCGCGCGCGGGACCCGGCGGCCGTCCAGCCACAGCAGAGCCGTCGACTCGGCGAGCGACACCCAGGAGCGGACGACCAGTTCGAGCCGGGCGGAGGGCTCCTCGACCGCCAGATGGGCCAGGATCTGCTCGTACGCTGCCTGCCGGACCTCGTCGATCATCGCGTTCGTCGTGGACGAGCCGACCGCGGGACCGCCGCGCATCAGCGCCGCGAACCCCGGCCCGTGCTCGTCCACGAAGTCGAAGAACCGGCCCATCACCCGCAGCAGCCGCGCCCCGAGCGGTCCCTGCGGCGGCTCCACGAAGCGGGCCGCCAGCTCGTCCGCCGCCCGCCGCAGCGCCGCCTCGTAGAGGCTCTGCTTGCCGGGGAAGTAGTGGTAGACCAGCGGCCGCGAGATGCCCGCGGCCGCGGCGATCTCGTCGATGGAGACCTCGTCGGGAGAGCGGTGGCCGAAGAGTTCGAGGGCCACCCCGATCAGCTGCTGCTTGCGCTCCTCGACGCCCATCCTGCGGCGCACCCCGGTCGTCATACGAACAGCCTAACGGTGTCCGTTACGCTCCTGCTTCATGAGCGCTTCCGACCAGGACACCCCGACGGCCGATGCCCCGGAGACCGAAGGGCCCGAGGAGGCCCGAAAGCCCGAGGAGGCCGAGAAGCCCGAGGAGGCCGGAGAGGGCCGGCAGGCCGAAGGGACCCGGGAGGCCGAAGAGGGCCGGGGAGACACCGAGTCCCCCGAAGTCCACGAGGACTCCGAGGAATCGGACGGGTCCGCGCAGGCCACCGGGGAAGCCGCGCGCGGCGAGGGGCTCACCCCGAAGCAGGCGCGGCGGCTGCGCGTCGCCGCCGCGTCCGTGCTCCTGGTCGCCCTGGCCGTGGTGCTCGTCATCCGGCTCGCGAGCCGCACGTCCGTCCTGGTCGTCGGCGTGTACGGGCTCGCCATGATCCTCTGCGGGATCGTGATCGAACTCTCCCGCAACGGTCGCACCCGCCTCGGCACCTGGCTCCTGGCGGGCGGCCTCCTCACCGCGCTGGCCCTCGACTGGCTGGTCCTGCCGTAGGCGTCACAGGTCCAGGACGAGCCGCTTCCCCGCGCAGCGCGAGACGCAGATCAGCATCGAGTCGTCCCGCTCGGCGTCGGTGAGCAGCTCGTCCCGGTGGTCGATCTCGCCCTCCAGGACGCGCTGTCGGCAGGTCCCGCAGAAGCCCTGCCGGCAGGAGTACGTGATGCCGGGCAGCTCCTCGCGGACCGCCGACAGGAGCGACTGGTCGGCCGCCACCGTCAACGTGCGCCCGGAGCGGCGCAGTTCGACCTCGAAGGCGGTGCCGCCGGTCGGCGCGGCCGCCGTGAAGCGCTCCAGGCGCGGCGCCCGGCCCTCCGGCATCGCCGCGCCCACCGCGTCCGCCAGACCGTCGGGCCCGCAGCAGTAGACGGCCGTCCCGTCCGGCAGGTGCGCGAGGAACTCCAGCTCGGGGAAGCCGGATTCGTCCTCGGCGACGACGGTCACGCGGTCGCCGCCCAGCGCCTCGATCTCCGCCAGGTACGGCATGGTGGCCCGGCTTCGCCCGCAGTACACGAGCCGCCAGTCCGCCCCGGCCGCCTCGGCGGCCCGGAGCATCGGCAGGACGGGGGTGATGCCGATGCCGCCGGCGACGAAGACGTACGCGGGGGAGTCGACCAGCGGGAAGCGGTTGCGGGGGCCCCGGATCTCGATCTCCACGCCCTCGTGGAGCTGCTCGTGCACCTCGCGCGAGCCGCCCCGGCCGTCCTCGACGAGCCGGGTGGCCACCGTGTACGCCGACGGGTCGCCGGGGTCGCCGCAGAGCGAGTACTGCCGGACGAGCCCGGAGGGCAGGACGAGGTCGACGTGGGCGCCGGGCTGCCAGGCGGGCAGTCCGGCGCCCTCCAGGCGGAGTTCGACGACGCCTTCGGCGGGCGCGGTGCGTCCGGTGACCCGGACCTTGCGCGGGACGGTGCTGCCCCGGCCGTAACCGGAGACGGGTACGTCGAGGGCGGGCATCGGCCAGAGCGGAGCGGTGCTCATCCGGCTGCGGACGGCACGGCGGACGAGCAGCGCGGCCCCGGCGACGAGGGCGACGGTGGTGAACCGGGGCATCAGCGGCCTCCGTTCGCACCGGGGGAGGAGGCCAGGTAGGCCATGGCCTGCGCGGTGTCGCCCTCCTGGGAGGGGTGGTAGGAGCGGCTGAGGTAGCGGGGTATCGAGCGCAGCATGGCCGGCGTGGAGGGCAGTACGCCCTGCCGGCCCTTGCGGACGAAGTCCGCGAAGGAGACCTTCGGGTCGAGCAGGCTGGGGTCGTTCTCCATGAAGAAGCGGATGCCCCGCTGCCAGAGGAAGACCAGCGCGGAGAAGGCGAGCGCCCAGGTGCGGGCGCGGCGCCGGTAGCCGCCGTCGAGGTGCATGAAGAGCTCGAAGGCGACCGCGCGGTGCTCGACCTCCTCCGCCCCGTGCCAGCGCAGCAGGTCCAGCATGGTCGGGTCGGCGCCGACCCGGTCGAGCGCGTCGGCGTTGAGGACCCAGTCGCCGAGGAAGGCGGTGTAGTGCTCGATGGCCGCGATCAGCGCGACCCGTTCCATCAGCCACCAGCGGCGCGGCCGGCCGGGCGGCAGGGTGCGGTCGCCGAGGAGCTTCTCGAAGAACCAGTCGACCTGCGCGGTGTACGGGGTGGGGTCGAGGCCCAGCTTCCGCAGGTGGGGGAGGACGTCGTCGTGGGCCTGGGAGTGGATGGCCTCCTGGCCGATGAAGCCGATGACGTCCTCGCGCAGCCGGTCGTCGGTGATGTGCGGCAGCGCCTGCTTGTAGACGTGGACGAACCAGCGCTCGCCGGCCGGCAGCAGCAGGTGCAGCACGTTGATCGTGTGCGTGGTGAAGGGGTCGCCCGGTACCCAGTGGAGCGGTGTCTCCTCCCAGTCGAAGGAGACCTTGCGGGCCTTGAGCTCGACGTGCTCCGACGCCACCGGTGCAGGCTGCGTATTAGACATGATGTCAATGTACTGAGGGGTAGGGCGCGGCAACAGGCCCGTGCGCCGTCTTTTCGCTCCTGTTAACTCCGGTCACCGCGGGGCGGCCGCTGTCCAGGTCGCCGAGGGACGGTCGTTGCTCCGGTCGCCCCGGGGCGACCGTCGCCCCGGTCACCGCAGGGCCGTCCGTCGCGTGCCGCCCCTCAGGGTGCCGTTCAGGTCCGCCCGCGCGCCCGCCGTCGCCCGTACCGCCAGGAGCGGCCCGTCCGAGCGGCCCTTCACCCCGCCCGAGACCTCCAGGGACGCGAAGTCCGGGCTGCCCGCCGCCAGGACGAACCAGCCGCCGCCCGGCGCCTGCCACAGCACGCCCGCCAGGACCCGGGGATCCCGCACCCCACAGGCAGGCGAGCCCTCGGAGCGGGCCGCGAGCGCCGCCGGGACCCCGGGCGACGGGACCAGGAACTGGGCGAGGACCCGGCTGCCCGTGCCCCGCCAGGTCTCCGCGCGCGTGCACACCCAGGTGCCGTGCCCGGCGCCCCCCGGCAGCGGCTGCCGCGCGAACCGCCAGGCGTTCACCGACCGCACCCCGTGCGCCCGCGCCGCCGCCAACTGGCACGCCGTCCGCGCCCACGCCTCCCGCGCCTCCGGTTCCGTCGCGTCCACGGGCGCGGCGGGCGGCCCCCACAGCAGCCGGGCGGGCGCCAGCTCGCCCAGATCGGTCAGGAGCCGCGCCCCCGAACCGTCCCGCACCTGGAGGGTGTTCCACCGGGTGCAGGCACCGGCCCGCGCGGGGCTCGGCATCGGATCGGTCACCCCGTCGGCGTCCCGCACCAGCGGCCGGGGCTCCTTCGTCGGCGCGAGCAGGTCCCGTACGGCCGTCTCCCGCACCCACGGGGCCGTCAGGTAGCGGACGTTGCCCGCCGCGCGGGAGACGACCAGCGCCGCCGAACCGACCGTGTCGGCCGCGTCCGTCCGCGCGAAGTCCAGTGCGGCACCCGCCGTCCCCTCGACCGGTTCCGCGTACCGCACGGCCCGCAGCCCGTCGTGGAAGAGCACCACCCGCATGGCGTCGACCCGTCCCGCGAACAGCAGCTGCGGCGGCCCCATCGGCGGCCCGACGGGCGTCCCCGGTGTCGCGGAGGACCGCACGGAGCCGCCGGGCCGGGCCCACACGGCGAGCGCCCGCCGCAGCAGCGCGCTGTCACCGGTCAGCCCGCCGCGCGCGGGCCACACCGAGAAGTCCTGCCGCGTCGACCCCGGCCAGACCGCCGGGTCCACCCGCTTGACCGCACCGGGGTCGAGGGCGGCCTCGGCGGCGGGGTTGCGGGCGTACGAGGGTGCCGCAGCACCGTTTCTGCCCCAGCCGTCCCCGGGCAGTCCGAGCAGCGTCCCGCACACCACGAGCGCCACGACGGCGACGAACGCGGCCCGGCCGTGCTGCCGTCGCCGCATCAGATCGGTCGGCCGCGCCTGCAGGGCACACGGATCGAACTCGTCGGACTCCAGCAGGGCGGCACCACTGAGACGGCGGGGGAGGACGGGGGCGCCTCCGCCGTCGGACGGCCCGCCGGGAGCGGCGCCGGCGGCCTCCCCGGGACCGGGACCGTCCGCCCGTCCGCCGGAGCCGCCCGCGATCCCTTCCCGGCCCGCCCCTTCCGCCCGGCCCGCGCCGCCGCCACCGGAACGGCCACCGGTCCTGCCCGGCCCGGCCTGTTCGCCGACCCGCTCGGAGCGGCCGCCCGTGACTCCGCCCGTGATTCCGTCCGGGGCTCCGGCCCTTCCCGGGCCGCCCTGTTCGCCGACCCGGAACGCGTCGGAACCGGTCCCCACGGGGGCGGGGACCTCCGCCGCGTCCAGGGCGTCCGCCTCCGCCAGGGCCGCCGCCGGGTCCTCGACGCCCGCCGCCGCCAGGACGCGCAGGACCTCCGGGTCCCCCTGGCGCTCCAGGCCGCGGAGCACGTACGCCGCGCGGCCGGGACCGGAGAGCCGGGACAGCCGCTGGTCCAGGGCGAGTTCGTCGGCGCCGCCCACCCGGGGGAAGAGCCGCAGCCCCCACACGTGCGGGAGCAGCGGCGGGAACTGGGCCCGGCGCGGCAGCGCGAGGCGCCGGAGCGGCAGCCCGGCGACCAGCGCCTGCCGCAGCACCTCGCCCCGTACGTACGCGTAGCCCGGATCCACCGCGTCCTCGTCCCGCCGCGGACCGGCCACCGCCGGACCCGGGACCCGACGCCGGGGCAGCGACCGCTGGACGAGGGCGTGCGCGGTCAGCACCCGGCGGTTGCGGCCGAAGGCCGGCGGCAGGACGAGATAGGCGATGCGGACGAGCCGTGGATACCGCTCGACGAGCGCGGCCTCGGCCTGTTCGACGTCGACGGGACCCACGGGCGAGGGAACGAGATCCTGGGTGCTCACGTTCAGCAGAACGAGCGATTCTTCCGATGGTCACCCCGGGCCCGTGCGGGGGAGGATCAGACCGCCGGGACCGTCAGGCGCTCGCGGATCAGCTCCGTCACCTCGTCCGGGACGCCCAGCCCCTCCCGTACGTACTTCTCCATCGAGCCGTGCCGGACCGCCACCTCGTCGAGCGCCGCGTCCAGGTACTCCGGCAGGACCCCGATCAGTTCGAGCGCGAGCTCGGGGTCGCCGCCCTGGGCCGTGAACCCCTCGATCATGGGCGCGAACGCCAGCCGCACCGCCGGGTTGACCGCCAGGTACTCGGCCCGCACCGTCTCCTCGTCCGCGCCGAGCAGGGACAGGACGACCGTCGCCGCCCAGCCCGTGCGGTCCTTCCCCGCCGAGCAGTGGAAGAGCAGCGGACCCGCGTCCGGCGCGCCCAGCTCGTCGAGCAGGGCCCGGTAGGAGGCGCGGGCGGACTCGCCCGAGACGAAGGTCCGGTAGGTCCGGGCGAAGGCCGCCCGGACCCTGCCCCCGCCGAGGTGCTCCTCGGCGAGCGCCGGATCGGCGAGCAGGGCCTTCAGGCGCGCGGAGGGCGGCAGCCCGCTGCCGGCCAGGTAGTCGGCGAGGACGTCCGCGACGAGCAGCCGCGCGCCGGACGGCAGCCGGTCCGGCCGGTCCGCGCGCTCGACCTCCGTCCGGAAGTCGACGACGGTACGGATGCCGAGCCCGGCCACCGCGGGCTCCACCGGATCGAGCCGGTCGAGCTGCGCGGAACGGAGGACGAGACCGGACCGGACCGAGCGCCCGCCACCCAGCGGCAGGCCGCCGAGATCGCGGAGGTTGGCGACGGAGGTGGCGGGGATGGCGGGCATGGCGTCGATTCCTCCGATTCGTGCACGTTCGTATCGACGGTAGTGGATCACCCTGCTCCAAGCAGATCCACGAAACCCACGCCCCCGCCCACCCGGCGGGTGGGCCGGGGCACCGCCACGCCGGGCGCGGGCCCGAACGGGCGGGGGCGGCGGCACCGCCCAGCCGGGCGCGGCGCTCGCACGGGCGGGAACAGCGGGGCACCGCCCGTACGGGCACGCTCCCTCAGCCCTTCGTCAGCGCCGCCAAGACCTCCGCCTCCCGCTCCGGAGAGAGCCCGGCGCCCTGCCGGTCCGGGCGCTGGGGCGCGACGCCGCCGAGCGACTCCAGCCACGCCCAGGTGTCCGCGACCGTCTCCTCCACCGGCCGGCAGCGCAGCCCGGTCGCGAGCGCCCGGGAGACGTCGGCGGTGTGCATCGCGTCGTACGTCTCGCCCGGCGGCAGCCACACCGGCAGCTCCGTCCAGGGCTCGGCCCCGGCCGCGAGGAGCGCCTCCGGCTCCGTCCAGCGCAGCTCGGCGTCGGCCCCGGTCGCCCGCACGCAGGCGTCGAGCAGCCCGCCCATGGTGGTGTGCCCGGACGGCGAGACGAGGTTGTACGGCCCCGAAAGACCGGCCGCCACCGCGTCCAGCGTCCATGCGGCGAGGTCGCGGACGTCGATGTACTGGACCGGCATCGTCCGCGGCCCGGGGGCGAGGACGGGGCCGCCGCGCGCGATCCGGCCCAGCCACCAGGGGAGCCGGCCCACGTTCTCGTACGGGCCGAGGATCAGGCCCGCGCGGACGAGCAGCGTCCGGCCGGGCCCGAAGGCGGCGGTGGCGGCGAGCTCGCCGCCCCGCTTGGACTCCGCGTAGGGCACGTCCCCGTCGTCCGGGGAGCCCTCCACCAGCGGGCCGTCCTCCGCGAGCCCGGCGGCGGGCGGCCAGGCGTACACGGAGCGGCTCGACACGTACGCGTACCGGCCCGCCCGGTCCGCGAGCAGCCGGGCCGCGTCCCGGACCGCCGAGGGCGCGGCCGACCAGGTGTCCACGACGGCGTCCCAGGAACCGGTGGCGAGCGCGGCGAGCCCGTCGGGGGCCGCGCGGTCCCCGATCAGCGACGCGGCCCCCGCCGGAGCGGCGTGGCGGCCCCGGTGGAAGACCGTCACCTCCCAGCCCCGTTCGAGCGCGTCCTCGACGATCGCGCGGCCGACGAACTCCGTGCCTCCGAGCATCAGCAGTCTCATGGTCCGAGCCTGCCCGGCGGGCACGGCCGGGGCCAGGGAGTTCCGCTCCCGGAGATTCCGCCAGGGGAGAAACGACTTCGGGAGGTGTGCCTGTTCGGCCATCTGGCCGGGATGACAGCATGGCGGCGATGACGAACGCCCGGTCGCCCCTGCGCACCCTACGAGCCGCACTTTTCGCGGTCGTGTGCGTGACTTTGGCCGCTGTGGGGCATTCATCCATGTCTGCGCACCAGCTCCCGGCGACACTGCTGCTCGGCGCCTTCGCCGCGACGGCGGCGGTCGCGTGGGCGGGGGCCGGACGACGCCGGGGCGCGCCCACGATCGCGGGGTCCCTGCTACTCCTCCAGGGCGCGCTCCACCTGCTGTTCTCGACGACGGGTCAGCACGCGCAGGGGATGCACCACGCGATGCCGGGGACGGACGGGGCGCCGGCCATGGCCGGCATGCACACCATGCCGGCCATGCAGGCCCTACCCGGCATGGACGCCATGCCCGGCACGGACACCATGCCCGGCATGGATGCCCTGTCCGCCATGGACACCATGGCCACAGCCACCACCACCCCCATGACCTCCGCCTCCGGCGCTGGCATGCTCGCCGTCCACCTCCTCGCCGCCCTCCTCTGCGGCCTCTGGCTCGCCCGCGGCGAGGCCGCGTTCTTCACGCTGGCCCGCGCCGCCCTCGCGTACGCCTTCACCCCGCTCCGCCTGCTCCGCGCCCTCGTCCCCGTCACCGCGGCCCCGCGCCGCCCGGTCCGCCGGGCTCGGCGCGAGGCCCTCCGCCCGCACGCCGTCGTCCTCGCGCACGCCCTCTCCCGGCGCGGCCCACCCCGGCTGTCCGCACCCCGCGCCACGGCCCTCGGAGCACACGTCTGACCCGGGGGTCGCCTCCCCCTGTCGACACACCGACTCCAAGGACGGTCCGTCATGACCATCGACGATCTCGCACGCCCGGAAACTCCGGAATCCGAAGCACTGCCGTCACCGGCCCCGGCCGGGAACCCCGCCCGGCCCGGCACCTGGAGCGCCCTGCGCCCCCTCGTCCTGCGCCTCCACTTCTACGCGGGCGTCCTCGTCGCCCCGTTCCTCCTCGTGGCCGCCGTCAGCGGTCTGCTCTACGCGCTCTCCTTCCAGGCGGAGAAGGTCGTCTACGCGCACGAGCTGGAGGTCCCCGTCGGCGACGCCGTCCTCCCGCTCTCCCAGCAGGTGGACATCGCCCGGAAGGCCAACCCGAACGGCACCGTCACCGCCGTCTGGCCCGGCGCCGAACCCGGCGCGACCACCCGGGTCCTGATGGCCGACCCCGACGTCCCCGAGGACACCTCGTCGGCCGTCTTCGTCGACCCGTACACCGGTGACGTGCGCGGACAGCTGCCCAGCTTCGGCAGCTCCGGCGCCCTGCCGCTGCGCACCTGGATCGACGGTCTCCATGCCGACCTGCACCTCGGCGAACTCGGCCGCAACTACAGCGAGCTCGCCGCGAGCTGGCTGTGGGTGATCACGCTCGGCGGCGTGCTGCTCTGGGCCGGCCGCCGCCGGAAGAACCGCCGCGCGCTCGTCCTGCCGGAGCGGGGCCCGAAGTCCCGCCGCCGCACGCTCTCCTGGCACGGCTCGGTCGGCCTGTGGGCGGCGCTCGGCCTGGTCCTGCTCTCCGCGACCGGCCTGACCTGGTCGCGGTACGCGGGTGAGAACATCGGCACCGTCCAGGACGCGCTCGGCGGTGCGACGCCCAAGCTGTCGGCGGGCGCGGCCCCGTCCTCGGAGCACGAGGGCCACGGCGGCGCGCACCACGGCGGTACGGCCCCGAAGGGCACGGACATAGGCCTCGACAGAGCACTGGCGGCGGCCCGCGCGGCCGGCATCGACAGCCCGAGGATCTCGGTCGTGCTGCCTGCCGAGGGCAAGGGGTACGTGGTCAAGGAGACCGACACGCAGTTCCCGGTCCAGCTGGACTCGGTGGCGCTGAACCCGGCGGACGGCACGGTCCTCGACCGACTGCGCTTCAGCGACTATCCGGTGCTCGCGAAGCTGACCCGGATAGGCATCGACGCGCACACCGGCGTGTTCCTGGGCCTGTTCAACCAGCTGGCGCTGGCGGCCCTCGCGCTCGCCCTCATCCTGCTGATCCTCTGGGGCTACCGCATGTGGTGGCTGCGCCGCCCGGGCCGCCCGGCGGCGCGCGGCACGTGGCGGAAGGTCCCGGTGACGCTGCTCCTGCCGCTCGCGGCGGCGACGGCGCTCGTCGGCCGGTTCGTCCCGCTGCTCGGCCTGAGCCTGCTGGCGTTCCTGGCGGTGGACCTCACCCTCGCCCTGGCGGCGAAGGTGAGGTCGAGGGCAACCGCCTGATCAGGGCGTGTACTTGTAGCCGACCCGCCGCACGGTCTGGATCGTGTGGCGGTGCTCGGCGCCCAGCTTGCGGCGCAGCCGGGCCACGTGCACGTCGACCGTCCGGCCGTCGCCCACGTGTCCGTACCCCCACACCGTCGTCACCAACTGGTCGCGGGTGTGCACCCGGTGAGGGTGTGCCACCAGGTGGGCGAGCAGTTCGAACTCGAGGTACGTCAGGTCGAGCGCCTCCCCGTCGACGAGGGCGATCCGCTGGACGCCGTCGATGGTCACCGGCCCCTGCGCCTCCGCCGCCGCGGGAGCCGGGGCGGGGGCCGCGGGCAGGTGCGGCTGCTGGTCGGCCGGGACGAGGACGAGGTACCCGACCATCGGCGGGCGCCCCGGCAGCGTCGGCAGCGCGTGCTGGGGCGCGGGCAGCAGGGTGGCGCCGGGCGGCAGGAAGTCCGCCACCTGGGAGAGGTCCACGACCTCGTTGGGGTCGACGGCACGGAGTCGGTGCCGGCCGGGGCGGACGGCGGTGAGGGAGGCGGTCTGGGTGTGTGCCATGACAGATCAGCTCTTTCGCGCGGGGAACGGACGGAGAGGTCTCGTACGTCGTGCGCGTGGGCCGAAGGCCGGGATCGGACCGTGTACCGATCGGGGCGTTAGAGGGCCGACGCGTTCCTCACGCGTCGACAGCACCGGTCGAAGTCGTGGTGCTGACGGGAAGGCCAGAACGGCTCGAGGTCGTGGCGACCCGTCGCGGTGTCGTTCTGCATGAAGGCCATATCCCTATTGAACCAGAAGGGAATGCCGTCGACGACCCCTCCGCCCGTCGTATCCCGTGTCATCCATCCCACATGGCGAGAGGGGCGCCCACCGTGTGAAACGGTGGGCGCCCCTCGGGAAGCGGTGCGGATCAGACCTGGCCGGCCTTCTCCAGGGCCTCGCAGCAGGTGTCCACGATGAGGCGGGTCACCACGTACGGGTCCACGTTCGCGTTCGGGCGGCGGTCCTCGATGTAGCCCTTCTGGTCCTGCTCGACCTGCCACGGGATGCGGACCGAGGCGCCGCGGTCCGAGACGCCGTAGGAGTACTCGTCCCACGGGGCGGTCTCGTGCAGGCCCGTCAGGCGCTCGTCGATGCCGGCGCCGTAGTTCTTGACGTGGTCGAGCGGCTTCGAGCCCTCGCCGAGCGCCTCGCACGCGGTGATGATCGCGTCGTAGCCCTCGCGCATCGCCTTGGTGGAGAAGTTGGTGTGCGCGCCCGCGCCGTTCCAGTCGCCCTTCACCGGCTTCGGGTCGAGCGTCGCGGAGACGTTGAAGTCCTCGGCCGTGCGGTAGAGCAGCCAGCGGGCGATCCACAGCTGGTCCGAGACCTCCAGCGGGGACAGCGGGCCGACCTGGAACTCCCACTGGCCGGGCATGACCTCGGCGTTGATGCCGGAGATGCCGAGACCGGCCTTGAGGCAGTTCTCCAGGTGCGCCTCGACGATCGGGCGGCCGTGGATCTCGTCCACGCCGACGCCGCAGTAGTAACCGCCCTGCGGGGCCGGGAAGCCGTTCACCGGGAAGCCGAGCGGACGGGTGCCGTCGAAGAAGGTGTACTCCTGCTCGATGCCGAAGATCGACTCCTGCGCGGCGTAGCGCGTGGCGACCTCGACCAGCGCGGCGCGGGTGTTGGAGGAGTGCGGCGTCATGTCCGTGTTGAGGACCTCGCACAGCACCAGGATGTCGTTGCCGCCGCGGATCGGGTCCGGGCAGGAGAAGACCGGCTTGAGGACGCGGTCCGAGGCGTGGCCCTCGGCCTGGTTCGTGCTGGAGCCGTCGAAGCCCCAGATCGGCAGCGCGTCGAGGGCGAGGCCCTCACCCGCGATGATCTTCGTCTTGGAGCGAAGCTTCGCGGTCGGCTCGGTGCCGTCGATCCAGATGTACTCAGCCTTGAAGGTCACGGGTCTCATCCTTTGGCGTGCTGCTGCGGGTGTCCGCTGCGGCTCGCGGCACTGCGAGAAGCTGCGGTCTCTGCGCTGACTGCGCGGTTTGTGTTCGACCGCAGCTTCGCAACACGGGATTTCCCGTCGGTTGCCCGTTTGTGAACCCCGTGTTACTCAGCCTTCCCGATCTTCGCGGAGCCGCCGTGCGACGACGTGGGCGTCGAGGAGCCCGCCGAGGCCCGCGCCCCGCACCCGCCGGACCAGTTCGGCGTACGAGGTCCCGAGCGCCTCCGCGGTCCGGCCGAGGTGCCAGTCGCAGTCCGCGAGCCGGTTCAGGAGGTGTCCCTTCCGGATCTGGTTCTCGGAGAGCCGGAAGGTCTTCAGATAGGCCGCCCGCCCCTTCCGGTCGGTGATCACCTCGCCGATGTGCTGCTCCCGCCCGCCCCGCTCGAACGGCGGGAGGAACCGGTACAGGCCGAACCGGTCCATCCGGTGGACCCGCTCGAAGGAGTACGGGGTCTCCAGCAGGTCGCGCGCCATCAGCCCGTCGTGCGCCGCCGCCCAGGCCCGCTCCTGCTCCCGCGCGGCCGCCCGCAGGTCGGCGAGGCCGCGGATGCCGCCGGCGCCGTCCCGGATCCGCGCCGTGAACTCGGGCACCGGGGCGCCGTAGTGCGCGTACTGGTGGACCAGCTCCCCGTACAGGTCCTCGACCAGCGTCGGGTGCAGCAGCCGGTAGTCGTCCGGGTGCGGCACCACGAACGCCGCGGCCAGCGCGTCCGCCACGTACAGGAGCAGCCCGCACTGGCCCGGGTGCAGCTCGAAGACCCGCAGCGCCTCCGCGAGCCCCGGCACCGCCCACCCGGCGTACGCCGCCTCCGCGCGAGGCGAGAGACCGCGCCGCAGCGCCTCCCGGGACCAGTCGTCCCAGACCACGGACGGCCCCCCGAAGTGCAGCGCCAGGTACCCCTCCAGGGCCAGGTGCAGCGGCAGGAACCGCAGCCGCCGCTCGGCGCGCCCGTCCTTGCCGCGCCGGCGCTTGGCCATCCGGTGGAGGCGCCGCACGGGCACGCAGCCCGGCACCGCCTCGCCGCCGAGCCGCGTCCCGTACACGGCGGCCTCCGCCCCCGTCCCGGTCCAGTCGGCGACGAAGCCGTGCGGGACGTACGAGGTGTACGCGGTGCGGTCGCCGAGCTCGACGGAGGCCCCGCCCCACCCCTCGTACACCTCCCGGCGCAGCCGCAGCCCCGGCACCGGCTCGTCCCGCACGAGCGGCACGAGCCGCACCCCGCCCCACACCTGCGCGGGCCGCACGCCGAGCCCGGTCAGGTCGATCCGGGTCATCCCTCCGCCCCCTTCAGGAACAGCTCCACCCTCCGGTCCAGATAGGCCCGCAGCTCCGCGAAGCCCGTGCGCCCCTCCGCGAACTGCGCGATCTCCACCAGGGCCGCCAGATCCTCCGCGTCCCGGATCCCGGCCGTCGGCACGCTCGGGGCGAGCCGGCGCACGTCGAAGCCCTCGGAGTCGTATACGGGGTTCAGGTGCACCGCGCTCGTCCGCCGCTCCGGATCGAGGCGCGAGCGCCACACCCGCAGCACCTCGCCCGCGAGCCCCGGCGGGGCGTTGTCCCAGCCGTCCGAGACGATCACCAGACGCTCGGGACCGGTCTCCAGGGCGTCCAGGACCCGCAGGCCGAGCGGGGTCGGCCCGTAGGGGTGGACGAGCAGGGGATCGTCCCGGCCCGACGTCCACAGCGGGGTGTACGCCCCCGGGGACGCCAGGGCCTCCAGGAGGAAGTGACAGCCGAGGGCCACGGCCAGCGGACGGCGCCGCTTCACCGCCGAACCGGACGAGGAGAAGCTGTCGTCGAGGACGGCCGCCACCCGCCCCCAGCTCCCGGCGTGCGGTCCCGCGGCGCGCCGGGCGGCCGCGCGCAGTGCGTCCGTCAGCTCGGCCCGGCGTGCCACCCGCTCGCCGAACGGCAGCGCGAGGACGTACAGGGCGAGCCGGGTGAGCGGCATGACCGACAGATCGGCCGCCCGGTCCGCGCGCAGCCGTTCGAGGCGGGTCATCCGGGGCGCGATCCGCTCCAGGAACACCGCGCGGGGCACCCCGTGCTTCGCGGCGAAGCCCTCGGCGACCGTGAACGGCAGCTCGTACAGCGCGTTCTGCTCGTAGTGCGCCCGGCGGTGCGCGTCGAGCGTGGCGTTCTCGTAGCGGGTGCGGCGGCCCGGCGCGAAGAGGAAGTCGCCCGTCTCCGCGTCGGCCGCCCGCCCGTGGACGTGCCGGAGGGCGGTCTTCAGGCCGGTCCGGTACTTCACCGCGTCCAGCGCGGGATCGGGGCGGGCCGCGAGCCACGCGCGCACGATCGCGCGCGTACGGCGGTTGTTGACCCCGGCGGCGCGGAGCGCGCCGAAGAGGCGGTAGACCCGCTGCGGCGGCAGCAGCGCGAGGCGTGCGGCGATCAGCCGGCCCTCGCCAGGCTCCGCCTCCTTCGGGGTGCGGAGCAGGTGCTCGACGACGAGCGCGGCGTTGTGGTCGTTGATGTCGAGCGCGAGCGCGGCGGCGTACACGGGACGGTAGTTGACGCGTACGTACTCGTGGAGGAACGCGAGCGAGAAGCGCTGCTCGGCGGCGGAGGACCGGAACTCGCGCTGGCCGGTGGCGGTCACGGCGGCGTTGACGAAGAGGAGCACGTCCTCGGCGGCGACGAGCTCGGACATGGTGTTCTCCTTCCGGCGCGGAGGTGCCGGCCGGGGAATGAGAGCGCGAACAGCGAAGACGTTGCTTCATAGGCAGGTTCCGGAAGTCGCGCCGGAGTCCCGCGGCCGGCGCGGGAACGCTAGCACCGAGCCGGGGGAGGTCCGCCAGCGGATTACGGGCCGCGGTGGGCCCCCGGCCGGGTCCCGGGCCGTGGGGCCGCCCTCCGGGGTCCGCTGTCGGTGCCGCCCGGCAGACTGTGGGGCATGGCGAAGCACCCGGGCGCGAAGCCCCGCATCGGACTCCTCGGCACCGGCCCGTGGGCCGCGCGCACGCACGCGCCCGCGCTCGCCGGGCATCCGGGCGTCGAGTTCAGCGGGGTGTGGGGCAGACGCCCCGAAGCGGCAGCGGAGCTCGCCGCCGCGTCCGGCACCCGGGCGTACGAGGACGTGGACGCCCTGTTCGCCGCGAGCGACGCCGTCGCCCTGGCCCTCCCGCCCGACGTCCAGGCGCCCCTCGCGGCGCGGGCGGCGGCGGCCGGCTGCCACGTCCTGCTCGACAAGCCGGTCGCGACGACGGTGGCGCTCGCCCGTGAGGTGACCGGGGCCGTGGAGGCGGCCGGGGTCGCCTCGGTGGTCTTCTGCACCCTGCGGTTCGCGGAGCCGACGGCCCGCTGGATCGACGAGCAGGCGGCGGCGGGCGGCTGGTTCCTGGGAGAGGCCCACTGGCTGGGCTCGCTCTACGGCCCCGGCTCCGTCAGCGCGTACGCGGCCTCGCCCTGGCGGCGGGAGAAGGGCGGCCTCTGGGACGTCGGCCCGCACGTCCTCTCCGTCTACCTGCCGGTCCTCGGCGACGTCACCGGCGTCACCGCCGCACCGGGCCCCGACGACACCCACCACCTGGTGCTGCGGCACGGCTCTGGGGCGAGCAGCACGGCCACGCTCACCCTGAGCGCGCCACCGGAGGCGGCGGAGACGGCCCTCACCCTGCACGGCAGCCGGGGCCGGGCCGACATGCCCCGCTGGGAGGGCGCGGTGGGGGCCTTCGCCGCGGCCGTGGACGCCCTCGTCACCGCGGCCCGCACCGGCACGCCCCACCCCTGCGACGCCCGCTTCGGCCTGCGCGTCACGGAGATCCTGGCGGAGGCGGAGCACCGTGCCGCTCGCGGCTGAGGGCGGCGGGCGGCCGGTCCTCCGGGCCGTCACCTCCGACGACTGGCCCCTCTGGCGCGAGGCCCGCATCGCCTCGCTCACCGTCTCGCCCGAGGCGTTCAAGGCCCGGCTCGCCGACTGGGACCGGGGCGGCGAGGAGCGATGGCGGGCCAGGTTCGACGACCCGGCGGCGTACGGCGTCCTGGCGGTGCGCGGCGCCCGTCCCGTCGGCCTCGCGGCCGGGCTCCCGGCGGCCGGCGGCCTGCCGGAGCTGCGCTCGGTCTGGGTCGCGCCCGAAGCCCGCGGGCAGGGCCTGGCCGCGGGCCTGATCGGGTCCGTCGAGACCTGGGCGCGCGGTACGGGGGCGGGAGCCCTCCGGCTCTCCGTGCTCGCGGCGAACGTCCGGGCCGTCGCGCTGTACGAGCGCCTCGGTTACGCGCCGGAGGGCCGCGCGGGCCAGGAGCTGATCATGACGAAGCGTCTGTGACCCGCGGGCCGAGCGCCCCGGTCAGGGCCCGCGCGGGCCTCGGCGGACTTCCCGATCAGCGGGAGAGCGCGTCCCGCACGGCCTCCTCGGTGCGGCCGACGACGGCCGTGCCGTCCTCCGCCGTGATGATGGGCCGCTGGATCAGCTTCGGGTGGGCGGAGAGCGCCTCGATCCACTTCTCGCGGGCGGCCTCGTCCCTGGGCCACTCCTTCATCCCGAGCTCCTTGGCGGCGTCCTCGCCGGTCCGCGTGATGTCCCAGGGCTCGAGCCCGAGCCGCTTCAGCACCTCCCGGATCTCCTCCGGCGAGGGGACGTCCTCCAGGTAGCGGCGCACGGTGTAGTCGGCGCCCTCCGCGTCGAGGAGGGTGAGGGCGCTGCGGCACTTGGAACAGGCGGGATTGATCCAGATCTCCATGGCCCGTACGGTACCCCCCACGCCTTCCTGGAACACCCCCCAAACCCCACCTGGCCAGCGGCGATTGTCAGTGGGGGTCTCTAAAATGGGGGGTGAAGGTGAGGGTCCCGAGGAGGGCCCGCACCCCCCGTTCGCCAGGAGGTAGCCCATGGCTCTCGCCGTGATCCGGACACCGTCCATCGAACCCTGGAAGCCGCTCGAGAAGAAGCCGCTCCCCGCGGGCCGCCCCCGCGAGTGGTACGTGTCCCACAACCGCCGTCTGAAGGCCATGCGCCTCGCGATCGCGCTGCTCGACGCCGGCGTCTACGTCCCGTCGAAGGCGACGAACGCGACGATCAGCGCGACGGCCGCCGACATAGGCATCCACCCGCCCTCCGACAGCACCTGCCGCATGGTCCGGGCCCTGATCCGCTACGGCCGCTGACACCGGAGGGGTGCTGCCCGGACCGGTCCGGGCAGCACCGTCTTCGGATCCCGTCCGCTACCAGGCCACCGGCAGCCGTTCGGGGAGCCGCTTCATG
The DNA here is from genome assembly GCF_020400725.1 of Streptomyces sp. NK15101. Lineage (GTDB taxonomy): Bacteria > Actinomycetota > Actinomycetes > Streptomycetales > Streptomycetaceae > Streptomyces. Next base: position 193,627 of record NZ_JAINVG010000001.1, on the reverse strand, counting down.
AAGTTGGTGCGCCACACCAGCTGCTCGACCGGCACCGCGAGCCGCAGCTCCGGCAGCCGGTCGAGGAGCGTCTCCAGGGCGATCTCGGCGTGCCGCTTGCCGAGCGCCGTCGCCGGGCAGTAGTGCCGCCCGCCACCGAAGGAGAGGTGCTCGGCGGCGTTCTCCCGGTCCGGCCGGAAGGCCAGCGGGTCCGGGAAGCGCTCGGGATCGTGGTTCGCGGCCTCCACGAGCACCAGGACGAGGTCACCGGCCCGTACCTCGACCTCGCCGAGCCGCACGTCCTCCAGGGCGAGGCGCGGCAGTCCGTCGCCGATCGACAGATTCACCCGCAGCAGTTCGTCCATGGCCCCGGCGACGCCGCGCGTGCCGCCGGCGGTCAGCGCCTCCCGCACGTCCGGCCGGGTCAGCACCGACACCAGCGCCATCGTCAGGAAGCCGGCGGTGGAGATCACCCCGGCCCCGAACAGCGTCACGCCCACCGTCGCCAGCATCTCGTCCGTCAGATGCGCGTAGTCGGGGTCCTCGCGCAGCGCCGCGAGCTCCGCCATCAGGCCGCCCGTCGCCGGATCGTCCAGGCGCTCGGTCATGTAGGCGATGTCCCGGTCCCAGTTGAGCCGGGCCGCCTCGATCTCGCGCGGTGCGTTCATGAAGGCCACGTCCAGGCTGCGCAGCAGCCGCGGCCCGTCCTCCTCCGGGATGCCCAGCATCCGGCAGTGCAGTCCCGCCGAGTACGGATCGGCGTAGGCGCCCCGCAGCTCCCCGGGCGCCCCTTCGGCGACCAGGGCGTCCACCAGGGTCCCGGCCCGTGCCCGCAGCCATTCCTCCAGGCCGGGTGCCTTCGGGTTGATCGCCTTCATGACGGCCTTGCGCAGCCCGGCCCCGGTGATGTTGCCCATGTTGTTCACCACGTGCGGCGGGATCGTCAGCGCGTACTGCCTGGGCGCCCCCGGCGCCGAGGTGTCCTTCAGGCTGAACCTCGGGTCCTCCAGCACGTGTCTGCACAGCTCGTACGAGGAGACCAGCCAGGCCTCGGCCCCGGCGATCGTGCGGACCTTCCGGACCGGCTCGGCACGCAGCGCGTCGATCTCGGTGGGCAGCCGGGTCCCGTCCCAGTCGAAGGGGAAGGCAGGCAGGGTCTCGACGGCGACGCTCATCGCGCGGCTCCTTCGACGGTGGTCTCGGCGGTCGTTCCGACGGGCGTGAGGATGCCGTGGCCCTGGTTGCGCGAGGCCCGGAGCCCGGACCCCCGCCCGTAGAGCAGATCGGCCAGGGGCAGTGCCTGGTGGTAGCAGTTGAGCGAGGAGGGCACCCCGAGGATCGCGGGCGTGTCCAGGAAGAGCGGTACCTCGGCGCAGATGTACGCCCGGCACACCTCCCGCTGCCGCTCGTCCGTCCGCTGCCCCGGCGCCAGCTTCCCCGCCAGGAATATCCCGGTCAGCGCGTCGCAGGTCTCCCGCACCACCGGGTCGGCCGCCACGGCGTCGAGCACCGTGCGGTGCAGCTCGCGGTACGCCGGGACGTCCCCGAACTCCGACATCCCGCGGGCCCGTGCCCGTGCTCCCGTGGGGTCGGCCTCCGCGACGGCCGCTCCGACCTTCGCCCGCACCCCCCGCAGGTTCTTGACGGCCTTCCGCCGCGCCTCGTCGGCCCCGTACCCCAGCGCCTCGTACATGTCGGCGACATGCAGATCGGTGTAGACGAGATCGACCTGATCGAAGTGGTCCAGGCCCCAGCGCGTCAGCTCGCGCAGCCGCTGGGCGGTGAAATAACTGTTTCCCGGTGAGACGCCGATGACCACGTGCGCGCCCTCGTCGGCGATGACGCGGCAGTGATCGGTGTACGGCTGGAGTCGGAGCGTCTCTGCAGGGGCGAAAGCCGCCTGAGTCACGTAGGCAGTCCTCATCGCGCCAGCTAGTCCCAGCGGAGCCCTGTGCTCCGGGTGTGGCGGCAGCGACGACGACAAGCTATCGATCAGTCGCGGAGCGTGAATCCCCTACTCGTAGGTACGACCGATAGTTCGTCAGCTGTTCGCATTGCCGTGATCTTGGCGCGAAGACGGCGAGGCCCGCCGCCCCCGGAAGGGGACGACGGGCCTCGGAAGGATCCCGCTCGCGCGGTCCGCGGTTTAGAGGTCGAAGTAGAGCTCGAACTCGTGCGGGTGCGGGCGCAGCTGGATCGGGGCGATCTCGTTGGTGCGCTTGTAGTCGATCCAGGTCTCGATCAGGTCCGAGGTGAAGACGCCGCCGGCCTGGAGGTACTCGTTGTCCTCCTCGAGGGCGTTGAGGACGGCCTCCAGGTTGGTCGGGACCTGCTGGACGTTGGCGTGCTCCTCGGGAGCGAGCTCGTACAGGTCCTTGTCGATCGGCTCCGCCGGCTCGATCTTGTTCTTGATGCCGTCGAGGCCCGCGAGGAGCAGCGCCGAGAAGGCGAGGTACGGGTTCGAGGACGGGTCCGGCGCGCGGAACTCGACGCGCTTGGCCTTCGGGTTCGAGCCCGTGATCGGGATGCGCATGGCGGCGGAACGGTTGCGCTGCGAGTACACCATGTTGACCGGGGCCTCGAAGCCCGGCACCAGGCGGTGGTACGAGTTCACCGTCGGGTTGGTGAAGGCGAGCAGCGACGGGGCGTGCTTGAGGATGCCGCCGATGTAGTAGCGGGCGGTGTCCGAGAGGCCCGCGTAGCCCGTCTCGTCGTAGAACAGCGGGTCGCCGTTCGACCACAGCGACTGGTGGACGTGCATGCCCGAGCCGTTGTCGCCGAAGATCGGCTTCGGCATGAAGGTCGCGGTCTTGCCGTTGCGCCAGGCGACGTTCTTCACGATGTACTTGAAGAGCATCAGGTCGTCGGCCGCGGCGAGCAGCGTGTTGAACTTGTAGTTGATCTCGGCCTGGCCGGCGGTGCCGACCTCGTGGTGCTGGCGCTCGACCTGGAGGCCGACGTTCTCCAGCTCCAGGGAGATCTCCGAGCGCAGGTCGGCGAAGTGGTCGACCGGCGGGGCCGGGAAGTAGCCGCCCTTGTAGCGGACCTTGTAGCCGCGGTTGTTCTCCACCGCACCGGTGTTCCAGGCGCCGGCCTCGGAGTCGATGTGGTAGAAGCCCTGGTTCGCCGAGGTCTCGAAGCGCACCGAGTCGAAGACGTAGAACTCGGCCTCGGGGCCGAAGTAGGCGGTGTCGGCGATGCCGGTGGAGGCGAGGTACGCCTCGGCCTTCTTCGCGATGTTCCGCGGGTCACGGCTGTACTGCTCGCCCGTGATCGGGTCGTGGATGAAGAAGTTGATGTTCAGCGTCTTGTCGCGGCGGAAGGGGTCCACGCGGGCCGTCGACAGGTCGGCGCGGAGCGCCATGTCGGACTCGTGGATGGCCTGGAAGCCGCGGATCGACGAGCCGTCGAAGGCGAGCTCCTCCGCCGGGTCGAAGGCCGTCGCGGGGATCGTGAAGTGCTGCATCACACCCGGAAGGTCGCAGAACCGGACGTCGACCATCTTGACGTCGTTGTCCTTGATGAACTTCTGGACCTCGTCGGCGTTCTGGAACCCGTTGTTCTGGGACATCCAACTCCTCCTACTCCCGGCCCGGGGAGGGGCGGGGTTGCAGCTCGGTCGTGCGGCCAGTGCGGGGGCACACGCTGGACCCGACCATAGGCAGACGGGATTTCTCAAGCATGACCCATTTGTTTCGTCGAAGTTAACCGGGCCGGGTGCCGCCCCGCCTCTCCGGCTTCGTACGCCCACCCGCGCCGAAGTGATCAAAAACGGGCACAGTACCGTGGTCGGGTGGACAACAGGCAAGCACTCGGATCTTGGCTCTCCGGCCCCCGCGCGGCGGCCGAGGACGCAGGCGTCGACTTCGGCTACCGCGGTGAGCAGCTCGGGCTGCCCGAGGAGGGGCCCGGCTCGATCGCCCGCCCCGGGCGGCGCCTCGGCGCCCTCGCCGTCGACTGGGCCCTCTGCGTCCTGATCGCATACGGCTTGATCACCGACGGCTACGGCCAGGCGACGGGCAACTGGGCCCTGCTCATCCTGCTCGTCCTGAGCGTGCTGACGGTCGGCACCATCGGCTCGACGCCCGGCAAGCGGCTCTTCGGCCTGCGCGTCGTCTCCGTGAACGGCGGGCGCCTCGGCCTGTTCCGGGTCGTGATCCGCTCCCTGCTCGTCTGCCTCGCCGTCCCGGCCCTCATCTGGGACCGCGACGGCCGCGGCCTCCACGACCGCCTCTCCGGCGCCGTCCAGGTCCGCATCTGAGACGGGAACACGAGAAAGGCCCCGGACCGCGCGGTCCGGGGCCTTTCTCGTCAGGTCGGGTGTCAGCGCATCTTTCCGCCGCGCGGCATCCGCATGCCCTTCGGCATCGGGCCCTTCGGCAGCGGCATGTTGCTCATCAGGTCGCCCATCGCCCGCAGCCGGTCGTTGGCCGCGGTGACCTGCGGACCGGTGAGCACGCGGGGCATCTTGAGCATGGTCGTGCGGATCTTCTTCAGGGGCACCTGGCCGTCGCCGTCGCCGACGATGAGGTCGTGCACCGGCACGTCGATCACGACGCGGTTCATCCGCTTCTTCTCGGCCGCGAGCAGGGTCTTGACCCGGTTCGGGTTGCCCTCGGCCACCAGCACGATGCCGGCGCGGCCGACCGCGCGGTGCACGACGTCCTGGTTGCGGTTCATCGCGACCGCGGGGGTCGTGGTCCAGCCGCGCCCGACGTTCTGCAGCACCGCCGCCGCCGCGCCCGGCTGGCCCTCCATCTGTCCGAAGGCCGCCCGCTCGGCGCGCCGTCCGAAGACGATGGCCGCGGCCAGGAGCGCCAGGACGAAGCCCAGGATGCCCAGGTAGACCGGATGACCGATGAGGAAGCCGATCGCGAGGAGGACACCGAGTACGCCGATGCCCACGCCCGCGACGACCAGACCGACCTTGGGGTCGGCCTTCCGGGTCATCTGGTACGTGAGGGCGATCTGCTTCAGTCGCCCGGGGTTCGCAGCGTCAGCGCTGCCCGTGTTTGCCTTCCTCGCCATGTCCTGAAGTTTACGTGGCCCGGGAAGCCCGGCCGGACGCGACCTCCATCACGCGCTGGGCCTCCACCCGGTCCTTGGCGCGGCGGCGGTCCTCCAGCACGGAGTTCCAGGCGTTCCGTCGCGCGGTGCGCTGGCCGGCGCCCAGGAGCAGGGCCTCCACGGCCTTCAGGGCGTCGGTGACGGACGGGATCGCGGTGACGCGGACGTGCGTCGATGCGGCCGGCATGGCGGGGCCTCCCTCGATGGCGGGTGGGACGAGGTGGGGGTGTGAGCGGCTGGTGGCGGTGAGTGAAACCAGGCTCACAGATCGGTGTTACCAGGGCGTGACCCGGTGGTCAAACACTGATGAAACGTTGATGCGGCCATGTGGAGGACCGGGTGGACGCCGAAGCGGCCCGGACGCCCCCGCTGAGCTGCGGAGGTGTCCGGGCCGCGCCGGATCCGGCCTATACCGGCCGGTAACTGCTTGTGCGGCGATTCACACAGGCCCGGCGCGGGGCTCAGACGGCCTGGGTGGCGTTGTCGACCGCGCCGCGCTTCTCGATCGCCTGCTGGTACAGCCGGCCCGCGCGGTACGAGGAGCGGACCAGCGGGCCCGACATCACGCCGGAGAAGCCGATCGCGTCGGCCTCCTCCTTCAGCTCCACGAACTCCTGCGGCTTCACCCAGCGCTCCACGGGGTGGTGCCGGACCGAGGGGCGCAGGTACTGCGTGATCGTGATGAGTTCGCAGCCCGCGTCGTGCAGCTGCCGGAGCGCCTCGCTGATCTCCTCGCGGGTCTCGCCCATGCCGAGGATCAGGTTCGACTTCGTGACCAGACCGTAGTCGCGGGCCCGGGTGATGACGTCCAGGGAGCGCTCGTAGCGGAAGCCCGGACGGATCCGCTTGAAGATCCGCGGGACGGTCTCGACGTTGTGCGCGAAGACCTCCGGGCGGGAGTCGAAGACCTCCTTCAGGAGCTCCGGCACCGCGTTGAAGTCGGGGGCGAGCAGCTCGACCTTGGTGCGGCCCTCGGCGCGGTCCGCCGTCTGCTGGTGGATCTGGCGGACGGTCTCCGCGTACAGCCAGGCGCCGCCGTCCTCCAGGTCGTCGCGCGCGACGCCCGTGATGGTGGCGTAGTTCAGGTCCATCGTGACGACCGACTCGCCCACGCGGCGGGGCTCGTCGCGGTCGAGCGCCTCGGGCTTGCCCGTGTCGATCTGGCAGAAGTCGCAGCGCCGGGTGCACTGGTCACCGCCGATGAGGAAGGTCGCCTCGCGGTCCTCCCAGCACTCGAAGATGTTGGGACAACCCGCCTCCTGGCAGACCGTGTGCAGGCCCTCGCTCTTCACGAGGCCCTGCATCTTCGTGTACTCGGGACCCATCTTCGCGCGGGTCTTGATCCACTCGGGCTTGCGCTCGATGGGGGTCTGGGCGTTCCGGACCTCCAGGCGCAGCATCTTGCGTCCGTCGGGGGCGACTGCGGACACATCGGCTCCTGTAGCTTCGATTCTTCGGCGTACACCAGGGTACGCCCGTTGCTTCCATGCCTTGCTTTACGCTTGGCCAACCTGTGGCCACAGCTCGGCATTCCTCAGGCCGAGGCCCGCTCGATCTCCCGCGGCTTCGGCTCCGCGTTCTCCAGCACGTCCCGCAGGTGCTTCTCCGCGACCGGGAGCACCTCCTCGATCGTGACGTCCCGGCCCAGCTCGTTGGCGAGCGAGGTCACGCCCGCGTCGCGGATGCCGCACGGGATGATCCGGTCGAACCAGGCGTTGTCCGGGTTCACGTTGAACGAGAAGCCGTGCATGGTGACGCCCTTGGCGACCCGGATGCCGATCGCGGCGAGCTTCCGGTCCTCGCGGCGCTGGCCGGCGTTGGACGGGGCGTACTCGGGGCCGTTCAGGCGCGGGTCGAACTCCTCGTCGTTCAGCCGCGGGTCGAAGTCCAGGGAGAGGCCGCCGATCGACGGCCGCCGCTCGACCGGGTCGCCGAGGACCCAGACCCCGCTGCGCCCCTCGACCCGCGTCGTCTCCACGCCGAACTCGGCGGCCGTGCGGATCAGGGCCTCCTCCAGGCGGCGCACGTGCGCGACGACGTCCACCGGGCGGGGCAGCTTCAGGATCGGGTAGCCGACCAGCTGGCCCGGACCGTGCCAGGTGATCTTGCCGCCCCGGTCCACGTCCACCACCGGCGTCCCGTCCAGCGGCCGCTCGTTCTCCTGCGTGCGCCGGCCGGCGGTGTAGACCGGCGGGTGCTCCAGCAGCAGACAGGTGTCGTCGATCTCGTCGGCGAACCGTGCGGCGTGCACTTCGCGCTGCTTGTCCCAGGCCACCTGGTAGTCGACGGATTCCTCGCCGAACCCAAGGCGGACGAATCGCAGCTCACTCACGGCCATGCCTCCTCCTGGGCGCCGGAAGCCGGGAACCGGGGATCATCCCGGGCCGGCTCGGCACCATGCGTCATTCGCGCCCATGCCACTGTACGGCGGTACCGGGGACGCCCCTCCGGCAGGTGGACGGGGGCACCTACGTCAGCGATGCCGTCAATCCTCACACGATCGGATGAATGTGGGGCGAAGGTGGCGGTACGGGCCGCGGAGACCGCTAAATTCACGCCGTTCCATGAGGGTCCGACGGGGCTGCCGCCCGGACCCGGAAGGCAGGAGACCGCACAGCTGATGACGGAACGACCACCGCAGCGCATCCCGAACCGCCAGCTCGCCGCGCTCATCGCCGAAGCCGGGTTCTCCAACGCGGGGCTCGCCAGACGGGTCGACCAGCTCGGTCTGGAACACGGGCTCGACCTGCGGTACGACAAGACCTCCGTGACCCGCTGGCTCCGCGGCCAGCAGCCGCGCGGCACCACCCCCGCCCTCATCGCCGAGGTCTTCACCCGCCGCCTCGGCCGCCGCCTCTCCGCCCAGGACCTCGGCCTCGACGCCTGCGCGCCCGTCTACGCGGGCCTGGAGTTCGCCGCCACCCCCGAGGAGGCCGTGGACATCGTCAGCGGCCTGTGGCGCAAGGACTCCGGCAGCCACGCCGAACTCCGCAAGATCGCCTTCACCCCGGCCGGCCTCGTCGTCCCCAGCCGCGACTGGCTGATCGGCCGCGCCGACGACCGGGTCGCCCGCGGCGAGCCCGCCCCCGGCCCGGCCGCCCGCCCGCCGTCCGCCCCCGCCGGATCCGCGCAGGACCCCCGGGTGCCGCCCCAGGGCCGCTTCTCCGTCCCCCGCCAGCGCGGCACGGACCGGGGCCCCGGGCAGCGGGTGTCCAGCGGCGACATCGCCGCCCTCCGCTCCGTCGGCGAACTCTTCCGCACCCTCGACCACGCCTACGGCGGCGGCCACGCCCGCCAGGCCCTCGTCCGCTACCTGGAGCACGAGGCCGAGCCCATGCTGCGCGGCACGTACGGGGAGAGCACCGGCCGCCGGCTCTTCGCCGCCGCCGCCGACCTCACCCGGCTCGCCGGCTGGACCTCGTACGACATCGCCGCCCACGGCCTCGCCCAGCGCTACTTCGTCCAGGCGCTGCGCCTCGCCCAGGCGGCCGGTGACCGCGCCTACGGCTCGTACGTGCTCCTCACCATGAGCTGCCAGGCCGTCTACCTCGGCCACGGCCGCGAGGCCGTACAGCTCGCCCGAGTCGCCCAGCAGGGCGTCGGCCCCGCCGCCCCGCCCGTCGTCCAGGCGATGCTGCACGCCGTCGAGGCGCGCGGCCACGCGGTCCTCGGCGAGGCGCGGGCCTGCAGCGCCTCCCTGGTCCGCGCCGAGCGGGCCCTCGAAGCGGCCCGGCCCGGCGACGAGGTGCCGTACTGGGCCCGTCACTTCGACGAGGCACAACTCGCCGACGAGCTCGGGCACTGCCACCGGGACCTCCAGCAGTACCGGCCCGCCGCGCAGCACGCCGAGCGCGCGCTCCAGCTCCGCGCGCCCGGCTTCGCCCGCAGCCGGCTGTTCTGCCGGGTCGTCCTCGCCACGTCACGCCTGGCCCTGGGCGAACTGGAGCAGGCGTGCGCGCTGGGCGCGGAGGCGGCGCAGCAGGCGTCGGAGATGCGCTCGGCGCGGGCGCTGGAGTACGTACGCGACTTCGAGCGCCGCCTGGAGCCGTACCGCGACGCGGCGGCCGCCCGCACCTACCGGGACCGCGTCGCGGCGATCGGCTGACACGGCGCCCCGGCGGAACGCATGCCCGTGACGGGGTCAGGCCGCCGCGTCCGGTTCCGCCAGGCGGGGGCGGGCCCCCCGGGCCGCCATGAGGGACCTCGTGGCGCGGGCCGCCGACGTCAGCGCGCCCCGGACCGTCCCCGCCTCCCGGTGGTCCCCGCACACGTACAACCCCGCCAGGAGCCGGACCGGGCGGTGCGCGTCGTGCGGCGGCGGCATCGCCGGGACCGCGTCCCGGGTGTGGTGGAGGGCCAGGAGCTCCCAGTCGTCCGTGGACGTGCCGTACAGCGTTGCCAGGTGCTTGCGGACCCGGCGCTCCGTGTCGTCCGGGGGCGTGCCGAGGACCGTGGAGGTGACGAGGCCCTTCCCGGCCGGCGCCCGGGTCGGGTCGACCGCGCTCATCACCGCCGTGTGGGCGACCGGTCCGCCGGGGTCGGACTCCAGGAGCAGGGTGGGGTCCGAGACGGGCGCCGCGGGCGCCGTGTGGTGGAGGACGGTGACCGGGTGGAACGCGGGGAGCCGCAGGCCCGGCAGCAGCTCCGCCGCCGTGCGCGCCCCCGTGGCCAGGAGCACCGAGCGGCAGCCGATCACGCCGTGCTCGGCCGTCGTGACCCGGGAGACCGACACGTCGGTGACGCGGACGCCGGTGCGGACCGTGCCCGGCGGCAGCGAGGCGGCGAGCCGCTCGGGGAGCGCCGCCGAACCGCCCTCGGGGACGGTCGGCCGTCCCCGGGCGAAGGCCCGCAGTGCCAGGTCCGCCTGACGGCTCGACATGCCGAGGTCCGGATCGGCGAGGAGCGCGGCGAGCAGCGGCCGCAGCACCCCCTGGACGGTACGGGCGGGGAGCCTCGCGGTCAGGGCTTCCCGGGCGGTCCGGTCGGGCCGGGCCAGCAGTCGCTGCGGCGGCGTCGCGGCGAGCCGCACGAGGGAGGCGCCGAGCCGCGCCTGGTCGAGCGACGCGGCCGGATTCCGGGGGGCGCTCGCGAGGGCGCGCGCCACGCTGAACGCTCCCCCCACGCCCCGGTGGACTCCGCCGCTCCGGTGTCCGGCGGTCCGGTGTCCGGCGGTCCGGCGCGGGTGCGGGACGCCCCATCGCGCGTACCGCCCGTCGCTGTGCACGAGCACCCCGGGGGCGAAGGGGCGGAGTTCCAGGCCGTGGAGACCCGGCGTGGTCCGCAGCTCCTCCGAGGAGAGGGTGAGCAGCGGGCCCACCCGGTCGAGCAGGAAACCGTCGACGAGATCGGTGGCCAGCCGTCCGCCGACCTGCGGCTCCGCCTCCAGGACGGCGACGGCGAGCCCGGCGCCCGTCAGCCGGTGCGCGGCCGCGAGCCCCGCGGTCCCGGCTCCTACGATGACGACGTCGACGGCCTCCACGACGTCCCTGTGCTGTGCGCTGGTTGCGGTACTGAGCACGTGCCCCTCCCCAGGTCGGCGCCGCCGGTGGGAGGCGTTATGCCCCCGACAGGCCTCCGGAACGCCCGAGTTCGCGTTCGTATCGAACGGTGGTCATCGAACGGTGGGCATCGAGCCTAGGCAGTGCCGCCGCGGAAGTCGGCCGCGCGCGGTGGGGTTCACGCAGCACGGGGGAGCGCACCCCGCGGGGAGGGGGCTCAGCGCAGCGCCGCCCGGATCGAGTCGTCGATCGTCGGGAAGGCGAAGTCGAAGCCGCTCTCCAACAGGCGCCCCGGCAGCACCCGCTGACTGCCCAGCACGTCCTGGGCGAAGTCGCCGAGGACGATCCTCAGGGCCGGCGCGGGGACGGTGAACACGGTCGGGCGGCGCAGCACCCGGCCCATCGCCGCCGTCACCTCGCGGTTGGTGACCGGCTCGGGGGCCGTCAGGTTCACCGGACCGGAGAGGGCGGGGGTGTCGACCAGGTGGCGCAGGGCGGCCACCTCGTCGTGGAGGGAGATGTGCGACCAGTACTGGCGGCCGTCGCCCATCCGCCCGCCGAGCCCCGCGCGGAAGACGGGGAAGAGCCGTCCCCACGCCCCGCCCTGGCGGGCCACCACCAGGCCCGTGCGGGCGTAGGCGACCCGGATGCCGGCCTCCTCGGCGGGGGCGGCCGCGGCCTCCCACTCCCCGCACACCGAGGGCAGGAAGCCCGTGCCGGCGGGGGCGCTCTCGTCCACCGCGCGGGTGCCGGTGTCCCCGTACCAACCGAGCGCCGTGCCGCAGACCAGCGTCTCCGGCGGGTCGGCGAGCGAGGCGAGCGCCTGGGAGATCGCCGTCGTGCCGAGGACCCGGCTGTCCCGGATCTCCTTCTTGTACGCCTCGTTCCAGCGGCGCTCGCCGACGCCGGCGCCCGCCAGGTGGACGACGGCGTCGACGCCGACGAGCCCGGCGGCGTCCACGTACAGCCGCTTCGGGTCCCATTCGACCTCGTCGGCGGTGCGGGCGGGGCGGCGGACGAGGCGGAGGACGTCGTGGCCGTCGGCGCGCAGGGAGCGGACCAGGGCCGAGCCGATGAGTCCGGAGGCGCCGGTGACGGCGACGCGCTTGCGAGTGGCGGAACGCTGCATGCGCACCATCCTGCCCTCTCCGGCCGGTGCGTGGCACAGTGGCCGTCATGATCGTGCCGGAGACGCAGATACGCACCGCCGTGCAGGACGACGACGCCGCGCTCGCGGAGCTCGACCGGGCCACCTGGTCGACGCTCCACGCGGTGATGCCCGCCCCGGAGCCGGGCGCGCCCTTCTTCGACGCGCGCCACCTGCCCGAGGACTACCTCGTGGCCGTGCGCGGGGGAGCGGTCGTCGGTTACGTCCGGGTGGTGCCGCCGACCCCGCTCGCCGCCACCGCCCACGTCCGCCAGATCCAGGGCCTCGCCGTGGCCGGGTCCGCCCGGGGCGGGGGCGTCGCGCGGGCGTTGCTGCGGGCCGCCATGGACCGGGCCCGGGAACAGGGCGCCGTACGGCTCACCCTGCGGGTCCTCGGCCACAACGCGCCGGCCCGCGCGCTCTACGCCTCCGAGGGCTTCGTGGTCGAGGGCGTGCTGCCGGGGGAGATGTTCCTCGACGGGGCGTACGTGGACGACGTGCTCATGGGCCGGTCGCTGGTCCGCTGAGAGCCCGTGACGGCCGCCCGCCCCGGGGGCCGGCGCGCCGCCGTCACGCGTCCCGCAACAGCCGCATCCCGCCCATCAGTTCGCGCAGGCAGCGGACCGCCAGCGCGGCCGGTGCTCCCTCTCCGCGCTCCGGGGCGTCCGTCTCCGCCCAGCTCTCCAGGGCGATCCGGATGGCGTCGGTGGCCGCCGCCGCTGCGAGGCGCACCTCCAGCGGGTCGGCGTCCGGTCCGGCGAGCCCGGCGACGACCTCGCGCAGCCGCTCCTCGGACTCCTGGTTGACCCGGTACCAGACGGCCCGCAGGGCGGGGTCCTCGGCGGCGGCCCGCAGCAGCCCGCGCGTCCAGCGCAGGCCCTCCGCGTCCGCCTCGGTCTGCGGGGTGAGCGAGGCGGCGATCGAGCGCTCCAGGGCCTCGGGCACGCCGGCGCCCGGTTCCGTCGCGGCGAGGAGTCGCCGCCAGCGGTCGGCGCCGCCCGCGAGGAGCGGGGCGACGGCGTCCTGCTTGGAGCGGAAGTAGCGGTAGAAGGTGCGCAGGGCGACGCCGGCCCGCTGGGCGATCTCCTCGGCCGTGGTGCCGTCGGGGCCGCGCTCGGTGAAGAGCTCGGCCGCGGCGCGGGCGATGTCGAGCTGGGTGGCGGCCTTGCGGCGCTCCGTCAGCGAGGGAGTGGGGGGCGTGGTGCCCTCGGGCTTGGTGCTCACCCGCGAAGCGTACGCCTGCGACTGCCGGAGATGCATGACGTGCAGGTGTGGCAAAACGTGCCACTCGGGCGTACGGTGGCGGCGTTCCCCGGAAGCTTGACATCGAGAGGTTGCCGCCATGAACCAGCTGACCCGTTACGAAGGACGCCGCGCCCTCATCACCGGCGGCGGCTCCGGCATCGGCCAGGCCACAGTCCTGCGCATGCTCGCCGAGGGCGGCCGGGTCGTCGCCGCCGACGTCAGCGAGGACGGCCTCAAGGACACCGTCGCCAAGGCGGGCGACGCCGCCGACCGCCTCACCACCGTCGTCGTGAACGTCGCCGACGAGGCCTCCGTACGGGCCGGCGTCGCCGCCGCCGTCGAGGCGCTCGGCGGCCTGGACGTCCTGGTCAACGCGGCCGGCATCCTGCGCTCCTCGCACACCCACGAGACGACCCTGGACTCCTTCGAGCAGGTGGTCCGGGTCAACCTCACCGGCACCTTCCTCGTGATCCGCGAGGCCATACCGGCGCTCCTGGAGGGCGACGGCTCCGCCGTCGTGAACTTCTCCTCCACCTCCGCGCAGTTCGCCCACCCCTACATGGCGGCCTACGCGGCCAGCAAGGGCGGCATCCAGTCCATGACCCACGCTCTCGCCGCCGAGTACGCCAAGCAGGGCATCCGCTTCACCGCCGTCCAGCCCGGCTCCATCTCCTCCGGCATGACCGACGGCTCCGGCGCCTCCAAGCAGTCCCAGGGCCCCGGCCTGCCCGAGGACACCGACTGGTCCCTCTTCGCCAAGCTCGCCCCCGCCCTCGGCCAGGGCTTCGCCGGCCCCGAGACCGTCGCCGGCGTCGTCGCGATGCTCGCCTCCGAGGACGGGAAGTTCATCACCGGCACCGAGGTCCGCATCGACGGCGGGACCCACTTCTGATGACCGCCGCCGAGGTCACGGCCGTCGTCACCGACGTCGCCGAACCCGCCTCGGTCGAGGCCCTCGCCGACGAGCACGGGCCCACGCCCGAGGAGCACGCCGAGAGGGTCTTCGAGATGATCGCGGAGGGCAGGTACCGGGCGATCCCGCAGCCCGAGCAGCTCTGCCCGGCGCTCAAGGCGCGCACCGACATGATCCTCGGCCAGGAGAACCCCCGGCCGCAGCCGGGCTGAACCACCCACCCGGGGCTGCGGATCCCGGAAGGATCCGCACCCCGGCGCGTCACGCCGTCCCGAAGCGCTCCCACAGCCGGGGGAAGCGGCTCGCGAGCACGCCCTCGTCCCCCAGGTCGACGGGGGTGCCCAGCGGCTCCCCGCCCGGCATCGGAATGCCCAGGTCGGGGGTCTCGCCGCCGGTCAGCTGCTCGTACGCCTCGTCGGCGGCGAAGCCGATCTCCTCGCCGTCCCCGTCGATCTCCACGTCGAAGTCGCCGAGCAGCTCCGCCAGCGCGTCCGGATCGTGCACGGCCCCCTCGTACACCTCACGGCCCTGGCCGATCAGCCAGCAGCGGAACGAGTCGAAGGTCTCCTCGCCCGCCCCGTCGAAGAGCACGGCCGCCGCACCCCACAGGTCCCAGAGGTACGCGCGGTTGAAGCGGGCCTCGAAATGGCGCGCGTAGTCGAGCACCGAGTCGGGGTCGAGCCGGGTCAGCCGCTCCACGAGCAGGTCGGCCTGCTCCTCGGGGTCGCCCTCGGCTTCCTCGCGGGTGGCGTCGATGAGCTCCCAGAACTCGGTCTCGTCCATCACGGCTCCAGCATCGTGGTTCGCGGAGTCCGACGCACCCGGAAAACCCGAAAGGAAACCCGACAGAAGATGTCGTGCTTTCCTGACAGGCTGGCGCCCATGACGACTGAGACCACACCCCTGCGCGGACGTGTCTGCCTGGTCGCCGGGGCCACCCGGGGCGCCGGACGGGCCATCGCCGTCCAACTCGGCACCGCCGGGGCCACCGTGTACGTCACGGGCCGCACCACCCGCGAGAAGCTCAGCGAGGTCGGCCGCGCCACGGAGACCATCGAGGAGACCGCCGAACTGGTGACGGCCGCCGGCGGCGAGGGCATCGCCGTTCCCACCGACCACCTGGACCCCGACAGGGTCCGCGCACTCGTCGACCGGATCGACCGCGAGCGGGGCCGGCTCGACGTCCTCGTCAACGACGTGTGGGGCGGCGAGCACCTCCTCGGCCCCTCCTTCGGCAAGAAGACCTGGGAGCTCGACCTCGCCGACGGCCTGAGGATGCTCGAACTCGGCGTGCGCACCCACGCCATCACCTCGCACCTCGCCGTCCCGCTGCTGATCCGCAACCCCGGCGGGCTCGTCGTCGAGGTCACCGACGGCACCGCCGCGTACAACGGCACCCGCTTCCGCGAGAACCTCTACTACGACCTCGCCAAGAACGCCCCGATCCGGATGGCCTTCGGCCTCGCCCGGGAACTGGAGGAGTACGGCGGCACCGCCGTCGTCGTCACCCCCGGCTGGCTCAGGTCGGAGCAGATGCTCGCCGGCTTCGGCGTCACCGAGGAGAACTGGCGCGACGCCACCGAGAAGATCCCCGACTTCGGCGTCTCCGAGTCACCGGTCTACGTCGGCCGGGCCGTCGCCGCCCTCGCCGCCGACCCCGACCGGCACCGCTGGACCGGACAGTCCCTCTCCAGCGCGCAGCTGGCCGGCGAGTACGGCTTCACCGACGCCGACGGCTCCCGCCCCGACGCCTGGGGCTTCATCGTCGCGAACGAGACGGGGAATCCGGACGTGGCCGACTACCGGTAGGGCTCCGCCGGCAGGGCCCTACCGGTAGAGCTCCGCCAGGCCCCGGGCCGCCTCCGCGAACCGCTCCCGGAGCGAGTCCGGGGCCAGCACCTCCGCCTCCGGGCCGAGCCCGAGCAGCTGACCGAGGGCGACCTCCTCGCTCTCCACCCGGAGGACGACCCGCACGAGGCCGCCCTCGGCGGTCCCCGCCGCCAGCGCCTCCTCGGCGGCAGCGCGGTCCGTGACGTGCGGCAGCCGGCGGGCGCCCGCCTCCGAGAGCCGCACGACCACCTCCGTACGGAGCAGGGAGCGGGTGAACTCCGCCGACCGCTCCTCCCAGAAGGCGGGCAGGTCGAAGTCGGGGTCCCGGTCGAACCGGGCCTCGCCCACGGCCACCGCCGTGAACCGGTCCACCCGGTACGTGCGGAACGAGGAGCCCGAGCGCGCGCACACGTACCAGACGCCCGCCTTCAGGACGAGGCCGTACGGCTGGAGCTCCCGCTCCACCTCGCCGCCGTCCCCGCGCCGGTACCGCGCCGACACCCACCGGTCGTCCCAGACCGCCTCCGCCAGCGGCGCCAGCAGCTCCGGCGTCTCCGGCTCCTGGTACCAGCCCGGCGCGTCCAGGTGGAAGCGCCGGGCCGCCGACTCGTGCGCGTCCCGCAGCGAGGGCAGCAGCGCCGCCGACACCTTCAGCCGGGCCGCCGAGGCGGCGTCCTCCAGGCCCATGTCCCGCAGCGCCCCCGGCAGTCCGGACAGGAACAGCGCCTCCGCCTCGTCGCGCCCGAGCCCGGTCAGCCGGGTCCGGTACCCGCCGACCAGCCGGTACCCACCGGTCCGGCCCCGGGCCGCGTACACCGGCACCCCCGCCTCCGAAAGGGCGAGCGCGTCCCGGGTGACGGTCCGCTCCGACACCTCCAGCTCGGCGGCGAGCTGGGCGGCGGTCATGGACGGCCGGTTCTGGAGGAGCAGGACCATTTTGATGAGGCGGGCGGCACGCATGACCACCAGAGTGCCGTACGCACGCCGAGGGGCCGCCTCCGCACGTGCGTGCGGAGGCGGCCCCTCGGACGGATCGGAGGCCCTTACAGGCCGTAGCGCTCGCGCGCCTCCTTCACGGCCGTCGCCTGGACCTCGCCGCGGCGGGCCAGCTGGGCCAGGGCCGCGACGACGATCGACTGGGCGTCGACGCCGAAGTGGCGGCGGGCCGCGTCGCGGGTGTCCGAGAGGCCGAAGCCGTCGGCGCCCAGCGAGGTGTAGTCCTGCTCGACCCACTGCGCGATCTGGTCCGGGACCTGGCGCATGTAGTCGGAGACCGCGAGGACCGGGGAGTCGATGCCCTCCAGCGCCCTGCGGACGTACGGCACCCGCTCCTCGCCGCGCAGGAGGGCCGCGTCGGCCTCCAGCGCGTCGCGGCGCAGCTCGGTCCAGGAGGTGGCGGACCACACGTCGGCGGCCACGCCCCACTCGGCGGCGAGCAGCTTCTGCGCCTCCAGGGCCCAGTGGATCGCCGTGCCGGAGGAGAGCAGCTGGACGCGCGCGGCGTTCGCGGGCAGCTCCAGACCGGCCGACTCCGCCGTGTTGAAGCGGTAGAGGCCCTTGATGATGCCCTCGTCGACGCCGGCCGGCTTGGCCGGCTGCGGCATCGGCTCGTTGTAGACGGTGAGGTAGTAGAAGACGTCCCGGTCCTCGCCCTCGGCGGCCTCGCCGTACATCCGGCGCAGACCCTCCTTGACGATGACCGCGACCTCGTAGGCGAACGCCGGGTCGTAGGTCAGCGCAGCCGGGTTGGTGGCCGCGATCACCGGCGAGTGGCCGTCGGCGTGCTGGAGGCCCTCACCGGTCAGGGTGGTGCGGCCGGCGGTCGCGCCGACGAGGAAGCCGCGGCCGAGCTGGTCGCCGAGCTGCCACATCTGGTCGGCGGTCCGCTGCCAGCCGAACATCGAGTAGAAGATGTAGAACGGGATCATCGCCTCGCCGTGCGTCGCGTACGCGGTGGACGCGGCGATGAAGTCGGCCATCGAGCCGGCCTCGGTGATGCCCTCGTTCAGGATCTGGCCGTTGACGGCCTCCTTGTAGTACATCAGCTGGTCGCGGTCGACCGGCTCGTACGTCTGGCCCTTCGGCGAGTAGATGCCGAGCGACGGGAACAGCGACTCCATGCCGAAGGTGCGGGCCTCGTCCGGGACGATCGGGACCCAGCGCCTGCCGGTCTCCTTGTCGCGGATCAGGTCCTTGATCAGTCGCACGAACGCCATCGTCGTGGCCATCGACTGCGAGCCGGAGCCCTTGTCGAACGCGGCGAAGGCCTTGTCGGCCGGGGCCGGCAGCGGGGCGAGCGCGTGGGTGCGGCGGGCCGGGGCCGGGCCGCCGAGGGCCGCGCGGCGCTCCTGGAGGTAGCGGACCTCGGGGGAGTCGGCGCCCGGGTGGCCGTAGGGGACCACGCCGTCGACGAACTGCGCGTCCGAGATGGGCAGCTCAAGAAGGTCACGCATGTTCTTGAACTCGTCCGTCGTCAGCTTCTTCATCTGGTGGTTCGCGTTCTTCGACGCGAAGCCCTCGCCCAGGGTGAAGCCCTTGACGGTCTGCGCCAGGATCACCGTCGGCGCGCCCTTGAACTCCAGGGCGGCCTTGTACGCGGCGTACACCTTGCGCGGCTCGTGACCACCGCGGGAGAGGTGGAAGCACTCGAGGATCTTGTCGTCGCTCAGCAGCTGCGCCATCGCGACGAGCGCCGGGTCCTTGCCGAAGAAGTCCTGGCGGATGTAGGCGGCGTCGCGGGTCTGGTACGTCTGGACCTGCGCGTCCGGCACCTCGCGGAGGCGGCGGACGAGGGCACCGGTGGTGTCGAGCGCGAACAGCTCGTCCCAGGCGTTGCCCCACAGCGACTTCACGACGTTCCAGCCGGCGCCGCGGAACTGGGCCTCCAGCTCCTGCACGATCTTGAAGTTGGCGCGGACCGGGCCGTCGAGGCGCTGCAGGTTGCAGTTGATGACGAAGGTCAGGTTGTCCAGACCCTCGCGGGCCGCCAGGGCGAGGGCCGCGGTCGACTCGGGCTCGTCCATCTCGCCGTCGCCCAGGAAGGCCCAGACGTGCGAGGCGGAGACGTCCTTGATGCCGCGGTTGGTCAGGTAGCGGTTGAAGCGCGCCTGGTAGATCGCGGAGAGCGGGCCCAGACCCATGGAGACGGTGGGGAACTCCCACAGCCAGGGGAGGCGGCGCGGGTGCGGGTAGGAGGGCAGGCCGTTGCCGCCGGACTCCTGCCGGAAGTTGTCGAGGTGGGCCTCGTTCAGGCGCCCGTCGAGGAAGGCGCGGGCGTAGATGCCGGGGGAGGCGTGGCCCTGGATGTAGAGCTGGTCGCCGGAACCGTCGGCTTCCTTGCCCTTGAAGAAGTGGTTGAAGCCGGTCTCGTAGAGCCAGGCAGCGGAGGCGAAGGTGGCGATGTGGCCGCCGACGCCGTGCTTGGAGCCGCGGGTGACCATCGCGGCCGCGTTCCAGCGGTTCCACGCGGTGATCTTCCGCTCCATCTCCTCGTCGCCGCCGAACTCGGTGATCGAGGGCTCGGCGGCCGTGGGGATGGTGTTGACGTAGTCCGTCTCCAGGAGCTTGGGGAGGGCCAGGCCCGCCCCCTCGGCGTGCTGGAGGGTGCGGCGCATCAGGTAGGCGGCCCGGTGGGGGCCGGCGGCCTTGGTGACGGCGTCCAGGGAGGCCGCCCACTCGGCGGTCTCCTCGGTGTCACGGTCCGGGAGCTGGTCGAGCTCGCTCGGAATCTTGCCTACGGGATCGGTCATGATCGCCGCCTTCCGGACGGATGGGGGTGGAGATAAGGGGGCCTTGTCTGGCAGGACAGGGCGAAGGGCCGGGTGACGGCCCGCCGAAGACTGTAAACCGGCGATCGATGATCGATCAAAGGGTTGAAGCGGAAAACCTCTTCAGATCGAGAAAGTCGGCACAGGGTGCCAGGGAAAGGGGCACCCGGTGCCTTGTTTTCTGCCTTGTTTTCGCAGGTGAACCCGGTTGTGTGAAGGTGTGCGCGCACGAATGAGCGGGCCCGCCGGAAGACGGACCCGCTCACCGTGCGTACGGGCGTGGCTCAGGCGCGCGGCGCGCAGCCCAGGACGTGCGCCTTCACCAGGGCGCCGATGTTCGGGTCGCCCCGCCGGAAGGCCTCCACCAGCTCCTGGTGCTCCTCCGCGTACGACTTCTGGACCGTGCCCAGCCAGCGGATCGACAGGGCCGTGAAGACCTCGATGCCGAGCGTCTCCCAGGTGTGCAGCAGGACGCCGTTCCCGGCCGCCTTCACCAGCTCCCGGTGGAAGGCCACCGTGTGCCGCACCTGCGCCGTCCCGTCCGAGGCCGCGTCCGCCTCGTACAGGGCGGCCACGTGCGGCTCCAGGGCCGAGCAGTCCGCCGCGAGCCGCCCGGCCGCCAGCTCGGCCGCGATCTGCTCCAGACCGGCGCGGACGGGGTAGCTCTCCTCCAGGTCGGCCGCGGTGAGGTTGCGGACCCGGACGCCCTTGTTGGGCGCCGATTCGATCAGCCGCAGCGACTCCAGCTCGCGCAGCGCCTCGCGGACGGGCGTCTGGGAGACCTCCAGCTCGGTCGCGATCCGACGCTCCACGATGCGCTCGCCCGGCTTCCAGCGGCCGCTGACGATCCCCTCCACGATGTGCTCGCGGATCTGCTCGCGCAACGAGTGGACGACGGGGACGGTCATGAAGCGGCTCCTCGGGGAGTGTTGACCCTTAGACAATACGGCGGCGCCCCCGTCCGGAAACACTTCCGGACGGGGGCGCCGCAGGTGAGGCTCGTTACGTTGCGCCTCGGACGACGGGTCAGAGACCGAGGTCGACCTCGAACTCGCCGGCCTCCAGGATCGCCTTGACGGCCGTCAGGTAACGGGCCGCGTCGGCGCCGTCCACCAGGCGGTGGTCGTAGGACAGCGTCAGGTAGGTCATGTCCCGGACGCCGATGACGGTGCCCTCGGCGGTCTCGATGACGGCCGGACGCTTGACCGTGGCACCGATGCCCAGGATGGCGACCTGGTTCGGCGGCACGATGATCGTGTCGAACAGGGCGCCGCGCGAACCGGTGTTGCTGATGGTGAAGGTCGCACCGGACAGCTCGTCCGGCGTGATCTTGCTCGCGCGGACCTTGCCGGCCAGCTCGGCCGTGGCCTTCGAGATGCCGGCGATGTTGAGGTCGCCCGCACCCTTGATGACCGGGGTCATCAGGCCCTTCTCGGAGTCCACGGCGATGCCGATGTTCTCCGAGTCGAAGTACGTGATCGTGCCCTCGTCCTCGTTGATCCGGGCGTTGATGACCGGGTGGGCCTTCAGCGCCTGGGCCGCCGCCTTCACGAAGAACGGCATCGGGGAGAGCTTGACGCCCTCACGGGCGGCGAACGCGTCCTTGGCGCGGGCGCGCAGCTTCATCAGCTTGGTGATGTCGACCTCGACGACCGAGGACAGCTGGGCCTGGCCGTGCAGCGCCTTCATCATGTTGTCGCCGATGACCTTGCGCATGCGGGTCATCTTGACGGTCTGACCGCGCAGCGGGGAGACCTCGAGGGCCGGGGCCTTCGCCGCGGCGGCCGGGGCGGCGGCGGGGGCCGGGGCGGCAGCGGCGGCCTTCTTGGCCTCGGCGGCCGCGAGGACGTCCTGCTTGCGGATGCGGCCGCCGACGCCGGAGCCCTTGACGGACGCCAGGTCGACACCGTTCTCGGTGGCGAGCTTGCGGACCAGCGGGGTCACGTACGCGCCGTCCTCGGCCGGAGCGGCCGGAGCGGCCGCGGGGGCCGCCGGGACCGGGGTGACCACGGCCGGGGCGATCGACGGAGCGGCAGCGGCCGGAGCCGGGGCCGCCGGCGCGGGGGCCGGGGCCGGGGCGGCCGGAGCCGGGGCAGCGGCGGCGGGCGCCGGGGCGGCGGGGGCCGGAGCGGCGGCGGGCGCCGGGGCGGCCGGGGCCGGGGCGGCACCCGCGGCACCGATGACGGCCAGCTTGGCGCCGACCTCGGCGGTCTCGTCCTCGCCGACGACGATCTCCAGGAGAACGCCGGAGGCGGGGGCGGGGATCTCGGTGTCGACCTTGTCCGTGGAGACCTCGAGCAGCGGCTCGTCGGCCTCGACGGTCTCGCCGACCGACTTCAGCCAGCGGGTGACGGTGCCCTCGGTGACGGACTCGCCCAGCGCGGGCAGCACGACGTCGGTGCCCTGGGCGGAACCGCCGCCGGCGGCAGCCTCGGCCGTCGGCGCCGGGGCCGGCTCCTGGACCTCGGTGGACGGGGCGGCCTGGGGGGCCTCGGGGGCCGGGGCGGCGGCCGGAGCCGGAGCGGCCTCGGCGGCCGGGGCCGGGGCGGCGGCCGGAGCACCGGAGCCGTCGTCGATGATGGCCAGCTCGGCGCCGACCTCGACCGTCTCGTCCTCGGCGACCTTGATGGAGGCCAGGATGCCCGAGGCGGGGGCGGGGATCTCGGTGTCGACCTTGTCGGTCGAGACCTCGAGCAGCGGCTCGTCGGCCTCGACACGCTCACCCTCGGCCTTGAGCCAGCGGGTGACGGTGCCCTCGGTGACGCTCTCGCCGAGCGCCGGCAGGGTTACGGAAACCGACATGGTTTCAGTTGCTCCTAACGAATTGCGGAAAGTGGTCGTCGCGCCCTGTGATGACGTGAGCGTCAGTCGTGGGAGTGCAGCGGCTTGCCGGCCAGGGCCAGGTGGGCCTCGCCGAGCGCCTCGTTCTGCGTCGGGTGGGCGTGGATGAGCTGCGCGACCTCGGCCGGCAGCGCCTCCCAGTTGTAGATCAGCTGCGCTTCGCCGACCTGCTCGCCCATGCGGTCACCGACCATGTGGACGCCGACCACGGCACCGTCCTTGACCTGGACGAGCTTGATCTCGCCCGCGGTCTTGAGGATCTTGCTCTTGCCGTTGCCCGCGAGGTTGTACTTCAGGGCGACGACCTTGTCCGCGCCGTAGATCTCCTTGGCCTTGGCCTCGGTGATGCCGACGGAGGCGACCTCGGGGTGGCAGTACGTCACCCGGGGCACGCCGTCGTAGTCGATCGGCACGGGCTTCAGACCCGCGAGCCGCTCCGCGACGAGGATGCCCTCGGCGAAGCCGACGTGCGCGAGCTGGAGGGTCGGGACGAGGTCGCCCACGGCCGAGATCGTCGGCACGTTGGTGCGCATGTACTCGTCCACCAGGACGTAGCCGCGGTCCATGGCGACGCCCTGCTCCTCGTAGCCGAGGCCGGCCGAGACCGGACCGCGGCCGATGGCGACCAGGAGCACCTCGGCCTCGAAGGTCTTGCCGTCGGCGAGGGTGACCTTGACGCCGTTGTCGGTGTACTCGGCGGACTGGAAGAAGGTGCCGAGGTTGAACTTGATGCCGCGCTTGCGGAACGCGCGCTCAAGAAGCTTCGAGCTGTTCTCGTCCTCGACCGGGACGAGGTGCTTCAGGCCCTCGATCACCGTGACGTCGGTGCCGAAGGACTTCCACGCCGAGGCGAACTCGACGCCGATGACGCCGCCGCCGAGGATGATCGCGGACTCCGGGACCCGGTCCAGCGTCAGCGCGTGGTCCGAGGAGATGATCCGGTTGCCGTCGATCTCCAGGCCGGGCAGGGACTTCGGCACGGAACCGGTGGCCAGGAGGACGTGACGACCCTCGACGCGGCGGCCGTCCACGTCGACGGAGGTCGGGGAGGACAGGTGACCCGTGCCCTCGATGTACGTCACCTTGCGGGAGGCGACGAGACCCTGCAGGCCCTTGTACAGGCCGGAGATCACGTCGTCCTTGTACTTGTGCACGGCCTTGATGTCGATGCCCTCGAAAGAGGCCTTGACACCGAACTGCTCCGCCTCGCGCGCCTGGTCGGCGACCTCGCCGGCGTGGAGCAGGGCCTTCGTCGGGATGCAGCCGTTGTGCAGGCAGGTGCCGCCGAGCTTGTTCTTCTCGATCAGTGCGACGTCCAGGCCCAGCTGCGCTCCGCGCAGCGCCGCGGCGTAACCGCCGCTACCGCCGCCGAGGATCACTAGGTCGAAAACGGTGCTGGCGTCGTTCGCCACGTCACGTCCTCCATGCATGTGCGCTCGTCGCCGGTCGTCGATGACCTGGCGGCGGCTGGTGTCCGGCCGCTTTATTTCGGCCCTGTGGTGGGGGCCCTGTCCTGCCGAGAACCCATCTTCGCACTTGTTGACGGACGACGGGACGCGGGGCCGGGCTCTGAGACGGCCGATCGTCCGTACGGCGGGGTCACGGGGGCGTACGAACCTACGGATTTCGTCGCGGGCGAACAGCGGCCGGTGAAAGGGGAAGGCCCCGGAGCCGGAGCTCTCGGGGCCTTCGTCACATCCGCGGTGCTCAGAGCTCGCCGGCCGCCGTGCGCTCGGCCAGCTTCACCAGGGTGCGGATCGAGGAGCCGGTGCCGCCCTTCGGGGTGTAGCCGTACGGGGCGCCCTCGTGGAAGGCCGGGCCCGCGATGTCCAGGTGGGCCCAGGTGATGCCCTCGCCCACGAACTCCTGCAGGAAGAGGCCGGCGACCAGGCCGCCGCCCATCCGGACACCCATGTTCGCCATGTCGGCGGTGGGGGAGTCCATGGTCTTGCGCAGTTCCGCGGGGAGCGGCATCGGCCAGGACTGCTCGCCGACCTCCTCGGCGATCTCGTGGATCGCGGTCCGGTAGTCGTCGTCGTTGGCCATGATGCCGAAGGTGCGGTCGCCGAGCGCCAGGACCATGGCGCCGGTCAGGGTCGCCACGTCGACGATGGCGTCCGGGTGCTCCTCGGAGGCCCTGGTGATCGCGTCGGCGAGGACGAGCCGGCCCTCGGCGTCGGTGTTCAGGACCTCGACGGTCTTGCCGCTGTACATGCGCAGCACGTCACCCGGGCGGGTGGCCGAGCCGGACGGCATGTTCTCCGCGAGGGCGAGCCAGCCGGTGACGTTGACCTCCAGGCCGAGGCGGGCCGCGGCGACGACGGCGGAGAACACGGCGGCGGCGCCGCTCATGTCGCACTTCATCGTCTCGTTGTGGCCGGCCGGCTTCAGGGAGATGCCGCCCGAGTCGTAGGTGATGCCCTTGCCGATGAGGGCGAGGGTCTTCTCCGCCTTCGGGTGGGTGTAGGCGATCCGGACCAGGCGCGGCGGGTTCACGGAGCCGGCGCCGACACCGAGGATGCCGCCGTAGCCGCCCTTGGCGAGCGCCTTCTCGTCGAGGACCTGGACCTTGAGGCCGTGCTCCTTGCCGGCGGCCTGGGCGACGGCGGCGAAGGCGGCCGGGGTCAGGTCGTTCGGCGGCTGGTTGATCAGGTCGCGGGCGCGGTTGATCTCCTCGGCGACGGCCTGGGCGCGCTCGGCGGCGGCCTTGTGGGCCTTGTCGCGCGGCTTGGCGCCGAGCAGGGCCACCTCGGCGAGGGGCTTCTTCGCGTCCTTGCCGTTCTCCTGGTACGCGGTGTAGGCGTACGCGCCGAGCAGGGCGCCCTCCGCGATGGCGGCGGCGTCGTCGGCGGCGGCGATCGGCAGCGCGAACGCGGCCTTCTTCGAGCCGGTCAGGGTGCGGGCGGCGGTGCCGGCGGCGCGGCGCAGGGTCTCCGCACCGAAGGACTCGCCGTCCTCGGGGGCCTCGCCGAGGCCGACGGCCAGGACGACGGGAGCCTTGAGACCGGCGGGGGCGGGCAGCTTCGTCGCCTCACCTTCGGCACCCGAGGCGCCCAGGGTCTCCAGGACGGCGGCGAGCCGGCCGTCGAAGGCCTTGTCGACGGCCTCGGCGCCCGGGGCGACGACCAGGGTCTTCCCGGACTTCGCGACGCCGACGACCAGGGCGTCGGCGCGCAGCGTCGCCGCGCCGGCAGTGCTGAGAGTGAGAGCAGTCACGGTGGTGAAATCTCGCTTCCATTGAGTTCTGTGGCGGTCGAGGGATGGGCCGACCGTGCCCGCCGCATCGTATTTCGGCCCGGAGAGCGCCGAGAACGAGCCTACGCTCGCTCACAAGGTTCGATCACGGCGGCGTTGATTCACTCATCCGTGGTGTCTCTTTCATGTTTACCCTTTCGGCCTCTGTCGCCCGGTCACACTCGCCTCATTCATGCAAGGACGACACACCGTCCTTCGCCTCATCTGCGACATCTCCACGGGTCCTGCCGGTTCGGGCGGGGCCCGTCGAGGGGGGACACCCGCCATGGACTCCGACCGAATCCGTACGCCCAGAACCGCGTCCCGCACCGCCCGCACCACGTCCCGTACGGGCGGGACCGCGCCCCGCACGGGCAGGATCGCGGCCCTCGCCGCCGCCGCGCTCCTCGCCACCGTCGTCCCGTCCGCGCAGGCGGTCGCCGAGACGACGGCGCCCCGCGTGGACCTCACCGTCCTCGTCGTCGACGACGGCGGCAGCGCGGTCGGGGCGATCGCCGCCGAGCTGAAGGGCGCCGGCGTCCCGTACCGCAGGATCGACCTCGGGGACCCGAACCGGCCCGTCCTGGACGCGGCCTTCCTCAGCGACACCGTCGACGGGCGGCCCCGCGCCAAGTACCAGGGCGTCGTCCTGCCCCACGAGAGCGCCTTCGGCCCCGACTCCGCCGAGCAGACCGCCCTCCAGGCGTACGAGCGGACCTTCGGCATCCCGCAGGTCGACGCCTACACCTGGTCGCACCCCGGCGTCGGCCTCGACTACACCGACCAGGGCGGCTGGTCCGGCGTCCTCGACGGGACCACCGCCGGCGTCACCGCCGCGGGACAGGCGGGCCCCTTCCGGTACCTCGCCGGGACGCTCGCCTTCGAGGACAACGACCCCGCGATCGCCGAGAGTTACGGCTACGCGGGCCGCCCCCGGGCCGGCTACACCAGCTACCTCGACATCCCCGTCGACGGCGGCGGCCGGGCCAGCCTCGTCGGCGAGTACGCCGCCGACGGGCGCCGCGAACTCGTCGTCACCTTCGCCTACAACCGGTACCAGCGGCAGTTCCGCGCCCTCGCCCGCGGCATCGTCGACTGGCTCACCCAGGGCGTCCACCTCGGGCAGAGCCGCAACTACCTCTCCGTCCACGTCGACGACGTCTTCGCCCCCGACGCCCGCTGGGACGTCGCGCTGAACTGCACCCCCGGCGACTTCGACTGCGTCGGCGACGACGGAGAGGGCGCCGATCCCATCCGCATGACGGCCGCCGACGCCCAGTACGCCGCCGCCTGGCAGAAGTCCTCCGGCTTCAAGCTCGACATGGTCTACAACGGCGGCCAGGGCGAACAGTGGAAGACCGAGCACGGCGGCACCGACCCGCTCACCGACCGGCTCGTCGCCGACCGCGCCCAGTACCGGTGGATCAACCACACCTACACCCACCCCTTCCTCGGCTGCGTCCAGGACAACACCGTCGTCCCCTGGCGGTGCGCCACGGACACCGCGGGCAACACCCTCTGGGTCAGCCGCTCCGAACTCTCCGGCCAGATCCGCGACAACCACAACTGGGCCGTCGGCAAGGGCATCTCCGTCGACCGCTCCGAACTCGTCACCGGCGAGCACTCCGGCCTCAGGACCCTGCCCCAGCAGCCCGTCGACAATCCCAACCTCGCCGGCGCCCTCGCCGACAACGGCGTGAAGTGGACCGCGAGCGACAACTCCCGCGAACCCGAGCAGCGCGCCGTGGGCACCGGCGCCGCGAGGACCGTGCCCCGCCACCCGATGAACGTGTACTACAACGTGGGCACCGCCGCCGAGATGACCGACGAGTACAACTGGATCTACACCTCCCGCGCCGACGGCGGCAGCGGCATCTGCGAGTCCGACCCGGCCTCCACCTGCCTGCCCGCACCGCTCCCCACGACCACCGGCTACGCCGACCACATCGTGCCGCAGGAAGCCCGCACCGCCCTCTCCCACGTCCTCGGCAACGACCCCCGGCCGCACTACGTGCACCAGTCCAACCTCGCCGAGGAGCGCCTCCTCTACCCCGTCCTCGACCGCGTGCTCGCCGACTACCGGGCCCTGTTCGCGGCGAACACGCCCCTGGTGAACCCGGCCCAGAAGGAGGCCGGCACCGAACTGAACCGCCGCGCCGCCTGGGACCAGGCCGTCGCCACCGGAAAGGTCACCGCCTACCGCATCGGCACCACGGTCACCGTCAAGGCACCAGCCGGCGTCAACGTGCCCGTCACCGCCCCCGAGGGCACCCGCAAGCGGCTCCTCCTCGGCAGCACCGCCTTCGGGACGGCCTACGCGGGCACCCGCTCCGCCTGGACCACGCCCGAACCGCTCCAGACCGCCGTCACACTCACGCTCCCGACCGCCTGACCAGCACGTCCTGGGGGGACCCGCTCATGCCGAGCAGTGGCCGTCACGTCACCATGCTCACCGAAGGCACCTACCCGCACGTCCACGGCGGCGTCAGCACCTGGTGCGACCAGCTCGTCCGCGGCATGCCGGAGGTCGACTTCGAGATCCTCGCCCTCACCGGCAGCGGCCGCGAACCCGTCACGTGGGAGCTGCCGCCCAACGTCACCCGGCACACCGCCTACCCCCTCTGGGGCCTTCCGCAGGGTCCGGCCGCGCCAGGGCGCGCGCGCCGGGGCCTGCGGGGGCGCGAACGCCGTCGCTTCCTCGACGCGTACGAAGGACTCCTGCTCGCCCTCCTCGACCCCGCGGCGGGCCGCGACTTCGGCGCGAGCCTGTACGAACTGGCCGCCCTCGCCCGGCAGGGACGGCTGACCGCCGCCCTCCGCTCAGAGCCGGCCCTGCGCTCCCTCATGTGGATCTGGACCATGCCGCACCTGCCGACGCTCGCGGCCCGGCCCACCGTCCACGACGCGCTCACCGCCACCGACCTGCTCGAACACGCCCTCCGTCCGCTCGCCGCCCGGATAGCCACCGGCGGCGTGGCGCACGCCGTCTCCAGCGGCCTCGCCACGCTGCCCGCACTCGCCGCGCAGCACTTCGAAGGGGTGCCCTTCCTGCTCACCGAACACGGCATCTACCTCCGCGAGCGCTACCTCGGCTACCGCACCGAAGCACAGCGCTGGCCCGTCAAGGCGCTCATGCTCGGCTTCTACCGCGAGCTCAACACCCTCGGCTACCGCAAGGCCGACCTCATCACCCCCTGCAACCAGTACAACCGGCGCTGGGAGGAGCGCGGCGGAGCTCCCGCCGACCGCATCCGCACCGTCTACAACGGCGTCGACCCGGCCCTCTTCCCCGAGGCCGGACCCGAACCCGAGACCCCCACCCTCAGCTGGTGCGGCCGGGTCGACCCCATCAAGGACCTGGAGACCCTGATCAGGGCGTACGCGATCTCGCGCGCCGAACTCCCCGAGCTGAGGCTCCGCCTCTTCGGCCCGGTCCCGGCGGGGAACGAGGACTACCTGACCCGCCTGGAGAAACTCGCCGCCGAACTCGGCGTCGCCGACGGCGTCTCCTTCGAGGGCCGCGTCTCCGACGTGCCCTCCGCCTACGCGGCCGGCAGCGTGGTCATGCTCTCCTCCATCAGCGAGGGCTTCCCCTTCTCCCTCATCGAGGCCATGTCCTGCGGCCGCGCCACCGTCTCCACGGACGTCGGAGGCGTACGGGAAGCGGTCGGCGACACCGGGATCGTCGTCCCGCCCCGCGAACCGGCCGTCATGGCCGCCGCCGTCTCCGCCCTCCTCCGGGACGGCGCCCGCCGCGCCGAGCTGGGCCGCCGGGCCCGACAGCGCGTGATCGACCAGTTCACCCTGCACCGCTCGGTGGACGGCTTCCGGCAGATCTACCGCGAACTCGCGGGCGGCCGCCCGCCGCGCCCCGCCCCGCTGCCCCGGGAACCCCTCCGCCTGAGCATCCCCGCCCCGCGCCGCACCTCCCCGGCCCTCGTCACGGGAGGCACCCCGGCATGAGCGGCTCCCTCTGGCTGAAGCCCCCGACGACGGGGGCGACCCCGCTTCCCGGCATCCCCCGGCCCCGGGTGGCCCGCCCCGACCAAGCCCCGGGCGCGGGGGCGGGGGCTCCGCCCCGGGCACTCGGGACGGCAGCCGCCGGGCGGGCCGGGCATCCGACCCCGCCCGGCACCGCCCGGCCCGGGACGCCCACCGGACGAGCGGCCCCACTCCCACCGGACACCGCCGGCCCGCCGCCCCCGACCGCCCCACCGGTTCCTGCCGGTCCCGTGGCTGCCGACCCGCCGGTTATTGCTGGTCCTGCGACTGCCGGCTCGCCGGTTCCTTCCGGTCCTGCGACCGCCGGTCCGCCGGTTGTTGTCGGTCCCGCGGCCGCCGGGCCCTCGGCTGCAGCCGGCCCCGCCGGGGCCCCGGTCCGTCCGGCCCGGCCCGCGCCCGTCGCCGGGCAGCCGGCCCGGATCGGCCCGCCCCCCGCCGGGGGCGAGCTCGCCGCGGAGGGCGCCCCGCCCTCCGCTGTCCCGCCTCCCGCCGGAGACGGTCTCGCCGCTGATCCGCTCGACGAACTCGCCGAGCGGCTCGACGGGTTCGTCGCCGCCGCCGTGCACCCGGACGAGATCGCCGCGATCCTGGAGTCCGACGGCATGACCGACGAGCACATCCGGCTCACCTACGGCCGCGCCGACTCCTTCTCCCTCGCCGAGGACCTCTACGCGCGCGTGGAGCGGCGCCACCCCGAACCGTCGGCGCCGTCCGCCGGCGCCTGGCACAGCGAGCTCTGGGGCTGTCTGCTGCGCGGGCTCGTCTTCGCGCTCCCCGGCCTCGCGTACGTCCTCGCCGCCCCGCTGCTCGCCGCGGAACACGGCAGGTTCGGGCTCCCCGCCGGGACCGTCCCGCTGCTCGCCGGGGCCGTCACCGGCTGGGTCTGGAACCAGGCCCTCTCCCACCGCGCGTACACCTGGCTCGGCCTCGGCGACCGGCCCGCCGCCGCCCGCGCGCTGCTCACCGGCGCCCCGGCCGGCGCCCTCGCGGGGACGGCCGTCGCCCTCGTGACCGCCGGGCCCGGCGAGATCCCGGCCGCCGTCTTCGCCGCCGGCCAGTCGCTCTACCTCGCCGCCGCGACCGCACTCCTCGTCCTCGGCCGTGAACGGGCCCTGCTCTGCGCCCTGCTGCCGCTCGCCGGAGCCGTCCCCGCCTTCCGCTGGGACCTGCCCGACGCGCTGCGCGCCGGACTGCTCCTCGCCTCCCTCACCGCGTCCGTCGCCTTCGCCGTGCTCGTCCTGCGCCCCGGCGCCCGCCGGGGCGCGGGGGGCCGCGGCGGCCCCCCGCGGACCGCCTCCCTGCCGTACGGCCTCTTCGGCCTCGGCAGCGGCCTGCTCGTCCTCCACGCGGGCGTGGCCGACACGCTGGTGAGCGGGGCGGGGGCGGTCATCGCGCTCACCCTCTCCATGGGCCCCGCCGAGTGGCTCCTGCACCGCTTCCGGGGCGAGAGCCTGACCCGGCTGCGGACCCTCACCACCGCCCGCGAGTTCCGCCGGGCGGTCACCGGCACCCTCGTGCTCTGCCTCGGCGGCTACCTCACCGTGCTCCTCGCCCTCACCCTCGCCGCGACCCTGGCCTGGCCCGGCGCGCCGTGGCCGACGCTCCCGCGCCTGGCCACCCTGCTCCTGATCGGGGCCGTGCTCTGGCTCGGGCTGTTGCTCCAGGCCTTCGGGGCGGTGCTCAGCGCCGCCACCGTCTGCCTGCTGGCGGCGGCCGCACAGACGGTGCAGCCGGCGGCGGGCCCGGTGGCCGCCGGGGGAGCGGCGGCGGTGCTCGCCGCCCTGACCTGTGCTCTGCTGGTACGACCGACCGCCCACCGCGCTTAGGGACGCCATGACGAACCCCTCCCTCCTGGTGCCGTACTACGAGCACCCGTCCGAACGCCCCGAGGCCTGGTCGGCGCTCGTCGGCGCGGCCCCGTCCCTGTACGGCGTCGTCCTCAATCCGGCGAGCGGCGCCGGCGCGGCCCCCGACCCGGCGTTCGCCGAGGCCGCCGGGCGGCTGCGGGCGGCCGGGGTGCGGGTCCTCGGCTACGTGGACACCGCCTACGGACGCCGCCCGCACGCCGAGGTCATCGCCGAACTGGTCCGCCACCGCGACTGGTACGGCGCCGACGGCGCCTTCCTGGACCAGGCGGCGACCGCGCCCGCCGCCCTCGCCCACTACCGCCGCATCGCGGTCGCGGCCCGGGCCGCCGGGGCCGCGACCCTGGTCTTCAACCACGGCGCCCACCCGGACCCCGGCTACGAGGCGCAGGCCGACCTCCTCGTCACCTTCGAGGGCCCCTGGGACACGTACCGGACGCTCGATCTGCCGGTCGCCGCCCACTACTGCCACCTCGTCTACGCGGCCCCGGCGGACTTCCGCCCGGCCACCCCGGTGCACTGCGCCGTCCCCGGCGCGGGCGCGCACCCCTGGGGCACCCTCCCGCACCTCCTGGAGCCCGCCCGATGAGGGCCGCCCGCGTGACGGCCCTGCTCGTGGGGATCCTGCTCCTCGCCACGGCCTGCACGGCGGCCCCCGGCCCCGGCCCGGACCCCAAGACGACCGACGACCGCTGGCGGCCGGCCCCCGGCCTCGCCTGGCAGTGGCAGCTCAGCGGCACGCTCGACCCGGCCGTCGACGTCCCGGTGTACGACATCGACGGCTTCGACCACCCGGCGTCGACCGTCGCCGACCTCCACCGCCGGGGCCGCAAGGTCATCTGCTACCTGTCCACCGGCGCCTGGGAGGACTTCCGCCCCGACGCCGGCGACTTCCCGAAGCCGCTCCTCGGCAAGGGCAACGGCTGGGAGGGCGAGCGCTGGCTCGACATCCGCCGCACCGACCTCCTCGCGCCCCTCATGGCGAAGCGCCTCGACATGTGCCGGGACAAGGGCTTCGACGCCGTCGAACCCGACAACATGGACGGCTACGAGAACCGCACCGGCTTCCCCCTGACCGCCGCCGACCAGCTCCGCTACAACCGCCTCATCGCCGCGATGGCCCACGAGCGGGGCCTCGCGGTCGGCCTCAAGAACGATCTGGACCAGATCCCGGAACTTCTCCCGGACTTCGACTTCGCGGTCAACGAGCAGTGCGCCGAGTACGACGAGTGCGGCCGTCTCGTCCCGTTCGTCACGGCGGGCAAGGCCGTCTTCCACGTCGAGTACGAGCTGACGGCGGACCAGTTCTGCCCCGAGACCCGGAAGCTGGGCCTCAGCTCCATGCGGAAACGGTACGAACTGGACGCCTGGCGCCGGCCCTGCTAGGGGCCCGATCCGAAAGGTCCTAGCCCGCCGAGCCCAGCGTCAGCGCCACCAGGGTCGCCGTCGCCGCCGTCTCCTCGACCGCGCCGAACACGTCGCCCGTCACCCCGCCGAAGCGCCGCACGCACCGGCGGAGCAGCAGTGCCGCGGCGCCGAGGCCCGCGCCGGCCGCCAGGACGTCGCGGACGGCGTCGTACGGGGAGAGCAGGAGGCCCGCCGCGGCGCCGAGGACCAGGAGCAGGGCGGTCGTGAGGGTCGCGGAGCGGGTCGGGACCGTCGCGGCGACGATCGCGCCGAGGCCCTCGGGGCGGGCCGCCGGGACGCCGTGGCGGGACGCGTGGGTGAGGGCGAGGCGGGCCACGGTGGCGGCGAGGACCGCGGCGACGGTGCCGCGCGCCCAGCCCTCTCCGTACAGCTCGTACAGCGCGGCGACCTGGGCGAGCAGGACGAGGACCAGGGCGATGACGCCGAACGGGCCGATGTCCGACTGCTTCATGATGCGCAGCGCGTCCTCGGCGGGCTTGGCGCTGCCGAGGCCGTCGGCGGTGTCCGCGAGGCCGTCGAGGTGGAGGCCCCGGGTGAGCAGGGCGGGGACGGCGGTGGTGACGACGGCCGCGAGCAGCGGACCCGAGCCGAGCAGCAGGAACGCGCCGCCGGCGGCCGCGGAGCAGAGCCCGACGGCGAGACCCGCGAGCGGGGCGCAGAGCATGCCGGCCCGCGCCGCGTCCCGGTCCCAGCGGGTGATGCGGGCGGGGAACACGGTGAGGGTGCCGAAGGCGAAACGCAGGCCGTCCATCCGGGCAGGGTAATCGCCGCCCCCGGACGGTAGATTGCGCATACCTCACATATCGGAAGGGGGTGGCATGGGTCACTGGTTCTCCCGGAACATCGTCGAGCCGGGCAAGCTCCCGATGTTGCTCGCTCTGACCTCCTTCGTCCTGACATTCCTGGTCACCCGCACCGTCACCCGGCTCATCCGGGCGGGGAAGGGGCCTTTCCGAAACGTTTCCTCGGGGGGCCTCCACATCCATCACGTCGTGCCGGGCGTCGTCCTCACCGTCCTCGGTGGATTCGGCGCGGTGGCCAGCGACCGGTACGGCGTCGCCGCGGCCGTCTTCGCCGTCGTCTTCGGGATCGGCGCGGGGCTCGTCCTGGACGAGTTCGCGCTCATCCTCCACCTCGACGACGTGTACTGGTCGGACGAGGGCCGCAAGAGCGTCGAGGTGGTCGTGCTCACCGCGGCCCTGGTCCTGCTCACCCTGAGCGGCTTCTCACCGCTCGGCGTCAACGACATGACGACGGAGGAGCGCCAGGACCGGACCGCCTTCATCCTCACCGTCGCGCTGAACTTCCTCATCGTCCTGGTCACCCTGATGAAGGGGAAGGTCCGGATGGCCGTTTTCGGGATCCTCGTCCCGTTCGTGGCGATCATCGGCGCCGTCCGGCTGGCCCGCCCCGGCTCCTGGTGGTCCCGGCGCCTCTACGGCCGCCGCCACCGCGCCAGGGCCCGCTCCCGGATCCGCGCCTACCGCCACGACAAGCGCTGGACCAGGGTGCGGCGCAGGGTTCAGGACCTGATCGGCGGTTTCCAGGAGCGCGTGCCCGGACGGGGCTCGACGCCGTCCTGACCCCGTCCGCGCCAGGCCTGGACCGCGATCAGGACGAGGACGGCGGCGATCGCCGCGAGGTGCTCCTTGCCCGCCAGGTTCGCCTTGACCACGACCTCGATCACCATCGCCAGCACCACGAGCGCACCCGTCCACCGCGCCCCGTACCGCCAGCAGACGTAGACGGCGAGGCCGACCACGGCCGCCGAGGGGCCGGTGTCGACGACCTGCGCGTCGGAGGCGGGCAGCCCGAGGGGACCGTCCGGGCCGAGGGCGATGCCCACGCGCGCGTAGAGCGTGCCGGCCAGCGTCGCCAGATAGGCGACGGCGAGCGTCCGCCACCGCCCGAGGCAGATCTCGGCGATCCCGAACACCAGCAGGACCTGTGCGAGGGCGCCCCAGACGGGCAGGTCGAGCGCGGGCACGAACAGCGAAGGCGGCGTCCGCAGCAGCGCGAGCCAGAGGGGGTCCTCGGCCCGTACGGAGCCGATGTCCTGGACCGGCTGATAGCCCCAGTCCTGGTTCTGCACGAGCTGGAACAGGGCGGTCAGACAGACGGCGCCCAGCGTCATCGGGACCGCTCGCCACCTCCCGGTGACGAGCGCCGTCCGTACGGTGGTGAACAGCGGCCCCCACTCACGGCGGGCGAACTCCTTCAGGGGCCCGCTCAACGCCCGCTCTCCAGATGCCTGCGGTGCATCCACTTCGGCAGGCCGGGAGCCTCCAGGAAGCCCTCGGCCCGACCGGCGGCGAGGCCGATGCGCAGCAGGTCGGCGCTCTTCTCGAAGAGCATGAATCGGGGCTCCCAGATCGGTCGGTACTTGGCGTTGGCGCGGTACAGCGACTCGATCTGCCACCAGCGGGAGAAGAAGCTGAGCAGCGAACGCCACATGCGCAGCACGGGTCCCGCCCCGAGCTTCGAGCCACGTTCGAAGACGGAGCGGAACATCGCGAAGTTGAGCGAGACCTGAGTGATCCCGATCTCCTCGGCCCGCTGCAGGAGTTCGATGACCATGAACTCCATCAGACCGTTCTCGGAATCCCGGTCGCGGCGCATCAGATCCAGCGAGAGCCCCTTCGGCCCCCAGGGGACGAAGGAGAGCAGCGCCCGCAGCTCACCCGACCCGTCGGTGCACTCCAGCATCACGCAGCGGCCGTCCCGGGGATCGCCCAGCCGGCCGAGCGCCATCGAGAAACCGCGCTCGGTGGCCCCGTCCCGCCAGTCGTCCGCCTTGCGCAGCAGCTCCGCCATCTCGGCCGCGGGGATGTCCTCGTGGCGCCTGATCCGGACCTCGTACCCGGCCCGCTTGACCCGGTTGAAGGCCTGCCGGACCGTCCGCATCGCCCGGCCGTCCAGGGTGAACTCGCCGGTCTCCACGATCGCCTCGTCGCCCAGCTCCAGGGCGTCCAGACCGTGCCGGGCGTAGATGACCCCGGCCTCCTCGCTGGCGCCCATCACCGCCGGGATCCAGCCGTGCTCGCGCGCCTCGGCGAGCCAGGGCTCGATCGCGCCCGGCCAGGCCTCCGGGTCGCCGATCGGGTCGCCGGAGGCGAGCGAGACGCCGCCGACCACCCGGTAGGCGACGGCGGCCTTCTCGCTCGCCGACCACACGACGCTCTTCTCGCGGCGCAGCGCGAAGTAGCCGAGCGAGTCGCGCTCGCCCTGCTTGTCGAGCAGGAGCCGCAGCCGCTCCTCGTCCTCCTCGGTCAGCGGGTCGACGGCCCGCCGGGAGCGGAAGGCGGCGAAGAGCACCGCGAAGAGCAGCAGCGTGGACAGGACGTTGATGGTGACGTCGACCCAGCCGGGGGATCTGATCCCGTCGAATCCGGAGGCGTCGGAGGCCAGGGTGACCAGCCGCAGCACGCCGTACTTCCAGCGGTCCAGGAAGGTGGAGTGGCCGGTGGACTCGTTGGTGACGGTCACCAGGAGGGCGGCCGCCAGCGAGGTGACGAGCAGTCCGCCGACCGCCACCCCCGCCGCCAGCTTCGGGTTGGAGCGGTCGCCCTTCGCGTAGAACTCCCTGCGGCTGAGCAGCAGGGCGAGCACGAACGCGGCGGTGAGGACCAGCGAGATCCAGTTCTGGGCGTGCTGCCGGATCTCGGGGAAGAACATCACGAGGGCGAAGAGCAGCAGGAAGAGGCCGCTGAGCACCAGGTTGAGGATCCACGCGGCCCGTTTGCGGCGCCGCATGGTGATCGCCAGGAAGAGGGTGAAGACGCCCGAGGCGAAGCCCGCGGTGAGCATGTACGGCGTGAAGTAGTTGTCCTCGTTGTGCCGGCGCAGGTCGTTGCCGAACGAGACCCAGACGGCGCTCAGGAAGTTGATGAACGTGACGACGCGTAGGTACCAGACGGCGAACGCGGCGCCGCGCCGCGAACGGGGGGTGCTGCCCCGGGGGGTCGTGCTCCGGGGCGCTGCTTCGGCAGACAAGCGGACTTCTCCCATGAAAAGCGATCATATGGGGCGTCGCTTGCGGTGCGGAGACGCCCGGGGCGGTCACGCGCGCGTCGCGCGTGACCGCCCCGGAGCCGACCGTTCCCTTCCGTCCGCGCTCAGGCCTCCACTGCGCCGTCGGCGTCCGGAGTGGTCGGATCCGGACGTTCGGGCAGCTCCGCGGCGAACGCCGCCGCGGCCTGGACGAGGGGAAGTGCGAGCAATGCCCCGGTTCCCTCACCCACATGGACGCCGTGGTCGAGCAGCGGGTTGAGCGCCATCCGGTCCAGGGCCTTCGCCTGCGCCGGCTCCCCGCTCACCTGACCCGCCAGCCACCAGTCCGGCGCCCGGAACGCCGCCCGCTGCGCCACCAGCGCACAGGCCGCGCCCACCACACCGTCCAGGATCACCGGCATCCGCCGCACCGAGGCCTGCAGCAGGAACCCGGTCATCGCCGCCAGGTCCGCCCCGCCGACCGCGGCGAGCAGCTCCAGCTGGTCGCCCAGGACCGGCCGGGCCCGCCGCAGCGCGTCCCGGATCGCCGCGCACTTGCGCATCCACGCCAGATCGTCGATCCCGGCACCGCCCCGGCCGGTCACCACCGAGGCGTCCGTCCCGCACAGCGCCGCGATCAGCGTGGACGCCGGAGTCGTCCCGCCGACGCTCAGATCCCCGAGCACCACCAGATCGGTGCCCGAGTCCGCCTCCTCGTCGGCGATCGCGATGCCGAGCCGGACCGCCGCCTCGGTCTCCTCGACCGTCAGCGCGTCCGCCACGTCGATCCGGCCGCTGCCGCGCCGCACCCGGTGCCGTACCACCTCGGCGGGCAGCAGCTCCGGGTCGCAGTCCAGACCGGCGTCCACGACCCGCACCGGCACGCTCATCGAGCGGGCGAGCACGGCCACCGGGCTCGCCCCGTCGAGCACCGCGCGCACCAGCTCGTGCGCCGTACCCGCCGCGCGGCCCGACACGCCCAGCGAGGCCACCCCGTGGTCGCCCGCGAACAGCACGACCTTCGGCTGCTCGATCGCCCGCACCTTGACCGAGGCCTGCGCCGCGGACAGCCACTCGCCCAGCTCGTCCAGCCGCCCGAGCGCCCCCGGGGGCACGCTCAGCCGCTCCCGGCGCTCCTCGGCGTCACGCCGTATCCCGCCGTCGGGGCGCTCGATCAGATCGGAGAAGTCGTCCAGGTTCAAGGGTTCCGCCTAGTGACAAGTCAGCGAGGGCCATCAGCGATCGGAACCCTACCCGCGCAGTACGAGGGCCTGGCCCGCGACCACGAGGACGACCTCCTCGCACTCCTCCGCGAAGGACGCGTTCAGTCGGCCCAGCTCGTCCCGGAACCGACGGCCCGCCGCCGTCGCCGGCACCACCCCGGAGCCGACCTCGTTCGTCACCGCCACGACCGTGCGGCGCGTCGCCCGCACCGCCGCCACCAGCTCCGCCGTCCGCTCCCGCAGCGCCGCCTGCCCGCCGTTCGCCCAGGTCTCGTCGTCCCACGCGCCCACCCGGTCCATGGCGTCCGTCAGCCACAGCGACAGACAGTCGACGAGCAGCGCCGGACCGTCCTCCGCGAGCAGCGGCACGAGCTCGCAGGTCTCGGCCGTACGCCACGAACCCGGCCGCCGCTCCCGGTGCAGCCCGACCCGCTCGGCCCACTCCGGGTCGCCCTCCCGGGTGCCGCCCGTCGCCACGTACAGCACCTCGGGGAAGGTCTCCAGGCGCCGCTCGGCCTCCACCGACTTCCCCGACCGGGCCCCGCCCGTCACCAGCGTCCGCCGGGGCACCTCCGGCACCTCGTGGTAGTCGCCGACGTACAGCGTCGTCCCGTCCGGCACCGCCCGCGCCCCCCCCGCCGCGAGCCGCCGGTCCAGCTCGGCGCCCGTCGGCGCGTCGTGGTCCAGGTGCACCGCGATCACCTCGGTGGCCGGGCCCACCGCCCCGGCCGCCCGCAGCCGGGCCAGCCCGTCCGGCCGACCCGTCACATCGGCGACCACCACGTCGTACGGGTCGAGGGGGCCGTCCGTCAGCCCGGCGGGCGCGCCGCCCGGCGGCAGGTACAGCAACCGCTCCCCGTCCGCCGAGGTCACCTCGTACCCGGTCCCGGGGGAGTCCATCGAGACGGCCCGCACCCGGTGCCCGCTGATCAGCGTCAACTCCCGCCCGTCCGGCACCCGCCCGGCCGTCGGAAGCCCCGCGGGCACCTCCACGGCCGGTCCGGCGTGCGGATGCGTGAGCAGCACCTGCCGCACCCCCACCAGCGAATGCCCCGACCGGGCCGCCGCGAGCGCGGCCCCCGGAGTCAGATCGAGCAGCAGGGCCCCGTCCACGAGCAGCGCGGTCGCGGCACGCGCGCGCGTCCCCCGGGAGCGCGCGCACACGGCGCAGGGGCAGTCGGGACGGGGGAGGCCGAGCGGGGCGCCGGTGCCGAGCAGAGTCAGTTCCACCCTCAGATCCTCCCGCGCCACCGCGAGGCGTGCGCGCCCGGCTACGCTGCGGGCAGGAAACCGATCATCCGGTGAGCTCCAGGAGGCTTGCATGGCATGGACGTGGCGGTTCGAGAAGTCCGACGGCACGGAGGTCGAGCCGGTGGTGACCCCCGAGGAGTTCACCACCCAGGGCGACGCGGAGAGCTGGATCGGCGAACACTGGCGTGACCTCCTGAGCGGCGGCGCGGACCAGGTGACCCTCTCGGAGGACGGCACGAAGATCTACGGCCCGATGCCCCTCGACGCGGAGGGCTAAGACTTGTTCCGCAATTCACCAGAGGGTGAGCTGCGGACTGTACGCCGGTCGGGTGCCGGGCGCTCCAGCGTGGTCGCGCATATGGCGCGGCTCATCTGGGGTTGCTCGGTCCCGTCGTTCGGCGGTTCGGTGAGCAGAGGCCCCGCTCTGACGCGGAACTGCCACGCGACCAGCACCCCGAGGGGTGTTCTGGCACGGTGTGGTTGACTCACGCAGGGCTTCTTCCAGCCCTTCTCCGTACGTGATCTGTGCGTGCCGCGACCGGGCGGAGTCCAGTCGGGCTGTCTTGGGGTCGTCGGGGCCAGCCAGGTCCACGAAGGCGGCCAGGGCGGCGGAGACGAGATCCCGCTTGCCGACGAGTCCGCAGGCGATGCACTGGTGTTCCCGGTCCCGCAGCGTCTTGGTGACGCGCTCACCGCACAGGCAGTGCTGCGACAGGGCCGTGGACCAGGTGGAGGCACGCACGAGACGGCCACCGGCGGCCCGGCACTCGATCTCCAGGGCGGAGAGCGGAGATCAGCATGCCCGGCGTGGTCCGGGAAAGGCGCTTGCCCCACAGCTGGTACCAGGTGCGGATATCACAGTCCTCCACCGTCAGGCGGGGGCCGTGGGCGGCGACGATCTCGCGGGCCACGGCACGGGCCCGGTGACGCCGGTACTCGGCCGCGCTGGTGGCGGCTTCGGCCTGGCGGGCGCGCAGCTCCCGGTAGCCGTGGGACAGCCGGTCGCGGCGG
Organism: Streptomyces sp. NK15101; assembly: GCF_020400725.1. Classification (GTDB taxonomy): domain Bacteria; phylum Actinomycetota; class Actinomycetes; order Streptomycetales; family Streptomycetaceae; genus Streptomyces. The sequence continues at coordinate 153,336 of NZ_JAINVG010000001.1, read as the reverse complement.
AACGCCTGCTTGGGCACCCCGTCGGAGCGGGAGTCGCGGGCGCCGCCCGGCACCGTGGTCTTCTTGGGCTTCAAGCCCTGGGCGGCCCGGCGCTCAGCGCGGGCGGCCTGCCGCTTGGACAGCCCGTACTGTGCGGTGTTCGCCGCCCGGCGTGACCGCTCCAGCGCCCGAATCCGGCTCCGGCGCTTCTTCGCCTCCCGCTCCGGCCGCGCCCGCTCCTGATCGGTCGGCACGATCTCCGAGGAGCGCGGGGCACCGTCGGCAGGGTCCGGGGAGGCGGGGAAGGAGACGACGGACAGGTTGGAGACGTTGCCGTCCACCCCGCCGATCCGGTCAAGCTCGGCAGCGCGCTGCCGCATCTGCCGTACGGCCGGGGAGGCGTAGCCGGGGCCGAGGACCATCAGGTGTGCCTCGTACACCCAGCCGCCCGGCGCACCGGCCTTGCGGCGGCGCACGAGATCGACCTTGTGCCAGCAGGTGTCGGCCGCAAGGAAGTGCCGTACGCGGGCTTCCTGGCCCGGCCCCTGGGAGATGCGGACGGGGAGGACGAGGTCGCCGCGCTTGCCGTCCGGGCCGCCCGCGAACACCACGGCGAGCGGGCCGGTGTGGTCCCACCAGGTGGCCCTGCGGGTGCCCTTGTCGGTGGAGATCTTGCCGTCCGGCTTGGTCGGTGTCGGCATCCGGCGGGGCTGCATCAGGGCTTGCCGGCCTCCGCCGGCGTAAGCCACGGCGTGGCCGTGGAAGGTGCCGACGAGGCGGAATGTCTCCCACTTGTTCACGATGGTGTGGGAGCGGGCGCGGCCCGGAATCCGGGTGAAGTCGTACCAGCGACCCACGCGGGGGCGGCCGTGGCGGTTTCCCGTGTTGTCGGCGAACAGGTGCCGCCGCACGCCGTTCCACACCTCGTCGGCCATGTGCATTGCCAGGGCCTTGGAGACGTGGTGCGTGAGATGCCCTGCATCCTCAAGATGCTTGTACGCGCACCGCTCCAGGCCCCCACGGGACAGGCCGGGGCGCTGCCGTACGGCCTTCGCCCCGCGGGTGTCGCGCTCGCGTCTGGCCGCCCAGTACGCGTCGACCTTGGCGCTGGCGTCGCGCTGGACGGCCCGCTTGACCGACCACATCGCACCGAACAGCTTCTCCAGCCGGTCAAGGTCGGCCGGGGCGGTGACGGCCAGCGGCAGCACCATCACGGACACGATCCCGCCGTCGGGCTTGGTCCATTTCGGGGCCTTGTTCTTGCCTCGGAACTTCCCCCTGCGTCTGGGCAGTCTGCACGGCCGTCACCTCCCTTCGAAATCGCCCGTGTTAATGCTCTGCAAGCCCTTGGCGTGCGAACGTGCTCCAGAAGACTCCCGCCTCGCCCCCTGTGTCCGATCCGGCCATCCCTATGGCACGCACCCCTCGGTCACGGCCCCGGGTAGCCGAGGCCCCCTGCATCTCGCGCGCGTCATGAATCCGGGTCCCCTTCCGAGGGTTCCTCGGCGGGCGATGCCTCACGCCACAGGGCGGGCCCGATGTTGTCGACCGCCGTCGTCCAGGCGACGCCGGTGGCGGGCTGGACGTATGCGACATGCAGGAGCCGATCGCCGTGCCGCTCGTGAGCGACGGCCGTCAGCACTCCTTCACCTCGGCTGGCGATGTCGCGGACCCTCTGGTGAAGGAGGGGGGTGACTGTCCCCGCCCTCGGCGCCAGGCGCGCTCACCGTTCGGACTCCTCGCAGGCGTCGAACCACCGGCGGAGGAACTTCCGCCAGCCGGCCTCGGCCCGCTCTCGGAGAGCCGGGCTCAAGCCCTCCGGCGGCACGGGAATGCCATGCCGCGCTTCGTCGGAATCCATCGCTTCCATGCCGATAGCCTTAAGCGCAACAGTCTTTAAGCGGCAAGCCCTTAAGATCGCGCTTCCGGTGAGAGCGAGCAAGTAGGGTCACTGACAACAGTGAGCCGGGGGTAGGAACATGTCGGGCGATGCATGGATCAGCGAGACCGCGCCGTACCTGGCCCCGCGCAAGCCCGGTCAGAGCGACGCATGGAGCGATGAGGCCGCTCGCCATGGGCGCCGTGGCGGCCAACGCCTCCTCCAGGCAGGCGAAGTGGACGCTCCCGACGCGGTCCGCGCCGCCCTGCGGTTGTCCGCCTCTGAGCGCGTGATTGTCAGGCGTCGGCTGATTCTCCTCGATGACCAGCCCGTGGAGCTGGCCGACTCCTACTACCCCGTCGCCATCGCCGCAGGCACGCCCTTGGCGGAACCGCGCAAGGTGCCCGGTGGTGCCGTCACCCTGCTCAAGGAGCTCGGGTACACCGGCGCCGAGGTCGTGGAGGACGTGAGCGCTGCCCTCGCCACCACGGAGGAGCGCGAGCACTTGGGTCTGCCCGAGGGCAGCGCCGTCCTTCAGCTGCTCCGCCTGACGCGGACCGCCGACGGAACACCGATGGAGGCCTCCCTGATGACCATGCCTGCCGGCAGGCGCCTCACGTATCGGCTCGGGAAGCAGGGCGTGTGATGGCGAAGGAGTTCAAGGATCCGAGATCGCCGCACCAGAAGATCGCGGCGGAGATCCGGCGACAGATCACCCGTGGCGACCTCCCTCCAGGTAGCAAGCTGGGCTCGACGGCCGAGCTGATGGAGCAGTACGGCGGCGTGGCCAACACGACCGTCCAGAAGGCCCTCCAGGCGCTGAAGGCAGAGGGACTCCTCGAAGGGCTCCCGGGCAAGGGTGTATACGTACGGCAGCACGCGCAGCAGTCCGTCGAGCCGATCGCCTACATGAGGCCTGCCGGGCCGGGCGAGCCCTACCCCTGGATGTCCGAGGCCGCGAAACGCCGGCAAGTCGGCAGGTCTCGGCTCCTTGCCGTCGAGGTCGTCGTCCCGCCGAGGGAAGTGGCCGAGGCCCTGCAGTTGGAGGACGGTGAGCGAGCTGCGCTTCGCAAGCAGGTCCTTTTCCTGGACGAGGAGCCGACCGAACTCACGAGGTCGTACTACCCGCTGAGCCTGGTCGAGGGCACGGCCATCCTGGAGAAGAAGCGGATTCGGGGCGGTACGCCCACGCTGCTCGACGCGATGGGTCTTCCCCCGCGCGAGTTCGTGGACGAGCTGTCGTCCGAGATCCCGACAGAGGAGGAAGTCGTGGCGCTGGAACTTCCGAAGGACATGCCCGTACTGGTGGCCTTCCGGGTGGTCTATTCCGACGCCCGGCGCCCGATTGAGGTCACACTGATGACGAAGGCTGCGCACCGTTACCGGATGCGCTACAGGATGCCTGTGACATAGGTACGTCTTCGCCGGCCTCCCTGCGACCATGCCCAACCACGTCATCGGTCACCAGCTGCTCATCGGAAGGCCAGGCGGCGGGCACGGATCGAACACGCCCTCGCCCGCCTCAAGGGCTTCGAGGCGCTGAGGCGACACCGCCGACGCGTGACACGATCAACGACACTGTCCGCGTCGTCCCTGTCCTCCACACCCTCAAGATCGACTACCGGCAAGAGTCGGCGTGCCCCCGTTGTGGGCAGTCGTTCCGCCCCAGCGGGGCGATTGCCCACACGGGCGGGGGCGGGTACCGTGCGGCGGGCGTGCGCCCACACAGGGGGGCGCGGTCCGTGGGCCCTACATCTCGCCCAAGGTGACGTCCGTCTTGCGGGCCTTCCCGTCGCGGACGTACCCCACTGTCACCACATCCCCCGGCTTCATCGAGGCCAGCGCCTCCGAGAGCGACGTGATCGTCGTGATCGTCTCGTCGCCGAGGCTCGTGATCACGTCGCCCGGCTTCAGTCCCGCCTTCCCGGCCGCCCCGTCCGCCGGCGCCTCGACCACCGCGACGCCCGCCGGCTCGTAGCCGCCGTCGAGGACGGTGCGCCCGGTGATGTTGAGGGCCGCCCGCCCCGAGTCCGTCACCTTGCCGTTCTTGACGATCTGGTCGGCGATCGTCCGCACCATCGACGCGGGGATCGCGAAGCCGATGCCGGGCGCCGAGCCGCCGCCCAGTTCGGGGTCGGTCGCGGCGAGCGTGGGGATGCCGATGACCTCGCTGTCGAGGTTCACGAGGGCGCCCCCGCTGTTGCCCGGGTTGATCGCCGCCGACGTCTGGACCATGTTCCCGATGGTCGCCCCGGTTCCGCCGCCGGTCCGGCCCTCGCTGACCGTCCGGCCGGTCGCCGAGACGATGCCCTGGGTCACGCTGCCGGACAGGCCCAGCGGGGAGCCCATCGCGAGCACGATCTGCCCCATGTCGACGGCGGCGGAGTTGCCGAACTTCGCCGCCTTCAGCCCTTGCGGCACGCTGTCCAGCTTGAGCACGGCGAGGTCCTGCTCGGGGTACGAGGAGACGAGCCGCGCGGTCACGTGCCGCCCGCCGGTGGCCGCCGTGACCTTGAAGGTCCTCTCCTGGCCGACCACGTGCGCGTTGGTGACGACGTGCCCCTTGGCGTCGTAGACGACGCCGGAGCCGAGGCTGTTCGTCGCCTCGATCTGCACGACGGACGGCAGGACGTTCCTGATGACGGTCCGGTAGTCGTCCTGGAGCTCGTTGGCGGCGAGCGGGGCCGCCGCCTGGGTGGACCGCTCCGGGGCGGACGCGTCCCCGTCGGCGGAGGAGCAGCCGCCGGTCAGTGCGAGGGCGCAGGTCCCGGCGGTGAGCGGGAGGAGGACACGACGCGTGCGGAGGCGGGCGCGGTGACGAGCGTGGGCGTGGGCACGGGATACGTCCATGTCCGGAGTATCCGATTCCGCCCCGCCCCCGGCCCGGCGAGCGCACCCGATCAGGGGTGCGCCGGATCAGGGGGCGCGACCATCGGCCGCGCCCCCGTCAGCCCCGTACCCCGCACAGGTGCAGCAGCGCCGCGACCCGCCGGTACGGCTCCGTGCGTCCGGCCCGGTCCTCGGCGGCGAGCAGCCGCTCCAGCTCCTCGGCGGCGGGCAGGCCCGCGTCGGCGGGGATGCCGTCCGTGAAGACCCGCACGCCGTACCAGGCGTGCAGCGGCGCCGCGATCCCCGCGAGCGTCGCCGTGAGCGAGTCCAGCCGGTCGGCCCGCACCTTCACGCCGTTGTCGTCCGTGTAGACGTCGGAGTCGAAGGCCGTGAGCGCCCCGGGCCAGTCCCCGGCGAGCCCCGGCCGCATGGCCAGGGCCTCCGCGTTCCGTACCACCAGGGACAGCAGGCCGCCGGGGGCCAGCATCCGGGCCAGGCCCGCGAGCAGCGCGTCGGGTTCGTCCGCGTACATCAGCACGCCGTGACAGAGGACCACGTCGAAACTGCCGGGCAGGAAGTGCACCCCGGTCTCGCGCCCGTCGCCCTCGATCATCCGGACCCGCTCGCGGATCCCGGCGGGCTCCGTCGCCAGCGAGTCCCGGGCCGCCTTGAGGAGGTCCGGATCGGCCTCCAGGCCGGTCACGGTGTGTCCGGCCCGGGCGAGGCGCAGGGCCTGGGTGCCCTGCCCCATGCCCGCGTCGAGGATCCGCAGCCGCTGGCCCACGGGATAGCGGGCGGTTATCTGCTCGTCGAGCTGACGGGCGACGATCTCCTGCCGGATGGTGTCGCGCAGCCCGCCGTGACCGGTGGGCCAGTGCGCGACGACGGGCAGCACGGGGCCGCCCGACTCCGACGTGGCCTCGCCGAACGCGCGCCCGTCGAACTCCGAGCTGTCGGCGCTCAGGGCCGCTCTCCGCGCTTGACCTGCGGCTTCGGCAGGCGCAGTCGGCGCATCTGGAGCGTGCGCATCAGGCCGTAGGCGACGGCGCCGCGCTTGGGCTCGTTCGGGAAGCGCTCGTTCAGCTGCTTCCGCAGACGGATCCAGATGCCGATCGAGTCGATGACGATCAGGATGATCACACCGAGCCACAGCAGCAGGGAGATGTTCTGCAGCGACCGGTTGGCGTTGCCGAACAGCGACAGCACGAGGATGACCACGGCCATCGGCAGGAAGAACTCGGCGATCGCGAACCGCGAGTCGACGAAGTCGCGCACGAAGCGGCGGACCGGCCCCTTGTCGCGGGCGGGCAGGTAACGCTCGTCGCCGCTGGCCAGCGCCTCGCGCTGGCGGGCCAGGTCGGAGCGGCGTGCCTCGCGCTGGCGCTTGGCGGCCTCCTTGCGGTCGGTCGGCACCGTCGCGGCGCGCCGGCGCTGGGACTGCGCTTCGCTCCGCTTCGGGGTCGGGCGGCCCTTGGGGGCCTCGGGGTCGCGGGGCTGCTTGGTGGAGAGGTCCGCCGTCACCTTGTCGGTGGGGGCCTTCTCGTCCTTCGAACGGCTACGGAACACAAAACCCAAGGGTACGGGGTGGCGGGCATGAACCCCATGCGGGCCGGGAACGATCTGATAGCAATGCTTCGAAAAGATCTTGAAAAATTTTCGGCCTTGACGGAGCGACAGCGGAGCGGACTGCGTCTTGGGGCGTACGTACGCGAGGACGACGCGGTCTCCCCCGGGATCCACCTACTCCCTGCGCGGGAGGGAACACCGCGCGCAGTCGTCCTTGGGGAGGAGCGCATCCCGCTCCGAACAGTGCGGTAATGGAGACAGGGCCCGTACTGTGGATCCTGTCGAAGAGCTGGAGCCGAAGTCCGTCAGAAGGGGGCGCGCGAAGCCCATGAGCGGTGTCATGAAGCGTATGGGGATGATCTTCCGCGCGAAGGCGAACAAGGCCCTTGACCGGGCCGAGGATCCGCGCGAGACGCTCGACTACTCCTACCAGAAGCAGTTGGAGCTGCTGCAGAAGGTGCGACGGGGCGTCGCCGACGTCGCCACCTCCCGCAAGCGGCTCGAACTCCAGCTGAACCAGCTGCAGAGCCAGTCCGCCAAGCTGGAGGACCAGGGCCGCAAGGCGCTGGCCCTCGGCCGCGAGGACCTGGCGCGCGAGGCGCTGTCCCGGCGGGCCGCCCTCCAGCAGCAGGTCAGCGACCTGGAGGTGCAGCACCAGACGCTGCAGGGCGAGGAGGAGAAGCTCACCCTCGCCGCCCAGCGTCTCCAGGCCAAGGTGGACGCCTTCCGCACCAAGAAGGAGACCATCAAGGCGACCTACACGGCGGCCCAGGCGCAGACCCGGATCGCCGAGTCGTTCTCCGGAATCTCGGAGGAGATGAGCGACGTCGGTCTGGCGATCCAGCGGGCCGAGGACAAGACCGCCCAGCTCCAGGCGCGCGCGGGCGCGATCGACGAGCTGCTCGCCTCGGGCGCCCTGGACGACCAGTCCGGGCTCGCCAAGGACGACATCCAGGCGGAGCTGGACCGGCTGTCCGGCGGCACGGACGTCGAGCTGGAGCTCCAGCGGATGAAGGCCGAGCTGGCCGGGGGCCCCTCGGCGCAGCAGCAGGCCATCGAGGGCGGTGGCGCGGCCACGCCGCAGGACCGCACCCAGCAGCAGTCCCACCCGCGCTTCGAGAAGTAGGCGACAGACAGGACGCGTCATGATCGTACGGATCATGGGGGAGGGCCAGTGGAAGCTGGCCGACAGCCGCTTCGTCGAGCTGAACAGGCTCGACGACGAGCTGCTCGAAGAGATGGAGACGGGGGACGAGGAAGGGTTCCGGCGGACGCTGTGCGCCCTCCTCGACGCCGTCCGGCGGCTCGGTGAGCCACTGCCGGACGACGCCCTGGAGCCCTCGGAACTGATCCTCCCGGCTCCGGACGCGACCCTGGACGAGGTCCGCGAGATGCTCTCCGACAACGGCCTGATCCCCGGCTGACCCCCGCCCCCGCCCACCCCGTTGTGGGCAGGCGTTCCGCCGGGGCGGAACGGGTGGGCACAACGGAACGGCGCCCTTGCCGGCACCCGAGGCTCCCGGGCCTGAACCCGCACCCCGTGCACAGTGCGCTGTCGGTGCGGGTCAAGGCGCGGAACGCGGAGGCGCCGCTGAGGGCGCCGTTCCGTGTGCCCACCCGTCCCGCCCTACGGGACGATTGCCCACACGGCGGGTGGCGGAGGGGCACCGCCCCGCCGGGCGCGGGCCCACACGGCAGGTGGGTGCCGTCCCGCCGGGCGCGGGCCCGTACCGTGCGGGTGCCGGCCCGGGAGCGGGCCCCCACGGCCCCCGGCAGCCCGCCCCGCGGGGACCCGCCCCGTACCGTTGTCTCCCGTGACCCCCACCGGCCCCGCCACCGGCACCCTCCACGCCCGTCTCCGCGACTGGTTCCGCGCGCACCCTCCCGCCTTCGACGCCGCGATCGCCGCCGGCACGCTCGTCGCCATGATCGCGGGGTCCTTCACCGATCCCCACGGCAGCCCGGACGGGCCGACCTTCGGGGACCGCGTGCCCGACGTGTGGAGCGTGCTCATCATGATCGCGGGGGCCGCCGTGCTGGTGTGGCGCCGGCGGAACCCCTTCGCGGTGCTCTCCGTCACCGTCGTGCTCGGCCTCGTCGAGCTGATGGACGACAACCGGCCCGCCCCGATCGCGATGAGCGCCGTCGTCGCGCTCTACACGGTCGCCTCCCGCACCGACCGGCCCACCACCTGGCGGGTCGGCCTCGCCACGATGACGGCGCTCACCGCCGCGGCCATGGCCTTCGGCCCGACCCCCTGGTACGCGCAGGAGAACCTCGGCGTCTTCGCCTGGACGGGCATGGCGGCCGCGGCCGGGGACGCCGTCCGCAGCCGCCGGGCCTTCGTGGACGCCATCCGGGAGCGGGCGGAGCGGGCCGAACGGACCCGCGAGGAGGAGGCCGGGCGGCGGGTCGCCGAGGAGCGGCTGCGGATCGCCCGCGACCTCCACGACGTCGTCGCCCACCACATCGCGCTGGTGAACGTGCAGGCCGGGGTCGCCGCCCACGTCATGGACAAGCGCCCCGACCAGGCCAAGGAGGCCCTCGCGCACGTCCGCGAGGCCAGCCGCTCCGCCCTGGACGAGCTGCGCGCCACCGTCGGCCTGCTGCGCCAGTCCGGCGACCCGGAGGCCCCCACCGAGCCCGCCCCGGGCCTCGCCGTCCTCGACGGGCTGCTCGACAGCTTCCGCAAGGCCGGCCTTCCCGTCGCCCTGGCCCGCGCCGACGAGGGCCTGACACTGCCCGCGACCGTCGACCTCGCCGCGTACCGGATCGTGCAGGAGGCCCTGACCAATGTGCGCAAGCACGCGGGACCGGACGCGAAGGCCGAGGTGAGCGTCGTCCGGGTGGGCCGTACGGTCGAGATCACCGTCCTCGACGACGGGGCGCCCCCGGCCGTCCCGCCCCCGGCCGTCGAGCAGCCCCCGGTCGGCGGCCACGGGCTGCTCGGCATGCGGGAGCGGGTCGGCGCGCTGGGCGGCACCCTCACCGCCGCCCCCCGCTACGGCGGCGGCTTCCGCGTCCAGGCGATACTGCCGGTGACGACCCGCACGGGGGAGGACGGCACGTGACGATCCGGGTACTGCTCGCCGACGACCAGGCCCTGCTCCGCAGCGCCTTCAAGGTCCTGGTGGACTCCGAGCCCGACATGGAGGTCGTCGGCGAGGCGCCCGACGGCGACGGGGCGGTCGCGCTGGCCCGCTCCACGCGGCCCGACGTCGTCCTGATGGACATCCGCATGCCGGGCACCGACGGCCTCGCCGCCACCCGGATGATCACGGCGGATCCCGAGCTGGCCGACGTGCGGATCGTCATGCTGACCACCTTCGAGGTCGACGAGTACGTCGTGCAGTCGCTGCGCGCCGGCGCCTCCGGCTTCCTCGGCAAGGGCGCCGAGCCGGACGAGCTCCTCGGCGCGATCCGGATCGCCCACGCCGGCGAGGCGCTGCTGTCCCCGGCCGCCACCAAGGGCCTGATCGCCTCCTTCCTCGCCCAGGGCCCGGGCGCGGACACCACGGGCGCGCCCGGCGGGGCCCGCGCCGAGCGGCTCGCCGTGCTCACCGCCCGGGAGCGCGAGGTCCTCGTCCTCGTCGCGGGCGGTCTTTCGAACGACGAGATCGCCGAGCGGCTCGACGTCAGTCCGCTCACCGTGAAGACGCACGTCAACCGGACCATGGCCAAGCTCGGCGCCCGCGACCGGGCCCAGTTGGTGGTCACGGCCTACGAGTCCGGTCTCGTACGCCCCCGGGTGGAGTGAGCGCGTACTCCAGACGCGGTATGCGCGACATAAGGAAGTGGACCCGGGGGCCGAGGACTTCCGGCCGCGAGTGGCAGATCGTATGGACGGGGGGGCAGCTCCGGCGGATCCAGCGGGTCCGGGCCGGGGCCTTGGCTGCTCCCGCCTGACGACGAGTACGCCACAGAAGAGAGACCCCATGTCCTGGCTGTCCAGATTCAGCCTCGCGCAACGGGCCCTGATCGGGCTGATGTCCATCGTCGCGATCGTGTTCGGGGCGATCGCGATCCCGCAGCTGAAGCAGCAGTTGTTCCCCTCGATCGAGCTGCCCATGGTCTCGGTCCTCGCCCCGTACCAGGGCGCCTCTCCCGATGTGGTCGAGAAGCAGGTCGTCGAGCCGCTGGAGGACAACCTCAAGGCCGTCGACGGCCTCAAGTCGGTCACCGCCACGGCCTCCGAGGGCATGGCCGTCGTCATGGCCTCCTTCGACTACGGCGACGAGTCGACGAAGCAGCTCGTCGCCGACGTCCAGCAGGCCGTGAACCGCGCCCGCGCCCAGCTGCCCGACGCCGTCGACCCGCAGGTGATCGCCGGTTCGACGGACGACATGCCGACCGTCGTCCTCGCCGCCGCCTCGGACAAGGACCCGCAGGCGCTCGCCGACCAGCTGGAGCGGACCGTCGTGCCCGCCCTGGAGGACATCGAGGGCGTCGGCCAGGTCTCCGTCAGCGGTGTGCAGGACCTCCAGGTCTCCGTGACCCCCGACGAGCGGAAGCTCGCCGCGGCCGGGCTCAACACGATGAAGCTCGCCGAGGCCCTGCGCTCCGGCGGCGCCACGATGCCGGCCGGCTCCTTCTCGGAGGCGGGCAAGTCCCGCACGATCCAGGTCGGCGGCGGCTACACCTCGCTGAAGCAGATCGAGGACCTGCGCATCCCGGCGGCCGTCCCCGGCAAGGGCAAGGCGGTCCGCCTCGGTGACGTCGCCACCGTGAAGCAGGAGGAGTCCCCGCGCACCTCCCTCACGCGGACGAACGGCAAGCCCAGCCTCGCCGTGATGGCCACCATGGACAAGGACGGCAGCGCCGTCGCGATCTCCGACGCCGTCGAGGAGAAGCTGCCCGATCTGCGCCGCGACCTCGGCGCGGGCGCCGAGCTGACCGTGGTCTCCGACCAGGGCCCGGCCGTCGCCAAGGCCGTCTCCGGCCTGACCACGGAGGGCGCGCTCGGCCTCGTCATGGCCGTCCTGGTGATCCTGGTCTTCCTCGCGTCGGTCCGTTCCACCCTGGTGACCGCGGTCTCCATCCCGCTCTCGGTCGTCCTCGCCCTCATCGTGCTGTGGACCCGCGACCTCTCGCTGAACATGCTGACGCTCGGCGCGCTCACCATCGCCATCGGCCGGGTCGTCGACGACTCGATCGTGGTCCTGGAGAACATCAAGCGGCACCTGGGCTACGGCGAGGAGCGCCAGAGCGCGATCCTCACCGCGGTCCGCGAGGTGGCGGGCGCCGTCACCTCCTCGACCCTCACCACCGTCGCCGTCTTCCTGCCGATCGGCCTGACCGGCGGCATGATCGGCGAGCTGTTCGGCTCGTTCTCGCTGACGGTCACGGCGGCGCTGCTCGCCTCGCTGCTGGTCTCCCTGACCGTGGTCCCCGTCCTCTCGTACTGGTTCCTGCGCGCCCCCAAGGGCACCCCGGAGGACCTGGCGGAGGCCCGCAGGCTGGCCGAGGAGAAGGAGGAGAAGAGCCGCCTCCAGCGCCTGTACGTGCCGGTCCTGCGGTTCGCGACCCGGCGCCGCTTCACGAGCCTGGCCATCGCGATCGTCGTCCTGGTCGTCACCTTCGGCATGGCCCCGCTCCTGAAGACGAACTTCTTCGACCAGGGCGAGCAGGAGGTCCTCAGCATCCAGCAGGAGCTGGCGCCCGGCACCAGCCTGAGCGCCTCCGACGAGGCCGCGAAGAAGATCGAGAAGGTCCTCGCGGACACCGAGGGCGTCAAGGACTACCAGGTCACCGTCGGTTCCTCCGGCTTCATGGCGGCCTTCGGCGGCGGCACCGGCTCCAACCAGGCCTCGTACAAGGTGAGCCTGGAGGACTCCGCCTCGTACGAGGAGACGCGCGACGCCATCGAGAAGGGTCTCGACTCGCTCGACGGCGTCGGCGACACCACCATCGCCGCGGGCGACGGCTTCGGCTCCCAGGACCTGAGCGTGGTCGTCAAGGCCGCCGACCCGGAGGTCCTCGAGAAGGCCTCCGAGCAGGTCCGCACCGCGATCGCCGGGCTGAAGGACGTCACCGACGTCCAGAGCGACCTCTCGCAGTCCGTCCCGCGGATCTCCGTGAAGGCGAACGCCAGGGCGGCCGACGCCGGCTTCGACACCACCTCGCTCGGCGCGGTCGTCGGCCAGGCCGTCCGGGGCACCCCGGCCGCCAAGGCGACCCTCGACGACAGCGAGCGGGACGTCCTCATCACCTCGGCGCAGCCGGCCACCACCCTGGCCGCGCTCAGGGCGCTGCCGCTCGGCCCGGTGAAGCTGGGCGACGTCGCCACCGTCGAGCTGGTCCCCGGCCCGGTCTCGATGACCCGGATCGACGGCGCGCGCGCCGCGACGATCACGGCCAAGCCGGTCGGTGACAACACCGGCGCGGTGAGCGCATCCCTGCAGTCGAAGATCGGCGCGCTCGACCTGCCGGAGGGCGCCACCGCGACCATCGGCGGCGTCTCCGAGGACCAGAGCGAGGCCTTCCTCAACCTGTTCCTGGCGATGCTCGCGGCCGTCGCGATCGTCTTCATGCTCCTGGTGGCGACCTTCAGGTCGCTGGTCCAGCCGCTGATCCTGCTGGTCTCGATCCCGTTCGCGGCGACCGGCGCGATCGGTCTGCTCGTGGCCACCGGCACGGCGATGGGCGTCCCGGCGATGATCGGCATGCTGATGCTCATCGGCATCGTCGTCACCAACGCGATCGTCCTGATCGACCTGATCAACCAGTACCGGGCGCAGGGCCTGGGCGTCGTCGAAGCGGTGATCGAGGGCGGCCGGCACCGGCTCCGCCCGATCCTGATGACCGCCCTGGCGACGATCTTCGCCCTGCTGCCGATGGCCCTCGGCCTCACCGGCGAGGGCGGCTTCATCGCCCAGCCGCTGGCGGTGGTGGTGATCGGCGGTCTGATCACCTCGACCCTGCTGACCCTGCTCCTCGTCCCGACGCTCTACGCGATGGTGGAGCTCCGCAAGGAGCGCCGCGCGAGGAAGAGGGCGGCGAAGAAGGGCGGCGCGGACGTCCCGGAGCAGCCGACGGACGCGAACACCGACACGGACCTGCTGGACGTCCTGGACGCCTAGTCGGCCGCGCGTACGCCGAAGGGCGCCCCGCACACCGCGGGGCGCCCTTCGGGCGTATCAAGGGGGGAATCGTTACGGCAGCGCCAGCATCCGCTCCAGGGCGAGCTTGGCGAAGCTCTCCGTCTCCTTGTCGACCTGGATCTGGTTGACGAGGTTGCCCTCGGCCAGGGACTCCAGGGTCCACACCAGGTGGGGGAGGTCGATGCGGTTCATGGTCGAGCAGAAGCAGACCGTCTTGTCGAGGAAGACGATCTCCTTGCCCTGGTCGGCGTAACGGTTCGCCAGACGGCGGACCAGGTTCAGCTCCGTGCCGATGGCCCACTTGGAACCGGCCGGGGCCGCCTCCAGGGTGTTGATGATGTACTCGGTCGAGCCCACGTAGTCCGCGGCGGCGACGACCTCGTGCTTGCACTCGGGGTGGACGAGCACGTTCACGCCCGGGATGCGCTCGCGCACGTCGTTGACCGAGTCCAGCGAGAAGCGGCCGTGCACCGAGCAGTGGCCCCGCCACAGGATCATCTTGGCGGCGCGCAGCTCCTCGACGGTGAGCCCGCCGTTCGGCTTGTGCGGGTTGTAGACCACGCAGTCGTCCAGGGACATGCCCATGTCGCGGACGGCGGTGTTGCGGCCCAGGTGCTGGTCCGGCAGGAAGAGCACCTTCTCGCCCTGCTCGAAGGCCCAGTTCAGGGCCCGCTCGGCGTTGGACGAGGTGCAGATCGTGCCCCCGTGCTTGCCGGTGAAGGCCTTGATGTCGGCCGAGGAGTTCATGTACGAGACGGGCACGACCTGCTCGGCGATGCCGGCCTCGGTCAGCACGTCCCAGCACTCGGCGACCTGCTCGGCGGTGGCCATGTCGGCCATGGAGCAGCCGGCCGCGAGGTCGGGCAGGACGACCTTCTGGTCGTCGCCGGTGAGGATGTCGGCCGACTCGGCCATGAAGTGCACACCGCAGAAGACGATGTACTCGGCCTCGGGCTTGGCGGCGGCGTCGCGCGCGAGCTTGAAGGAGTCACCGGTCACGTCGGCGAACTGGATGACCTCGTCGCGCTGGTAGTGGTGGCCGAGCACGAAGACCTTGTCCCCGAGCTTCTCCTTCGCGGCGCGGGCGCGCTCCACGAGGTCAGGGTCGGAGGGCGACGGCAGATCGCCAGGACACTCCACGCCGCGCTCGCTCTTCGGGTCGGCCTCGCGGCCGAGCAGGAGCAGGGCGAGCGGCGTCGGCTGGACGTCCAGGGGCTGGGCGGTGGTCACGTCACGCACCCTTTCTTCGGGGAACCTTTTCGTCGAAATGACGCTATCTATCATAACCCGCTTCACGTCATTCTGACGATGTCCATAGTGTCGATGTGACGAATTCGCCGTCCGCGCTCCTGGACATGGTGTGCGAGCATGAAAGAGGGAAGACCCCACTCGGCCCGGAATGAATCCGGGGCACCGTCGGTTGCAACCGTCGGCAAGCAGTCTCCGTACACACCGGGAGAGAAGCAGATGTCCGTATCGGACGAGAAGACCACTGTCAGCGACGGCATCCTCCTGTCCGACGCCGCCGCGGCCAAGGTCAAGGCCCTCCTCGACCAGGAAGGCCGCGATGACCTGGCCCTGCGCGTCGCCGTTCAGCCCGGCGGCTGCTCCGGCCTGCGTTACCAGCTCTTCTTCGACGAGCGCTCGCTCGACGGCGACGTCGTGAAGGACTTCGACGGCGTCAAGGTCGTCACCGACCGCATGAGCGCCCCGTACCTCGGCGGCGCGTCGATCGACTTCGTCGACACCATCGAGAAGCAGGGCTTCACCATCGACAACCCGAACGCCACGGGCTCCTGCGCCTGCGGCGACTCGTTCAGCTAAGCCTGTACGCGCGTGAGGGCGGCGGTCCCGGGAATTGCCCGGGCCGCCGCCCTCACGCGTACACGGGGAACGTCAGCCGCGCACGGGGAACGTCAGCGCCGAGGCACCGGCTGCCCGCTCGCCTCGTCGACCACCGGACGCCCGCCCAGTGGGCTCTGCAGGGTCACGGTCAGCGTGATCTCCTTGGCGATCGCGATGCACGCCCGCCCGGGGTCGGACTTCTCGTCGATCCGCACGGTCACCTTCTCCGGCGACTCCACGGCCTTCGCGGTGTACGTGCTGCACACCCCGCCCCAGAAGGTGACCGTCAGCTTCCGGCCGTCCTCCGCCGTCCGGTACGACTCGATCCGCCGGGCCGGCGCCGTCTCCTCGTCCGGCGAGGGCTTCGTCGGCGGCGCCAGGTGCCCCGGGGCGACCGCCGTCTCCGTCACCGTGTACGGCGCAGCGTCCACCGGGTCGGCCGTGAACAGCCACGCCGGCACGAGCAGCCGTTCGCCCGCCACGTCCTGCGCGGCCAGACCGAACACCGCGCCCGTCACCGGGACCTCGGTCGGTGCGGCCGTGTCCGCGGCCGGCGGGCAGGGCGCGGCCGGGTCGGTCCTGCCGCTCCCGTCGACCGGCGCCGGGCCGTCCTCGCCGGTCCCCTCGACCCCGGCCGGCGGATCCGTCGCGCAGCCGCCGATGCCGATCGGGCCGGTGCCCTTCGCGTCCTCGTTCAGCTCCGCGAGCGCCTCCGCCGCCCCGACGACCGGATACGTGTCGCCCTTCACCGGCTCCTTCAGCGTCCCGCTGCCGGCGACCGCCCGGCCGTCCGGACCGATGTGCAGCCCCGTCGACCAGCCGTAGGTCGGCAGCCCGTCCACCACCGGATCGGCGTTGACCACCCGCACCGAACCGTCCATCACCTGGGTCGCCGTCACCTTCGCGTCGTCCTGTCCCAGGGCCTTCAGGACGGGGACGGCCGCCGCCTTCGCCGCCGCCTCGCTCACCGGCGTACGGCCCGCGGTCGGGGGCTTAGCCCGGCCCGGCGGCGGGCACGCCGTCCCCTTGAGGCAGCTGTCGCCGACCGGGCCGCCGTCGTACCAGGAGTACGTCCAGTTCCCCGGGGCCGCCTTCGCCACGTCCAGGCGCGGACCCTGACCGTCCTTCTCGGGCCGGATCGTCCAGACGTCCCCGACCAGCACGGGCCGGCCCTCGACCCCGAGGGCTTCGGCCAGCCTGGTCACCTCCGCCGAGGTGACCAGGCCCTCGGGCCGGTGGACCGCGGCCGAGGAGGGCCCTGGGGGGAGCGGGCCCTTGGCCTTGTAGACCGTCCCGTGCGCACCACCGCTCGGGTCCGGCTCGCCGGGAGCGATCCCGGGACCGCCCCCCGTACTGCCGCCGCCGGCCTCCCGGGCCAGGGGCGGCGATCCGGCCGCGTCGGCGGCCTTCCCGGCCGCCCCGGCCGGCGTGGCCTCACCGGACGCCGCGGTGGCCAGATAGACGCCACCGCCCCCGGCGAGCAGCACACCCGCCGCCACCGAGGCGGCGAGGATGTTCCGTCGCCTCCGCACGTTCTCCGTACCGCTCACCGCAACGCTCCCTCGTCTCGACCGGACGCCGATGGGACGGAGCGGAGGCGCGGACGGTTCCGTCCGTCAGCCGCCGTACTCGACGGTGGCGTCGATCAGCCGGGCCGAGGCCGCCGGAACGACGACGCCGTGGATCGACGCGGGGGAGACCCGAACGGGGTCCGGGCCGGTCGGAGTCACCCAGTGGGGAGCCATCCGGGCGCCGTCCCCGCGCAGCTGGGCGAGGCTCAACTCGGACTCGTGACGCTCACGAGGAGCGGGGTAGGTGGTCATGGGCGCACCGTATGCACCGCACCGCTCCACGGAAAAGACCTACTCTGGGGTAGTTTCCACTGTTCGGCAGTGCGCCCCCCACCCGGTAGCGTGAACTGTCGTTCTCTCCGTCGCCCATCACCGCCTCCGTTCGAGCGCCTCGCGCGCCCCTACTGAATTCCGCAGGAGCACCCCGCCGTGCGTATCGCAGTCACCGGCTCCATCGCCACCGACCACCTCATGACCTTCCCCGGCCGGTTCGCCGACCAGCTCGTGGCCGACCAGCTCCACACGGTGTCCCTCTCCTTCCTCGTCGACAACCTGGACGTCCGCCGGGGAGGCGTCGCCGCCAACATCTGCTTCGGCATGGGACAGCTCGGCAGCCGCCCCGTCCTGGTCGGCGCGGCGGGCTTCGACTTCGACGAGTACCGCGCGTGGCTCGACCGGCACGGCGTCGACACCGGCTCGGTGCGCATCTCCGAGGTCCTGCACACCGCCCGCTTCGTCTGCACCACCGACAGGGACCACAACCAGATCGGCTCCTTCTACACCGGTGCGATGAGCGAGGCCCGGCAGATCGAGCTCAAGGCCGTCGCCGACCGCGTGGGCGGCCTCGACCTGGTCCTCATCGGCGCCGACGACCCCGAGGCGATGCTCCGCCACACGGAGGAGTGCCGGACCCGGTCCATCCCCTTCGCCGCCGACTTCTCGCAGCAGATCGCGCGCATGGACGGCGAGGAGATCCGCACCCTCCTCGACGGCGCCACCTACCTCTTCTCCAACGAGTACGAGAAGGGCCTGATCGAGTCCAAGACCGGCTGGACCGAGGCGGAGATCCTCTCCCGCGTCGGCCACCGCGTCACCACGCTCGGCTCGCGAGGCGTCCGCATCGAGCGGGTCGGCGAGACCCCCATCGAGGTCGGCTGCCCCGAGGAGACGGCCAAGGTCGACCCCACCGGCGTCGGTGACGCCTTCCGCGCGGGCTTCCTCACGGGCCTGTCCTGGGGCGTCGGCCTGGAGCGGGCGGCGCAGGTCGGCTGCATGCTGGCGACGCTGGTCATCGAGACGCTGGGCACGCAGGAGTACACGCTGCGGCGGGCGAACTTCATGGAGCGCTTCACGAAGGCGTACGGCGAGGAGGCCGCGACGGAGGTCCAGTCCCACCTGCTCTGACCCACCCCCGCCGGGGCGGTGCCCCTGCCGCGCGGGCGCCGTGCCCGGCGGGGCGGTGCCCCTCGCCCCGCCCGTGCGGGCCGCGCTTCCGCCCGTGTGGGCAGTCGTCCCGTTGTGCCCACCCGTTCCGCCCCGGCGGAACGACCGCCCACAACGGGGGGCGCGAGGGGCGGAGGCGGTGGTCACGACACCCGGCGGACCACGTACGCCGTCCCGCCCCCCGCCCCCGGCGACTCCCCCACGTACTCCTGCCCCCGCATCTCGCACCACGCCGGAATGTCCAGTCGCGCCGCCGCGTCGTCCGAGAGCACCGTCACCGTTCCGCCCACCGGCACGTCGCCGATCACCTTCGCGAGTTCGATCACCGGGATCGGGCAGCGCTTGCCCAGGGAGTCCACGACGAGCGAGCCCGAGGGCGACGGGGCCGGCGGGGCGGAGACGGGGGCCCCGAGCCGCTCCCGTACGTCCGCCACCACACCCGGCAGCACGGCGAGGAAGCGGTCCACGTCCTCCTCCGAGGTCCCCGCGGGCAGTGACACCCGGACGTTCCCCTCGCTCAGCACCCCCATCGCGCGCAGCACATGGCTGGGCGTCAGGGTCGAGCTCGTACACGACGAACCGGACGAAACGGAGAAACCCTCCCGGTCCAGCTCGTGCAGGAGCGTCTCCCCGTCGACGTACAGGCAGGAGAAGGTGACGAGGTGGGGGAGCCGGCGCACCGCGTCGCCCACCACCTCCACGTCCGGCACCAGCTGGGGCACCCGCGTCCGGATCCGGTCCACCAGGGCCCGCAGCCGTGCCCCTTCGGCGTCCGCCTCAGCCCGGACCGCCCGCAGCGAGGCCGCCGCGGCCACGATCGCCGGCAGGTTCTCGAAGCCCGGTGCCCGGCCCGACTCCCGCTCGTCGGAGGGGCCTTGCGGCGCGAACCTGACCCCCTTCCGTACGGCGAGCAGCCCGACCCCCGCGGGCCCGCCCCACTTGTGCGCGCTCGCCGCCAGCAGCGACCAGCCGCCGTCCACCGGGCCCCAGGCGAGGGACTGGGCCGCGTCCACCAGGAGCGGCACCCCGGCCGCCCGGCAGGCCTCCGCCGCCTCGGCCACCGGCTGCACCGTGCCGACCTCGTGGTTGGCCGACTGGAGGCACGCCAGGGCCGTGCCGGGAGTGAGCGCGGCCGCGAAGGCCTCCGCGTCCACCGCCCCCGACCGGTCCACCGGCACCTCGGTCACCGTGCCGCCCGCCGCCGCGTGCGTCTCGCCCGCGTGCAGGACGGAGGAGTGTTCGACCGCGGAGACGACGAGCCGGTCTCCGACACGCCGACGCCCCGCGAGCGCGCCGGAGATCCCGGCGTGAACCGCGCGTGTCCCCGAAGGAGTGAACACGAGCTCGTCCGGACGGCACCCCACGGCCTCCGCGGCGGCCTCCCGGGCCGCGTCGAGCAGCAGCCGGGCGCGCCGCCCCTCCCGGTACAGCCGGGCCGGGTCGGCCCAGCCCTCGTCGAGGGAGGCGAGCAGCGCCTGACGGGCGACGGGATGCAGCGGGGCGGCGGACGCGGCGTCGAAGTACGGCATCCGCCCACGGTAGAGCCTGTGCCCGGCCGGTCCTCGTCGGCCCGGGCCCGGCCTCCCTCGGTGTTCCGGATCCGGGCCGCACGCCCCCCGCCCCGGGCCTCCGCGCACGCCCCGCTCCGCGCCCCCGCACGCGCCCGGCTCCACCCCGCCCCACCTCCGATGAGCCCTCGTCAGAAGCCCGTCCCACCACGCCGACAGCCCGCCGGACGGGCGCCTCCGGTCCCCCTCCGGAACCCCGGAGTCCACCCCTTCGGGGGCCCGAACGGCGCGTTGGGCACCCTCCCCGCGCGACCCCAAATAGCGTCCAGTAGGGTTTGGTCCGCATAAACATCCAAACCCCTGCCCGCGGCCGGGGCGGCGACCGACCAGCGAGACGGACGGCCGTGGCCGACCACTGCGGGCCGAGACTCTCGGGAAGGCGCTACGTGAGTCCCAACGGCTCCGACCGCTCGTCGCGGCGCCCGATGCGGCGGAAGCTGCCGCAGGTGCTGACTGCGGGCCTGATCCTGGCGACAGCCACCGGCTGCTCGTACAACTGGGAAGACTTCCCCCGCCTTGGCATGCCCACCCCCGTCACGGAAGAGGCGCCTCGGATCCTCTCCCTCTGGCAGGGCTCCTGGGCCGCCGCCCTGATCACGGGCATCCTGGTGTGGGGCCTGATCCTCTGGGCCACCATCTTCCACCGGCGCAGCCGGACCAAGGTCGAGGTACCTCCGCAGACCCGTTACAACATGCCCATCGAGGCGCTGTACACGGTCACCCCGCTCATCATCGTCTCGGTGCTCTTCTACTTCACCGCGCGTGACGAGTCCAAGCTCCTCGAGCTCACTCCGAAGCCGGCCCACACGATCAACGTGGTCGGCTACCAGTGGAGCTGGGGCTTCAACTACGTCGAGAACGTGCCCGGTGTGCAGGGCGACGCGAAGACGGACAAGAACCTGGCTACGCTTCCGGACCGCTACAAGGTCCAGTTCCCGGAGAACGCGGGCGGCGTCTACGACGCCGGCATCCCCGGCACCCGGAACCCCCAGACCGGCAACCCGGGACCGACGCTCTGGCTCCCCAAGGGCGAGAGGGTCCGGTTCGTCCTGACCTCGCGTGACGTGATCCACTCCTTCTGGGTGGTTCCCTTCCTGATGAAGCAGGACGTCATCCCGGGCCACCCCAACGCCTTCGAGGTCACCCCGACCCGGGAAGGCACCTTCCTCGGCAAGTGCGCCGAGCTCTGCGGTGTCGACCACTCCCGGATGCTCTTCAACGTCAAGGTGGTCTCCCCGGAGCGCTACCAGCAGCACCTGAAGGAGCTGGCGGAGAAGGGGCAGACCGGCTACATCCCGTCTGGCATCGAGCAGACGGACCCGGCCAGGAATGCGGAGAAGAAGCAACTGTGAGCATCCCCAACGAAACCCAGGGTGCCGCCGCAGCTGAGGACTCGTACGAGAACGAGCTGCCCGTACGGCGCAAGCAGCCCGGCAACGTGGTCATCAAGTGGCTCACCACCACCGACCACAAGACCATCGGCACGATGTACCTGGTCACGTCGTTCGCCTTCTTCTGCGTCGGCGGACTCATGGCGCTCTTCATGCGCGCCGAGCTCGCTCGTCCCGGCACGCAGATCATGTCGAACGAGCAGTTCAACCAGGCGTTCACGATGCACGGCACGATCATGCTGCTGATGTTCGCGACGCCGCTCTTCGCCGGCTTCGCGAACTGGATCATGCCGCTGCAGATCGGCGCGCCCGACGTGGCGTTCCCGCGGCTGAACATGTTCGCCTACTGGCTGTACCTCTTCGGCTCGCTCATCGCGGTGGCCGGCTTCCTCACCCCGCAGGGTGCCGCCGACTTCGGCTGGTTCGCCTACTCCCCGCTGTCGGACGCCGTCCGCTCGCCGGGTGTCGGCGCCGACATGTGGATCATGGGTCTGGCCTTCTCCGGCTTCGGCACGATCCTCGGTTCGGTCAACTTCATCACCACGATCATCTGCATGCGCGCTCCCGGCATGACGATGTTCCGCATGCCGATCTTCACCTGGAACGTGCTGCTGACCGGTGTCCTGGTCCTGCTCGCCTTCCCGGTCCTGGCGGCCGCGCTGTTCGCCCTGGAGGCGGACCGCAAGTTCGGTGCCCACGTCTTCGACGCGGCCAACGGCGGAGCGCTGCTCTGGCAGCACCTCTTCTGGTTCTTCGGACACCCAGAGGTGTACATCATCGCCCTGCCGTTCTTCGGCATCATCTCCGAGGTCATCCCGGTCTTCAGCCGCAAGCCGATGTTCGGCTACATCGGCCTGATCGCCGCGACCATCGCGATCGCGGGTCTCTCCGTGACCGTGTGGGCGCACCACATGTACGTCACCGGTGGCGTGCTCCTCCCGTTCTTCTCCTTCATGACGTTCCTCATCGCCGTTCCGACCGGCGTGAAGTTCTTCAACTGGATCGGAACGATGTGGAAGGGCTCGCTGTCCTTCGAGACCCCGATGCTCTGGGCCGTCGGCTTCCTGATCACCTTCACCTTCGGTGGTCTGACCGGCGTCATCCTGGCCTCGCCCCCGATGGACTTCCACATCTCCGACTCGTACTTCGTGGTGGCGCACTTCCACTACGTCGTCTTCGGCACCGTCGTCTTCGCGATGTTCTCCGGCTTCCACTTCTGGTGGCCGAAGTTCACCGGCAAGATGCTCGACGAGCGCCTCGGCAAGATCACGTTCTGGACGCTGTTCATCGGCTTCCACGGCACCTTCCTGGTGCAGCACTGGCTCGGTGCCGAGGGCATGCCGCGTCGTTACGCGGACTACCTGGACGCCGACGGCTTCACCGCGCTGAACACGATCTCGACGATCTCCTCGTTCCTGCTCGGTCTGTCGATCCTGCCGTTCTTCTACAACATCTGGAAGACCGCCAAGTACGGCAAGAAGATCGAGGTCGACGACCCGTGGGGCTACGGCCGTTCGCTCGAGTGGGCGACGTCCTGCCCGCCGCCGCGGCACAACTTCCTCACCCTGCCGCGGATCCGTTCGGAATCCCCGGCGTTCGACCTGCACCACCCTGAGATCGCCGCTCTCGACCAGCTCGAGAACAAGCCGCACGAGGCCGAGGCCCTCACGGGCAGCAAGGAGGCCGGCAAGTGAAGATCCAGGGCAAGATGTTCATCTGGCTGAGCGTCTTCATCCTTGCCATGGCGATCCTCTACGGCGTCTGGTCCAAGGAGCCGGTCGGCACGACGGCGCTCTTCCTGGCCTTCGGCCTGGCCATCATGATCGGCTACTACCTGGCCTTCACGGCCAAGCGTGTCGACGCGATGGCGCAGGACGACAAGGAGGCCGACGTCGCGGACGAGGCCGGTGAAGTGGGCTTCTTCGCCCCGCACAGCTGGCAGCCGCTCTCGCTGGCCATCGGCGGTGCGCTCGCCTTCCTCGCCATCGCGATGGGCTGGTGGCTGCTGTACTTCTCCACCCCGCTGATCCTCGTCGGCATCTTCGGCTGGGTCTTCGAGTTCTACCGCGGCGAGAACCAGAACCAGTAGCGGTACCCCGCTCCGCACCGGAGCACACCGAGGGGCCCGGACACTTCGTCACCGAAGCGTCCGGGCCCCTCTTTTGCAGTACTCGGCGCGCTGGCCACGAGGATTGTCCTTAGCGTGAAGTCATGAACGACACGCCGCGCATAAGGACTGTTCTGAGCTGCACTCTTCTGGCCGTCACCGTCACCGCCGGCACCTCCGCGTGCTCGGGCTCCGACGGCCATCCGCTGTCGCAGAAGACCTACGACGCGGCGGACCAGCTCGCGGTCAGCGCTCCCGCCGACGGTGCCAAGGCGGACCCCGAGAAGCCCCTGGAGATCACCGCCAAGGGCGGCAAGGGCCGGATCACCGACGTCACGGCCACCGACGCCTCCGGGCACCACCTCGCCGGCGAGCTCACCGCGGACGGACAGCGCTGGCGCTCCACGGCCGCCCTGGCGGCCGGTGCCCGCTACACGGTGCGGGTGGCCACCGAGGACGAGGACGGCGCCCCAGGCGCCCGTACGTTCACTTTCGAGACGGCTCCGGCCAAAGGGGCCCTGACCGTGACCTTCGGGCCGGAGGCGGGCACGTACGGCGTCGGGCAGCCCATCACGGCGGAGCTCAGCCTCCCGGTCAAGGACCGGTCGGCCCGCGCGGTCGTCGAGCGGGCCCTCAAGGTCCGCTCCACCCCCTACGTCGAGGGCGCCTGGTACTGGGTGGACGACAAGAAGCTGCACTTCCGTCCGAAGGAGTACTGGCCGGCCGGGGCGCTCGTCACGGTCACCGGGAACCTGGACGGCCTCAAGGTCGGCGACAAGCTCTACGGCGGCGCGTCCAAGCCGCTGAAGCTCACCATCGGCGACCGCATCGAGGCGGTCGCGGACGCCGGATCGCACCAGATGACCGTGAAGCGCAACGGAGAAGTGATCAACACCATGCCGGTGACCACCGGCAAACCCGGCTTCTCCACCCGCAACGGCATCAAGGTCGTGCTCGGCAAGGAGTACTACGTCCGGATGCGGGGCACCAGCATCGGCATCGCGGAGGGCAGCTCGGAGTCGTACGACCTGCCCGTGTACTACGCCACCCGGGTCACCTGGAGCGGCGAGTACGTGCACGCCGCGCCCTGGTCCGTCGGCTCCCAGGGCATCGAGAACGTCAGCCACGGCTGTGTCGGCATGTCGACGGAGAACGCGGCCTGGTTCTACAAGACCGTCCGCCCCGGCGACATCGTCCGCGTCGTCAACAGCCTCGGCGACACGATGGACACCTTCGGCAACGGCTTCGGCGACTGGAACATGGAGTGGGACAAGTGGCGCCAGGGCAGCGCCCTGGTGGAGGCCGCCGGAAACCCGGTGACCTCCACGGAGAAGGCGAGGCTGCGGCCCTCGATCTGAACCGGGGCCGACCGGCTCAGGCGTCGATCGACAGGCGCGAGCGCAGCAGGGACGCCAGGGACGCCGCGAACTCGACCGGTTCCACCGGAAGGGTGACGGCGGCGTCCGCGCGGCTCCAGGTGGCCAGCCAGGCGTCCTGCGGGCGCCCGATCAGCAGCAGCACCGGCGGGCAGCGGAAGACCTCGTCCTTGATCTGCCGGCAGACCCCCATGCCCCCGGCGGGCACCGCCTCGCCGTCCAGCACGCACACGTCGATGCCGCCCTCGTCCAGGCGCTTGAGCACCGCGGGCAGCGTCGCGCACTCCACGAACTCGACCGGGGGAACGTCGGTCGCGGGCCTGCGCCCGGCCGCGAGCCGCACCTGCGCGCGGGTGTTCGCGTCGTCGCTGTAGACCAGGACCGTGGCACTCGACTGCATCGTTCCTCCGTGGGGAAGTCCGTGGGAAGGTCGTCGATCGATGCGCCGGATGCTACTCCGCTCCACACCCCGTCAACACCCGTTCAACACCTGTTCGAACGGCGCTCCGCGGCCTCGATGCTGGGCCGTTCGGGCTGGACACACCCCCCTGACACTCCGAACGGCACCCCCCGGAGTGAGGGCGGGATAAGCGACCGACATAATGTCGGTCGTGGCGACAGTAACGACAGTAGAAACAGGGCACGCGCACCCGTCGGTCAATCGACCGAACCTCACCAGCGTCGGAACCATCATCTGGTTGAGCTCCGAGCTGATGTTCTTCGCGGCCCTCTTCGCGATGTACTTCACCCTGCGATCGGTGATGGGTCCCGACTTCTGGGCGGAAAAGGCCTCGGCCTTGAACTTCCCCTTCTCGGCGACCAACACCACGATCCTGGTGCTCTCCTCCCTCACCTGCCAGCTCGGCGTCTTCGCCGCGGAGCGGGGCGATGTGAAGAAGCTCCGGACGTGGTTCATCATCACGTTCGTGATGGGTGCGATCTTCATCGGCGGCCAGGTCTTCGAGTACACCGAGCTGGTCAAGCACGAGGGCCTCTCGCTCTCGTCGGACCCGTACGGCACGGTGTTCTACCTGACCACCGGCTTCCACGGCCTGCACGTGACGGGCGGTCTCATCGCCTTCCTGCTGGTCCTCGGCCGGACGTACGCCGCCAAGAGGTTCACTCACGAGCAGGCAACCGCCGCCATCGTCGTGTCCTACTACTGGCACTTCGTCGATGTCGTCTGGATCGGCCTCTTCGCCACGATCTACATGATCAAGTAATCGGCTCCGCCTCCACGGCGGACCGAGACATCCAGCAAGCATCGACGCAGAAGATCCTGACACCGGGGTAATCCGTGAAAAAGCTCTCCGCACGACGACGCCATCCGCTGGCGGCGGTCGTCGTCCTACTTCTCGCGCTGGCGGCCACTGGGGGGCTGTACGCCGCGTTCGCGCCCGCGGGCACGGCGAAGGCCGACGAAACCGCCCAGTCCCTCGCCATCGAGGAGGGCAAGAAGCTCTACTCCGTCGGCTGCGCCAGCTGCCACGGAACCGGCGGTCAGGGCACCTCTGACGGCCCGTCCCTGGTCGGCGTGGGTTCGGCGGCCGTGGACTTCCAGGTCGGCACGGGCCGCATGCCGGCCCAGCAGCCGGGTGCCCAGGTCCCGAGGAAGAAGGTCATCTACTCGCAGGCTGAGATCGATCAGCTCGCGGCGTACGTCGCCTCCCTCGGTGCCGGCCCGATCAAGCCGACCGAGGGCCAGTACAGCCCTGACGGTGCCGACATCGCCAAGGGTGGCGAGCTGTTCCGCACCAACTGTGCCCAGTGCCACAACTTCACCGGTGAGGGCGGCGCGCTGACCTACGGCAAGTACGCCCCGAGCCTCGAGGGCGTGGACCCGAAGCACCTCTACGAGGCCATGCAGACCGGCCCGCAGAACATGCCCTCCTTCCCGGACACGACCATGCCGGAGAAGGAGAAGAAGGACATCATCGCGTACGTCCAGGCCGTCAACAGCGACAAGGCCAACAACCCGGGCGGTCTCTCGCTCGGCGGCCTCGGCCCCGTCAGTGAGGGTCTGTTCGGCTGGATCTTCGGTCTGGGCGCGCTGATCGCAGTTGCCATCTGGGTCGCGGCCCACACCGCTAAGGCCAAGAAGTCATGAGTAGCCAAGAGATTCCAGAAGAGACCCTGCCGGCAGGGCAGGACACCGCGCACGGCGCGGTGACGGTCGCCGACGACCCGTTCGCCGACCCGGGCCTCCCGCCCCACAAGCCCCGCATCCAGGACATCGACGAGCGGGCCGCCCGCCGGTCCGAGCGCGCGGTCGCCTTCATGTTCACGCTGTCGATGCTGGCCACCGTCGGCTTCATCGCCTCGTACGTGATCTTCCCGGTCGAAAAGATCGTGTACATCTGGCCCTTCGGCCGGGTGTCCGCGCTCAACTTCGCCCTGGGTCTGACCCTCGGCGCCGCCCTCTTCTTCATCGGCGCGGGCGCGGTCCACTGGGCCCGCACCCTGATGTCCGACGTCGAGGTCGCCGACGAGCGTCACCCGATGGCGGCGTCGCCCGAGGTCAAGGCGAAGGTCATGGCGGACTTCGCGGCCGGTGCCGCGGAGTCGGGCATGGGCCGCCGCAAGCTCATCCGCAACACGATGTTCGGCGCGCTGTCGCTCGTACCGCTCTCCGGCATCGTCCTGCTGCGTGACATGGGCCCGCTGCCCGAGAAGAAGCTCCGGACCACCATGTGGACCAAGGGGCTCCAGCTCATCAACATGAACACGCACGAGCCGCTGCGTCCCGAGGACGTCGCGGTCGGCTCGCTCACCTTCGCGATGCCCGAGGGCCTCTCGGAGCACGACGAGCACTTCCAGACCGAGATCGCCAAGGCCGCCCTGATGATCGTCCGGATCCAGCCGGAGGACATCAAGGACAAGCGCGAGCTCGAGTGGTCGCACCAGGGCATCGTCGCGTTCTCGAAGATCTGCACCCACGTCGGCTGCCCGATCTCCCTGTACGAGCAGCAGACGCACCACGTGCTCTGCCCGTGCCACCAGTCCACCTTCGACCTCTCCGACGGCGCCCGCGTCATCTTCGGCCCGGCCGGTCACCCCCTCCCGCAGCTGCGGATCGGCGTGAACGACAAGGGCTTCCTCGAGGCGCTCGGCGACTTCGACGAGCCCGTCGGTCCGGCATTCTGGGAGCGCGGATGAGCACCGTGACCAACACGCAGAAGAAGGCGCCCGCCGGTGAGCGGGTCGCGGACTGGGCCGACGGCCGCCTGGGGATCTACACGCTGGCCAAGGCCAACATGCGGAAGATCTTCCCGGACCACTGGTCCTTCATGCTGGGCGAGGTCTGCCTCTACAGCTTCCTCATCATCATCCTGACGGGCGTCTACCTGACGCTGTTCTTCCACCCGTCGATGAACGAGGTGGAGTACGTCGGACCGTACGTCCCGCTCCAGGGACAGCTGATGTCCGAGGCGTTCAACTCGACCATGCACATCTCCTTCGAGGTGCGCGGTGGTCTGCTGATCCGGCAGATCCACCACTGGGCGGCGCTGATCTTCCTCGCCGGCATGTTCGTGCACATGATGCGCGTGTTCTTCACCGGCGCGTTCCGCAAGCCGCGTGAGATCAACTGGCTGTTCGGCTTCCTGCTGTTCTTCCTGGGCATGTTCACCGGCTTCACCGGTTACTCGCTCCCGGACGACCTGCTCTCCGGCACCGGTGTCCGCTTCATGCAGGGCGCGATCCTGTCCGTGCCGGTCCTCGGCACGTACCTGTCGATGTTCCTGTTCGGCGGCGAGTTCCCCGGCGGCGACTTCGTCGCCCGGTTCTACTCGGCGCACGTGCTGCTGCTCCCCGGCATCATGCTGGGCCTCGTGGTCGCCCACCTCATCCTGGTGTTCGTCCACAAGCACACGCACTTCGCCGGCCCCGGCCGGACGAACGACAACGTCGTCGGCATGCCGCTGCTGCCCGTGTACATGGCGAAGGCCGGAGGCTTCTTCTTCCTGGTCTTCGGCGTCATCGCGGTCATCGCGGCGATCGCCTCGATCAACCCGATCTGGGCCATGGGCCCGTACCGCCCGGACCAGGTGTCCACCGGCGCCCAGCCCGACTGGTACATGGGCTTCGCCGAGGGTCTGATCCGTGTCATGCCGGGCTGGGAGATCAACCTGTGGGGCCACACGCTGGTCCTCGGCGTGATGATCCCGCTGGCGATCTTCCCGCTGGTCCTCGCGGTCATCGCGGTCTACCCGTTCATCGAGTCCTGGATCACCGGCGACAAGCGCGAGCACCACATCGCGCAGCGCCCGCGCAACGCTCCGACGCGCACCGCCTTCGGCGTCGCCTGGATCACCGCGTACATGATCATGCTCGTGGGTGGTGGAAACGACATCTGGGCGACCCACTTCCACCTGTCGCTGAACGCCATCACCTGGTTCGTGCGGATCTTCTTCTTCGTCGGCCCGGTCATCGCGTTCATCGTCACCAAGCGGATCTGCCTCGGCCTCCAGCGCCGCGACAAGGACAAGGTGCTGCACGGCCGCGAGTCGGGCATCATCAAGCGCCTGCCGCACGGTGAGTTCGTCGAGGTCCACGAGCCGCTCAGCCAGGGCGAGCTGCACCGCCTCACGGCGCACGAGCAGTACGAGGCCGCGGAGCTTCCGCCGGCCGTCGACGAGAACGGCGTGGAGCGCAAGATCGGCCGCATGGAGAAGCTCCGGGTCAAGCTCAACAAGGGCTACTACGGCGAGGACAGCCAGATCGCCAAGCCCACGGTCGAGGAGTACAAGGAGATCCAGAGCGGCCACGGCCACCACTGATCACCCTGAACACCTGACCTGACTGAAGGTCGCCACGGCGAGGGCCCCGTCCATTCGATGGACGGGGCTCTTTGCCGTCCCGGGAGGTCGATAGGGTGGGACCGTATCCGTCACGTGATCACCAGGAGCCGTCATGAGCGCTGCGACCCCCGCTGGAGGACCTACGTCGGCGGGCCGCTCCTGGCCCGTCCTGCTGAACGGTCTGCTCGAAGGCAAGGACCTCTCCGCCGACGACACGGCCTGGGCGATGGACCTGATCATGAGCGGTGAGGCGACCGACGCGCAGATCGCCGGATTCATGGTGGCGCTGCGGGCCAAGGGCGAGACCGTCCAGGAGATCACCGGTCTCGTCCGGACGATGTACGCGCACGCCAACACGATCGAGGTGCCCGGCCCCGCCGTCGACATCGTCGGCACCGGCGGCGACGGCGCCAAGACCGTCAACATCTCCACCATGGCGTCGATCGTGGTCGCCGGTACGGGCACGAAGGTCGTCAAGCACGGCAACCGGGCGGCGTCCTCCGCCTCCGGCTCCTCCGACGTCCTGGAGAAGCTCGGCATCAACCTCAACCTCACCCCGCAGCGGGTCGCCGAGGTCGCCGAGGAAGCCGGCATCACCATCTGCTTCGCCGTGAAGTTCCACCCCTCGCTGCGGCACGTCGCCGCGGCCCGCGGCCAGCTGGGCATCCGGACCACCTTCAACGTCCTGGGACCGCTGACCAACCCGGCCAAGGTGAAGGCCCAGGCCGTCGGCGTCGCCGACCCGCGCATGGCGCCGATCGTCGCCGGCGTCCTCGCCGAGCGCGGCAACTCCGCCCTGGTCTTCCGCGGCGACGACGGCCTGGACGAGCTGACGACCACCGCCACCTCCCGGGTCTGGGTGGTCCGGGACGGCGGTGTCACCGAGGAGCGCTTCGACCCCCGGGACGTCGGCATCGAGCTCGTCCCCCTGGAGGCCCTGCGCGGCGCCGACGCCTCGTACAACGCCGACGTGGCCCGCCGACTGCTCGCGGGGGAGACCGGTCCCGTGCGGGACGCGGTGCTGCTCAACGCGGCGGCGGCGCTCACCGCCCTGGAGCCCGGCACGGGCACCCTGGCGGAGCAGCTGGGCGCGGGCATCGCGAAGGCGGCCGAGTCGATCGACTCCGGCGCGGCCCTGCGGTCCCTGGAACGGTGGATCGCGGCCAGCAACGCCTGAGCGCGTGTGAACGGCACATTGCGACCCCGTCCCGGATGCCGGGACGGGGTTGCGGCGTCGTGATCGTCTGGCATAGGTTCTGGAACAGGTCATGAGTGACAGCTGCAAGGCCCCGGCCGGCTGTCCGGCAACCCTCCGTCCGTGGCGGGGTGCCCCGGGTGAAGACCAGGCCGTACGAGCAGAAGCCTGCGGCAAGCGCGGACCCCTGCGCACCACCCTGGGGTCCTTGGTCCTCTAGGGAGCGTTGTCTCGTGAGCAAGCGAATGCGTTAGGGCCCTTTCGGCCCCTCTTCCCCTCACCACCCGTACGTGGCGCGGCCCTTCGCGCGCTGCTGCCCCGCGGGCCCCTTCACGCCTTTTCGCGCCCCTTTTATGCCGGGAGATACCGCCATGTCCGCACGCCCGAACACCGCCGTCGAGACCGCTGCCGCCGCCGATTCCGCCGCCCCCGTCGAGTCCGCCGACCCCTGCTGCGCCGCCCCGCTGCCGGTCCTCGGCCAGGACGTGACCGTCCCGCTCGTCACCGGCGGCGAGGTGACCTACGCGGCCCTCGACTACGCGGCCAGCGCGCCGGCCCTCCAGCGGGTCTGGGACGACGTCGCCGCGTACGCCCCCTACTACGGCAGCGTCCACCGCGGTGCCGGCTACCTCTCCCAGCTCTCCACCGACCTCTTCGAGAACAGCCGCGCCACCGTCGCCGAGTTCCTCGACTGCCGCCCCGGTGACCAGGTCGTCTTCACCCGCTCCACCACCGACTCGCTCAACCTGCTCGCCCAGGTGGTCCCGGCCGGCTGCGAGGTCTTCGTCTTCGAGACCGAGCACCACGCCTCGCTGCTGCCGTGGCGCGACGCCCACGTCACCTACCTCGACGCGCCCCGCACCCCGCAGCAGGCCGTCGAGACCCTGGAGCGCGCGCTCGCCGACCGCGACCCCCACGGTCCGGCCCTGGTCTGCGTCACCGGCGCCTCCAACGTCACCGGCGAGCTGTGGCCGGTGCGGGAACTGGCCGCCGCCGCGCACGCGCACGGTGCCCGGATCGTGCTCGACGCCGCCCAGCTCGCCCCCCACCACCCGGTCTCCGTACGGGAGTTGGACGTGGACTGGGTCGCCTTCTCCGGGCACAAGCTGTACGCGCCCTTCGGCTCCGGCGTCCTCGCCGGCCGCGCCGACTGGCTACAGGATTCCGAGCCCTACCTCGCGGGCGGTGGAGCGTCCCGCAAGGTAGCCCGTCGGGCCGACGGTGGTGTGGACGTGGAGTGGCACACCACGTCGGCCCGACATGAAGCCGGTTCGCCGAACGTCATCGGCGTCTACTCGATCGCCTCCGCCTGCAAGGCGCTCACCGAGGCCGGCTTCGACTCCCTCGTCGCCCGCGAGCGGCACCTGATCGCGAAGGTCCGCGAGGGTCTGGCCGAGGTGCCCGAGGTGCGCGTGCTCTCGCTCTTCGGCGACGACGCGCCCCGCGTGGGCGTCATCTCCTTCGTCGTGGAGGGCTGGAACAGCTCCCACTTCGCCGCCGCGCTCTCCGCCGAGTACGGCATCGGCGTCCGCGACGGCCTCTTCTGCGCCCATCCGCTGGTCCGCACCCTGCTCGGCAGCGACCCGCAGGACCCGGGCGAGTGCGGTGCGCCCGAGGCGGCCCCGGGGGAGCGCTCCCTGAACGCCATCCGGGTGAGCTTCGGCGCCGGTACGCCGGACGAGCACGTGGAGCGGTTCGTCGGCGCGGTGAAGGAGCTCGTCCGGGACGGCGCGCAGTGGAAGTACCGCACCGAGGACGGCCGCTGCGTCCCCGACCGCGGCTGATCGCTCACTCGTACGGGTGAAGGGGGGCCTCCCGGTCGGGAGGCCCCCCTTCGGTCGTGCCGCGTGCCGGGCGTCAGGACTCCAGGCCGATGGCGAAGGCCGCCTCCAGGTCGTGCTGGGAGTACGTCCGGAAGGCGACGTGCGTGTCCGTGGCCTCGACGCCCGGGATCTTGCTGATGCGGCCGGGGATCACGTCCGCCAGGTCGTCGTGGCGCGGCACCCGGACCATGGCGATCAGGTCGTACGTGCCGGTGACCGAGAAGACCTCGCTGACGCTGTCGAGCGCGGCGATCGACTCGGCGATCTCGGGGATGCGGTCCACGCTGGTCTTGATGAGCACGATCGCGGTGATCACGGCTGGCTTTCTCCCTCGGTCGCCGCGGCTTGGGCCTTCACTCTATCCCCACCGCGGAAGCGCCCCCAGGCGTAGAGGAAGCCGACCGAGAAGCCCACGACGTGGGCCAGATAGGCGACGCCGGGTCCCGCGCCCGCCGCCCGCGCGGCCAGCCACTGCAGCGTGAACCAGAAGATCAGCACGATCCAGGCCGGGAAGCGCAGCGGCAGGAAGAACAGGAAGGGGAAGAGGCTGGTGACGCGGGAGCGGGGGAAGAGGAAGAGGAAGGCCCCGAGCACCGCCGAGATCGCCCCGGAGGCCCCGACCAGGGTCTGCGCGCTGTCCGCGTGCACCACCGCGTAGCCGGACAGGGCGACGTAGCCGGTCCCCAGGTAGAAGAGGCAGAACCCGACCGGGCCCATGCGCTCCTCGGCCATCGCCCCGAAGACGTACAGGAAGAGCATGTTGCCCAGCAGGTGGAGCCAGCTGCCGTGGACGAAGAGCGCGGTCAGCGGGGTGAGCAGGGCGCGCGGATCGCCGTTCGTCAGCTCGGCGGGGATCACGCCCCAGCGGCGGAAGTAGGCGCCCTGGGCGGCCAGCAGCCCGTCGCCCGTGCCGTACGCGGGACTGAGTCCGGCGGCCGGGCTGATCAGGAAGAGGAGGCAGCAGGCGGCGATCAGTCCGTACGTCACCGCGGGGCCGCCGCGGACACCCCGCCAGGCCCCGAGGGCCCCGCCTCGCCAGTCGATCATGGACAGATCATGGCGTACCGGGGCCGAAGTGGACAGAGCGCCTCGCCGTGCCCCGTCCTCCCCGGGAGGCCGTAGGGTTACGGGCACCACCGACCGCAGTTCGACGGCGCACCGCGGCTCCCGTACCTGGTACCACGCAACAGGAAGAAGGACGGCACCGATGACGACGGTTCCCCTGCCGACCGACGAGACCCGCTGGCGCTGCACGCTCTGCGGCAACCTGACCCGCTTCGACGTGACCCGCTCCTCCAAGGTCGTGGAGTACGTCCATCTGGACCTCGCCGGCGATCCGACGGTCGAGGAGCGGCAGGTGGTGAGTGAGACCATCGAGTCGGTGCGCTGCCGCTGGTGCAACGCGGTGGACCAGATCGAACTGGTGGACAGGCCGGGCGCCGCCTCCTGAGGGACGGCGCGGACGACATAGGGGTGACGGATCGTGGAGCAGCCCGCGCACGGTGGTGAGCCGGCCGGCGCGGCAGGTGACGCTGCCGAGACGCTCGACCACCCATTGCCGGAAGCCGTACGGCGACGGGTCGTCGCGCTGGTCGCGGACGCCTTCGGCGGGCTCACCGTCGCGGAGCTGCCCGCCCCCCTGCGGCAGTACGCCCGCTTCACCGCGAGCCGGCGGGCCAAGTTCGCCGGCAACGCGATGGCCGCCGCGCTCGACGCCGACCCGCTCTTCCGGCAGCGGATCGGCGAACGGTTCAAGCAGGGCCAGCCCGAGCTGGCCGGAGCCGTGGAGACCGGCACCCCGCCCGCGGCCGCCGACCCCGTCGACGTGGCCGCGGCCGCCTATGTGCTGCGCCCGCCCGGCTGGGTCAAGCTCGTGGCCGCCGCCGGCGAGGAGGCCCTGCGGGCCGACGCCGAGCGGGCCGACGAGGCCGGCCGGCGCGAGCTGGAACGGCTGCGCGAGGAGCTCGCCGCCGCCCGGGACCGCGCCCGGAGCGAGACCGAGCAGCTCCGGCACGACCTGGAGGCCGCCCGCAAGGAAGCGGAATCGCTTCACCGCAAGCTGCGCAGCGCCCAGAGCGACGTCAAGCGCGGCGAGGCCGCGCTGCGCAGGGCACAGGGCGAGATCGATACCGTGCGGGCCGAGTCGGCGGCGCAGGTGTCGGCCGCCGAGAGCGAGACGCGGCGGCTCAGGGCGCGGCTCGGCGAGGTCGAGGCCGCCCTGGAGACGAGCCGCAGGACCGCCCGCGAGGGCCGCTCGGTGGAGGACATGCGGCTGCGGCTGCTGCTCGACACGGTCCTCGACGCGGCCCAGGGGCTGCGCCGCGAACTCGCGCTGCCGCCCGTCTCGGTGCACCCGGCGGACACCGTGGACGCGGTGGAGCCGGGGCGGATGTCCCCGAAGGACATCGCGGCGCGGGCGCTCTCCGAGACGGACCCGGCGCTGCTCGACCAGCTGCTCGCGCTGCCGCAGGCGCATCTGGTCGTCGACGGCTACAACGTCACCAAGACCGGCTATCCGACGATGCCGCTGGAGAAGCAGCGGCTGCGGCTGCTCGGCGGGCTCTCGGCGCTCGCGGCCCGCTCGGGCGCCGAGGTCACCTGTGTCTTCGACGGGGCGGAGCTGGCGGCCCCGGTGCTGCTCGCGCCGCCGCGCGGGGTGCGGGTGCTGTTCTCCAAGCCCGGGGTCACGGCGGACGAGTTGATCCGGCAGCTGGTCCGGGCGGAGCCGCCGGGGCGGCCGGTCGTGGTGGTCTCCACCGACCGGGAGGTCGCCGACGGCGTCGCGAAGGCGGGGGCGCGGCCGGTGGCGTCCGCCTTGTTGCTCAAGCGGCTTTCGCGCCTCTCGTGAGGCATCGCAACTCCTGGGCGGTATGACCGAATTATGGGTGGCGTACCGTCAAGTGCCCGTCACTGGACGTGCGATGCGTGTAAATAAAGTGGTGCGTGAGCGAGATTTTTGCCAGCGGGATTTGAACTGATCACAACTTGGTCACTAGGGTCGGGCTTCGAACCTTCGCGCGGTTGATCACCCATCCGGGGTGGCAGCGGAGGAACCGCCTGCCCCTGACCGGTTGGGCGGCTCGAGGAAGAAGGAGCTCGCCTTCGTGGCGTCCCACCGTCGACCCAAGCAGCCGAGCCGTACCCGTGTGACCGTGTTCACCGCGGCAGCGGCCGCCGCCGTCGCCCTCTCCGCCCAGTCCGGAGCACAGGCGGCCCCCGCGAAGCCCAAGATCGACGAGGTCAAGTCGAAGGTCGACAAGCTGAACCACGAGGCCGAGGAGGCCACGGAGCAGTACAACCTCGCCGAGGAGCGGCGGGGCAAGCTGCAGAAGGAGATCAGCAACCTCCAGGACAAGGTGGCCCGCGGCCAGGAGGAGCTCAACACCCTGCGCGACCAGATCGGTTCGGTCGCCAGCGCCCAGTACCGCTCCGGCGGCATCGACCCGGCGCTCCAGCTCTTCCTCTCCGCCGACCCGGACACCTACCTCGACAAGGCGTCCGCGATCGACCAGCTGAGCGCCCAGCAGGCCGACGTGCTCACCTCGATCCAGGCCAAGCAGCGCACCCTCGCCCAGCAGCGGGCCGAGGCCACCTCGAAGCTGGCCGACCTCGAGGACGTCCGCAGGACCCTCGGCGAGAAGAAGAAGAAGTTCCAGGGCAAGCTGGCCGAGGCCCGCAAGCTCCTCAACACCCTCACGGCCGAAGAGCGCGCCAGGATGCAGCAGCAGGAGCAGCGCGCCAGCCGCGCCGCCGGCGAGCGCGTCAACCTGGGCAACGAGGTCCCGGCCTCGCAGCGCGGCGCCGCCGCCCTCGCCGCCGCGGCCACCCAGATCGGCAAGCCGTACGCCTCGGGCATGGAAGGCCCCAACGCGTACGACTGCTCGGGCCTGACCATGTGGGCCTACGCCCAGGCCGGCGTCAACCTCACCCGCACCACGTACACCCAGCAGAACGACGGCGTGAAGATCGGCCGCAGCCAGCTCAAGCCGGGCGACCTGGTCTTCTTCAACGGCCTGTCGCACGTGGGCCTGTACGCGGGCAACAACACGGTCCTGCACGCCCCCTACACCGGCGCCTACGTCCGCTACGAGTCCATGAACACCCTGGGCTCGTTCCAGTTCGGCGTCCGCGTCGGCTGACCCGCCGCGACCCGCTCCGGCATGCCGCCCAATCGGGTGGTTCGCCACGACGCGCACTGACCTGACGCCCCGCCGGTGACCTGTGTTCTCCGGCGGGGCGTCACTTTGTGTGCCCGGCGCCTTCGTTGGACGAGGGCTGATCAGCGGCTACTGTCTGCCGCGCCAGTCTGCGTCGAGCCGAACGGAGCGCGATTCGTGGCGTCCCACCGCCGACCCGTGAGGGTCACCGTCCTCACCGCCGCCGCCGCGGCCACCGCGGCGGCGTCCCTCGGGGCCGTCCCCGCGAGCGCCGACCCCGGGGCCACGCCCGCGGCCACCCGCGCCACGGTCGACCGCCTCTTCGAGGAGGCCGAGAAGGCCACCGAGGGCTACAACCGGGCGGACGAGAAGGCGGACGCGCTGCGCCGGACGGTCTCCCAGGCGCAGGACAGCCTCGCCCGCGGCCAGGAACGCATCAACCGCATGCGGGGCGCGCTCGGCTCGGTCGCCGGCGCCCAGTACCGCTCCGGCGGCATCGATCCCGCCCTCGCCCTCCTGCTCTCCTCCGACCCGGACACCTATCTGGACCGGGCCTCCGCCCTGGACCGGGTCACCGCCCGGCAGGGCGCCGCGCTCGGCGAACTCCGGCGCGAGCAGCGCCGCCTGAGCCAGCAGCGGAGCGAGGCCCGCACGGTCCTCGCCGAACTGGAGCGCAGCCGGGCCGAGGTCGCCCGCCACAAGCGCACCGTCGAGCGGAAGCTGGCCGAGGCCCGCCGGGTGCTCGCCTCCCTCACCGTCGAGCAGCGCGCCGACTACGACCGGGCCTCCCGCACCGGGGAGCGTGCCGGGGGACCGGCCGAGGGGCCCGCCGCGGAGCTGCCGCCGCTCGCCGACCTCGGCCCCTCGCGGGCCGCCGCGGCGGTGATCGCCGCCCGCAGCGCGATCGGCAAGCCGTACGTGTGGGGGGCGACCGGCCCCTCGGCCTTCGACTGCTCGGGCCTGATGGTCTGGTCGTACCGGCAGGCCGGGATCAGTCTGCCGCGCACCTCCTCGGCGCAGCGGTACGCGGGCCGGCAGGTGCCGCTCTCGCAGGCGCAGCCCGGCGACCTCGTCACGTACCGCGGCGACGCCAGCCACGTGGCGATCTACGCCGGCAACGGCCAGGTCATCCACGCCCCGTACCCGGGCGCCCGGGTCCGCTACGACCCGGTGAACATGATGTCGCACGTGACGGTCACCCGGGTCTGACGGCGTCCCCGTACGATCGGGGGCGTGGCGGGTCTGCGGAGCGGAGTGGTGCGGGGCGCGGCGGCGGGTCTGCTGGCCGCGGTGCTCGCCCTCGCCGGGTGCGCGGCCCCCGAGCCCGCAGGACCGGCGACCGGGGAGATCCAGGGCCTGCTCGACCGGCACGCGCGGGCGCTGCTCGACCGCGACGAGGCCGGCTATCTCGCCGCCCTCGACCCCGCGCTCGCGCCGGCCGCGCGCACCGAGTTCGACCGGCTCGCGAAGATCCCGCTGGGCGGCTGGACGTACCGGGTCACCGGCCTCGACCGGGCCGGCGAGGGCCGGGCCACCGCCAGGGCCGAGCTCGGCTACCGGATCGAGGGCTACGACTCCGGGCCCGCCACCACCGAGCGGGTCCTCGACCTCGCCGAGCGGGACGGCCGCTGGTACGTGACCGGCGACCGCGCCGCCGACGGCGCCCCGCAGCAGCTGTGGCAGCAGGGCGAGGTCACGGCCGTGACCGGCCGGCGCAGCCTCGTCCTGGGGGTGGGGCAGAGCCCGGAGCGGCTGCGGGAGATCGCCGCGGCGGCGGACCGGGCGGTGCCCGCGGTCGGGGACGCCTGGCACGGGAACTGGGCGGGCCGGGTCGTGGTCCTCGTCCCCGCCTCGATCGAGGCGATGGGCCGGCTCCTCGGCGGACCGGCCGCCTCCTACCGGGGCATCGCGGCCGTCACGACCGGCCGGGCGGACGGCGGCCCGACGGCGCCCGCGGACCGGGTGATCGTGAACCCGGACGCGTACGCGGTGCTCGGCGCCTTCGGCCGGCAGATGGTCCTCACCCACGAGACCACCCATGTCGCGACCCGCGCCCAGACCACCGCGGCCACTCCCGTCTGGCTCTCCGAGGGCTTCGCCGACTGGGTCGCCTACCGGGGCACCGGCCGCACCGCCGCCCAGGCCGCCCCCGAGCTGCGCCGCGCGGTCCGGGCCGGCGAGCTCCCGGCGGAGCTCCCCGACGACGGGGCCTTCACCTTCGGCGGCGACGCGGAGGGCATGGCCCGGGCCTACGAGGGCGGCTGGCTGGCCTGCGAGCTGATCGCGGACCGCTGGGGCGAGGAGAGGCTGACCGCGTTCTACCGGGCGGTGGGCGCGCACCCGGCCCGGGAGGGCGCGGTGGAGAAGGCGCTCCGGGAGGTCCTGGACACCACGCCGGAGGACTTCACCGCCGACTGGCGCGCGTATCTGACCGAACGGCTGGGCTAGGGCCCGATCCCGCCGGCGGGCCCCGGGGCCCGGCCCTCCAGCAGCTCCAGGGTCTCCGCGAGCCAGGCCTTCTCCTCGGTGCCCGTCGCGCGGGCGATCCGCAGCATTCCCCGCCGGAAGAGGTCGGGCTCCCGCTCGACGCTGACCGCGGTCCCGTCCTCGTAGAAGAAGCTGGCCGGGGCGAGCAGGAACTCCTGGCGGCGGCGGAGGACGGCCGCCTGGTCCGCCCGGTCGGGGAGGTGTCCCAGGAAGGCGAGCAGGGTGAACCAGCGCTGGCCGTCGGTGATCTCGGCGTCCTTGGGGGTGCGCAGCCGGGCGAGGAGCTCTCGGCGGCCCTCGGGGGTGAGCGAGAGCGTCCGGCGCGGGGCCGCGCTCGCGCCCGGCTCCGTACGGCTGTCGACCAGGCCGTTCTTCACCAGGCGGGTGATGGCGGGGTAGAGGGCGCCGTCGCTGACCGGGCGGACGTGGCCGCTCAGGCCCTGGATGCGCTCCTTCAGCTCGTAGCCGTGCAGCGGCTTCTCGTACAGGAAGCCCAGGATCGACAGCTCCAGCACCGGCACCCCTCCCTCGCGCTTGTCGGGATACAGCTTCTCATGCTACCTCTTTTCGAGGTACCTCTATTCGAGGTACATCGGAAAGAGGGGGGATTCCTTCGCATGTCCTCGCACCGCCGCACGCTCGTCCGGCTCGCCCGCCCGGTCTACCTCGAACTCCTCGCCGGAGTCGCCGCCGGCGTCATCAACATGGTCTGGGTCGCCCGCCTCGGCGGGGACGCCGTCGCCGCCGTCGCCCTCGCCGGCAACGTCGAGAACCTCCTCCTCGGCGTCGTCCTCATGGCCGGCTCCGGCACCACCGTCCTCGTCGCCCGCGCCCGCGGCGCCGACGACCCCGGCGCCGTCCGCGCCGCCGTCCGCGGCGGCACCGCCCTCTGCGCCCTGCTCGTGCCGCCCGTCGCCCTCGGCGGCTACCTGCTGCGCGAGCCGCTCGCCGCCCTCCTGCTCGGCGGCTCCGGCCACCCCGCCCACGCCCTGGCCGTCGCCTACTTCGCGATCTCGCTCCCCGGCACGGCCGTCTTCTTCGCCACGAACGTGCTCGACGGGGTCCTCAAGGGCGCCGGCGACACCCGCACCCCCATGCGACTCGCCTTCCTCGCCAACGGGCTGATCCTCGTCCTCGACCCGCTGCTCATCCACGCCCACGGCGTGCCGGGCGCCGCCCTCGCCACCGTCACCGGCCGGAGCGTCGCCCTCGCCGCGGGCCTCCTCGCCCTGCGCCGCGACCCGCTCCTCAGGGCCGCGCGGGCGGCCCGGGCGGCCCTGCCCACCGGCGCCGCGCTGCGCCGCACCGCCGCCACCGGACTGCCCATGTCCGTCGACTTCGTGGTCCGGATGGCCGGAGCCCTCGCCCTCGTCTCCGTCGTCGCCCGGCTCGGCGTCACCGAGATCGCCGCCTACGGCATCGCCACCAAGGCCATGTACGTGGCGACCATGGCCTTCTACGCCGTCCGGCAGGCCGCCGCCATCCACAGCGCCCACCTCCTCGGCTCGGGCCTGGACGAGCGCCGGGCCGTCGGCCGGCAGGCCCTCCTCCTCGGCGGAGCCCTCGGCGCGGGCGCCGCCGGGCTGCTGTTCCTCGGTGCGGGACCCGTCATGCGGGCCTTCGGCGCCGAGCCCGAGGTGGTGGCGGCGGGCGCGCTCTTCCTGCGCTGCCTCGGCCCCTACCTGCTGCTCATGGCCGGATACATCGCCCTCGCCGGGGTCTTCGAGGGCACGGGGGCGAGCCCGCGCCTCGCCCGGATCACGGTCGCGGGCGTCCTCGTCCAGCTTCCGCTCGCGTACGCCCTCTCAGGCGCCGGTCTCGGCGGGATCTGCCTGGCCATGGCCCTTGCCATGGGGGCCCAGTGCGCGGCCCTGGGCCTGCTGCACCGCCGTGTCCTCGCCGTCCCCCGGGGGTCTCAGCGCGAGCCGGACAGGGCCTTCTCGCGCTCCGGCTGAGTCGCCTGCGCGGGGATCCTGCCGGCCGCGGCCGCCGCGAGACGCGGCTCCGTCACCGTGTGCCGCCACAGGATCCGGCAGGCGATGACGGTGGCGGCGATCAGCAGACCGTTCCGGCCGAACAGCACCGCCATGCCCAGCGGATCGCTCCGCGTCACGTGCGAGAACCACACCGGGAACTCGAACTGCGTCACCGCCGTCGCCGCGAGCACCAGGTGCGCGGGCAGCCGCATCCGGCTCGACCGGTAGGCGAGGCACACCGCTGCCAGACCCACCAGCCACAGCATGTACTGGGGGGAGAGCACCCGGCTCGTCGTCGTGAACAGCAGCACCGCGACGAAGGCCGCGTCCGCCACCGTCGACGAGACGAAGCGGCGGGCCCGCAGCCGCCACACGAGCAGCCAGCCGAACGCGGCTATGGTGAGGACCAGGGCGGCCGTCGAGACCGTGGACACGTACGGACCGAGGAACTCGATCGAGCCGTAGTTCATCCTCGCCTCGCCGTCCCAGCCGAAGTGCCGGGCGACGTGGAAGACCATCGCGCCCAGCGACTCGACCTCCGTGCCCCGGTCGCGCTGGAAGCCGAGGAAGGCCAGCGCCCCCGGCATCCACACCAGGCAGAACGCGAGCACCGCGGCCGCCGCGCCCACCGCCGTCGACCAGGAGCGCAGGGTCGCCCGCCCCTTCGGGGTGCCGGCGAGCAGCAGTACCGGCCACAC
The DNA here is from genome assembly GCF_020400725.1 of Streptomyces sp. NK15101. Lineage (GTDB taxonomy): Bacteria > Actinomycetota > Actinomycetes > Streptomycetales > Streptomycetaceae > Streptomyces. The sequence goes on along the minus strand of NZ_JAINVG010000001.1, from coordinate 111,547 downwards.
CTTCAGGACCGCGCCGAAACCGGCGAGCGCGCCGAGCACGCGCGGGCTGCGGCCCGCCGCGAGCAGCCCCGCCACCGCGACGGCGGTGACCATCACGTCGTACCGCGCGTACGCCGTCGGGCCGAGCAGCGCGACGCCCGCCAGCCAGAACCAGGCACCCCGCGAGGACCGGCCGGAGCGGCGGCCCGTGTGGAGGAGCAGCCCGAAGACGAGCGCGTCGCAGAGGAAGGCGAGGACGAAGAAGGCGGTCGCGTAGCCGAGGAACGGCAGCAGCCCGGGGGCGAGGATCGCGAAGGCGGCGGCCGGCGGGTACTGCCAGGTGACGTCGTCCAGCGGGTACGTGCCCGTCCGCAGGACCTCGTACCAGCCCTGGTAGATGTTCGAGACGTCGAAGGTGATGTCCGGTCCGGGGATCACCACGATCTTGAAGACGCAGAGCAGCAGGAGGGCCCGGGACAGACCCCAGAGGCCGAGCGGAAGCCGCAGACCCGTGCGTGACCCGTTCCCCGCCGCACCCGTCGTCACTGTCGCGTCCTTCTCCTGTCGGCCCGCGGTGGCGGGGCGGTCGTGGTCCTGTCGGCCCGCGGTGGCGGGGCAGGCGTGTTGCCGGGTGGTGCAGGCGATCGCGTACTGTCGGCCACGATGCACAAGACCCTGATCGTAACCAACGACTTCCCGCCGCGTCCCGGCGGAATCCAGGCCTTCCTGCACAACATGGCCCTCCGCCTGGACCCCGACCGGATCGTGGTCTACGCCTCCACGTGGAAGCGCAGCCGCGAAGGGATCGAGGCGACGGCCGCGTTCGACGCCGAACAGCCTTTCACGGTCGTACGGGATCGCACCACCATGCTGCTGCCGACTCCTCGGGTCACCGCCCGCGCCACCGCGCTGCGGGGGGGGCACGGGTGGGGGTCCGTGTGGTTCGGCGCGGCCGCGCCGCTCGGCCTGATGGCCCCCGCGCTGCGCCGGGCCGGCGCCCGCCGGCTCGTCGCCACCACCCACGGGCACGAGGCCGGCTGGGCCCAGCTCCCCGCCGCCCGGCAGCTCCTGCGCCGCATCGGCGAGGGCACGGACACGATCACCTACCTCGGGGAGTACACCCGCTCCCGGATCGCGAGCGCCCTCACCCCGGCCGCCGCCGGCCGCATGGTCCAGCTCCCGCCCGGCGTCGACGAGAAGACCTTCCACCCCGACTCGGGAGGCGACGAGGTCCGGGCCCGCCTCGGGCTCAGCGACCGCCCGGTCGTCGTCTGCGTCTCCCGGCTCGTCCCCCGCAAGGGCCAGGACACCCTGATCCGGGCCGTGCCCGCGATCCTGAGCCGGGTCCCGGACGCCGTCCTCCTGATCGTCGGCGGCGGACCGTACGAGAAGGACCTGCGCCGCCTCGCCGCCGAGACCGGCGTGGCCGGATCCGTACGCTTCACCGGCGCCGTGCCCTGGTCCGAGCTGCCCGCCCACTACGGCGCCGGCGACGTCTTCGCCATGCCCTGCCGCACCCGGCGCGGCGGCCTCGACGTCGAGGGGCTCGGCATCGTCTACCTGGAGGCCTCCGCCACCGGCCTCCCCGTCGTCGCCGGCGACTCCGGCGGCGCCCCCGACGCCGTCCTCGACGGCGAGACCGGCTGGGTCGTCCGCGGCGAGTCCGCCGAGGAGACCGCCGACCGCGTCGCCACCCTCCTCCTCGACCCCGAGCTCCGGGCCCGCATGGGCGAGCGGGGCAGGGCCTGGGTGGAGGAGCGCTGGCGCTGGGACCTGCTGGCGGAGCGGCTGCGCGAGCTGCTGTAGGGAGCGCGCAGGAGTCGCAGGAGTGCGGAGAGGGCCCGGGGCGATCGCATCGCCCCGGGCCCTCTCCGCATCCGCCCTACTTGCTGTAGATCGCCTCGATCTCGTCCGCGAAGTCCTTCGCCACCACGTTCCGCTTCAGCTTCAGGGACGGGGTGATGTGACCCGCCTCCTCGGTGAACTGGGCCGGGAGGATGCGGAACTTGCGGACCGACTCCGCCTTGGAGACCGCGGAGTTGCCGTCGTCGATCGCCCGCTGGACCTCGGCGATCAGCTCCGCGTCCTCCCGCAGGGACGCCGCCGTCGAACCGGCCGGCTTGCCGTGCTCGCTCGCCCAGCGGCCCAGGAACTCCTCGTCGATCGTGACCAGCGCGCCCACGAACGGACGCCCGTCGCCGACCACCATGCACTCCGCGACCAGCGCGTGCGCCCGGATCCGGTCCTCGATGACCGCCGGGGCGACGTTCTTGCCGCCCGCCGTCACCAGGATCTCCTTCTTGCGGCCGGTGATCGCGAGGTAGCCGTCCTCGTCGAGCGTGCCGATGTCACCCGTGTGGAACCAGCCGTCCGCCAGCGCCTCGGCCGTCGCCGTCGGGTTGTTCCAGTACTCCGTGAAGATGTGCTCGCCGTGCAGCAGCACCTCGCCGTCGTCGGCGATCCGCACCACCGAGCCCGGCAGCGGCTGGCCGACCGTGCCGATCTTCTGCCGGTCCCACGGGTTGAACGCGGTCGCCGCGCACGACTCCGTCAGGCCGTAGCCCTCCAGGACCGTGAAGCCGATGCCCCGGAAGAAGTGGCCGAGCCGCTCGCCCAGCGGCGCGCCGCCCGAGATCGCGTACTCGCCGCGACCGCCGAGCACCGCCCGCAGCTTGCTGAAGACCAGCTTGTCGAAGACCTTGTGCTTCAGCTTGAGCCCGAAGGAGGGGCCCTGCGGGGTGCCGAGCGCCCGGCTGTACGCGATGGCCGTGTGCGCGGCCTTGTCGAAGATCTTGCCCTTGCCGTCGGCCTGCGCCTTCGCCCGCGCCGAGTTGTAGACCTTCTCGAAGACGCGCGGCACGCCCAGGATCAGCGTCGGCCGGAACGAGGCCAGCTCGTCCGTGAGGCTCTTGATGTCCGGGACGCAGCCCAGCCGGATCGGCGCCATCACGGACGCGACCTCGACGAGCCGCCCGAAGACGTGCGCGGCCGGCAGGAACAGCAGCACCGAGCACTCGCCCGTGCGGAAGAGGGGCTTCAGCCGCTCCACCACGTTGCCGCACTCGGCGAAGAACGCCCGGTGGGTCAGGACGCAGCCCTTGGGGCGGCCCGTCGTGCCCGAGGTGTAGACGATCGTCGCCGGGGCGTCCGCGTTCGCCGCCGACATGCGCTCGTCGAGCAGCTCGTCGGAGACGTCCGCGCCGGCCGCGGTGAGCCGCGCGACCGCGTCGTCCTCGATCTGCCGGACGCCCTTGAGCTCCGGGAGCCGGTCCCGCACGGACTCCACCGCCGCCTGGTGCGCCGCGCTCTCCACCAGGACCAGGGTCGCGCCCGAATCGCCCAGGATCCACTGGATCTGCTCCGGCGAGCTCGTCTCGTACACCGGCACGGTCACCGCGCCCGCGCTCCAGATCGCGAAGTCGAGGAGCACCCACTCGTAGCGCGTACGGGAGAGCAGCGCGACCCGGTCGCCCGGCTCCACGCCGGAGGCGATCAGACCCTTGGCGACCCCACGGACCTCGGCGAGGAACTGCGTGGCGGTGACGTCCGTCCAGACGCCGTCGACCTTGCGCCCCATCACGGCGACGTCTGGATGCTGGGAGGCGTTGCGGCGGATGAGATCCGTCAGGTTGCCGTCCGTGGGGACCTCGTACAGGGCCGGAAGGCTGAACTCGCGCAAGACTGCTGCTCCTCATCGGGCGCCGGCGCCACGGCTCTGTGTGATGCACCGGTGAAGTCCATGATCGGGCAGGTGCTCAGTGGGGGTGAGCACGACTGGACTGCCCGGACGTTACTCGTCAGTACACGGTTCCCGATAGGGGGTCCCGGCCAGATGTTCCGTGCGTCACACCGGTGTGACGGTGCTCTGCGCACAGTAATCCACAGCTTTCACGACTCCCAAGTAACCGCAGGTGACACCCCCTAAGGTGGGCTCATGCGAGTCCATGTGGTCAGTGACGTGCACGGCAACGCCGGCGACCTCGCCAAGGCGGGAGAGGGCGCCGACGCCCTGATATGCCTCGGTGACCTGGTCCTCTTCCTCGACTACGCCGACCACAGCCGGGGGATCTTCCCCGACCTCTTCGGCACCGAGAACGCCGACCGGCTCGTCGAGCTCCGCACCGCCCGCCGCTTCGACGAGGCCCGCGACCTCGGCCGCCGCCTCTGGGCCGGACTCGACGTCGACCGCGACACCGCCATCGAGGCCGCCGTCCGCCGTCAGTACGCCGAACTCTTCGCCGCCTTCCCCACGCCCACGTACGCCACCTACGGGAACGTCGACATCCCCCGCCTCTGGCCCGACTTCGCCGGGCCCGGGACCACCGTCCTCGACGGAGAGCGGATCGAGATCGGCGGGCTCGTCTTCGGCTTCGTCGGCGGCGGGCTGCGCACGCCCATGCGCACCCCGTACGAGATCTCCGACGAGGAGTACGCCGCCAAGGTCGAGGCCCTCGGCGACGTCGACGTCCTCTGCTCCCACATCCCGCCGGAGGTGCCCGAGCTGACCTACGACACGGTGGCCCGCCGCTTCGAACGCGGCAGCCGGGCCCTGCTCGACGCCGTCCACCGCGTCCGCCCCCGCTACGCCCTCTTCGGTCACGTCCACCAGCCGCTGGCCCGGCGGATGCGGATCGCCTCCACCGAGTGCGTGAACGTCGGCCACTTCGCCTCGACCGGGAAGCCCTTCGCCCTGGAGTGGTGACGGCGCGGGCACGGGGGCGCGATAGCCTTCCGTCGGCACGTCTGTGCCCTTTTGCTTCCGCCTTTACTTCCGCCGGACCGCACAGTGGAGGAGCCACCGCGATGGCCGAACACACCAGCTCGAGCATCACCATCGAGGCGGCGCCGGCCGACGTCATGAGCGTGATCGCCGACTTCGCCCGCTACCCCGAGTGGACCGGCGAGGTGAAGGAGGCCGAGGTCCTGGAGGCCGACGAGGCCGGGCGCGCGGAGAAGGTCCGCCTCCTCCTCGACGCGGGCGCCATCAGGGACGACCACACCCTCGCGTACACCTGGACCGGGGACAACGAGGTCAGCTGGACCCTGGTCAAGTCCCAGATGCTCCGCTCCCTCGACGGCTCCTACCTCCTGAAGCCGCTCGGTGCCGACCGCACGGAGGTGACGTACCAGCTCACCGTGGACGTCAAGATCCCGATGCTCGGCATGATCAAGCGCAAGGCGGAGAAGGTCATCATCGACCGGGCGCTGGACGGCCTGAAGAAGCGGGTCGAATCAGGCGCGTAAGCCCGGCCTCCCGGACCCGCCGGCCCCTGCGGGGCGGTGCCCCCCCCCCGCCACCCGCCGTGTGGGCAGTCGTCCCGCTGGGCGGGACGGGTGGGCACACGGGACGGCGCCCTTCGCGGCGCCTCCGCGTCCCGCGCCTGGACCCGCACCGCAAGGAACGGCGCACGTCCGGTGCGGGTCCAGGCCCGGGAGCCTAGGCCCGGCAGGGGGCGCCGTCCGTTGTGCCCACCCGTTCCGCCCCAGCGGAACGACTGCCCACAACGGGTGGGCGCCGCCCCGGCGGAACGACTGCCCACAACGGGTGGGCGCCGCACCGGCGGAGCGACCGCCCGCAGCGGGGCGCGGGATGGGCGCCGTCCCGGTGGGACGGACGTCCGCGGCAGGGCCGGTAACGTTTCGCCGCATGCGGATCATCCTTGTCACCGGCCCCGGCGGCGCCGGACGCACCACCCTCGCCGCCGCCACCGCCCTCGCCGAGGCGCGGGCCGGCCGCCGGGTCCTGCTCGTCTCCGAGGACGCGGAGCCGATCGAGGGTCTCCAGAACCTCCGGCCCGAGCCCGGCGTCGACTTCCGCCGGGAGTTCCTCGCCCTGCAGGACCGTTCCTCCGCCGCCCTCGACCTGCTCGGCGCCGCGCCCTTCGAGGACGCGGAGCTGACCGAGCTGCCCGGCAGCCGCCCGTTCGCCCTGCTGCGGGCCCTGCGCGACGCCGCCGCCGGCGACCACGACCTCGCGGTCGTCGATCTCCCCCCGCTCCCCGAGGCCCTCGCCCTCCTCGCCCTGCCCGGGCAGCTCCGCCGCTATCTGCGCCGCCTGCTGCCCCAGGAGCGCCAGGCCGCCCGCGCCCTGCGCCCGATGCTCGCCCAGCTCGCCGGCGTCCCCATGCCCGCGCAGTGGCTGTACGAGACGACGGCCCGCTGGGAGGCCGAGCTCGCCGCCGTCCAGACCGTCGTCGAGGCACCCGCCACCACCGTCCGTCTCGTCCTCGAACCCGGCCCCGGCGCCGCCCGCGCCCTGCGCACCGCCCGGCTCGGCCTCGCCGTCCAGCGCCTCGCCCTCGACGCCGTCGTCGCGAACCGGATCCTCCCGGCCGGCTCCGAGGATCCGTGGCTGGCCGGACTCACCGCCGAACAGCACCGGCACCTCGCGGAGCTCCGTACCGCCACCGACGAGCTGTACGAGCTCCCGCACCTCGGCCGCGCCCCGCGCGGAGCCGACGACCTCGCCCTCCTCGCACCCGTCCGGCCCGAGACGGCGGTCCCCGTCCCCGTACCGGAGTGGACCGTCGAGGACCGGCGCGAGGAGGACGGCGTCCTCGTCTGGCACATCCCCCTGCCGGGGGCCGTCAAGGAGGAGCTCTCGCTCGTCCGCCGAGGCGACGAACTGCTCCTGACCGTCGGCGCGTTCCGCCGCGGCGTCCCGCTGCCGGGCGCCCTGCGCCGCTGCACGGTCACCGGCGCCGGACTCGTCGACGGGGACCTCCGGGTGCGCTTCACACCCGACCCCGGGCTCTGGCCCCGCACCCCCTGAGACGGCGTGTACCGTCGAAGTACGCAGCCACTGAGGAGTACGCCATGAGCGATTCGGACGCCTGGGCCAAGGCCTGTGCCGAGGACCTGGAGGCGGAGAAGGCCCGCCGCCGGGCGCAGCGCGCGGCCGAGCCCGGCTCGCCCGCGGAGGAGTTCCGCAGGCTCTTCGAGGCCGTGGCCGACAAGGTCTCCGGCGGTCTCGGGAACCCGCTCTTCGGCGGCCAGGCCGCGCAGGCCGCCGCGCACACCGTGCAGCAGCTCGTCAACCAGGCGAAGGCCGTCGTCGAGCCCGTCATCGAGCGCAACCCGCAGGTCTTCGACCACCTCGCCGCCGCCGGCGGCGAGCTGCTCGCCGCCTACCGCTCCGCCGTCGAGGGCCACGAGAGCCGCTGGACCCGCGGCGGCGCCGTACCCGAGGACGACGACCCGCGCCGGGACACGGACCCGGACACCCCCCGCAAGGACGACGAGGGGCCCGGAACCGGCCAGCACATCGACCTCGACTGACCGGCGGGGCACCTCCCCTCGGGTACGGTGGGCCTTAGCGGGGCTCGACCGAAAACTGAGGGACACATGGGACTCACCATCGGCGTCGACATCGGCGGCACGAAGATCGCGGCCGGCGTGGTCGACGAGGAGGGCAACATCCTCGACACGCACACCGTGCCCACCCCGCCGACCCCCGAAGGCATCGTGGACGCCATCTGCGCCGCCGTGTCCGAGGCCGGCAAGGGCCACTCGATCGAGGCCGTCGGCATCGGGGCCGCGGGCTACGTCGACGACAAGCGCGCCACCGTCCTCTTCGCGCCGAACATCGACTGGCGGCACGAGCCGCTCAAGGACAAGGTCGAGCAGCGGGTCGGTCTGCCCGTCGTCGTCGAGAACGACGCCAACGCGGCGGCCTGGGGCGAGTACCGCTTCGGCGCCGGCCAGGGCCACGAGGACGTCATCTGCATCACCCTCGGCACCGGCCTCGGCGGCGGCATCATCATCGGCAACAAGCTGCGCCGCGGACGTTTCGGCGTGGCCGCCGAGTTCGGCCACATCCGGGTCGTCCCGGACGGTCTGCTGTGCGGCTGCGGCAGCCAGGGCTGCTGGGAGCAGTACGCCTCCGGGCGCGCGCTCGTCCGGTACGCCAAGCAGCGCGCCGCCGCCACCCCCGAGAACGCGACGGTGCTCCTCGGGCTCGGCGACGGCACCCCCGAGGGCATCGAGGGCAAGCACGTCAGCGAGGCCGCCCGGGCGGGCGACAAGGTCGCCATCGACTCCTTCCGCGAGCTGGCCCGCTGGGCCGGCGCAGGCCTCGCGGACCTGGCGTCGCTGTTCGACCCGTCGGCGTTCATCGTCGGCGGCGGCGTCTCCGACGAGGGCGAGCTGGTCCTGGACCCGATCCGGAAGTCCTTCCGGCGCTGGCTGATCGGCGGCCGGTACCGTCCGCACGCGCAGGTCCTCGCGGCCCAGCTCGGCAACAAGGCCGGCCTGGTCGGCGCCGCGGACCTGGCCCGCCAGGGCTGAGCGCCCCCTCCGCGCCCGAACCGGCGCCTCCCTCGGGCTCCGTCCGGGGCCCCACTCGCGGATGCGGTCGACCGCCGCGAGGGTCGCTCGATCGACGGCCGCGGCCGTCGTCGCACTGTCGAACGGCGTACGCCCGTCGCGTCCTCCTGGACACGGCGGGCGGTCGTCGTATGTTGGCCGTCATGGCGATCAGTGAGCTGCCCAACTCCCGTACCGAGAGCGACGGTTCGGCCGTCCTCCGGGTCCTGAGCTACAACGTCCGGTCGATGCGCGACGACGAGGACGCCCTCGCCCGGGTGATCCGGGCCTGCGCCCCGGACCTCGTCTTCGTCCAGGAGGCCCCCCGCTTCTTCCGCTGGCGCAAACACGCGGCCCGGCTCGCCGCCAAGAGCGAGCTCGTCGTTCTGACCGGCGGCGCCACCGCGGCCGGACCGCTGCTGCTCTGCTCCCTGCGGGCCACCGTGGAGCGGACCGAGGACGTCCTGCTGCCGCTCACGCCGGGCCTGCACCGGCGCGGCCTCGCGACCGCGGTCGTCCGCTTCGGCGGGGCCAGGCTCGGTCTCGTCAGCTGTCATCTGAGCCTGCGGGAGGACGAGCGGTACGCCCAGGCCGGGATGGTCCTCGACCGGGTCGCCGCCCTCGGCACCCCGCACGTCCTCGTCGCCGGCGACCTCAACGAACGCCCGGGCGGCCCCGCCTTCACCCGCCTCACCAAGGAGCTCCAGGACGGGTGGGCGGTCAGTCCCTGGGGTGGCGAGCACACCTCGACCCCCGTCGATCCGCACCAGCGCATCGACGCGATCCTGGCGACCCCGGGCGTCGAGTTCCTCGGCTGCGGAGTCCCGACGGACCTCGACCCGGCTGACCTGCGGGCCGCCACCGACCACCTTCCGGTACTCGCGGCGGTCCGCGTCCCCGCCGCGTCCTGAGGGCCGACACCGTCGGCGGGCAGAGCCCGGCGCAGCCGTCCGAAGCCCGGGAGGCGCCCCGGCGCCGATCGGCGCGAGGGCTGCATCGGGAGGACCAGCCCGCCTTCCGGTACTCGCGGCGGTCCGCGTCCCCGCCGCCTGAGGCGTCCTACACGACCGCTCCGCGGCCCGGGTCGTCGAAGCCGTCGTCATCGTCGTCGTCGTGCTTCATCCGGGCCACCAGGGTCGCGAAGCCGCCCAGGAAGCCGCCCACGCAGAGCGTCGTCAGCCACCAGGTCATGTCCCACTGGAGCAGCACGGCGACCAGCATCAGGACCGGGCCGCCGACGACCGCGAGCCAGGCGAACTTGGTCGTCGTGTCCGCCTCGGGCAGCGGCGGCGGCTCCGGCGGGACGAAGTGGCCCTCGTCGGCGCCCGCCGCGTCGTCCGGCTCGGCCGGCGAGTAGTCCCGGGGGCCACCCGACCGCACCCCGGGCGCGAACACGATCGAGCTGCCGAGCGCCGGCCGCTCGGGGCCCGCCTCCGGGTCCTCGTCCGCCCCGGCGTCCTCCGGCGCGGCCTCCGCGGGCTTCGGCCTCGGCTTCCAGGCCGTGCCCTTCACGGGCCGGACCTCCCCGGCGGCCCCGTCGTCCTCGTCCCCGTCCTCCGGCTCCGGCAGCGACAGGTTCTCGACGGGCCGGAACGGCTTCGCCCCCGGAGGGTCCGCGGGCTCCTCGCCGTACCCGGCGACGATCGCGGCCCAGGCCGCCTCCTCGTCGATGGGCTGCGGCTCCCGCTCCGGGCCGTCCTGCTGCTCAGCCACCGCTCCTGCTCCCCTTCCCGTCGACCAGCTCCGGGGCCAGACGCTCGACGAAGGCCAGGCTCTCGTCGAAGATCCGCTCCGCGTCATGGTCCAACGTCGCCACGTGGTAGCTCTGTTCCAGCAGGATCTCCTTGACGTCCGTCGAGGAGATGCGGGAGAGGATCCGGGCCGAGTCGGCGGGCGGCACGACGTGGTCCTGGGGGCTGTGGAGCAGTACCACCGGCTGGGTGACCTGCGGGAGCTGCGCGTCCACCGTCCGGAAGAACTGCCGCAGGGAGTACGCCGCGTGCAGCGGCACCCGGTCGTACCCGATCTCGGTCACGCCCTCCTTGGCGATGTCGCTCGCGATCCCGTTCGTCGAGGGGACCAGGTGCCGGACGACCGGCAGCGCGTGCGCCGCCACGCCGTGCACCTTGTTGGCCGGGTTGACCAGGACGACGCCCTTCACGGCGTCCCCGTGCCGGGCCGCCAGCCGCAGCGCCAGCGCCCCGCCCATGGAGAGACCGAAGACGAAGACGGTCCGGCACCGCTCCAGGAGCTCGCGCAGGGCCCGATCCACCTCCGCGTACCAGTCGTGCCAGGTGGTGAGCTGCATGTCCTGCCAGCGGGTGCCGTGGCCCGGCAGCAGCGGCACCGACACAGAAAGGCCGCGCTCGGCCAGGTACTCGGCCCACGGGCGCATCGACTGCGGGGAACCGGTGAATCCGTGACAGAGAAGGACGCCGACCTCTCCGCCTTCGTGGCGGTACGGCTCGGCTCCGGGAAGGACCGGCACCGGGGTCTCCTGTTCGTTGCGACTCCGGCGTCTTCGGGTGCGCCGGAGCGACGGAATATGGGGAAGGACCTTCACGGTACGCGACCGGACCGACACCGACCAGGGCCGTAGCCGGGGGCGTGCGCCGGTACGGGATAAAGTCGGGGCGACGGCACACGGAAGGCATGGCGAGTTGATCTACGGCGCAATGAAGTTCTCCATCGGAGGGTCCCTGAAGCTCGCCTTCCGGCCCTGGGTGGAGGGTCTGGAGAACATCCCCGCCGAGGGCCCCGCGATCCTCGCCAGCAACCACCTGTCCTTCTCGGACTCCTTCTTCCTGCCCGCCGTCCTGGACCGCAAGGTCACCTTCATCGCCAAGGCCGAGTACTTCACCACCCCCGGTGTGAAGGGCAAGCTCACCGCCGCCTTCTTCAAGGGCGTCGGCCAGCTCCCGGTGGACCGTTCGGGTGCCCGCGGCGCGGGCGAGGCGGCCATCAAGGCCGGCATCCAGGTCATCGAGGGCGGCGGCCTCTTCGGCATCTACCCCGAGGGCACCCGCTCGCCCGACGGGCGCCTCTACCGGGGCAAGCCCGGCGGTCTGGCGCGCGTCGCCCTGGCCACCGGCGCGCCCGTCATCCCGGTCGCCATGATCGACACCGAGAAGATCCAGCCGCCCGGCAAGGTCGTCCCCAAGCTGATGCGCCCGGGCATCCGGATCGGCAAGCCGCTGGACTTCACCCGCTACCAGGGCATGGAGGGGGACCGCTTCATCCTCCGCTCGGTGACCGACGAGGTCATGTACGAGATCATGAAGCTCTCCGGCCAGGAGTACGTCGACATCTACGCGACGGCCGCCAAGCGGCAGATCGCGGAGGCGGAGAAGGCGGCCAAGGAGGCCGTCAAGGCCGAGATCGCCGCTCGGGAAGAGTCCGGCGCGTAGGTCCCCGCGAGGGACTCGGGGGGTGGGGGAGATGGCCAAGCGCGAACGTGTCGTGCGCATGTCGGTCGAGCAGCCGCTGTGGCGGGCGCTGACCGGCTACCGCGTCCTGACGATGGTCTACGCGGTCCTGCTGTTCGTCTTCGGCCGGAGCGGGTACGAGCGGCCCTGGGTCGCCGTCGGCTATCTGGCGGTGCTGTGCTGCTGGACCCTCGCCACCCTTCCCAAGGTGGCGAACGCGGTCGGCTGCACCAGGCGCTTCCTCGTCGCCGACCTCACCGTCGCCCTCGTCGGCATCCTCCTCACCCCGCTCGCCGACGCCCACGCCCAGTCGGTCGACGGCCCCACCCTGCCGTCGATATGGACCGCCGGCTCCGTCCTCGCCTACGCCATCAAGGGCGGCTGGCGCTGGGCCGGCGTCGCCTCCTCCCTGGTCGCCGTCGCCAACATCGTCGAGCGCGGCCAGCCCAGCCGGGACACCTTCCACAACGTGCTCCTCGTCTGGGTCGCCTCCATCGCCATCGGCTACGTCGTCGAGGTCGCCCGCGCCTCCGAGCGCACCCTCGCCCGCGCCCTGGAGATCGAGGCCGCGACCCGGGAGCGGGAGCGGCTCGCCCGCGACATCCACGACAGCGTCCTCCAGGTCCTCGCGATGGTGCAGCGGCGCGGCACCGCGCTCGGCGGCGAGGCGGCCGAACTCGGCCGGATGGCGGGGGAGCAGGAGATCGCCCTCCGCACCCTCGTCGCCGGCGGGCTCAGCCGGCCCAGTCTGGTCTCCGAGGACGAGTCCGAGGGCGCCGTCGTCCGGGTCGTGGAGGAGGACGACGATCCCTCCTGCGGCGCGCCCGACGCCCCCGCCGACCTCCGCGTCCTGCTCGCCCCGCGCGCCGGCGCCCGGGTCACGCTCTCCGAGCCGGGCGCCCCGGTCCTGCTGCCGCCGGCCGCCGCCCGCGAGCTGGCCGCCGCCGTCGGCGCCGCCCTGGACAACGTCCGGGTGCACGCCGGCGAGGACGCGCACGCGTGGATCCTGATAGAGGACTGGCCGGACGAGGTGATCGTCACCGTCCGGGACGACGGCCCCGGCATCCCGGAGGGCCGCCTCGCGCAGGCGGAGGGCGAGGGCCGGATGGGCGTCGCCCTGTCCATCCGGGGGAGACTGCGGGATCTGGGCGGCACGGCCGAGCTGATCTCGGTCCCCGGCCAGGGCACGGAAGTCGAGTTGAAGGTTCCACGGGGGAAGGCAGGGGAGAAGTGAGCGAGCAGCGGATCAAGGTGATGGTCGTCGACGACCATCCGATGTGGCGGGACGCGGTCGCCCGCGACCTCGCCGAGGCGGGCTTCGACGTGGTCGCCACCGCCGGCGACGGCGAGCAGGCCGTGCGCCGCGCCGTCGCGGCCGGCCCCGACGTCCTCGTCCTGGACCTGAACCTGCCGGTCAAGCCGGGCGTCCAGGTCTGCAAGGAGCTCGTCGGCGGCCGGCCCGAGCTGCGGGTCCTCGTCCTCTCGGCGAGCGGCGAGCACGCCGACGTCCTGGAGGCGGTCAAGTCCGGCGCCACCGGCTACCTCCTCAAGTCGGCCAGTACGGAGGAGCTGATCGACGCGGTCCGCCGGACGGCCGTCGGCGACCCCGTCTTCACGCCGGGCCTGGCCGGCCTCGTCCTCGGCGAGTACCGCCGGCTGGCCTCCGAGCCCGCCCCGGCGGCCGGCACCGACGAGCCGAAGGCCCCGCAGCTGACCGAGCGCGAGACGGAGGTCCTGCGGCTCGTCGCGAAGGGACTCAGCTACAAGCAGATCGCCGAGCGCCTGGTCATCTCGCACCGCACGGTGCAGAACCACGTCCAGAACACCCTGGGCAAGCTCCAGCTGCACAACAGGGTGGAGCTCGTCCGGTACGCCATCGAGCGGGGCCTCGACGACGCCTGAGGCGCCGGGAAGGACGAAGGGTCGTATATTCGCGATGTTCGCGCATTCGCGCAGATACGGCCCATCGTGACGATGAGGGGAATCCCGTGGAGATCCTGGCATTCGGCGTGCAGGCGGACGAGAAGCCCCTCATGGAGAAGGCCTTCGCGGGACATCACGACGTCCGCTGCCTGGACGTCTTCCTCACCGAGGACACCGCCCCCATCGCCGCCGGCTACGAGATCGTCTCCACCAGCGTCAACGCCGACCTGAACCACCGGGCCCTGCAGACCCTCGCGGCGGGCGGGACCCAGCTGATCGCCCAGCGCTCCACCGGCTTCAACAACATCGACCTGGACGTCGCCGAGCGCCTCGGCCTCACCGTCGCCCGCGTCTCGTCCTACTCGCCGTACTCCGTCGCCGAGTTCGCCTGGACCCTCGCCATGGCCGTCAACCGCCGGATCGTCCGCGCCTCCAACCGGACCCGCGACTTCGACTTCCGGCTCGACGGACTGATGGGCCGTGACCTGCGGGGCCGTACCGTCGGCGTCCTCGGCACCGGCAGGATCGGCGAGGCCTTCACCCGCATCGCCCACGGCTTCGGCATGCGCCTCCTCGGCTGGGACGTCGCCGAGAACCCCGCCTGCGTGGAGCTCGGCATGAAGTACGTCGACAAGGAGCGGCTCCTCGCCGAGGCCGACCTCGTCAGCCTCCACGTCCCGCTCGTGGAGGCCACCCACCACCTCGTCGACGCCGCCGCCCTCAAGGCCATGAAGGACGACGCCATCCTGGTGAACTCCAGCCGCGGCGGGCTCGTCGACACCGAGGCCCTCGTCGCCGAGCTCCGCGCCGGCCGCTTCACCGGGGTCGGCCTGGACGTGTACGAGGCGGAGGCCGGGCTCTTCTTCCTCGACAAGTCCCTGGCGGGCGTCGAGGACGACACCCTGGCCCGCCTGGTCACCTTCCCGAACGTGGTGGTCACCTCGCACCAGGCGTACTACACGGTCGAGGCGGTCACCCAGATCATCGACACGACGGTCCGGAACGTCCTCGACTACACCGCGGGGCGGCGCAGCGAGAACGTCCTGGTACCGAGGGCCTCCTAGACCAGCACCCCCGCGAGCAGGGAAGCGGTGAGCGCCGCCCCGTCCGTCGTGAGCACCGACTCCGGGTGGAACTGCACGCCCGCGAAGCCCGGTCCGCGCAGGGCGTGCACCTCGCCGGTCTCCGCGTCCCGGCTCACCTCGATGCGGTGCAGCGCCAGCTCCGTCGCCGTCCGGTCGTCGCAGCGGGCCGTGAAGCTGTTGTAGAAGCCGACCGTCCGCCGCTGACCGAAGAGGTCGACCCGCAGCTGCGCCCCCTGGAACGGGGTCCGCTTGCGGACGATGTCCAGGCCCAGCTCGGCCGCGATCAGCTCGTGCCCGAGGCAGACGCCCAGCAGGCCGTGTCGGTGGTCCCGCACCAGCTCGGCCGTCAGACCGCGCAGGAAGCGCATCTTCGGGTCGGCGGCGTCCGACGGGTTCCCGGGGCCGGGCCCCAGGACGACCGGGCCCTCGTGGGCGAGGGCCAGCTCCCGCAGCCCCGGCTCGTCGTAGCGGAGCACCGACACCTCCAGGCCGGAGGAGCGCAGGACGTGCGCCAGCATCGCCGTGAAGGTGTCCTCGGCGTCGATCACGAGCGCGTGCCCCGACAGCTCCGCGGACCGGGCCTGCATCTTCAGCCAGAACGGCGCCAGGTCCGACCGGCGCGCGTCGAGCGCGGCCCGCACCCGGGGGTCGTCGGCGAGCCGCGGCGGCACCGGCGCCGACGGCTCGGCCGGCCGGCCCTCCCGCACGCCGAGGGCCGTGAGGACGCCCGCCGCCTTGGCGTGGGTCTCGGCGACCTCGCCCTCGGGGTCCGAGTGCCGCACGAGCGTGGCCCCCACCGGCACCCGCAGCCGGCCGTCGGCGTCGATGTCGGCGGTACGGATGAGGATGGGGGAGTCCAGCGTCTGCGCCCCGTTCCCGTCCGTGCCGAGCAGGGCGAGCGCGCCCGCGTAGTACCCCCGGCCGCCCTCCTCGTGACGCTCGATCACCCGGCAGGCGTTCTGCACCGGCGAGCCGGTCACGGTCGCCGCGAACATCGTCTCCCGCAGCACCTCCCGCACGTCGAGCGAGGACCGGCCCCGCAACTCGTACTCCGTGTGCGCGAGGTGGGCCATCTCCTTCAGGCGCGGCCCGATCACGACCCCGCCCATGTCGCCCACCGTGCACATCATCTTCAGCTCCTCGTCCACCACCATGGAGAGCTCCTCGGTCTCCTTGCGGTCGGCGAGGAAGGCGAGCAGGTCCTCGGCGGTCGGGGCGGCCCCGGCCGGGTAGCGGTACGTGCCGCTGATCGGGTTCATCACGACCGTCCCTCCGGACATCCGGACGTGCACCTCGGGGCTGGCCCCGACGAGCGTCCGCTCCCCGGTGTGCACGACGAACGTCCAGTACGCGCCCCGCTCGCCCGCGAGCAGCCGCCGGAACAGGGCGAGCGCGTCGGCGCGCCCGAAGCCCGGGATCTCCCCGGTGTACGTGCGCCGGATGACGAAGTTCGCGCCCTCGCCGGAGCCGATCTCCTCGTCGATGACCCGCCGCACGGTCTTCGCGTACGCCTCGTCGGAGACGTCGAACCCGCCGCCCTCCACCCGCACCTCATGGGCGGGCAGCGCGGCCAGGGCCTCGGCGAGCGGCAGCTCGTACGCCTCGTCGGCGACCAGCACGGAGAGCGGGGTGCCGTCGTCCCGCACGTCGAAGCCGCGCTCCCGGATCTGCCGGAACGGCACGAGGGCCAGCGTCGGCATCGGACCCACGGGCAGCTCCGCGAGGCGCCCGGCCTCGTGGACCCGGCCGATCAGCACCTCGACGGTGTCGTGGTCACGGCCGGGGGTGCGGCGGCGCAGCAGCGCGAAGGGCGGGCAGGAGGGGTCGAGGAGACGGGAAAGGTCCATGGGGCGGTCGTTCCTTCCGAGGAGAGTACGGAGAGGAGGAACGGCCCGGGTACGAGAAAGGCCGCCCCTCGGGCGGCCTTTGCGTGTGTCGGTGTACGCGCAGTCAGTGGGCCGCCGGATGAGCGGTCCACCACCAGTTCTGGGTCTGCGAGACGTACGACATGCGAGCACTGTAACGCAGCCGGGCACGGAAACGGGGCCCGGTCCGCACCGTGGACGGTGCGAGCCGGGCCCCGAGGCCGAGCGAACGACCCGATCAGAAGATCAGGTTGTAGGACTGCCAGCCCGGGCCGACCTGCACGCGAGAGGAGTACGGGGCGGTGGCGCTGCCGGTGCCCTTGTACAGCCACAGCACGCCGGAGCCGTCACGGGCGACGAAGTCGACCTTGCCGTCACCGGTGATGTCACTCGGACCGGTGATGCTGTTGTAGATCTGCCAGCCGGTGCCGACCTTGACGCGGGCGGCGTACGGGGCGGTGGCGCTGCCGGTGCCCTTGTACAGCCACAGCACGCCGGCGCCGTCGCGGCCGATCATGTCCGGCTTGCCGTCGGAGGTCAGGTCGCCGGTGCTGACGACGGCGTTGTAGATCTGCCAGCCGGTGCCGATCTGCACCCGGGGCGCGAACGGCGTGGCCGGGGTGCCGGTGCCCTTGTACAGCCACAGGACACCCGACTTCTCGCGGGCGATCAGGTCCGGCTTGGAGTCGCCGGTGAGGTCGCGGACGCCGGTGATCCGGTCGTAGACCTGCCAGCCGCCGCCGATCTTCAGACGCGGCTTGAACGGCGCGGACGCGTTGCCGCTGCCCTGGTAGTACCAGAGCACACCGGAGGCGTCCCGGGCCACGGCGTCACCGGTGCCGTCGGCCCGGAGGGCGGTCAGCGGGGTGACGGTGTTGTAGATCTGCCAGCCGGCCCCGACCTTGTACCGGGTCAGGAAGGGCGCGGTGGCACTGCCGGTGCCCTGGTACTGCCAGAGCACGCCGGAGCCGTCACGGGCGAGGAGGTTGTAGCGGTTGTCGGCGCGGACGGACGCCGTGGTGGCGACCTGCTTGACGTCGCTCGCCTTCACGAACGCCATGCGGTGGTTGAAGCGGATCGGGATGAAGATGTTGGTCGTGCCGACGACACGGGTGCCGTCGGTGTTGTAGGCGCTGTAGTAGTAGTCGCCCGCGACCGGCTCGCCGGCCTTTACGTACAGCTGCCCGGCCGGGAGGCTGTACTTCGTCAGCGACGCGCCGTTGTTCGCCTGGACCGGGACACCGGTGCCCGTGTAGGCGGCGTCCTCGGGGTAGGCGCGGCCGTAGACCGGGATCGAGGCGGCGCCGTCCTTGGCGGTGATCGCCGTCTTCACGCCCACGGGGGCCGTGTACTGGCCGCCGGGGTTGTGGAACCAGGCCTTCTTGCCGCCGTACCAGATGGCGGTCCAGTCGGTCCGGGACTCGGCGACGACGTGGGTGCTGCCGGCCGTGACCTTGTTCGCCCAGTTCGAGCCGAACTGCCAGTTCGAGGTGAAGTACGGGTCGGTCAGCGCCTTCGTCTGGTCGGCGACCGGCTCCGAGTACAGGTAGCCGAAGTTCACCGGCAGCGGCACGGTGGTCTTGGTGACCCCCTGCTCCGTGTACTTCATCTGCTGCTGGTTGGCCGAGGTGAACGGCGGGACGACCCGGACGAGCTGACCGGCCTGGAGCGGGCCGCCCGCGCCACCGGCACCGGTGGGCGCGCCGACCAGGGTCATGAAGTGGTTCCAGTCCCAGAACGGGCCCGGGTCCCAGTGGTCCTGGATCTTGCTGTCCAGGACGCTCGGCACGTCGTCGTGGCCGATGATGTGCTCGCGGTCCAGC
Organism: Streptomyces sp. NK15101; assembly: GCF_020400725.1. Classification (GTDB taxonomy): domain Bacteria; phylum Actinomycetota; class Actinomycetes; order Streptomycetales; family Streptomycetaceae; genus Streptomyces. The sequence continues at coordinate 93,143 of NZ_JAINVG010000001.1, read as the reverse complement.
GGGATGGAGAACTTCGTCGCCAGGTACTTCACGAGGGCGGCGGAGGACTCGTACTCCGGCTCGGTGTACCAGCCGGCGTCGCCCTTGATGGCGTAACCCTCGTGCTCGATGCCGATCGAGTGCATGTTGAGGGTCTTGTTGCCGGCGTGGTACGCCTCGTTCTTGGTCTCCACCATCTGCGTCACACGACCGTCGGCGCGGACGATGTAGTGGGCGCTGGCGTAGCTCAGCGGGTTCTGGAAGACGCTGACGGCACCGTCGTGGGTGCCCTCGATGTCGTGGATGACGATCTGGCGGACGTCGAAGCCGTTCGAGGGGCGGCTCGCGATGTTGTAGTTGCCGTCGTTCTGCGAGTACGCGGCCGGGATGAAGGTGCAGACGGGCGCCGTCGCGCCGGTCGGGCACTCGACCGCCGGGGTCTCGGTGGTGGCCGTGAAGCTCGCCGCCAGCGGCACGTTCGACGCCTTGACCGGCTTCACCGACGGGTCCGCCGGCAGGACGACCTGCTCGCCGTCCGCGGTGATCTCCCGCTCGCCCGTCCTGATGGACTCGAAGACGCGCTTCGCGAAGAGGTCGGCGCCCTTCCGGTCCTCGGACTGGCTGTAGCGGGCCACGGCCGGGTACCAGGCGCCCGGGTCGTCCGACAGCTCGGCGCCGGCCTGCTTCTGGTACTCGGCCAGCAGTGCGGCACCGGCGCGGATCGAGGCGGCCGTGTCGTTCTGCACGGACTCGGTCGAGCCGTCGATCAGCTCGGCGGCCTTGTCGAGCGTGTGCAGCGTCGGGTCGGAGGTGTCGATCTTCTTCTCGGGGAGGGCGGCCAGCGCCTTCTTCCCGTCGAACCTCTTCTCGACGCGCGGGTCGCCGCTCCGGTTCATCAGATCGAGCAGCTGCTCGTCCGTGTCCTGCTCGACGTCCTCCGGGTCGACCTTCGTCAGCCCCATGACGTTGTACGCGCCCGTGGTGCTGGGCACGCCCTCGTGCGACTCCCAGCGCGTCTGGCGGTACGACACCGCCATGAGCACGCTCTGCGGGACATCGAACTCGCGGGCGGCGTTTGCGAACTGCGTCTGGAGGGAAGGGTCACCCCCGGACGTACCGTCGCCCGTGCCGAGGAGGCCCGGTGAGGCCACCGCGATGGTGCCGATGGTGGCGGTGGCGACGACGGCCGCCGCCGCTCCGTACAAGAGTCGTTTCTTCTTGCGATCCCTGCGGTGCCTCTGGGTCACACCCACCCCTGTGAATTCGACTTTGCTCTTGTGAAACGGGCCAGAGGGTAACACCACTCGATGGCGCGAAGATCCCCGTGTGACATTTCGGGCGCGCGTCTCAGCCAATGGGCAGGCGGACAGGACCGGACGAAGAACCCCGTAATGTTGTGCATGTGACCGTGAACGCTGATTCCCACGCCGTCGCCAAGGCGACCTGGCGAGACCTGCCCGCGGCGCAGCAGCCCGAGTACCCCGATGCCGAGGCTCTGCGCGATGTGATCGCGGACCTCGAGTCGTATCCTCCGCTCGTCTTCGCCGGCGAGTGCGACCAGCTGCGCGCCCGGATGGGAGCCGTCGCCCGTGGTGAGGCGTTCCTGCTCCAGGGCGGCGACTGCGCCGAGGCCTTCGACGCCGTGTCCGCCGACCACATCAGGGCCAAGCTCAAGACGCTGCTCCAGATGAGCGCCGTCCTCACCTACGCGGCCTCCGTGCCCGTCGTGAAGGTCGGCCGTATCGCCGGCCAGTACTCGAAGCCCCGCTCCAAGGGCACCGAGACCCGCGACGGCGTGACCCTGCCGACCTACCGCGGCGACTCGGTCAACGGCTTCGACTTCAACGAGAAGGCCCGGATCCCGGACCCCGAGCGGCTGAAGCGGATGTACAACGCCTCCGCCTCCACGCTCAACCTGGTCCGCGCCTTCACCACCGGTGGCTACGCCGACCTGCGCCAGGTCCACGCCTGGAACCAGGACTTCGTGAAGTCGTCCCCCTCGGGCCAGCGTTACGAGGCGCTCGCCCGCGAGATCGACAACGCCCTGAACTTCATGAAGGCCTGTGGCACCGACCCGGCCGAGTTCAAGGCCGTCGAGTTCTACGCCTCCCACGAGGCGCTGCTGCTCGACTACGAGGGCGCCCTGACCCGTACGGACTCGCGCACCGGGAAGCTGTACGACACCTCCGGCCACATGGTCTGGATCGGTGAGCGCACCCGCCAGCTGGACCACGCGCACATCGAGTTCTGCTCGCAGATCGCCAACCCGATCGGCATCAAGCTCGGCCCGACCACCACGGTGGACGAGGCGCTCACGTACATCGACCGTCTCGACCCGGACCGCGAGCCGGGCCGGCTGACCTTCATCGTCCGCATGGGCGCCGACAAGGTCCGCGACAAGCTCCCCGAGCTGGTCGAGAAGGTCACCGCCTCCGGTGCGGTCGTCGCCTGGGTCACCGACCCGATGCACGGCAACACCTTCGAGGCCGCCTCCGGCCACAAGACCCGCCGCTTCGACGACGTGCTCGACGAGGTCAAGGGCTTCTTCGAGGTCCACAAGGCGCTGGGCACCCACCCGGGCGGCATCCACGTCGAGCTCACCGGTGACGACGTCACCGAGTGCGTGGGCGGCGGCGACGAGATCTTCGTCGACGACCTGCACCAGCGCTACGAGACGGCCTGCGACCCGCGGCTCAACCGCAGCCAGTCGCTCGACCTGGCGTTCCTGGTGGCGGAGATGTACCGCGATCAGTAAGTAGGTTCCTACGGAGATGGGGCGCGGATCGCTGTGATCCGCGCCCCATCGTCGTATCCGGGGCTTTTGGGGCTCCGGGCCGCCGGGTAAGGTTAGGTTAGCCTTAACGATCTCGGCGGGAGGTGAACCGCGTGTACGTCTGCTCATGCTTCGGTGTCACGGAGAAGCAGGTCAAGGAGCATGCGGACGCGGGCGCGTGCACGCCCCGCCAGATAGCCTCGGCGTGCAAGGCCGGTACGGACTGCGGTTCCTGCGTCCGTCGCATTCAGGCCATTCTCGGGCGCGGCAACTGCCCGCGACGCGAGCTCGTGGACCAGGGCATGCCCGCCCTGGCCTCGGAGACGGTCACGGAGCTCCAGGAAGCCGCCTAGGCCCCCGGCCCGGCCGCTAGCTGGGCTGCTCGATCAGTGTGGAGATGTACAGCGCCTCACCCAGGGACTCGATCAGCTCCAGCTGGGTGTCCAGGTAGTCGATGTGGTGCTCCTCGTCGGCCAGGATCTCCTCGAAGAGGTTGGCGGACGTGATGTCCCCCTTGGCGCGCATGACCTCGATCCCGCGCCTGAGGCGGTCGATCGCCTCCACCTCGACCTGGCGGTCCGCCTGGAACATCTCGGTGATCGTCTGGCCGACCCGCACGTGGAAGAGCCGCTGGTAGTTGGGCAGGCCGTCGAGCATCAGGATGCGCTCGGTCAGCTTGTCCGCGTGCTTCATCTCGTCGATGGACTCTTCGCGGGTGTACTTGGCGAGCTTCGTCCACCCCTTGTTGTCCTGGATGCGGTAGTGCAGCCAGTACTGGTTGATGGCCGTCAGCTCGCCGGTCAGCTGCTCGTTGAGGAACTCGAGGACCTCGGGGTCGCCCTGCATCGCTCCAGGCTCCTTCCACGTTACGTGTCTACGCCGTCACTGGGCGGGATGGCCGCATCCTCGCACCCCGAATGGGGGGCGTCCAGTAAGTGCAGGCTTAGTCGCAGTTGCCCGAATCGCTCCGGCCGGGTGGTCGCCTGGTCATGACCACCCCTCGCCGTCTGTCACCATGGATGACATGGGTCAGCCGGAGAGCGGAGTACACCGGGAAGCGGGTCGGCCGGATCGTTCGCCGGACTTTCCGCCGGATCTGCCCCCGGGGCAGCGGCTGCAGCGCGGCTGGCCGGTCACCCATTACGGGCCCGTCCCCAAGTTCAAGCCGGACCGCTGGGAGTTCCGCGTCTTCGGGGCGACCGCCGACGGTGACAAGCGGTGCTGGAACCACGAGGAGTTCTCGGCCCTCCCGTTCTCCACGGTCGTGGCCGATCTGCACTGCGTCACGAAGTTCAGCATGCTCGGGGCCGAATGGGGCGGTGTCCCCGCCCGCACGATCCTGGAGCTCGCTCCGCCCGCACCCCACGTGACGCACGTGATGGTCTGGGCCGAGTACGGGTACAGCGCCAACATGCGGCTCGCCGACTTCGCCGCGGACGGCACGATCTTCGCCACCCACAAGGACGGGGAGCTGCTCACCGCCGAGCACGGTTTCCCGCTGCGGCTCGTCGTCCCGCACCTGTACGCCTGGAAGGGGCCCAAGTGGGTCCGGGGCGTGGAGTACATGGCGGCCGACCGCCGGGGCTTCTGGGAGGAGCGCGGCTACCACAACCTCGGTGATCCGTGGACGGAGCAGCGCTACTCGTACCAGGAGGAACCGGGGGACGGCCCGGAGCTGTAGCGGCTCCGGACCGTCCGTCGTGCGGTCAGTGGTGGTACTGGTGGACCACCGCGTGGCCCTTGCCGCGGCCGATCATCCACTTGTTGACCGGGGTGGTGATCACGAAGGCGGCGGCGAGCGCGATGGCGAGCACGATCCAGAAGAGCGGCTCGTCGAGGTGCGCGTCCATGGCGCCGGGCCAGAGGGCGATGACGCCGTTGTCGATGATCTCCATGACGGCGATGGAGAGGGTGTCGGCGGCGAGGGCGACCTTGAAGGCCGTCTTGAAGTCGACGCCGGCGGAGAGGATGCCGCGCAGGGTGAGCGCGTAGCCGAAGAAGAAGGCCAGGACGATCGCGAGGACCATCGTCGGCATGTTGCCCCAGCCCAGGGCGGTGCCGATGATCATGCCGAGGATCTCGCCGATGGCGCAGCCGGTGAGGCAGTGCAGCGTGGCCCGGGCCGCCATCGCCCAGGAGACGGTGCCGCCGGAGGCGTGATGTCCTTCGTGGCCGGAGCTGGCCGCGTGGCCGGTGTGGTGGGTGTGATGGGCGTGGCTCTGGTGGTCGGCGTGGCCGGTGGGAGCCGCGTGAGCCTGGTGGTCGGCATGGCCCGCGTGGCTCTCGTGGCCGATGTGGTCCCCGTGCCCGGTGTGCCCGGTGTGGCCGCCATGGCCCTCGTGGCCTTCATGACCGTGGCGTGCGTGCGCTTCGTGCTGCATGAGAGGTGCCCCCAACCTCGTATACGGTTCCTGCCCTCGCTGGAACCGTATACCCCCCTAGGGTATTCCTCAACCGGATGTGATCAATCCCGGCGCTCGCGGAGCTTCTTCAGGAGCTCGATGTCGGCGACGTGTCCTTCCTTGCCGCCCGGGGTCTCGATGATCAGCGGGACGTTCTCGGTGGCCGGGTGGCGCAGGAGTTTCCCGAAGGCGTCCTCGCCGATGTGACCCGCCCCGATGTTCGCGTGCCGGTCCTTGTGCGCGCCCACGACGTCCTTCGAGTCGTTGGCGTGGATCAGCTTCAGCCGCCCCTCGCCGACCGTGTCCACCAGCAGGTCCAGCGTCTGCGCCGCCCCGTGCGGGCCCGCCAGGTCGTGACCGGCCGCGAAGATGTGACAGGTGTCGAGGCAGACGCCCAGCTTCGGGTGGTGGTCGAGCGCGTCGAAGTACGGGCCGAAGTCCCAGGTCCGCGAGCAGAGCGAGAAGCCCTGGCCCGCCGTCGACTCCAGGAGGAGGTCCGGATCGTCCTCGTGCGTCAGCTCGTCGAGGAGCGGCAGCATCCGCTCCCGCACCTGGGCGAGGGCCACCTCGCGCGGCCGGCCGCCGGTCGCCGAGCCGGTGTGCACCACCACGCCCTTGGCGCCGATCTCCCTGCCCCGGCGCAGCGAGTGCCGCAGCGACTCCACCGACTTCTCCACCGTGGCCTCGGTGTGGGACCCGAAGTTGATCAGGTAAGGGGCGTGCACCCACGCCGAGATCGACCCGGCCTCGCACTCGGCCCGGAAACGCTCGTCCTGGGCCGGATTGCCGACCGGGGTCGCCCAGCCGCGCGGATTGGCGACGAAGACCTGCACGGTCTCGGCGCCGAGCTCACGGGCGTAGCCGAGGCCGACCGTGGCGAGGCCACCGGCCACGGGGACGTGGCCGCCGACGGGGTTGCGCATGAGTCTCTAGAGTCCCTTGATCGTGATGGTGATGGTGGAGCCCTCGGGCGCGGTCCCGCCGCCCTTCACGGACTGGCTCGCGACCGTGTCGCCGAGGTAGGGGAAGGACTTCTTGACCTCCACCTCGAAGCCCGCGTCCTCCAGGGCGGCGCGCGCGTCCGCAGTCGACTCGTCCGTCACGTCCGGGACCTCGACCAGCTTCGGTCCCTTGGAGACCGTGAGGGTGATGACGTCGCCCTCTGCGGCCCGGCTGCCCCCGGCGAGGGACTGGGCCGCCACGGTGCCGGCCTCCTCGGGGGAGTCGATCCGCTCGGGGGCGACCCGGACGGTGAGCCCCTCCTCCTGGAGGACGGCCGTGGCGTCGGCGACGGTCTCGCCGCTGACGTCGGGCACGTCGATCGGGGAACCCTTGCTGACCACCAGGGCGACGGCGGAGTCGGGGCTGCGCTCGGTGCCGGGCTCGGGATCGGAGCCGATCACGGAGCCCTGCGCGACGGAGTCGCTGAACTCCTTGGTGATCACCCCGGGGGCCAGGCCCTCCTGCTCCAGGAGGCGCTTGGCCTCCGCGAGCGGCCTGCCCTTGAGGTTCGGCACCTTCACGACCTCCGGGCCGCGGGAGAGCGTGAGGACGACCGTGCCGTTGCCCCGGACGCGCTCGCCGGGAGCCGGGTCGACGGCCATGACGGTCCCGCGCTCGTACACGTCGCTGAAGGCGCGCTTCGTGCTGCCCACCTCGAGACCGGCGTCGGTGACGCGCTTCGTCGCGGCGGCCTCGGACTGGCCGAGGACGGCGGGGACCCGGGTGAACTGGCCGGAACCGATGTACCAGACGCCGGTGCCCAGGCCGAGGGCGAGCAGGACGGCGACGACGACGAGGAGCGGGCCGCGCGGGGGCCGCCGGCGGGCGACGGGAGGCGCCTCCGGGGCGGGCAGCCGGCCGGTGCGCTCCATCTGCCGGGCGTCGGCCGCCGCCGGTACGGGCCGGGCGATCACGCTCGTCCGGTCCTCGGCGGTGTCCCGGCCCCCGGACCGCGCCGACGGAGGCACCGCGTCCAGCTGCTCGTCGCCGAGTCCGGCACGGGCCTCCCGGAGCAGGGCGAGCAGGGCGACGGCGTCGTGCGGACGGACCTCGGGATCGCGGGCGGTGGCCGCCGCGACCAGCTCGTCCAGCTCCGGGGCGAGCCCGGGGACGGCGGCCGAGGGGGCGGGCACGTCGGTGTTCAGGTGCTGGTAGAGCACCTGGGCGGGGGTGTCGCCGGAGTGCGGCTTGACGCCGGTCAGCATCTCGTAGAGGACGACGCCGCAGGCGTACACGTCGGCGCGGGTGTCGGCGGTGCCGTGCTCGATCTGCTCCGGCGCCAGGTACGAGACCGTGCCGAGGACCGCGCCGGTCGTGGCCGTCGCCGAGCCCACGGCCCGTACGAGACCGAAGTCGGCGACCTTCACCCGGCCGTCGTCCCCTATCAGGACGTTCTCCGGCTTCATGTCCCGGTGCACGAACCCCGCCCGGTGCGCGGCACCCAGCGCGGCGAGCACCGGCTCCAGGATGTCGAGGGCGGCACGGGGCGTGAGGGCGCCGCGCTCGCGCAGGACGTCGCGGAGGGTGCAGCCGGCGACGTACTCCATCGCCAGATAGACGTACGCGCCCTCGGCGCCCTGGTCGAAGACCCCGACGACGTTGGGGTGCGCGAGCCGGGCCACGGACTTCGCCTCGCGGATGAACCGCTCGACGAAGGCGGCGTCGGCGGCGAGGGCCGGGTGCATCACCTTGAGCGCGAGGACGCGGTCGAGGCGGGTGTCGACGGCCCGGTAGACGGTGGCCATCCCGCCGACGGCGATGCGCGCGTCGACGCGGTAGCGGCCGTCGAGCAGCCGCCCGACGAGGGGGTCCTGAAGGGTCGTGTCCACGGCGACGAGTCTACGAGCCGGGGGCGGGGGGCTCGTGCGGTCGGGGCGGGACTGCAGCGCAGCTGTGACGAGCGGGGCGCCGCCGGGACCTGGGCCTGGCGACCGGCACCCCCACGTGGAGCCCGCACCCGGCGGGGCGGTGCCCCCGCCCCCGTCCCGTGTGGGCAGTCGTCCCGCTGGGGCGGGACGGGTGGGCACACGGGACGGCGCCCTTCAACGGGGCCTCCGCGTTCCGCGTCTGGACCCGCACCACAAGTGAGCTGTGCACGGGGTGCGGGTCAGGGCGCGGAAGCCTGGGCCCGGCAAGGGCGCCGTCCGTTGTGCGCACCCTCCCCCAAGCTCTCGGCTCCGCTCGAGCAGGGGGGACCCCCTTGCCCCGGCGGAACGACCGCCCACGACGGGGGTGGCGGGGCACCGCCCCGGCGGAACGACCGCCCACGACGGGGGTGGGAACCGTCGGCGGGGCGGCTGTTCGGGGCGGGGGTCAGAACGCGGGGCGTTCGGGGTCCAGGTGGGCCTGGCCCGTCGTCGGGGAGGACGCGGAGGCGAAGTGCCGGCGGGGAATCCGTCCCGCCCGGAACGCCAGCCGCCCCGCCGAGACCGCGTGCCGCATCGCCGCGGCCATGAGCACCGGCTCCTGCGCCCGCGTCACCGCCGACGCCAGCATGACCGCCGCGCACCCCAGCTCCATCGCGAGCGCCGCGTCCGAGGCCGTTCCCGCGCCGGCGTCGAGGACGACCGGGACTCCGGCCCGTTCCACGATCAGCTGGAAGTTGTGCGGGTTGCGGATGCCGAGCCCGGAGCCGATGGGGGAGCCGAGCGGCATGATCGCCGCGCAGCCCACGTCCTCCAGCTTCCGGGCCAGGACGGGGTCGTCGTTGGTGTAGGGGAGGACCACGAAGCCGTCGTCGACCAGGGTCTCGGCCGCCGCCAGGAGCTCCTCGCCGTCCGGCAGGAGGGTGCGCTCGTCGGCGACGACCTCCAGCTTGATCCAGTTCGTGCCGAGCGCCTCCCGGGCCAGGCGGGCGGTGAGGACGGCCTCGCCCGCCGTGTAGCAGCCCGCCGTGTTCGGCAGGACCTGGATGCCGAGGCGGGTGAGGACGGACAGGACCGAGCCCTGGACCGTCGGGTCGAGGCGCCGCATGGCGACCGTCGTCAGTTCCGTACCGCTGGCGACGAGGGAGCGCTCCAGGACGTCGAGGCTGGGGGCGCCGCCGGTGCCCATGATGAGGCGGGAGGAGAACTCCGTACCGCCGAGGGTGAAGACGTCGTCGGACATTCCGGTCAGCCTCCCTGCACCGCGGTGAGGACCTCGACCCGGTCGCCCTCGCCGAGCAGCGTGGTGGCCCATTCGCCGCGCGGCACGACCGTCTCGTTGAGCGCCGCGGCGACTCCGGAGCGGGCCGTGGTCAGGCTCGCCACGAGGGCGTCCAGGGAGACGGGGCCGGAGAGCTCGCGCGCCTCTCCGTTCACGGACACGGTCACGGACACGGTCATGCGGGCTGCTCCTGTCGTACGGGGGAGAAACGGCGGGGGGTGAAGGGGCGTGCCTCGTCGGGCAGGGCGCCGGTGGTGAGGACCTCGGCCATGACGTCGCCGGTGACGGGGGTGAGCAGCACCCCGTTGCGGTAGTGGCCGGTGGCCAGGTGCAGGCCCGGCAGGGCGCTCGGCCCGAGGAGGGGGGCGTTGTCCGGGGAGCCCGGGCGCAGGCCCGCACGCGTCTCGGTGAGCGGCAGCTCGGTGAGGCCCGGGACGAGCTCGTGGGCGTCGCGCAGCAGCTCGTACACCCCGCCCGCCGTCACCGTGGTGTCCCAGCCGAGCTCCTCGCTGGTGGCGCCGACGACGAGCTCGCCGTTCTCGCGGGGCACCAGGTAGACGTGGCTGCCGCGGACGACGGCCCGGACGGTGCGGGAGAGGAAGGGGGCGTACGCGGGCGGCACCCGCAGCCGGAGGACCTGGCCCTTGACCGGGCGGACCGGTGGCAGCACCTCCTCGGGCACGCCCGCGAGCCGCCCGCTGAGGCTGCCCGCGGCGAGGACGACCTGGTCGGCCGTCAGCTCCTCGCCGCCGGTGAGCACGGCGCCGCGTGCCCGGTCCCGCACGACCGCGAGCCGCTCCGCGAGGGCCCGGTGGAAGACGACCCCGGCCCGTTCGCAGGCGCGCAGGAGCGCGGTGGCCAGTCGGCGCGGGTCGACCTGGTGGTCGCCGTCGACCCGCAGCCCGCCCCGGACGCCGGGCGCCAGCATCGGTTCGAGGCGGCGGCACTCGCGGCCGCTGAGCCATTCGGAGACGAGTCCGCAGCGGGTCTGCAGGGCGTGCAGTTCGCGCAGATGGGCCCGGTCGTCGGCGTCGAGGGCGACGGCGAGCGTGCCGCAGGCGCGGTAGCCGACGTCGTGGCCGGCGGCGTCCTCCAGTTCGGCGACGAACGCGGGGTAGCGCGCTGCGGAGGCGAGGTTGAGCCCGAGCAGGGTCTCCTCGCCGTAGTGGAGTTCGGTGACGGCGGCGAGCATGCCGGCCGCGACCCGTGCGGCCCCGCCGCCCGGGTCCGGGTCGACGACGGCGGTGCGCAGTCCGCGCTGCGCGGCCCGCCAGGCCGTGACCAGGCCGATGATGCCGCCCCCGACCACGAGGACATCGGAAGAACGCATGGGCGTCCAGCCCCTCCCTTCGCCGGCATGACCCGGATCAGGTTCGTACGGTCGGAGGCCGTCCCAGCCTCCCTCTCAGCCCGGTGCGTCCGGGCTCCCGCGAGTGCTTTACGCCCGCCAGACTAGCCCGCGCCGCCGGGGGGCCACAGACCCCTCCCTCGCCCCTCCCTTCCTGACGCTTCGTCAGATGCGTAAGGTGGTCGGGTGAGCGAGCAGAAGCAGGCCCAGCAGCACGTCGTGATCGTCGGCGCCGGAATGGCGGGCGTCCAGACCGCCGTCGCCCTGCGCGAGCAGGGCTTCGCCGGCCCCCTGACCCTCATCGGGGCCGAACCCCACCAGCCCTACGACCGGCCGCCGCTCTCCAAGGCGATCCTCCTCGGCAAGGCCGAGGACTCCGCCTTCGAGATCGACTTCGAGGACCTCGGCATCGAGCTCCGCCTCGGTCTGGACGTCACCGGACTGCGCGCCGCCGACCACGAGATCGACACCGAGGCCGGACCCGTCGCGTACGACGTCCTGGTCGTCGCCACCGGAGCCCACCCCCTCACCCTGCCCGGCACCGAGGGCGTCCCCGGGGTCCACCTGCTGCGCACCCTCGACGACGCCGTGCGCCTGGGCCCCGTCCTGGAGCGCCGCCACTCCGTCGTGGTCGTCGGCGCCGGCTGGATCGGCGCCGAGTTCGCCACCGCCGCGCGCGAGGCGGGCTGTGCCGTCACCGTCGTCGAGGCCGCCGACCGCCCCCTCGCGGGAGCGCTGCCCGCCGAGGTCACCGCCCCCATGGCCGAGTGGTACGGGGCGAACGGCGCCGAACTCCTCACCCACGCGCGCGTGGACACCGTCGAGCCCGGTGCGCCCGGCCGCGTCGTCCTCGCCGACGGCCGGGAACTGCCCGCCGACGCCGTCGTCGTCGGCATCGGCGCCCGCCCCGCCACGAGCTGGCTCGCCGGCTCCGGCATCGCCCTCGACCCGGGCGGCGCCGTCACCGCGGACGACCGGCTGCGCACCTCCCTGCCCGACGTGTACGCCGTCGGCGACTGCGCCTCCTTCCCCTCCGCCCGCTACGGGGAGCGCCTCCTCGTCCACCACTGGGACAACGCGCTCCAGGGGCCCCGCGCGGTCGCCGCGGCGATCACCGGCGCCGCCGACGTGCCGTACGACCCGGTGCCGTACTTCTGGTCCGAGCAGTTCGGCCGCTTCGTCCAGTACGCGGGACACCACGCGGACGCCGACGAGCTGCTGTGGCGCGGCGACCCGACCGACGAGGCCTGGTCGGTGCTCTGGCTGCGCGCCGGGGTGCCGGTGGCCCTCCTCGCGGTCGGCCGTCCGCGCGACCTGGCCCAGGGCCGCAAGCTCATCGAGGCCGCCGTGCCCGTCGATCCCGAGCGCGCCGCGGACCCGTCCGTCCCCCTGAAGGCGGCAGCCCGGTAGGGCCCGACTACCGGCTGTCAGTCCGGGATGGCAGGCTTGTCCTGTGACCGAGATTGACGTAAAGATCGATGCGCTCGTCCCCGCCTGGCTCTACGTGCCCGACATCGCGGAGATGCTCGATGTCGACGTGGTGCGCGTGCGGCAGCTGATCAAGGAAGGCCAGCTCATCGCCGTGCGTCGCGGCGAGAACAACGCCCTGCAGGTTCCGGCCGCCTTCATCCAGGGCGACAAGATCGTCAAGGGTCTCGTCGGGCTCCTGACCGTGCTGCGGGACGACGGCTTCACCAACGAGGAAATGCTGGAGTGGCTCTTCACTCCGGACGAGAGCCTGCCGGGCACGCCCGCGCAGGCGCTCAACGAGAACCGCGGCACGGAGGTGAAGCGCCGCGCCCAGGCGCTCGCCATCTGACGCACCCGCGTCGGACGTACCGTACGCACAGACACCACCCGCCGGTGTCGCGGCGCCCGGCCCCCACGGGCCGGGCGCCGCGACGCCGGCGCACGAACGGGGGAACCCACCCATGTCCACGCCTCGTGAGCGGCTCGCCGACGCCCGGCTCTACCTGTGCACCGACGCCCGGAAGCGCCAGGGCGACCTGCCGGACTTCCTCGACGCCGTGCTCTCCTCCGGCGTGGACATCGTGCAGCTCCGCGACAAGGGCATGGAGGCCGGTGAGGAGCTGGAGCACCTCGCCGTCTTCGCCGACGCCGCCCGCCGGCACGGCAGGCTCCTCGCGGTGAACGACCGGGCCGACGTCGCCCACGCCATCGGCTCCGACGTCCTCCACCTCGGCCAGGGCGACCTGCCCGTGCCCGCGGCCCGCGCGATCCTCGGCGACGGGGTGCTGATCGGCCGCTCCTGCCACGCCGAGGCCGAGGTGGCCGCGGCCGCCGCCGAGCCGGGCGTGGACTACTTCTGCACGGGCCCCTGCTGGCCCACCCCCACCAAGCCCGGACGGTACGCGCCGGGGCTCGGCCTCGTGCGGTACGCGGCGGAGCTGGCCCAGGACCGGCCCTGGTTCGCCATCGGCGGCATCGACGAGACCAACCTCGACGAGGTCCTGGACGCGGGCGCCCGCCGGATCGTCGTCGTCCGCGCCATCACCGAGGCCGCCGACCCGGCCGCCGCGACGGCCGCCCTCGCCAAGCGCGTCCGCGAGCGCGCCGGAGCCTGAGGGGCGCGCCCGTGGGGCGCCAGGTGGAGGCGGGGCCGCCGGGGTTCCCGGCACGCACCCGGCGACTGGCCGAAAAGGTGTCCAAAAAGATGTCCAACACTCGGACGGTGTTTACGCGGTTCCCTGGACCGCGTCTAACCTGCCCGTATGGCCCTTGGTACCGCTTCCGTCCGGTCGGACCGTGCGCGCACGGTCCGCGAGATCCTCGCCTCCGGTGACACGTCGTACTCCTTCGAGTTCTACGCGCCCCGGACCGAGAAGGGCGAGCAGGTCCTCTGGAACGCCATGCGCCGGGTCGAGGCGGTCGGCCCCAGCTTCGTCTCCGTGACCTACGGCGCCGGCGGCTCCACCCGCGGCGGCACCGTCAAGGCCACCCAGAAGATCGCCTCCGACACCACGCTCACCCCCGTCGCCCACCTCACGGCCGTCGACCACTCGGTCGCCGAACTGCGCAACGTCCTCGGCCAGTACGCCGACGCGGGCATCCGCAACATGCTCGCCCTGCGCGGCGACCCGGCGGGCGACCCGCTGGGCGAGTGGGTGGAGCATCCGGAGGGCGTCAAGTACGCCGCCGACCTCGTCCGGCTGATCAAGGAGTCGGGAGACTTCTGCGTCGGCGTCGCCGCCTTCCCGGAGATGCACCCCCGGTCCACCGACTGGGACACGGACATCCGGCACTTCGTGGACAAGTGCCGCGCGGGCGCCGACTACGCCATCACCCAGATGTTCTTCGACCCGGAGAACTACCTGCGACTGCGCGACAGCGTGGTGAAGGCGGGCTGCGAGACCCCGATCATCCCCGAGGTCATGCCCGTCGTGAACGTGAAGACGCTCGACCGGCTGCCCCAGCTGAGCAACGCCGTCTTCCCCGCCGACGTGAAAGACCGCATCCTCGCCGTCAAGGACGATCCCGCCGCTGTACGCTCCATCGGTATCGAGTTCGCGACGGAGTTCTGCGCGCGTCTGCTCTCCGAGGGTGTCCCCGGACTGCACTTCATCACGCTCAACAGCTCCACCGCGACGCTCGAGATCTACGAGAATCTCGGACTGCACCAGCAGTCGTGACCGGTCGTACCCGCCCCGACCCGCGGCGGTGACCGTGGAGAGGGGCGGCGGGGCATGGGGTGGACGGTCCTCTACATCGCGTTCGGCGTGGTCGCGCTGTGGCTGCTGGGGGAGGTGCTCCTCCAGTACAAGGCACGGCTGCGCTGGCGCCTGCTCGCCTTCGGCGGCTTCCTCTGCGTCGTCCTGGGCGTCCTGCTGCCCTCGGTCCTCGTCATCATCGCCGGGGCCGTGGCCTTCGCCGTCGGCCAGACCTATGTGACGCTCTCCTTCCGCCGCGGCTTCTCCACCGGCTGGGCGATCGGCGGCAACCCGGGCGCGAGCCGCCGCCGCAAGGCCGCGCCGGCCGAGGCCGGACCCACCCTGGAGGTCACCGAGCTCTCGTACGACACGGTGGACACCGCGTACGGCACGGAGGCCGGGCCCGGTCACGTCCCGCATCCCGAGACCGCCGCCGAGACGACGGCGGTCTACGAGCCGCAGCCGATGCCCGAGGACACCGGCCAGTACGGGGTCTACGACGCCACGGCCCAGGCCGCCGGCACCGGCTACGGCACGGGGCACGACTCCTACGCGTCCGGGTACGAGCAGGCCTCGTACGGACAGCCCTCCTACGAGCAGCCCTCCTACGAGCAGCCCTCCTACGAGCAGCAGCCGGCCTACGACTACGGCGCCGCCGGGCAGCAGCAGTACGCCGCGTACTCCGACCCGTACATCGGACCGGGCACGGACAGCCAGCAGTACACCCCGTACTACGCCGACCCCTACGCGCCCTCGTACACCTACGACACCCCGCCGGGCGGCGTCTGGGTCCCGCAGCAGCGCGACACCGACCAGACCCCGCAGCCGCCGCAGGCCCCGTACGGCTACGAGCAGCCGCACCCGGACGACCAGCAGCAGTACCGCTACTGAAACCGGACCTCCGCGGCCTCGGCAGCGGTACCGCCACTGGACCCGGACCCCCGCGGCCCCTACTGGGAGCCGCGGAAGTCCGCGCCCTCCACGATGAGCCCGGCCACCAGCGCGCCCGACAAGCCCGCGTGGGCGAGCCCGCCCCCGGGGTGCGACCAGCCGCCCGCGAAGTACAGGCCCGGCAGCGGGGAGCGGTTGGCGGCCGGCAGGAGCCGGCCCCCCGCTCCGGCGAGCGCGGGCCCCGGCACCTCGGCGGCGCCCGTGTCCCGCCGGACGTCCTCCGGGGTGCGGACGTGCCGCCAGAGGAGCCGCCCGGCGAGGTCCGGGACCGCCCGCCCGGCCGCCTCGGCCATCCGGTCGGCGAAGGCCTCCCAGTCCTGGCCGGGGGAGGTGCGCACGGTCGCGGTGACCGTCACCGACTCGTGCTCGCCGTCCGGGCGCAGCGCCGGGTCGTCCGGCCGCAGGACGGTCACGGTCGGCCGCCCGCCCTCCGCGTGCACGACGGTCCGATGGACCGCGTCCGCCTCCCGGGGGCCGCGCAGGGCCAGACAGACCGTCACCCGGCCCGTGCCGTTCACCTGGTGGCGCGGCGGTTCCTCGCCGTGGTGGAGCGCCGGCACCGGGGCCCCGGACACCACGTGGTCGGCCTCGACGGTCTCGCCGTCCGCCAACCGGACGCCGGCCGCCCGGCCGTCCTTCTCCACGACGGCCTCGACCAGTGTGTCGAACACGAACTCCACGCGCCGCTTCCGGCACCGCTCGTACACCGCGTCGGCGAGTGCCCGCAGGCCCCCGCCCACGTACCAGCTGCCGAAGGTCTGCTCCATGTACGGCAGGACGGCGGCCGAGGCCGGGGCGGTCGCCGGGTCGAAGCCGTACGACCACGCGTACGCGTCGAGGAGGGCCGCGAGCCGCGGGTCGCGCAGCTCCCGCGCCCCGACCTGGGCGAGCGTCGTCGTCGGACGCCGCAGCAGGCCCGCCTTCAGGGCCGGGTACGGCTCGCGCGCGAGCGGCGCCGGGTCGGCCGGCTGCGGCTCCTCCAGGAGCGGCCGCCGGGTCCGGTCCCAGGCCTCGCGGGCCCGCGTCAGGAAGTCGCCCCAGCGCTCGCCGGTGCCCGCGCCGAGCGCCGCGTCCAGGGCGGCGACCGTGCCGGCCCGGGAGGCGTTCGGCAGGTCGACGCGGGTGCCGTCGGCGAAGACGTGACGGGCCGCCGGATCGACCTGCGTCAGGGAGACGCACTCCTCGAGCGGCTCCCTGCCGGTCTTCACGAACAGGTCCCGGTAGACGGCGGGCAGGTGCAGCAGCCCGGGGCCGGTGTCGAAGGCGAAGCCGTCGCGCTCGAAGCGGCCGACCGCGCCGCCGTACGCCGACGTCTTCTCGTACACCGTCACCGTGTGTCCGGCGACCGCCAGCCGGGCCGCCGCCGCCATGGCGCCGAGTCCCGCGCCGATCACCACAATCCGTGCCATGCGGACGAGCCTATCCGGCACCTCCGGCACCGGCGGAGGGCAGGCCACGGGCCCCGTCGGCCGGGGTCAGAAGTGGTCGGACCCGTCGTCCGGCGGCCCCTGTGGTCGTGGCCGCGCCCCCAGGGCCGCGAGCCGTTTCTCCTCCCGCCGCTGTGACCGGCGGAGCCAGAAGCGGCGGATCCGCCGGGCCAGGAAGACCAGTACCGCCAGGCCCGACAGGAGCAGGACGGCCGCGATGACCGACGCCGCCACCGGATGGAAGATCGCGAAGGTGACGATCGCGGCCACCCCGAGGTCCTCCGCCAGGCTCAGCACGATGTTCGAGAACGGCTCCGGCGAGGAGTTGACCGCCATCCTCGTCCCGGCCTTGACGAAGTGACTGAGCAAGGCGGTCGAACCGCCGACCGCGCCTGCCGCCAGCTCCGGCAGCGAACCGTTCTGCCCGGCGAGCAGGGCGCCGACCACGGCGCCCGCGATCGGCCGGATCACCGTGTGGACGGAGTCCCACATCGAGTCGACGTACGGAATCTTGTCCGCCACCGCCTCGCACAGGAACAGCACGCCCGCCGCGACGAGGACATCGGTGCGCTGCAAGGACGCGGGCACCTCGTCGGTCAGCCCGGTCGCGCCGAAGACGCCGAACAGCAGGATCACCGCGTACGCGTTGATCCCGCTCGCCCAGCCGCTGGTGAACACCAGGGGGAGTACGGACACGCCCGCGATCGTAACCAGGACTGAGTACCCGTACCTAGGGGTCGAGATGAGTAGGCGTGCGGATGGGGCGGATGGCGCCCGGAGGAGAGAGTGGAGCCCACGGAAGGGGCGCGGCTCCGGTACCGCCGGCACGGGGCTGCGGAACGGGGCCGCGCACCTGCCGGCACGGGGGGTGCGAAAGGAAGGCCGGTGCGGCGAGGCTCGGGGGGATCGAGCCTCACCGCACCGGCCTTTTCGTGACCACGCGCGCGTGGCGACCGCGTCAGCGGCCGCCGACGCGGCCGTGCAGCAGGCGGGAGAGCGCCGCGTGCACGTCGTCGAGCGAGCGCTCGCTCTGGAAGGCCTGCCAGTCGAGCGCCGCCACCAGCACCATCCCGACCAGCGCCGCCGCGGTCAGCTGGACGTCGATCTCCTCGCTCAGCTCACCGGCCGCGACCCCCTCGCGCAGCACCCCCTCGACCACGGCCACTGCCTCCTGGCGCACCACCAGGAGCGTGGAGTTCCAGGCCCGGTTGGTGCGCCAGAGCTCGGCCACGTACAGCTGGGTGAAGGCCGGGTAGCGGTCGATGAAGACGAGGCCCGCGCGGATCATCGCGTCCAGCGCGTCGACCCGGCTCCCGCCGCGCTCGGCGGTCTCCTCGGCCGCCGAGCGCAGGGAGGCGGTGAGCAGCGACACGCCGTGGCGCAGCAGCTCCTCGAAGAGCTCGGTCTTGCTCTTGAAGTTGTAGTAGACCGTGCCCTTGGCCACACCGGCCCGCTCGGCGATCTCGTCCACCGTCGTCGCGGAGAAGCCCTGCTCCGCGATGAGGGTGACGGCCGCCTCGTAGAGCTTCGTGCGCGTGGCCCGGCGTCGGGTGCTGCTGCTGTCCATGGCGTCGATTCTCACAGGTTCAGAGCGACAGTTCGGGGTGGAGCCGGTCGAGCGTCCACACCTGCTTCCGGCGCGCCGAGACGGCGGTCAGGGCCAGGGCGCCCACGGTGAAGGCCGCCAGGACCGCGCAGGCCTCCCAGACCGGTCCGATCCCGCCACCGGTGATCAGCCGGCGCAGCGCCTCCACCACGTGGCTCATCGGCAGGAACGGGTGGACGGCGTTGAAGAAGGCAGGGCTCGTCTGGACCGGGTACGTGCCGCCCGCCGAGGTCAGCTGGAGCATCAGGAACGCGAGCACCAGGATCCGGCCCGCCGCGCCGAAGCGGGCGTTGAGCCACTGGATGATCGCGGCGAAGCAGCAGGTGACGAGGGCGAGGAAGCCGATCGTGCCGGCGGCCCGGGTCATCTGGAGGCCGAGGCCCCAGTGCAGGACCGACATCAGGGCCGCGACCTGGAGGACGCCGATCGCGGCCACCGGGAGCCAGCCCGCCAGCGCTATCCGCCAGGCGGAGCCCCCCGCGGCGAGGGCACGCCGGTTCAGCGGCTGGATGATCATGTAGGCGACCATCGCGCCGACCCAGAGGGAGAGCGGGATGAAGTACGGGGCGAAACCCGTGCCGTAGTTCGGCGCCTTGTGCAGGGACTGCGAGGCCAGCTTGACCGGGTCGGCCATGACCTCCGTGCGCCGGTCGCGGTCCTGCTTGTCGTAGTCGGGGATCTGGCCGACCCCGTCCTGCAGGCCGGTGGCGAGGGTGCCCGAGCCGTCGGCCAGCTTGAACAGGCCGCCGTCGAGGGCGCCCGCGCCCTTCTTGAGCTTGCCGACGCCGGTGTCGAGGCTGACCGAACCGGCCTTCGCCTCGGTGATGCCGGTGTGCAGCCGGTCCGCGCCCTTCGCGACCTTCTGCGCGCCCGCGTTGAGCTCGTTGATCTTCCGGATGGCGTCCTCGACGTCCTCGTCGAGGTGCGGGGCGCGGGCGGCCAGCTCGTCGGCCTGCTTCCTGAGCTTGGTGAGGCGGGCGTCCAGGGTCTTCAGGTCGTCGGCGTCGTCCTTGGTGAGCTCGTGCACGTCGTCGGCGATGGTGGCGACGTCGTCGGCGGAGACCGAGGCCTTCTCGAGCGTCTCGCAGACCTTGGGGTCGGGGGCGGGGACGGTGACGGGGGCGTTCACGCACAGCTCGCGGTGGAGTTTGGCGAGGTCGTCGTCCGCCCTGTGGGCGGCGGCGCGGACCAGGGGCGCCCGCCTGACCAGGTCGTCCAGGTTGTTCTGGGCGGCCGCGGCGGAGTCGGAGACGAGCCGGGCGGTGTCGCGGATCGACTTGCCGTTGTTCGCCAGGTACGGGCGGACCTTGTCGGCGGTGCCGTTCACCTTGTCGGCGAGGGTCTGCGTGCCGTTCGCGACCTTGCGGGAGCCGCTCTCCAGGTCCTTGGCGCCCTTGTCGAGCTTCTTCATGCCGGCGGCCAGGTCGCCGCTGCCGGCCTTGGCGTCCGTGAGGCCGTCCGAGAGCCTCTTGGACCCCTTCTTCGCCTTGTCCACGCCCTGCTTGAGGTCGGCCGCGCCCTTGGCGGCCTTCGCGGTGGCGTCGTGGATGTCGGAGAAGGAGATGAAGATCTTGTCGAGGAAGGTGCGCGAGGACTTCGTGGAGGCCGCGGTGCGCACCTCGGAGAAGACCGTCCGGGAGATCTGGCCGACGATGTAGTTGTTCGCGTCGTTCGTCCGCACCCGGAGCGCGCCGGTCTCGGGGGAGTCGCCGGAGCTGGAGGCGATGCGGGTGCTGAAGTCGCCGGGCATGGTCAGGGACAGGTAGTACGTCCCGTCCTCCACGCCCTTGCGCGCCTCGGCGTCGCTCACCCGGTGCCACTCGAAGGTCTCGCTCTCCAGGAGCCCCTCGGTGATGTCGTCACCGGCGTTGATCTCCTTGCCGCCCGCGGTGGCGCCCCGGTCCTCGTTGACGAGGGCGACGGGGATCCTGTCGAGCCTGCTGTACGGGTCCCAGAACGAGTACAGGTACAGGGCGCCGTACAGCAGGGGCAGCAGCAGGATCGCGACGAGCGCGGCGCGCGGCAGCTTTCCCCTGCCGAAGCGCTTCAGCTCAAGCGCGGCCAGTTTCGGCGAGCGCATCGGCCGCCCCCTCCTCGGTCGTGGCGTCGGTGGTGTCGTCGGTCGCCGTCTCCCCGACGGCGGCCCGGTCGGCGGTGGTGCCGCCGGGGGTGGTGTCCGCCGCGGCGCGGTCGTCGGCGCGGCTCTCGGCGGCGGCCTTCGCGGCGGAGGCCTTCGTGGTGCCGGGCTTCGTGGCGGCGGCCTTCGCGGCGGAGGCCTTCGTGGTGTCCGGCTTCGTGACGGTGGGCTTCGGGGTGCCCGGCTCCGTGGTGCCGGTCGCCGCGGCGTCGGCCGGGGTCCCGGAGGCGTCCGGGGCGGTCTCGGCGGAGAGCGTCGTGATGCGCAGGGCGTCCTCGGGGGCCTCGCTGCAGACGGCGAGGACCGTCGTCCCGGCGGCGGCCAGGGAGCGCAGCAGCGCCCAGGCCTCGGCGCGGTCGGCGTCCGAGAGCTTCAGGTCCGTGTCGTCCACGGCGAGCAGCCGGGGACGGCCGATCAGGGCGAGGGCGATCGAGAGCCGCAGCGCCTCGAGCCGCTCCAGGTCCCGTACGGAGGTCCGCTCGCCCTTCGGCAGGGCGTCGAGGTCCAGGCCCGCGGCCGTCACGGCCTCCTCGATCCGGGCCCGGGCCGTCGCGGCCCGCTCGGCGGGGCGGCGCAGGAGCGCCCGCACGGAACCGTCGTAGCGGCGCTGGAGCAGGACCCGCTCGCGCAGGTGCTCGGCGACCGTGAAGGCGGGGTCGAGCTCGCTGACGCCCGGGACCTGGCCGAGCGCGCTGATCCGGCGCACGGCGGCCATCTTGCGGGGCAGGGGGAGGCCGCCGACCTCGGCACGGCCCTCCCCGGCCTTCATCCGGCCGGTGAGCGCGAGCAGCAGACAGGTGCGCCCGGAGCCCGAAGGGCCCTCGATGGCCACCAGCGTGCCGGGCCCGGCACGGAAGGAGACCCGCCGGAAGGCCCAGCCGCGCGGCCCCTTCAGTCCGAAGCCGTCCGCGACGACGGCGGCGCCGTGCGGCTGCTCCTCGGTTTCCGTGCCCACGGACTCACCCCCCATTCCCGTTTTTGAACTGACCAGTCAGTTCAAAAGTTACCCCCGAGTTGGGGTTCAGGCAAAACCCCAGGTCAGCGCGATTGTCAGTGGGGCACGGCACGATGAACACATACGGCCACAGCGCCGTCACGCGACGACAGGAGGCTCGACATGGCCGGTCCTTCCGCAGCAGCCACGCCCCGCCGCCGTCCCATCCCCGCGGAGACGGGGCCCGCATCCGACATCCACCCCGTCCCGCGCCGCTCCGCCGCCCCGCCCGCCGCCCTCGACCTCCTCGCCAAGTCCCGCGCCGGACTCGCCGAGGCCGCCGCCCTCGACCGCCCCCACGAGCGGTACGCCACCGCCCACCTCGCCGCCCTGCGCGCCGCGGCCGCCGTGCTCGCCGCCCGGGGCAGGCCCGAGACCGGCCTCCGCCGGCAGCGGATACGGAGCGCCTGGGAGCTCCTCGCCGAGCTGGCGCCCGAGCTGACCGAATGGAGCGCCCTCTTCGCCGCCGGCGCCCAGCGCCGGGCCCGCGCCGAGGCCGGCATCAGCAGCGCGGCCACCCCGCGCGAGGCCGACGACCTGCTCAGGGACGCCGCGCACTTCCTGCGCCTGGTCGAGCGCCTGCTCGCCCTCCGGCCCGTGCAGCCCCGCGGGCCCGGGACCGACGAGACCGGAGGATGATCCGAAAGGCGGGGGCGAGGCCATAGGGTGGGGAGCGTCCGTACCCGTCACCGAGGAGTCAACAGCCGTGCCGGACCCTTCCCCTGTCTTCGGTCGAGAGGCGTCGTCGCGTCCGTCGCGCGCCTCCCTGCGTACCGCCGTCGTCTGGGACGTCCTCAAAGACGCCCTGGACCGCCGGGTCGAGGCGACCGGGAAGGACAGCCTCGACGTCCTCGACACGGGCGGCGGCTCCGGGAACTTCGCGGTGCCGGTGGCCCGCCTCGGCCACCGGGTCACCGTCGTCGACCCCAGCCCCAACGCGCTCTTCGCGCTGGGGCGCCGGGCCGCCGAGGCCGGCGTCGCCGACCTCGTCACCGGCGTCCAGGGCGACATCCGCGGCCTCTTCGACGTGGTCGGGCGCGAGGAGTACGACACCGTGCTCTGCCACGGCGTCCTGGAGTACGTCGACGACCCCGCCGAGGGCGTGCGGAACGCCGCCGCGGCGCTCCGCCCCGCCGGCAGCCTCAGCCTGCTCGCCGCCGGGGTCGGCGGCGCCGTCCTGGCCCGCGCCCTCGCCGGCCACTTCACCGAGGCCCGGCACGCGCTCGACGACCCCGCGGGCCGCTGGGGCGCCGGCGACCCCGTGCCCCGGCGCTTCACCGCCGAGCAGCTCACCGGGCTCGCCGACGGGGCCGGACTCACGGTCGGTGCCGTGCACGGCGTCCGGGTCTTCGCCGACCTGGTCCCCGGCGCCCTCGTCGACACCGAGCCCGGCGCCGCGGAGGCCCTGCTCAAGCTGGAGGCGGCCGCCGCGGAGCTGCCCTCCTTCCAGGCCATCGCCACCCAGCTGCACCTTCTCGGCGAGAAGCGGACCTGAGCGGGACCCCACTCGTCCGGCGGCCCGAGCCCGGCGCTCCATGGAGTACGCCACAGCCCGCCCGATGAAGGGCTCCGCCCCGTATGATCGGGGGACACCATCCGGCATGACGGGGAAGGGGCTGGGGAATCAACGCCTCAGCAACCGATCCGCATGGCGGCCCGGATTGGCTATTCGGCATTGAGGGCGGGTTTCACGGGGGCGATTCCCTGCCTATCCTGAAAGGGCCGCAAACCGGTCGCCCCCGCGACCGACGACTAGGAGGACTCCGTGCCGCTCTCGGAGCACGAGCAGCGAATGCTCGAGCAGATGGAGCGAGCGCTGTACGCCGAAGATCCCAAGTTCGCGACAGCGCTCGAGGGAAGCGGACTGCGTACGTACACCCGGCGACGGGTCTACCAGGCAGTCGCCGGCTTCCTGGTGGGTATCGCGCTCCTCATGGCCGGAATGGTCGCACAGCAGATCTGGATCAGCGTGGTGGGATTCCTCGTCATGCTGGGCTGCGCGGTCCTGGCGGTCACCGGATGGCGCAAGGCGCCGAAGCCGGGTGAGCAGCGGGCCAGGGGCGGGATGGCGGCCGGTGGCCGTCAGACCCGGCAGCGACGCTCCATGATGAACCGGATCGAGGAACGGTGGCAGCGCCGCCGCGACGAGCAGCAGGGCGGCGGCCACTGACGGCGCCCGAGCGGTAGCCCCGCCCCCGAAACCGACCGAGCCCCGCAGGAACGGCGCCCCCGGCGCCTCCCCTGCGGGGCTCGCGCCATTCCAGCCCACGCCCCGCGCGGGCCGCGCCCTCCTGGGCGGTTCCCCGCCCCCGCCCGTGTGGGCCGCGCTTCCGCCCGTGTGGGCAGTCGTCCCGCTGGGGCGGGACGGGTGGGCACACGGGACGGCGCCCTTCAGCGGCGCCTCCGCGTTCCGCGCCTGGACCCGCACCGCAAGGGGCGGCGCACGTCCGGTGCGGGTCAGGGCGCGGGAGCCTGGGCCCGGCAAGGGGCGCCGTTCCGTTGTGCCCACCCTCCCCCGAGCTCTCGGCTCCGCTCGAGCAGGGGGGACCCCCTTGCCCCGGCGGAACGACCGCCCACAACGGTGGGGGTGGCCCCCGCCCCGGAAGGGCAGGGGCTCAGGAAGCGGCAGCGTCAGTTCGCCTCGCGTGGCCCCCGGCGGAGGAGACCCCACGCCCGCGTCCTCAAGGCCTCCGCACGCCCCGACCAGCGGGCCGCCGTGGACGCCCAGCGGGCCGAGGCCGTCCAGCGGAGCCGGGCGGCCGAGCGGGGCGCCAGAAGGACGCGGAGCCGACCGCGCCGGCCGGCGCCCGCGTGGAACCCGGCCCGGACCCGCGCCGCCTCGGCGGCCAAGCCCGCGACGGGCTGCGGCCGGGGCGCGTACAGCACCTCCTCCACCGCCCGCGCCACCCGGTGCACCGCGTCCGCGGACTCGCCCCGCAGCTCGCCCAGGCGGACCATCCGCGCCGCCGACTTCCTCGGCGTCAGCGAGTCGTCCGGCTCGACGCCGTAGTCCCAGGCGGTGTCGTTGATCTCCTCCCAGACCGCGAGGGCGTCCGAGCCGAGCCGCCGGGCCCGTACCCGGGTCCGCCAGAGCAGCGGGAGGAAGGGGACGGAGAGGAGGAGCACGGCCGCGAGGGACAGCAGCGTCACCGTCAGGGGGTCGGGGCCCGAGCCGTCCGAGGACGCGCCGGCCACCGCCTCGTCCGGTCCGCAGTCACCGAGCTTCCGCTCCTGCGGGGTGCAGCCCGCCGAGGCGCTGGGCGCGGCGGACGGCTGCGCCGAGGCGCTCTGCTGCGGCCGGGCGGGCCCGGTGGCCGTGCCCGAGGGCGTGCTCTCCCGGGTGTACGAGGGGGTGGAGCCCCGCGAGGGGGTCGGCTCGAACCGGGTCCAGCCGGCGCCCTCGAAGTACAGCTCGGGCCAGGCGTGCGCGTCCCGGATGCCGACGGAGACCGATCCGTCGGTCTGGGTCGTGCCCGGCATGAAGCCCACGGCCACGCGGGCCGGGATGCCGAGCGAGCGGGCCATCGCCGCCATGGAGAAGGAGAAGTGGACGCAGAAGCCCTCCTTGTCCTTCAGGAAGCGGGAGATCGCCTGCACGCCGGTGCCGGACACGACGTCGACGTCGTAGCGGAAGCCGCCGTCCCGGGCGAACCAGTCCTGCAGCTTCACAGCCTTCTCGTAGTCGTTGCGCGCGCCCTTGGTGACCGACAGGGCCGTCGCCCTCACGTCGGCGGGCAGCGTCGTGGGCACCTTGGTGTACTCGCGGCGCAGCTTCTCCGGGGCGGGTCCGGAGCCGGCCAGCTGCTCGGCCGTCGGCTGCACGTCCAGGCTGGCGACCTGGTAGCGGGCGCCCTTGGTGGTCTGCTTGTCGTCGCCGACGAGCATCCGGCCGGCCGGCTCGTACCGCCAGCGGCCGTCGATGTCGACCCGGCCGGCCGGGTACGGCATGGGCAGCCACTTCTGCTCGTACGCCTCGGAGGCGACGAAGTTGCCGGT
Source organism: Streptomyces sp. NK15101 (assembly GCF_020400725.1). GTDB lineage: Bacteria > Actinomycetota > Actinomycetes > Streptomycetales > Streptomycetaceae > Streptomyces. The sequence continues at coordinate 67,713 of NZ_JAINVG010000001.1, read as the reverse complement.
CACCTCGGTGATCTTGACGCTCTGGGAGAGGCCCTCCGGCCAGGGCAGCTGCTCGGGCACGTCCTCGATCGGGCGGACCGAGGACTTCCACGAGGTGCCGTCGAACTGGTCGAGCGCGACGAGCCGCAGGTACATGCCGCTGGTGTCGCGGGCGTTGGTCCGGTAGCGGATGACCTCCCGGTCCTCCGGCTGGCGCAGGTTGTTCTGGAGGGAGACCAGGGGGTTCACGGCGGAGATCGTGCCGCCCTTGCCGGCGCCCCCGCCCCCCTCGCCGTCGCCGCCGAAGAGACCGCCGGAGAAGCCCGGCAGCGCGAGCGGCGCCACCAGCGCGACGCCCATGGCGACGGCGCCGATCCGGCGGCCGGTGCGGACCGGGGCGAAGGCGGAGCCGCCGGCGGCGACGGTCGAGCCGGGGCGTCCGGAGCGCTGGGCGCCGCCGAAGACCCGTCCCCACTGGGAGAGCCGGTCACGGCCCTCGGCGAGGAGCAGCAGCAGATAGCCGGAGGCCGCGAGGAGGAACCAGAGCCAGCCCGCGCCGCCGCCGGAGAGCCCGGCGGCCACCGAGTACAGGGCGAGCAGCGGCAGACCGGCCGGGGCCGCCTTGCGGAAGGTGGCCGCGAGGGCGTCCACCAGGAGCCCGATCGCGACGACGCCGCCGACCAGCATGAGCCGGATGCCCTCGGTGTCGGGCGCGGGGATCGCGTACCGGCCGACGTCCGCGGCGCCCGCCCGGAACAGCTCGACGCCGTGCGCGAAGACCTCGGGGCCGGGGACGAGCCAGAGGACGGCCTGCTCGCGGGCGAAGAACAGGGTCAGCGCGAGGAGCACGGTGACGGTCTGGGCGAGGAGGGTCAGCGGCCGGGCCAGCGGCACCCGCCGCGCCAGCATGCCCACCCCGCTCACCAGGGCGAGGACGAAGGCCGCCGTGAAGATCCAGGTCGCCGGCTTCACCAGGGGGAGCAGCGCCCCGGCCGCCATCAGGGTGGCACCCCAGGAAGCGAGCGTCAGCCGTGTGAGGCCGCTCATGACCATCCTCCGTAGGTGTCGGCGGCGGCGGTCTCCGGACGGAGTCCGGCAGCCTGCTGCCACAGGTCGGCGAGCGAGGCGCCGGGCGGCACGGCGAGGGCAGTCCAGCCAGCTTCCCGGAGCTGCCGCACCCGGTCCTCGACCGCTCCGGCGACCGCGCCGCCGGTGAGCCAGGCGCCGGAGTCCAGGACGAAGGCGACGGCCGCGCCGGCCCGCCCGCGCATCCGGGCGGCGAGGGCCGCCTGTTCCTCGTCGAGGTCGCCGAGGAAGGCGATGAGCAGCCCGTCGCCGCCGCCGCGCAGCACGTCGGAGGCGCGGGAGAGGCCGGCCCCCTCGGAGTGGTCGACGACCGCGAGGGTGTCCATCATCAGACCGGCCGCCTCGGCCGAGTCCTGCGCCGGGCCGGCGAAGCCCTCGGCGCCCTCGCCGGGGATCGCGCTGCCGGTGTCGGTGAGCAGCCGGACCGCGTAGCCGCGCTCCAGCATGTGGACGAGCGCGGAGGCGGTGCCGGAGACCGCCCATTCGAAGGCGGAGTCGGGGCCCGCGCCCTGGAAGGCGATCCGGCGGGTGTCGAGGAGGACGGTGCAGCGGGCCCGCTGGGGCAGCTCCTCGCGGCGGACCATCAGCTCGCCGTAGCGGGCGGTGGAACGCCAGTGGACCCGGCGCAGGTCGTCGCCGTGGCGGTAGGTGCGCGGGATGACGTCGTCGTCGCCGGCGAGGGCCAGGGAGCGCGACTGCCCGTCCCCGTACCCCGAGGCCTCGCCGAAGAGCTTCACCGGCGGGAGGGCCTCGGTCCGGGGCACGACGGTGAGGGTGTCGTACGCGCTGAAGGAGCGGGTCAGCTCGCACATCCCGAAGGGGTCGTTGAGCCGCAGCTGGAGGGGGCCCAGCGGGAAGCGGCCGCGCAGGTCGGAGCGGACCCGGTAGGACACCTCGCGCCGCCCGCCGGCCTCGACCCGGTCGAGGACGAAGCGGGGGCGGGGCCCCAGCATGTACGGCACGTGGTCCTGGAGCATCAGGAGGCCGGTGGGGAGCTTGGAGACGTTCTCCATCCGCAGCTGGACCCGCGCCTCGGTGGCGGTCTCCACCCGCTGGGGGGTGAGCCGGCGGGAGGCGGCGACCCGGTAGCGGGTCCGGTGCAGCACGAGGACGCAGATCAGCGGCAGGGCGGAGAGCAGCAGCCCGACGCGCAGCAGATCGGCCTGGCCGAGGACGTACGCGCAGACGGCGGCGGCCACCCCGGCGGCGAGGAAGGAGCGGCCGCGGGTGGTGAGACCGCCGAAGGCGGCCCGCAGCCCGCCCCGGTCGTCCTCGTCGCCCCGCTGTCCGTCCGGCACGGTGGCGCCACTCATCACAGCCGCCGGGCGCCGGGCTGCTGCTGGCCGTAGAGCGGTCCGGAGGGCGGGGCCGCGGTCGGGACGGGGGTGCGCTGCAGGATGTCCTGGACGACCTGCTCGGCGGTGCGGCGGTTCAGCTGGGCCTGCGCCGTCGGCAGCAGCCGGTGGGCGAGGACGTGCGAGGCGAGGGCCTGCAGGTCGTCGGGCAGGACGTAGTCCCGGCCGCTGAGCGCGGCGGAGGCCTTGGCGGCCCGCAGCAGGTGGAGCGTGGCCCGGGGGGAGGCGCCGAGCCGCAGGTCGGGGTGGGTGCGGGTGGCGGCGACGATGTCGACCGCGTACCGGCGGACGGAGTCGGCGACGTGGACCCCGCGCACCGCGTCGATCAGCTTGAGGATGTCGTGGGCGTGGGCGACCGGCTGGAGGTCGTCCAGCGGGGAGACCGAGCCGTGCACGTCGAGCATCTGGAGCTCGGCCTCGGCGCTCGGGTAGCCGATGGAGACCCGGGCCATGAAGCGGTCGCGCTGGGCCTCGGGCAGCGGGTAGGTGCCCTCCATCTCGACCGGGTTCTGGGTGGCGACGACCATGAACGGGCTGGGCAGCTCGTACGTCTGGCCGTCGACCGTGACCTGCCGCTCCTCCATGGACTCCAGGAGCGCGGACTGGGTCTTCGGCGAGGCGCGGTTGATCTCGTCGCCGATCACGATCTGGGCGAAGATCGCGCCCGGCTTGAACTCGAAGTCCCGTCGCTGCTGGTCGAAGATCGACACGCCGGTGACGTCCGAGGGCAGCAGGTCGGGGGTGAACTGGATGCGGCGCACCGAGCAGTCGATGGACCGGGCCAGCGTCTTGGCCAGCATGGTCTTGCCGACGCCGGGGACATCCTCGATGAGGAGGTGCCCCTCGGCGAGCAGCACGGTCAGCGAAAGCCGTACGACCTCGGGCTTGCCCTCGATCACGCTCTCCACCGATCTGCGGACTCTCTCCACGGTGGTGGTCAGATCAGCGAGGCTCGCTCGATCGTCATAGGTCGTCACCCGGCCCTCCTCGGCCTTTCGGAACTGTCGTCCGGGCATTCTGGTTGGCGTGGCCGGGCCGTGTCACTTGCCTGCGGACAAGTGGGAGGGAAATGCCGGGGTTTGACGGTTTACGCCGGGTCGATCTCGCGCAGCAGACCGGTCGTGACGTCGAAGACGAATCCGCGGACGTCGTCGGAGTGCAGCAGGAAGGGGGAGGTCCGCACCCGCTGCATCGACTGCCGGACGTCCTGGTCGACGTCCCGGAAGGCCTCGACCGCCCAGGCGGGGCGCTGGCCGACCTCGTCCTCCAGCTCGTGCCGGAAGTCCTCGGTGAGCGATTCGAGACCGCAGTTCGTGTGGTGCACCAGCATCACGCTGCGGGTGCCGAGGGCGCGCTGGCTGATGGTGAGCGACCGGATCACGTCGTCGGTGACCACGCCGCCCGCGTTGCGGATGGTGTGGCAGTCGCCGAGTTCGAGGCCGAGGGCCGCGTGCAGGTCGAGACGGGCGTCCATGCAGGCGACGACGGCGACGCGCAGTACGGGCCGCGCGTCCATTCCCGGGTCGGTGAAATCGGACGCGTAGCGGGCGTTGGCCTCGACGAGACGGTCGGTGACCGTGGGGCCGGTGCGTATGGCGTCGGCGGAGGGGTGCGTGGAGGTCGACATGGTTCCGACGTTAATGGTCACAGGCTTTCCGGGCCTGTTGTGAGAGGGGACAAAGAACCTCAATGAGCCTTGTTGTGAGCTATGCCACAGACATGAGCGGCTCCGCCCCCGAACGGGTGAGCCGTCCGGAATGTCCGGACAGGTCGCCGGTGCCGGGCGACGCGCCAGTCGGTTGATTGACCGGCGGGTCCCGTGGACTAAAGTGACGCGGAGTTCACGGAGACAACGAGCGATTTCCCGCGGTTTCTCCCCCGTGTGTGCGGCGGTACCTCCGGCTCGGCCTCCGCCCGCGGTACGTGCCTCCGCGCCGGACCTGAGAGGGCGCATTGAGCAACGACCGACACGTCCCGGTGATGCTCCAGCGGTGCCTGGACATGTTGGCCCCCGCACTGCAGCGCCCCGGCGCGGTCGTCGTCGACTGCACCCTGGGCCTCGGCGGCCACAGCGAGGCCCTGCTCGAGCGGTTCCCCGAGGCGCGGCTCGTCGCCCTCGACCGCGACAAGGAGGCCCTGCGGCTCTCCGGCGAGCGGCTCGCCCCGTACGGGGACCGGGCCACCCTCGTCCACGCCGTGTACGACGAGCTGCCCGAGGTCCTCGACCGGCTCGGCATCGACAAGGTGGACGGCGTCCTCTTCGACCTGGGCGTCTCCTCCATGCAGCTGGACGAGGCCGACCGCGGCTTCGCCTACGCCCAGGACGCCCCGCTCGACATGCGCATGGACCAGACGACCGGCATCAGCGCGGCCGAGGTCCTCAACACCTACCCGGCGGGCGAGCTGGTCCGGATCCTGCGCGCGTACGGCGAGGAGAAGCAGGCCAAGCGGATCGTCTCCGCGATCGTGCGCGAGCGCGAGAAGGAGCCCTTCACCAACAGCGCCCGGCTCGTCGAGCTCATCCGGGACGCCCTGCCGCAGGCCGCCAAGCGCACCGGCGGCAACCCGGCCAAGCGCACCTTCCAGGCCCTGCGCATCGAGGTCAACCACGAGCTCGACAGCGTCGAGAAGGCCATCCCGGCGGCCGTCAAGGCCCTCGCCGTCGGCGGACGGGTCGTCGTCCTCTCGTACCAGTCCCTGGAGGACCGGATCGTCAAGGGCGTCTTCGCGGCCGGTGCGGCGACCACCGCCCCGCCCGGGCTGCCGGTCGTCCCCGAGAAGTACCAGCCCCGGCTGAAGCTGCTCACCCGGGGCGCCGAGCTGCCCACGGAGGAGGAGGTCGCCGAGAACCGGCGGGCCGCCCCCGCCCGGCTCCGGGGCGTCGAGCGCATCCGGGAAGACGTCCTGTGAGCACGGCGAAGGGGCCCCTCAAAGGGCGGGCCGAGCGACTCGGCCGGCTCATGCCGTCGGGGCCCAGCTCGGCCGCCCGCACCCCCTTCGTCCTGCTCGTCGTCGTCCTGCTCGGCGGCGGGCTGATCACCCTGCTCCTGCTGAACTCGGCCCTCAACCAGGGCTCCTTCCAGCTGAACGAGCTCAAGGACAAGACCACCGAGCTCACCGACGAGGAGCAGGCGCTCCAGCGGGACGTCGACGACTACGCGGCCCCCGACGCCCTGGAGCGGCGGGCCCGCGAGCTCGGCATGGTCCCCGGCGGCAGCCCCGCCTTCCTCGGCCCGGACGGCAGGGTCCTCGGCGAACCGTCGGTCGCGGTCGCCCCGAAACCGACCCCGAAGCCCCAGCCGAAGCCGACGCCGCCGCCGGCCGGAACCGGCACCCCGGGGACCACGTCCGCCACGCGCACCGGCGCCACGACGAACACCGGTACCTCCGGCAGCCCCACGAGTGCGGTCAGCGCCACCGGGAGCGCAAGCACACCCGAGGTCATGAACACCGGCACGGGCACGACCGGAGCAACCCCCACCAGCCCGGGCCCCACCGGCACCGGCCAGGCAGGGGCAGCGCCGGGACCCGAGCGGCAGGACCCCACCGGCACCGGCCAGGCAGGGACAGCGCCGGTGCCGGACGTCCGGGACCGCCAGGCACGGACAGCGCCAGAACCCGCACCGACACAAACCGGCAGGTGAGCGAGCAGTGCCCTCCAAGGAGCCCCCGGGCCGCCGCGTCCCCGGCCCCGCCCGGCCCGCACGCCCCCGGCCCGCCTCCGCCGGGGCCCGCACGACCGGAGCCCGCACGCCCGGGGCCCGTCCGTCCCGCCCCGCCCCGCGCCCGGCCGCGAAGCGTCCCGCGGCCCGGCCTCCGGCCCGGCAGCCCCGCACCATCCGGCTCGGCAGCCCGCGGCCCCGGCTGCGGCTGATCTCCCTCGGCCTGACCCTCGTCATGCTGGTCTTCGTGGTGCGGCTGCTCCAGGTCCAGGCCGTCGACGCCGGTGCGTACGCCGCCAAGGCCGACAAGTACCGCTTCCAGGAGTACACGCTCTCCGCCGAGCGGGGCGAGATCACCGACCGCAACGGCATCGCGCTCGCCGCCAGCGTCGACGCGTACGACATCACCGCCGACCCCAAGCTCTTCACCCGCGAGGAGTCGAAGACGGCCGACGCCCCCGAGCAGGCGGCCGCGCTCCTCGCCCCGATCCTCGGCAAGCAACCGGCCGAGCTCGCGAAGAAGCTGCGCACCCCCAAGTCCCGCTACACCCTGCTCGCCCGCAAGCAGACCCCGCAGGTCTGGAACCAGATCAAGGACCTCAAGCGGGTCTACGGCCAGAAGGCCCAGGCCGTCGGCGGGAACGGGATCAACCTCCTCGGCGGCATCCTCAGCGAGCCCAGCAGCAAGCGCGTGTACCCGAACGGCGAGCTGGCCGCCGGGATACTGGGCTACGTCAACGCCGAGGGCCGCGGCGCCGGCGGTCTCGAGTCCATGCTCGACCGGGAACTCGCCGGCAAGGACGGCAAGATCCGCTTCACCCAGTCCGGCGGCCGCCAGGTGCCCACCGCGGGCTCCCAGGGCACCCCCGCCGTCCCCGGCTCCGACATCGAGCTGACCATCGACCGGGACATCCAGTGGGCCGCCCAGCAGGCCATCACCGAGCAGGTGAAGAAGTCCAGGGCCGACCGCGGCTACGTCGTCGTGCAGAACACCAGGACCGGCGAGGTCCTCGCCATGGCCAACGCCCCCGGCTTCGACCCAAACGACCTCTCCGCCGCCAACGCCGCGGCCATGGGCAACGCCGCCCTCCAGGACGCCTACGAGCCCGGCTCCACCAGCAAGATCATGTCCATGGCCGCCGTCCTGGAGGAGGGCAAGGCCGCCCCCGACACCCACGTCACCGTCCCCAACCGGCTCCACCGCGGCGACCGGCTCTTCAAGGACGACGTCGACCACAGGACCTGGTACCTGACGCTCAACGGCGTCCTCGCCAGGTCCAGCAACATCGGCACCATCCTCGCCACCGGCCGACTCGGCGCCGACCAGGCCGAGTCCAACCGGGTCCTCTACTCCTACCTGCGCAAGTTCGGCATCGGCAGCCCCACCGGCCTGCGCTACCCGGGGGAGACCCCCGGCATCCTCGCCAAGCCGCAGGACTGGTCCACCTCGCAGCAGTACACGATCCCCTTCGGCCAGGGCCTCTCCGTCAGCGCCATGCAGGCCGCCTCCGTGTACTCGACCATCGCCAACGGAGGCGTACGGATCGAACCGACCCTCGTCCGCGGCACCAAGGGACCCGACGGGCGCTTCGCCGCGGCCCCCGCGCCCAAGGAGTCCCGGGTCGTCAGCGAGAAGACCGCCAAGACCCTCGCGCAGATGCTGGAGTCCGTCGTCGACGACGAGGACGGCACCGGCAACAGGGCCGCGATCCCCGGCTACCGCGTCGCGGGCAAGACCGGCACCGCCAACCGCGTCGACCCCGAGCTCGGCCGCTACAAGGGGTACACCGCCTCCTTCGCCGGCTTCGCCCCCGCCGACGACCCGCAGATCACGGTCTACTGCGCCATCCAGAACCCCACCAAGGGAAGCTACTTCGGCGGCCAGATCTGCGGACCCATCTACAAGAAGGTCATGGAGTTCGCCCTCAAGACCCTCCACGTCGCCCCCACGGGCAGCGCCCCCGCTCGACTGCCCGTCGACTTCGAACCCACCCCGTGACACTCCGGGAGCACCAGTGACAACGATCACCCCCCATTCCGGGAACCGGAAATCGAACTCCGGCGAGGCCCCGGGCTCTTTTGGCCCCGCACAGGGTGCGCCCGGTACGCTCACCGCCGTGCCACACGCTGATCAGTACCGAAACGCCCCACCCCGGCCGGAGCAGGCCCGCCCGACACCCCTGGGCGACCTGGCCGCGCAGCTCGGGGTCGAAGCCCCGCGGGCCGCCGAGATCTCGGGCATCACGCACGACTCGCGGGCCGTGCGCCCGGGGGACCTGTACGCGGCCCTGCCCGGCGCCCGCGCGCACGGCGCGGACTTCGTCGCCCAGGCCGCCGGGCTCGGTGCCGCCGCGATCCTCACCGACCCGGCGGGCGCCGAGCGCGCCGCCGCGACCGGCCTCCCGGTCCTCGTCGTGGAGAACCCGCGGGGCCGGATGGGCGAACTGGCGGCCGCGATCTACGGGCGCCCCGGCGAGGACCTCCTCCAGATCGGCATCACCGGCACCTCGGGCAAGACCACCACCGCCTACCTGGTGGAAGGGGGACTGCGCGGTTCCGGGCGGAGGACCGGCCTCGTCGGCACCGTCGAGATGAGGATCGGCGACGAGCGCATCAAGTCCGAGCGGACCACCCCCGAGGCCACCGACCTCCAGGCGCTCTTCGCCGTCATGCGCGAGCGGGGCGTCGAGGCCGTCGCCATGGAGGTCTCCAGCCACGCCCTCGTGCTCGGCCGGGTCGACGGCTGCGTCTTCGACGTCGCCGTCTTCAACAACCTCAGCCCGGAGCACATGGAGTTCCACTCCGACATGGAGGACTACTTCCAGGCCAAGGCCGGGCTCTTCACGCCCGCGCGCAGCCGCCTGGGCGTGGTCAACCTCGACGACGCGTACGGCCGCAGGCTCGTCACGGAGGCCACCGTCCCGGTCGTCACCTTCTCCGCCGAGGGCCGGGCCGAGGCCGACTGGCGCGCCGAGGACCTCGTCCTCGGCTCCCACGACTCGACCTTCACCGCCGTCGGGCCCGAGGGCGAGCGGATCTCCGCCACCGCCCCGCTGCCCGGCCCGTTCAACGTCGCCAACACCCTCGCCGCGATCGCGACCCTCGCCGCCGCCGGCCTGGACCCGAAGGCCGCGGCCGAGGGGGTCGCCGCCGTCCCCGGCGTCCCGGGCCGCCTGGAGCGGGTCGACGCGGGCCAGCCGTACCTCGCGGTCGTCGACTACGCGCACAAGACGGACGCCGTCGAATCGGTCCTGCGCTCCCTGCGCGAGGTCACCGAGGGCCGGCTGCACGTGGTCATCGGCTGCGGGGGCGACCGGGACACCACCAAACGCGGCCCGATGGGAGCCGCCGCCGCCCGGCTCGCCGACACCGCCGTCCTGACCTCCGACAACCCCCGCTCCGAGGACCCCCTGGTGATCCTCGGCGCCATGCTCGCCGGCGCCGCCGAGGTGCCGGCGGAGGAACGCGGCCACGTCCTCGTCGAACCCGACAGGGCCGCAGCCATCGCCGCCGCCGTCGCCCGGGCACGGCCCGGCGACACCGTCCTGGTCGCCGGCAAGGGCCACGAGCAGGGCCAGGAGACCGCCGGGGTCGTACGCCCCTTCGACGACCGCGAGGTCCTGCGCGCGGCGATTCTCAGCCAGCAGAGCCAGCAGAGCCAGCAGAGCCAGCAGGACGCACACCGTCACGAGAACAGTCAGGGATGAAGCAGTGATCGCCCTCTCCCTCGCCGAGATCGCCGAAATCGTCGGCGGGCAGGCGCACGACATACCGGATCCGGCCACCCGGATCACCGGGCCCGTCGTCATCGACTCCCGCGAGGTGCGGGCCGGCAGCCTCTTCGCGGCCTTCACCGGTGAGCACGTCGACGGCCACGACTACGCGGAGCGCGCCGTCGCGGCGGGAGCGGCGGCCGTGCTGGCCGCCCGCCCCGTCGGCGTCCCCGCCATCGTCGTCGACGACGTCCAGAGCGCGCTGGGGGCCCTCGCCCGCGCGGTCGTGGAACGGCTCGGCACCGATGTCGTCGCCCTCACCGGCTCGGCCGGCAAGACCTCCACCAAGGACCTGATCGCCCAGGTCCTCGACCGGCACGCACCCACCGTGTGGACGCCCGGCTCGCTCAACAACGAGATCGGCCTGCCGCTCACGGCGCTCCGCGCGAGCGACGAGACCCGGCACCTGGTCCTGGAGATGGGCGCCCGCGGCATCGGCCACATCCGCTACCTCACGGAGCTCACCCCGCCCCGCATCGGCCTCGTCCTCAACGTGGGCAGCGCCCACATCGGCGAGTTCGGCGGCCGGGAGCAGATCGCCCAGGCGAAGGGCGAGCTCGTCGAGTCCCTGCCGTCCGCCGAGGAGGGCGGGATCGCGGTCCTCAACGCCGACGACCCGTTCGTCCGCGCCATGGCGAGCCGCACCAAGGCCCGCGTGACGTTGTTCGGCGAAGCGGACGAAGCGGCCGTACGGGCCGAGAACGTCCACCTCACAGAGAACGGACAGCCCTCTTTCAGGCTTCACACACCCACCGGGTGCAGTGACGTGACCTTGCGCCTGTACGGTGAGCACCACGTGTCGAACGCGCTCGCAGCGGCCGCCGTCGCGCACGAGCTGGGCATGCCTGTCGAAGAGATCGCCACCGCGCTCTCCGAGGCCGGCACCCTGTCGCGCTGGCGCATGGAGGTCACCGAGCGTCCGGACGGCGTGACGATCGTCAACGACGCCTACAACGCGAACCCCGAGTCCATGCGAGCCGCCCTGCGCGCGCTCGCGGCCATGGGCAGGGCCGCACAGGCCCGAGGGGCTCGTACGTGGGCGGTGCTCGGCAAGATGGCCGAGCTCGGTGACGCATCGCTCGTCGAGCACGACGCGGTCGGACGGCTCGCCGTCCGGCTCAACGTCAGCAAGCTCGTCGCGGTCGGGGGCAGGGAAGCGTCCTGGCTGCAACTGGGCGCATATAACGAGGGTTCGTGGGGTGAGGAGTCGGTGCACGTGTCCGACGCGCAGGCGGCTGTCGACCTGTTGCGCAGTGAGCTGCGCCCGGGGGACGTCGTCCTTGTGAAGGCTTCCAGGTCGGTCGGTCTCGAACAGGTCGCGCTGGCGCTCCTCGACACCGAGGGCGAGGTCACCGGCCGATGAGGCAGATCCTCTTCGCGGGGGCCATCGGGCTCTTCCTGACCCTGATCGGCACGCCGCTGCTGATCAAGCTCCTTGCCCGCAAGGGGTACGGGCAGTTCATCCGTGACGACGGCCCGCGCGGTCACGCCGGGAAGAAGGGCACGCCCACCATGGGCGGCATCTCCTTCATCCTGGCCACGCTCATCGCGTACGCGCTGGCCAAGGTCATCACCGGTGAGGACCCGACGTACTCGGGCGTCCTGGTGCTGTTCCTCATGGCCGGCATGGGCCTGGTGGGCTTCCTCGACGACTACATCAAGATCGTCAAGCAGCGGTCGCTCGGTCTGCGGGCCAAGGCGAAGATGGCCGGCCAGCTGATCGTCGGCATCGCCTTCGCCGTGCTCTCGCTGCAGTTCGCGGACGCGCGCGGCCAGACCCCGGCCTCCGACAAGCTCTCCTTCATCACGGACTTCGGCTGGTCCATCGGCCCGGTGCTCTTCGTGGTCTGGGCGCTCTTCATGATCCTGGCCATGTCCAACGGCGTGAACCTGACGGACGGCCTGGACGGCCTCGCCACCGGCGCCTCGGTGATGGTCTTCGGCGCGTACACCTTCATCGGGCTCTGGCAGTTCCAGGAGTCCTGTGCCAACGCGATCACGCTGACCAACCCCAACGCCTGTTTCGAGGTCCGCGACCCGCTCGACCTCGCGGTCGTCGCCTCCGCGCTGATGGGCGCCTGCTTCGGCTTCCTCTGGTGGAACACCTCGCCCGCCAAGATCTTCATGGGTGACACCGGCTCGCTCGCCCTCGGCGGCGCCCTCGCCGGTCTCGCCATCTGCTCCCGTACGGAGCTCCTGCTGGCCCTGCTCGGCGGCCTGTTCGTACTGATCACGATGTCCGTGATCATCCAGGTCGGCTCGTTCAAGCTGACCGGCAAGCGCGTCTTCCGGATGGCACCCCTCCAGCACCACTTCGAACTCAAGGGGTGGTCCGAGGTCCTGGTCGTCGTCCGCTTCTGGATCATCCAGGGCATGTGCGTGATCGTGGGCCTGGGCCTCTTCTACGCGGGATGGGCATCGGAAAAGTGACAGAACAGCTCGACTGGAACGGCAAGAAGGTCACCGTCGCGGGACTCGGCGTCTCCGGCATCCCGGCCGCCCGCGTCCTGCACGCCCGCGGCGCGCTCGTGACCGTCGTCAACGACGGCGACGACGAGCGCTCCAGGGCGCAGGCCGCGGAGCTGGAGGCGGAGGGCATCACCGTCCGCCTCGGCGACGGGGCCACCCTGCCGACCGGCACCGAGCTGATCGTCACCACGCCCGGCTGGCGGCCCGACAAGCCCCTCTTCGCGGCCGCCGCCGAGGCGGGCGTGGAGGTCTGGGGCGACGTCGAGCTCGCCTGGCGCCTGCGCGGCCCCGGAGCGGCGCCCTGGCTCGCGGTCACCGGCACCAACGGCAAGACCACGACCGTGCGGATGCTCGCCTCGATCCTGGAGGCGGCGGGCCTGCGGACCGCCGCCGTCGGCAACATCGGCGTCTCGCTCCTCGACGCCGTCCTCGGCGAGCAGGAGTACGACGTCCTCGCCGTCGAGCTCTCCAGCTACCAGCTCCACTGGGCGCCCTCCGTCCGCGCCCACTCGGCCGCCGTGCTCAACCTGGCGCCCGACCACCTCGACTGGCACGGCTCCATGGAGGCGTACGCCGCCGACAAGGGCCGGATCTACGAGGGCAACCGGATCGCCTGCGTCTACAACGTCGCCGACAAGGCCACCGAGGACCTGGTGCGCGAGGCCGACGTCGAGGAGGGCTGCCGGGCCATCGGCTTCACCCTCGGCACCCCCGGCCCCTCCCAGCTCGGCGTCGTCGAGGGCATCCTCGTCGACCGCGCCTTCGTCGAGAACCGGCAGAAGAACGCCCAGGAGCTCGCCGAGGTCGCCGACGTCCAGCCGTCGGCCCCGCACAACATCGCCAACGCCCTCGCCGCGGCCGCCCTCGCGCGCGCCTTCGGCGTCGAGGCGAAGGCCGTACGGGACGGCCTGAAGGCCTTCCGGCCCGACCCGCACCGCATCGAACCGGTCGAGGAGGTCGAGGGCGTCATGTACGTCGACGACTCCAAGGCCACCAACACCCACGCCGCCGAAGCCTCGTTGGCCGCCTACGACCCGATCGTCTGGATCGCCGGCGGCCTCGCCAAGGGCGCCACCTTCGACGAGCTCGTCCAGCGGTCGGCGAAGCGCTTGCGCGGGGCCGTCCTGATCGGCGCCGACCGCGCCCTGATCCGCGAAGCCCTGGCGCGACACGCCCCGGAGGTCCCGGTGGTGGACCTCGACCGGACCGACACTGGGGCGATGTCCGAGGCGGTCCGCGAGGCGGCCCGGCTCGCCCGCCCGGGAGACACGGTCCTGCTCGCCCCGGCCTGCGCCTCGATGGACATGTTCACCAACTACAACAAGCGGGGCGAGGCCTTCGCGGACGCCGTCCGCGCCCTCGCCGCCACCGGGGACGCCTGATCCGACCAGCGGGAGGGTCCGGCCGGACCGGGCACGACTGGAGGGGACAGCGACCATGCCGAGCAAGATCGCCGGGGCACGCCGGCCCTCCGCCGCACGCGGCGGAGGGCGGGCCCCCGCGACCCCGCGGCGGCCGCGCGGCACGGGCGTGCGGGGGCTGTACGAGCGGGCCCGCAAGGCCTGGGACCGGCCTCTGACGGCGTACTACGTGATCATCGGTGCGGGGCTCCTCATCACCACGCTGGGCCTCGTGATGGTCTACTCGGCCTCGATGATCACGGCGCTCCGCTACGACCTGGTGCCCTCCTACTTCTTCCGGAAGCAGTTCTTCGCCGCGCTCCTCGGCACCGGGCTGCTCCTGGTCGCCTCGCGGATGCCGGTCAAGCTGCACCGGGCGCTCGCCTACCCGATCCTGGTCGGCGCGGTCTTCCTGATGGTCCTCGTGCAGATCCCCGGGATAGGGCACGCGGTCAACGGCAACCAGAACTGGATCTCGCTCGGCGGCCCCTTCCAGCTCCAGCCCAGCGAGTTCGGCAAGCTGGGGCTGATCCTGTGGGGGGCCGACCTGCTCGCGCGCAAGCAGGACACGCGGCTCCTGACCCAGTGGAAGCACATGCTGGTGCCGCTGGTCCCCGGGGCCTTCATGCTGCTCGGACTGATCATGCTCGGCGGCGACATGGGCACCTCGATCATCCTCGCGGCCATCCTCTTCGGCCTGTTGTGGACGGCCGGAGCGCCCACCCGGCTCTTCGTCGGCGTGCTCACGGTGGCCGGCGCGATCGGCGTGCTGCTGATCAAGACGAGTTCGAACCGGATGAAGCGCTTCGACTGCATCGGCGCGACCGACCCCGGTGGCGAGGGAGCCCCCTGTCTGCAGGCCGCGCACGGAATCTATGCTCTGGCCTCGGGCGGATGGTTCGGTTCCGGACTCGGCGCGAGCGTCGAGAAATGGGGGCAACTCCCCGAAGCGCACACCGACTTCATCTTCGCGGTCACCGGTGAGGAACTGGGTCTCGCGGGGACGCTGTCGGTACTCGCCCTGTTCGCGGCTCTAGGCTATGCGGGTATCCGCGTGGCCGGAGGCACGGAGGACCCCTTCGTGAGGTTCGCCGCGGGAGGTGTGACCACCTGGATCACGGCTCAGGCCGTGATCAACATCGGTGCGGTGCTCGGCCTGCTGCCGATCGCCGGTGTCCCTCTCCCGCTGTTCTCCTACGGAGGGTCGGCCCTGCTGCCGACCATGTTCGCCGTCGGGCTCCTCATCGCCTTCGCGCGACAGGAACCCGCCGCGAAAGCGGCCCTGGCCATGCGACGCCCCGGCTGGGGCAAGCGGGCCGGGAAGAGATGGAAGTCGATGCGACGGCGCGTCAAGAAGCGCCCGTCCGGAGAGCGGTGAATTTCGGTGCATGTCGTACTCGCCGGCGGGGGGACCGCCGGCCACATCGAGCCCGCGCTGGCCCTCGCGGACGCCCTGCGCAGGCAGGACCCCAGCGTGGGGATCACGGCGCTCGGCACGGAGAAGGGTCTGGAGACCCGGCTCGTGCCCGAGCGGGGCTACGAGTTGGCGCTCATCCCCGCCGTACCGCTGCCCCGCAAGCCCACCCCCGAGCTGATCACCGTCCCCGGACGGCTGCGCGGCACGATCAAGGCGGCAGAGCAGGTCCTGGAGCGCACCAAGGCGGACTGCGTGGTCGGCTTCGGCGGCTACGTGGCCCTGCCCGGCTATCTGGCGGCCAAGCGCCTCGGGGTGCCCATCGTGGTCCACGAGGCCAACGCCCGGCCCGGTCTGGCCAACAAGATCGGTTCGCGGTACGCGGCCGGGGTCGCCGTCGCCACCCCGGACAGCAAGCTGCGCAACGCCCGTTACATCGGCATCCCGCTGCGGCACACCATCGCGACCCTCGACCGGGCGCGGATGAGGCCCGAGGCGCGCGCCGCCTTCGGCCTCGACCCGAACCTGCCGACGCTGCTCGTCTCCGGCGGCTCCCAGGGCGCCCGGCGGCTCAACGAGGTGATCCAGCAGATCGCCCCGGTCCTCCAGCGCTCCGGCATCCAGATCCTGCACGCGGTCGGCCCGAAGAACGAGATGCCGCGCGTCGACAACATGCCCGGTATGCCGCCGTACGTGCCGGTACCGTACGTGGACCGGATGGATCTCGCGTACGCCGCGGCCGACATGATGCTCTGCCGCGCGGGCGCGATGACCGTCGCCGAGCTCTCCGCCGTCGGGCTGCCCGCCGCGTACGTCCCGCTGCCCATCGGCAACGGCGAACAGCGGCTCAACGCCCAGCCGGTGGTCAAGGCGGGCGGCGGGCTCCTCGTCGACGACGCGGAGCTGACGCCGCAGTGGGTGCAGGGCAACGTCCTGCCCGTACTGGCCGATCCGCACCGGTTGTACGAGATGTCCCGCGCCGCCGCCGAGTTCGGCCGCCGGGACGCCGACGACCTGCTCGTCGGCATGGTGTACGAGGCGATCGCCTCCCGCTAGCGGGAGGGTGAGGGCAGGAGGCGCCAGGTGGCAGCCGGACCGACGACCGCGGAGAAGAGCGGTACCAGCAAGTCGAAGGGGTCGTCGGGGCGGTCGTCCGGCGCCAGCACCCGGAACCACCAGTTCCGGGTACCTGCCCCCAGGGTGCTCCTCGTGGCGCTCGGCCTCGTCGCGCTCGTGGCCGGCGGGGCCTGGGCGCTCTACGGATCGTCCTGGTTCCGTGTGGAAGATGTGAAGACTTCCGGCACCCGGGTCCTGAAGCCGGCCGAGGTCGAGGCGGTCGCCGCCGTCCCGATGGGCGCCCCGCTCGTCACCGTCGACGCCGACGCGATCGAGGCCCGGCTCCGGCAGCGGCTGCCGCGGATCGAGTCGATCGACGTCGTGCGGTCGTGGCCGCACGGAATCGGGCTGAAAGTGACGGAACGGCAACCCGTCCTGCTCGTCGAAAAGGGCGGAAAGTTCACCGAGGTGGACTCCACGGGCATGCGGTTCGCCACCGTCGACACGGCTCCGCGCGGCGTCCCCCGGCTCGTCCTCGACAGTGCCGCCTCGCCGAGCCTCCGGCGCTTCGGCGCGGACCGGCTCCTCCGAGAGGCGGTCCGCGTCCGTGGCGAACTCCCGCCAGAGGTCGCCCGGGACGCTCGTGTCGTGCGCATCACCTCGTACGACTCCGTCACCCTGGAGCTGGCCGGGGGCCGAACGGTCTTCTGGGGCAGTGGGGAGTACGGCCCGGTCAAGGCCCGGGTGCTGACCGCCCTCATGAAGGCGAGCCCCAAAGCGGGGCACTTCGACGTAAGTGCTCCCACGGCACCCGCCTCGTCCGGGAGTTGACGGCCATCTCCGCTGGCCAGCACCCTGGTTGGCCAGCGCTACGGGTGATCACATAGGGTGAAAAGAAAAACGGGAGGTTCGGCGTGTTCGTTGAACGTGCGCCACTTGTCGACTTAGTGTCCTGTTCGGAAGAGTCCAGCGAACAGAGACACTGGTAACCCTAAACTTCAACGTTAGGGTTCGGGTCGGCGTTTCGGACCGTCCCAATCGGCATCCGTCGGAGCGGCGCGACCAACCGCGCAGCGACGACACGTAACTCGAGGCGAGAGGCCTTCGACGTGGCAGCACCGCAGAACTACCTCGCAGTCATCAAGGTCATCGGTGTCGGCGGCGGTGGTGTCAATGCCATCAACCGAATGATCGAGGTCGGTCTCAAGGGCGTCGAGTTCATCGCGATCAACACCGACGCGCAAGCGCTGTTGATGAGCGACGCCGACGTCAAGCTCGACGTCGGCCGTGAACTCACCCGCGGCCTCGGGGCCGGGGCCAACCCGGCCGTCGGTCGCAAGGCGGCAGAGGACCACCGTGAGGAGATCGAGGAGGTCCTCAAGGGGGCCGACATGGTCTTCGTCACCGCAGGCGAGGGCGGCGGCACCGGCACCGGCGGCGCGCCCGTCGTCGCCAACATCGCGCGCTCGCTCGGCGCCCTGACGATCGGTGTGGTCACCCGGCCGTTCACCTTCGAGGGCCGCCGGCGCGCCAACCAGGCGGAGGACGGCATCGCCGAGCTCCGCGAAGAGGTCGACACCCTCATCGTCATCCCGAACGACCGGCTGCTCTCGATCTCGGACCGCCAGGTCTCCGTGCTCGACGCCTTCAAGTCGGCCGACCAGGTCCTCCTGAGCGGTGTCCAGGGCATCACCGACCTCATCACCACCCCGGGTCTGATCAACCTCGACTTCGCCGACGTGAAGTCGGTCATGTCCGAGGCCGGTTCGGCGCTCATGGGCATCGGCTCCGCCCGCGGCGACGACCGCGCGGTGGCGGCGGCCGAGATGGCGATCTCCTCGCCGCTCCTGGAGGCCTCCATCGACGGCGCCCGCGGCGTGCTGCTCTCCATCTCCGGCGGCAGCGACCTCGGCCTCTTCGAGATCAACGAGGCCGCGCAGCTGGTCAGCGAGGCGGCCCACCCCGAGGCCAACATCATCTTCGGCGCCGTCATCGACGACGCCCTCGGCGACGAGGTCCGGGTCACCGTCATCGCGGCCGGCTTCGACGGCGGCCAGCCGCCGGCCCGCCGGGACAACATCATCGGCTCGGTCTCTGCCAAGCGCGAGGAGCCGGCCCCGGCGCCCCGCGTCACCGAGACCCCCCGCCCGCTGGGCGGCCTCGGCACGGTCGCCCCGCGCGAGGAGCCGGCCCCGGCCCCGGTCGAGCCCGCCCCGGTCGTCAACGAGTCCCCGCTGGCGTCCGTCCCGCCGGTGGTCCCGCCGGCCCGTCCGTACGCGGACAGCCAGGCCGAGGAGCTGGACGTCCCGGACTTCCTGAAGTGATAGGACATCGCTTCGACGCGAACGGCGCCCACTTCGCCTTCACCGACCGGTGGGGCGGGGTGAGCGCCGTTCCGTACGAGGAGCTCAACCTCGGCGGAGCGGTGGGGGACGAGCCGGCGGCCGTACGCGCCAACCGGGCCGCCGCCGCCGGAGCCCTCGGGCTCGACCCGGCGCGGGTGGTCTGGATGAACCAGGTGCACGGCGCGGACGTCGTCGAGGTCGACGGACCGTGGGGGGACGCGGACGTCCCGGCCGTCGACGCCGTCGTCACCGCCCGGCCCGGACTCGCCCTCGCCGTGCTCACCGCGGACTGCGTCCCCGTCCTCCTCGCCGATCCGGTCGCCGGGGTCGCGGCCGCCGCCCACGCCGGGCGGCCCGGAATGGTCGCCGGAGTCGTCCCCGCCGCCGTCGCGGCGATGACGAAGCTCGGCGCCGAACCCGCCCGGATCGTCGCCCGGACCGGACCCGCCGTCTGCGGCCGGTGCTACGAGGTGCCGGAGACGATGCGCGCCGAGGTCGCGGCCGTCGAACCCGCCGCGCACGCGGAGACCTCCTGGGGAACCCCCGCCGTCGACGTCGCCGCCGGGGTGCGCGCGCAACTGGTGCGCCTCGGTGTCCGGGACATCGAGGACGCCGGGGTCTGCACCCTGGAATCGCGCGACCACTACTCGTACCGCCGCGATCGCACCACAGGGCGACTCGCGGGATATGTCTGGTTGGACCGAGAAGAGACATGACGGATCGCAAGTCGGAACTCGCCGCGAATCTCGCGGCGGTGGAGGAGCGCATCGCCGCCGCGTGCGCCGCCGCCGGGCGCGAGCGGGAGGAGGTGACGCTGATCGTGGTCACCAAGACCTACCCCGCGAGCGACGTCAGACTCCTGCACGAGCTCGGGGTGCGGCACGTCGCCGAGAACCGGGACCAGGACGCCGCCCCCAAGGCGGCCGCCTGTGTCGATCTTGATCTGACCTGGCACTTCGTGGGTCAGTTGCAGACCAACAAGGTCAGATCCGTGGTGGGTTATGCCGATGTGGTGCAGTCCGTCGACCGCTTGAAGCTCGTTTCCTCGCTCTCCGCGGCCGCGGAGAAGGCGGGCCGCGAACTCGGCTGCCTCCTCCAGGTCGCGCTCGACGCCGAGTCCGGCGAGCGGGGGGACCGCGGCGGTGTCGCCCCGGACGGGATCGAGGAGTTGGCCGCGGCCGTCGACGCCGCGCCCGGGCTGCGGCTCGACGGACTGATGACCGTCGCCCCGCTCGCCGGGGAGTACGCCGGCCGGCAACGCGCGGCCTTCGAGCGGCTGATGGATTTGTCGACTGTCCTGCGCGCGACCCGTCCGGCTGCGAACATGGTGTCGGCGGGGATGAGCGCGGACCTCGAGGAGGCCGTCGCCGCCGGGGCGACACACGTACGCGTCGGTACGGCGGTACTCGGTGTCCGCCCGAAGCTCGGGTAACGTCGCGAAGCAAGTCGGACCACAGCAGAAAATATGGTCATTCCGCAGAACGGCGGCATGGCCCGTGGATCGCCGGCACTTGGTGACAAGGCCGATCCACCACAGAGCGGAGGACTCAGAGAATGGCCGGCGCGATGCGCAAGATGGCGGTCTACCTCGGCCTCGTGGAGGACGATGGGTACGACGGCCGGGGCTTCGACCCCGACGACGACTTCGAACCCGAGCTGGAGCCGGAGCCCGAGCGCGACCGGCGCCACACCCCCCCGCGTCAGGTGGAGCGCGAGGAGCCGGTGCGGGTGGCGCAGCCCCCGGCCCCCCGGGAGCCGGTCGCCCATTCCGTCCCGGTACTCGCCGAAAGCGGACGTCCGGCCCGAATTGCCCCCGTGGCATCCATCACACCCGAACGCCCGAGCCTGGAGAAGAACGCACCGGTGATCATGCCCAAGGTCGTGTCCGAGCGGGAGCCGTACCGCATCACCACGCTGCATCCGCGGACCTACAACGAGGCCCGTACCATCGGGGAACACTTCCGTGAGGGCACCCCGGTGATCATGAACCTCACGGAGATGGACGACACGGACGCGAAGCGACTTGTCGACTTTGCCGCCGGACTGGTCTTCGGGCTCCATGGCAGCATTGAGCGCGTAACGCAGAAGGTGTTCCTGTTGTCGCCTGCTAACGTCGATGTCACGGCGGAGGACAAGGCCCGGATCGCAGAGGGCGGATTCTTCAACCAGAGCTGAGAACACGAGAACCGGACGGACCGGCCGCGAAGCGGCCGGACAAGCGAGAGCACGAAAGCCAGGGGAGAGGGAAACGCGGGATGGGCGTCGCACTACAGGTTGTCTACATCGTGCTGATGTGCTTCCTCGTCCTCCTGATCGTCAGGCTTGTCATGGACTACGTCTTCCAGTTCGCCCGTTCATGGCAACCCGGTAAGGCGATGGTGGTCGTCCTTGAGGCCACCTACACTGTCACCGATCCACCGCTCAAGCTTCTGCGGCGACTCATCCCGCCGCTGCGTCTCGGGGGCGTGGCACTCGACCTGTCCTTCTTCGTTCTGATGATCATCGTTTACATCCTGATCTCCATCGTGAGCAGCTTCGCGAGGTGATGGTGGAGGAACAAGTGGACGATACGGTCTTGCCGACTGCCGACGACTACGTAGAGGTGAAGAAGAGATGCCGCTGACCCCCGAGGACGTGCGGAACAAGCAGTTCACGACCGTCCGCCTTCGAGAAGGCTATGACGAGGACGAGGTCGATGCCTTCCTCGATGAGGTCGAAGCCGAGCTGACCCGCCTGCTCCGCGAGAACGAGGACCTGCGCGCCAAGCTGGCCGCCGCGACGCGCGCCGCCGCGCAGAACCAGCAGCAGGGCATGCGCAAGCCCCCGGAGCCGCAGGATCGTCCCGTCGGTCCCGGCGCCCCCGTGCCCGCCGCCATATCCGGACCGCCGGCCCAGCAGCAGCAGCCGCAGATGGGTCCGCCGCAGCTGCCGTCCGGTGCCCCCGCGCTGCCCGCCGGCCCCATGCAGGGCGGCCCGATGGGTCCCGGCCCGATGCAGGGCGGCCCCATGCAGGGCGGCCCCATGGGTCCCGGCCCGATGCAGGGCGGCCCCATGGGTCACCCGCAGCAGCAGATGCAGCAGCAGATGCAGCCGCCGATGCAGCAGCCGCAGCAGGGTCCCGGTGGCGACAGCGCCGCGCGTGTCCTCTCGCTGGCCCAGCAGACCGCCGACCAGGCGATCGCCGAGGCGCGCTCCGAGGCCAACAAGATCGTCGGCGAGGCGCGCTCCCGCGCCGAGGGCCTGGAGCGGGACGCCCGCGCCAAGGCGGACGCTCTTGAGCGGGACGCGCAGGAGAAGCACCGCGTCGCGATGGGCTCCCTGGAGTCCGCCCGCGCCACGCTGGAGCGTAAGGTCGAGGACCTGCGCGGCTTCGAGCGCGAGTACCGCACGCGTCTGAAGTCCTACCTGGAGTCGCAGCTGCGTCAGCTGGAGACCCAGGCGGACGACTCGCTGGCTCCGCCGCGCACCCCGGCCACGGCCTCGCTGCCGCCGGCCCCGTCGATGGCCTCGGCGGGCGCGAGCGCGCCGTCCTACGGCGGCAACGGCGCGATGGGCGGTGCGCCGTCCATGGGAGGCGCGCCCTCCTACGGCGGCCAGCAGCAGATGTCCCCGGCGATGACCCAGCCGATGGCTCCGGTCCGGCCGCAGGCGCCCCAGCCGATGCAGCAGGCGCCGGCGCCGATGCGGGGCTTCCTGATCGACGAGGACGACAACTGAGGCGGCGGATGCCCGCGCTTTGAGCGCGTAGCCGTCGGCAGTCTCGAAGGGCCGGCTCCCCTCCCGGGGGAGCCGGCCCTTCGGCACGCCTGCTGGGCGGCGTCCCTCCGCCACCCGCCCGTGTGGGCAGTCGTCCCGCTGGGCGGGACGGGTGGGCACACGGGACGGCGCCTTCAGCGGCGCCTCCGCGTTCCGCGCCCGGACCCGCACCACGTTGCGCAGTGCACCTCGGGTGCGGGTTCAGGCCCGGTAGCCTCGGGCGCCGGCGAGGGCGCCGTTCCGTTGTTCCCACCCTCCCCCGAGCTCTCGGCTCCGCTCGAGCAGGGGGACCCCCTTGCCCCGGCGGAACGACCGCCCACAACGGGGGCGGGGGTGAGGGTATGGCGAAGGGCCCGGTCCCGTGGGGGTGCCGGGCCCTTCGACGGGGCTTACGCCTTGCGGAGGCGGAAGGTGAGGGCCAGGGCCTCGTCCTCGAACGCCGCGCCGTACGAGTCGTCGGCCTCGCCCCGGGCGTAGTCCGTGGACAGGACCTCGTCCGCGATCAGGGACGCGTGGGCCGTCAGCGCCTCCACCGTCTCCGGAGACGTGGACGACCACCGCAGCGCGATGCGGTCCGCGACGTCCAGGCCGCTGTTCTTGCGGGCCTCCTGGATCAGGCGGATCGCGTCACGGGCCAGACCGGCGCGCCGGAGCTCCGGGGTGATCTCCAGGTCCAACGCCACCGTCGCGCCCGCGTCGGAGGCGACCGACCAGCCCTCACGGGGGGTCTCCGTGATGATGATCTCCTCCGGGGTGACGGTGATGTCCTCGCCGTTCACCGAGAGCGTCGCCTCGCCGGAGCGGAGGGCCAGCGAGAGGGCCGCGGCGTCGGCGGCGGCCACCGCCTTGGCCACGTCCTGGACGCCCTTGCCGAAGCGCTTGCCCAGCGCCCGGAAGTTCGCCTTCGCGGTGGTGTCGACGAGCGAGCCGCCGACCTCCGACAGGGAGGCGAGCGAGGAGACGTTGAGCTCCTCCGTGATCTGGGCCTGGAGCTCCGGGGACAGGGCCGCGAAGCCGTTCGCCGCGACCAGCGCGCGGGACAGCGGCTGACGGGTCTTCACGCCCGACTCCGCCCGCGTCGCCCGGCCCAGCTCGACCAGGCGGCGGACCAGGAGCATCTGCTCGGAGAGGGTGCCGTCGATCAGGGCGGCGTCGGCCTCGGGCCAGGTGGCGAGGTGGACCGACTCCGGGGCGTCCGGCGTCACCGGCACGATCAGGTCCTGCCAGACCCGTTCCGTGATGAAGGGGGTCAGCGGGGCCATCAGGCGGGTGACCGTCTCGACGACGTCGTGGAGGGTGCGCAGCGCCGCCTTGTCGCCCTGCCAGAAGCGGCGGCGCGAGCGGCGCACGTACCAGTTGGAGAGGTCGTCGACGAAGGCCGAGATCAGCTTGCCGGTGCGCTGGGTGTCGTACGCCTCCATCGCCTCGGTCGTCTCGGCGACCAGCGTGTTCAGCTCGGAGAGCAGCCAGCGGTCGAGGACCGTGCGGTCGGCCGGCGCCGGGTCCGCGGCGCTGGGCGCCCAGCCGGACGTGCGGGCGTACAGCGCCTGGAAGGCGACGGTGTTCCAGTAGGTGAGGAGGGTCTTGCGCACGACCTCCTGGATCGTGCCGTGGCCCACCCGGCGCGCCGCCCACGGCGAGCCGCCGGCCGCCATGAACCAGCGGACCGCGTCGGCGCCGTGCTGGTCCATGAGCGGGATCGGCTGGAGGATGTTGCCCAGGTGCTTGGACATCTTCCGGCCGTCCTCGGCGAGGATGTGGCCCAGGCAGACCACGTTCTCGTACGAGGACTTGTCGAAGACGAGCGTGCCCACCGCCATCAGCGTGTAGAACCAGCCACGGGTCTGGTCGATGGCCTCGGAGATGAACTGGGCGGGGTAGCGGGACTCGAAGAGTTCCTTGTTCTTGTACGGGTAGCCGTACTGCGCGAACGGCATCGAGCCCGAGTCGTACCAGGCGTCGATGACCTCCGGCACGCGGGTGGCGGTCTTCGAGCAGCTGGGGCACGGGAAGGTGACCGCGTCGATGTACGGGCGGTGCGGGTCGAGCTCCGACTGGTCGGTGCCCGTCAGCTCCGTGAGCTCCGCGCGCGAGCCCACGCAGGTCAGGTGGTCGTCCTCGCAGCGCCAGATCGGCAGCGGGGTGCCCCAGTAGCGGTTGCGGGAGAGCGCCCAGTCGATGTTGTTGTTCAGCCAGTCGCCGAAGCGGCCGTGCTTGACCGACTCCGGGAACCAGTTCGTCTTCTCGTTCTCCTGGAGGAGACGGTCCTTCACGGCGGTCGTGCGGATGTACCAGGACGGCTGCGCGTAGTAGAGCAGGGCCGTGTGGCAGCGCCAGCAGTGCGGGTAGCTGTGCTCGTACGCGATGTGCTTGAAGAGCAGGCCGCGCGCGTCCAGGTCGGCGGTGAGCGCCTCGTCGGCCTTCTTGAAGAAGACGCCGCCGACCAGCGGCACGTCCTCCTCGAAGGTGCCGTCGGGGCGGACCGGGTTCACGACCGGCAGGCCGTACGCCTTGCAGACCTTGAGGTCGTCCTCACCGAAGGCGGGGGACTGGTGGACCAGACCCGTGCCGTCCTCGGTCGTGACGTACTCGGCGTTGACCACGTAGTGGGCCGGGGCGTCGAAGGGGATCAGCTCGAAGGGGCGCTGGTAGGTCCAGCGCTCCATCTCCGCGCCGGTGAAGGACTCGCCCGTGGTGACCCAGCCCTCGCCGAGCGCCTTCTCCACCAGCGGCTGGGCGACGACGACGCGCTCGTCGCCGTCCGTGGCGACCACGTACGTCACCTCGGGGTGCGCCGCGACCGCCGTGTTGGACACCAGGGTCCAGGGGGTCGTCGTCCAGACCAGGAGCGCCGCCTTGCCCGCCAGGGGGCCGGACGTGAGCGGGAAGCGCACGTACACGGAGGGGTCGACGACCGTCTCGTAGCCCTGGGCCAGCTCGTGGTCGGAGAGGCCGGTGCCGCAGCGGGGGCACCAGGGTGCGACGCGGTGGTCCTGGACGAGCAGGTCCTTGTCGAAGATCTGCTTGAGGGACCACCAGACCGACTCGATGTACGAGGGGTCCATGGTCCGGTAGGCGTCGTCGAGGTCGACCCAGTAGCCCATGCGGGTCGTGAGCTCGGCGAAGGCGTCGGTGTGGCGGGTCACGGACTCGCGGCACTTGGCGTTGAACTCGGCGATGCCGTACGCCTCGATGTCCTTCTTGCCGGAGAAGCCGAGCTCCTTCTCGACGGCGAGCTCGACCGGCAGGCCGTGGCAGTCCCAGCCGGCCTTGCGGGCCACGTGGTAGCCGCGCATGGTCCGGAAGCGGGGGAAGACGTCCTTGAAGACGCGGGCCTCGATGTGGTGGGCGCCGGGCATGCCGTTGGCGGTGGGCGGGCCCTCGTAGAACACCCACTCGGGGCGGCCCTCGGACTGCTCCAGGGTCTTCGCGAAGACCTTGCTCTCGCGCCAGAAATCGAGCACGGCGTGCTCCAGCGCGGGCAGGTCGACCTGGGCGGGCACCTGGCGGTACTGCGACATCGATCTTCCTCCGGCGGACGGTTCTCTTCCGTCGGAGGGACGAGAGCACTGCTCCCGCGGTACCACCCTCCTTGGCCCCGGACGTGATCGTCCTGAGCCCCCTCATTGGGGTCGCGACGTCGGGTCTAGTCACCGCTCTGTCGTGCGGCTTTCTTCCGACGGCTCCGGGGTGATGCTTCACATCGGGCTCGCCCCCGGGCTCTCACCGTCCCCGGGTCGCTCATGGCTGCTTGCGACGCTACTCGTCCCCATCCAAGCCTTTCGCTGGGGCCAGTGTACGGGGCCCGGAGGCGGGCGGCAGACCGGTTTTCCGGTGACCCGAATGGCCATACGGGGTGTGCCGGACTTCCGTTGCGGCCATGTGGGGGAGGGGCGGGGCGGATAACCGGGCGGGGAGCTGGGCACAACGGAGGCAGGCCCGCCCCGCGGGGAGCGGGGGCGGGTGGGAACGGCGGCGTGCCCCGTTGCCGCGGGCCTCGGGCCGATTTATCGTCCCAGCACGATTCGCGAGCAAGATCACAAAATGTGAAGGGGCCGCGACATGGTGGCGAAGAAGACCGCCGCGAAGAAGACCTCGGCCGCCGGTTCCACCAGCGCGGCCGAGGTCGCCAAGGACGTGGCCGGCAAGAAGTCGACGGTCGACGGGAAGTCGGTCGCGGTCGCAGGGAAGACGCCCGCAGCGAAGACAGCCGCGAAGACCGTCGCGAAGAGCGTCGCGAAGAAGGCGTCGGCCAGGAAGGCCGCGCCCCGGAAGACGGTCACCGCGGACGCGGCCCCGAAGGACGCCGCCCCCGGTGAGGCCGGTGCGGCGGTCTCCGCCCCCGACGCCTCCGCCCCCAGGACGCCCGCCAAGAAGGCCGTGGCGAAGAAGGCGGCCGCCAGGAAGGCGCCCGCCGCCAAGAAGCAGACAGGAGCCAGGACGGTGGCAGCGAAGAAGACCGCGGGTGGCGTCACGACCGTCGGGGACGAGGCGTCGGTGCCCCCGGCACGGGCCGGCGAGCTCGCCGTGCGTCCCGGCGAGGACCCCTGGACGCCGGAGGAGGTCGCCGAGGCCCGCAGCGGGCTCCAGGCGGAGGTGCTGCGGCTGCGCAGCGAGCTCGTCCACTCCCAGGAGGAGCTGACCGGCCTGATGCGGGACTCGGGCGACGGCGCCGGGGACGACCAGGCCGACACGGGCACCAAGAACATCACGCGCGAGCACGAGCTGGCCCTCGCCGCGAACGCCCGGGAGATGCTGGAGCAGACCGAGCACGCCCTGGAGCGGCTCGACGCGGGCACCTACGGCCTGTGCGAGGTGTGCGGGAAGCCGATCGGCAAGGCGCGGATGCAGGCCTTCCCGCGGGCCACGCTCTGCGTCGAGGACAAACAGCGACAGGAGCGGCGCGGCTGACGATCTCGGCTGCCGGTCTCGTACGCCTGTGCCGTACCCTCGGTGCACGGTCAGGCATCGAGGTCGAGGGACTCACTCACGTGGCAGAGGCGGAGCGCATCATCGGTACGCCGGATTCAGCAGGGGCCGACGAGTCGGCGGCCCGCGAGGAGGCCGCGGCCCCGGGCGGCACGCCGGACCACGACGGCACGTCGGCCCCCGACGGCGCGGCCGCTCCCGGGGAGCGGCCCAGGGGCAGGCGCAGGATCTTCGCCCTCTTCGTCGTGGCCGTCCTCGCCTACCTGCTGGACCTCGGCAGCAAGATGCTGGTGGTCGCCAAGCTGGAGGGCCACGAGCCGATCGACCTGATCGGCGACCTGCTGCGGCTCGACGCCATCCGCAACCCGGGCGCCGCCTTCGGCATGGGCGAGGCCTTCACGATCATCTTCACCTGCATCGCGGCCGCCGTGATCGTCGTGATCATCCGGCTGGCGCGGAAGCTCTACAGCCTGCCCTGGGCGATCGCGCTCGGCCTGCTGCTGGGCGGCGCGCTCGGCAACCTCACGGACCGGATCTTCCGCTCGCCGGGCGTCTTCGAGGGCGCGGTCGTGGACTTCATCGCCCCCGCCCACTTCGCCGTCTTCAACCTCGCCGACTCGGCGATCGTCTGCGGCGGCATCCTGATCGTCATCCTGTCGTTCCGGGGCCTGGACCCCGACGGCACCGTCCACAAGGACTGAGGCCGACCCCGGCGGAAGACGGAGTGCCTTCCGCACAAGGCATACTCGACGGGTGAGCACGAGTCCCGAGATCCGCACGCTGCCCGTTCCCGATGGCCTGGAGGGCGAGCGCGTCGACGCCGCCATCGCCCGTATGTTCGGGTTCTCCCGTACGAAGGCGGCCGAGCTGGCCGCCGCAGGGAAGGTCCAGGTCGACGGCTCCGTCGTCGGCAAGTCCGAGCGGGTCAGCGGCGGCGCGTGGCTCGAGGTCGAGATGCCGGGCGCCCCCGCGCCCGTGCAGGTCGTCGCCGAGCCCGTCGAGGGCATGGAGATCGTCCACGACGACGACGACATCGTCGTGATCATGAAGCCGATCGGCGTCGCCGCGCACCCCAGCCCCGGCTGGACCGGCACCACGGTCATCGGCGGCCTCGCCGCAGCCGGGTACCGCATCTCCACCTCGGGCGCCGCCGAGCGCCAGGGCATCGTGCACCGCCTCGACGTCGGCACCTCCGGTCTGATGGTGGTCGCCAAGTCCGAGTACGCGTACACCTCGCTCAAGCGCCAGTTCAAGGAGCGCACGGTCGACAAGCGCTACCACGCGCTGGTCCAGGGCCACCCGGACCCGATGAGCGGCACCATCGACGCGCCGATCGGCCGCCACCCGAACCACGACTACAAGTGGGCGGTCACCGCCGACGGCAAGCCCTCCGTCACGCACTACGACCTCATCGAGGCGTACCGCTCGGCCTCGCTGCTCGACATCAAGCTGGAGACGGGCCGCACCCACCAGATCCGGGTGCACATGTCCGCCCACCGCCACCCCTGCGTCGGCGACCTCACCTACGGCGCCGACCCGACGCTCGCCAAGCGCCTCGGCCTGACCCGGCAGTGGCTGCACGCCGTCCGCCTCGGCTTCGAGCACCCGGGCGACGGGTCCTGGGTCGAGTTCGCCAGCACCTACCCCGAGGACCTGCAGAAGGCCCTCGACCGGATCGCGTCGGAGAGCCGGTGACCGCCGCGTACAGCGTCCGCGAGGCGCTCGGGACCGAGGACCGGGAGGCGTGCTTCGCGGTGCGCCGCGAGGTCTTCGTCGAGGAGCAGGGCGTTCCGCGGGAACTGGAGTACGACGCGTACGACGCGACCGCGGTGCACGTGCTCGCGGTGCGCGAGGACGGACTGCCGCTCGGCACCGGCCGCCTGCTGCACGGGGCGGACGCGGTCGGCAAGACCGGTGCCGACGCCTCCGTCGGCTCGCTCGGCCGGCTCGCCGTCGCCAAGGCCGCGCGCGGCCTCGGGGTCGGTGCTGCGCTCGTGCGGGCCGTCGAGGACGTGGCCCGGGAGCGCGGCCTGAGCGCCGTCGACCTGCACGCGCAGACCCACGCGCTGGGCTTCTACGAGCGGCTCGGCTACGTGGCGTACGGGCCCGAGTTCCCGGACGCGGGGATGCCGCACCGGGCGATGAGGCGCACGCTGTAGCGGACGTGGGGAAGGGCCGGTCCGGGAGGACAGGCCCTGAAGGGAGACCCGGGGGGACGGCGTGACCGGCCCGGACCGGGGATCGTGTCGACGGCTGCTTGATCGTGTCGACGGCTACTTGAAGGTGTGGCACCCGTGCGGGCGCTCGTCGACGGGTCCGGTGCACTGACCGCTCTGGCCGCCGCCGTTTCCGCCGTTGGTCGGCGGGTGCGGCGTCGCCAGTGCTGCCGAGCCGGCGCCGAGCACGCCGGTGACGGCCAGCACCAGGGCGGCCGCGCGGCGCCCGATGTGCTGCTTCAACATGACATCCTCCTGGCGAGTGGTCGGAATGTCCCTTTTACGATATGCCTTCCGACCTTCGCCCGCCTGGAGGGGACATCGTGGACCAGCTCGCCCTGCTCTTCCTGCTGCTTCTCGGCGCCCTGCTCACCGTGCCCCTCGGTGAGCGGCTCGGGCTCCCCGCGCCGGTCCTGATGACCCTCGTCGGGATCGTGCTGGCCTTCCTGCCCTTCGTGCCGAACGTCGAGATCCCGCCGGAGTTCATCCTCCCGCTGGTGCTGCCGCCCCTGCTGTACGCCTCCGTGCAGCGGACCTCCTGGCGGCAGTTCGCGGCCAACAGACGCCCCATCTTCCTGCTCGCGGTCGCCCTGGTCTTCGTCACCACCGCCGCCGTCGGCGCGGTCGCGCACTCGCTCGTGCCCGGCCTCCCGCTGGCCGCCGCCCTCGCGCTCGGCGCCCTCGTCGCGCCGCCGGACCCGGTCGCCGCGACCGCCGTGGCCGGCTCGCTGGGGCTGCCCCGCCGGCTGGTGTCGATCCTGGAGGGCGAGGGGCTCTTCAACGACGTCACCGCGATCGTCCTCTACCACGTGGCGATCGCCGCCGTCGTCAGCGGCTCCTTCTCCTGGCCCGAGGCGCTCGGCCAGTTCGCGCTCTCCGCCGTGGTCGCCGTGGCCGTCGGCCTGGCGCTCGGCTGGCTCGCCAACAAGCTCATCGGACTCCTCGGCGACGCCACCCTGCAGACCGGCCTCACCCTCCTCGTCCCCTTCGTGAGCTACGTCATCGCCGAGGAGCTGCACGGCTCCGGCGTCCTCGCCGTCCTGCTCACCGCGCTCTTCCTGGCCGAGCACGCGGCCGACGCGGACGACGTCATGGGCCGGCTCGCCGGACAGACCTTCTGGCAGGTCGTCGACACCCTCGTCACCGGCATCGCCTTCGGCCTCATCGGCCTGGAACTCGTCCACGTCTTCGGCGTCGCCGAAGGCCGGGGCCGGGAGATGCTCGGCTGGGGCGCCGCCGTCGTCGGCGTGGTCGTCGGCGTCCGGCTGCTGTGGCTGCTTCCCGCCACCTGGCTGGCGAAGAGGCTGCACACGCTCCGGGACGTCGACGAGGAGATCCCGATGAGCTGGCGGGAGACCGTCGTCATGTGGTGGGCGGGGATGCGCGGGGTGGCCTCGGTCGCGCTGGCGCTCGCCATCCCGCTCCGCACCGACGACGGCGCGCCCTTTCCCGGCCGCGACGAGATCGTCTTCATCGCCTTCTGTGTGATCATCGCCACCCTCGTCTTCCAGGGCCTCACGCTGCCCTGGCTGGTCCGACGGCTCGGGGTGCGGGCCGACGCGGACGCCGAGCGCGCCCTGGAGCGAGAGCTCGCGATCCGGGCGGCGAAGGCCGCCAAGCGCAGGCTCAAGGAGATCGAGGAGGTCGAGGAGCTTCCCGAGGAGGTCCAGGAGCGGCTGCTGCGCGGGGCGTACGACATCGGGGCGCGGATCAGCCCCGACATGGTGGACGACGAGCGGCGGGCCGCCTTCGTGGAGCGGACGAAGCGGTTCAGGGCGGTGCAGCGGATCCAGCGGGAGCTGATGTCGGCCGCCCGGCACGAGGTCCTGGCGGCGCGCAGCGAACCCGGCGCCGACCCCGAGGTGGTGGACCGGGTGCTGCGTCACCTGGACGTGCGCAGCATGCGCTGACGGCCGGCCCCGCCGGTGCCGGGTGGCAGGATGGGACGCATGGACATCATGCTCTTCCACTCGGCCTACGGGCTGACCCCTTCCGTCGAGGCGGCCGCCGAGCGGCTCCGGGCCGCCGGGCACCAGGTCTGGACGCCGGACCTCTACGACGGCCGGACGGTCAAGACGGTGGAGGAGGGAGTGGCGCTCCGGGACGAGATCGGCAAGGACGAGCTGCTGAAGCGGGCGGTCCTGGCCGCCGCCCCCTACTCCGAGCGGGGCCTGGTCTACATGGGCCTCTCCCTCGGGGCCTCGATCGCGCAGACCCTGGCGCTCGGGGACGAGAAGGCGCGCGGACTGCTGCTGTTCCACGGCACCTCGGACCTCGCGGAGTCCGCCTCGGTGGACGAGCTGCCGGTCCAGCTGCACGTGGCCGAGCCCGATCCCTTCGAGACGGACGACTGGCTGTCCTCCTGGTACCTCCAGATGCGCAGGGCCGGGGCGGAGGTGGAGGTCCACCGCTACCGGGGCGCGGGGCACATCTACACGGACCCGGAGCTCCCCGACTGGGACGAGGAGGCGGCGGAGCGGACCTGGGCGGTGGCGCTCGCCTTCCTCGACGAGCTGTAGGGCCGTACGGAAAAGGGGTGTGGCCCCCGGGGAGTTCCCCGGGGGCCACACTCATGCTCTGCGGACGGACCGTCAGGCGCGGTACGCGACCCAGGCGTCGTTCATCCGGGCCACCTGGCCGGCGGTGAACTGGTACATGCAGGCGTCGTACGTGTAGTCCATGAAGTTGTGGATCGGGTCCACACCGGCCTTCGAGGCGCAGGAGTCACGGCCGGTCGGGCACTCGTACGCGGGGCTCTTCTCGGCCGGGGTGTCGGCGACGTAGTCGCCGTTGCCCGTGCAGCCGCCCTGGAAGGTGTGGTACAGGCCCATCCAGTGGCCGACCTCGTGCGTGGCGGTGTCGCCCTCGTTGTAGTTCGCGGCCGAGCCGCCCGGGAGCGAGGAGTCGAGGACGACGACACCGTCCATGGACGGGTTGGAGTTGTACGAGGACGGGAAGGTCGCCCAGCCGAGGAGGCCGCCGCCGAGGTTGGCGGTGTAGAAGTTCAGCGCGCCGGCGCCGCCCTTGCGGAGGGTCTGCTTCATCTGCTTCTCGGCGGTGGAGCCGGAGGACAGGTTGTACCAGGTGGCGTTGTCCGTGTAGTCGGTCGCGGCCAGCGTGAACTGGAAGTTGGTGTTCACGTTGCCGGTGCCCTGGCCCGCGTAGGCGGCGTTCAGGACGTTCATCTGGTTCTGGATCTGGGTGGCGGAGAGCTTGCCCGTCGTGCCCGAGTGGATCACGTGGAAGTAGACGGGGATGTTCACCACGGCCGCGGCGCCGGCGGTGGCGCTGAGACGGCCCTCGGAGCGGGCCGCGGCCAGCTTCTTCTTCAGGTCGTCGTCCATGGCCTTGGCCTTGGCGGCCGTGATCTCGTTCGGCTCGGCGGCGTGGCTGTCGGCGCCGCGCTCCTTGCGGGCGCCGGACAGGGTCGCCGTGCCGTCCGCGCACTCCTCGGCGGACGCGCCGGCCAGGGTGGTGGCCGCTCCGGTGGCGACCGGGGCGGACAGCGGGGCCAGGGCCAGGGTTCCGGCCATGACGGCGGTGCCGAGCATCCGACGCGACATACGCGGGGATATGCGGACAAGAGCACGCACGGTGACTCCTCGTGGGGGGTGCTGGTGAGGAACTTCCTCGCCACGCCGGGGAGATTACGCGTCCATGTCAGCCGCCGTTGAGAAGTGATCAGGCCCAATCATCCATGGGGCAATTCGGGTCATCGGGAAGAAATTCTTGCGCCTGTTCCGGAGTTTGAGACCTCGACGTAACAGGTGGAGTGACAGAGGCGGGTGGTGTGTCCGGATTCGATCTCCAAAACTCGCCACCCGCCGTAGCCGTGTGATCTCCCGTTAACAGAAGAGATCATGGCTGAAAATCGCCCCTCAGATGACGATCACAGCACCGGCTGGTACACCCGCTCGACACGCTGCGTTCCGCTCAGCGTCCGGTACGAGCGCGCCCAGGCCGTCGTCGCGGCCGGATCCGTCTTGTCGGAGACCGTGTAGTAGTCCATCTGCGAGCGCGCGGCGGTCACGTCGAGCACTCCGTACCCGTGGTGGTCCATGTCCACCCACTTCACATGGCGGTTGGCGGCCCTCACGGCGCCCGCCGCCACCACCGAGAGCGTGCCCGGTGCCACGTGCAGCAGGTCGTCCAGGTTGTCCGAGGTCACCGAGGTGACCACGAACTCGGTCGCCGTCGCCTCCGAGAGCGGATACGTCGCCGCCTTCACCGGCACGTCGTTGGCCCAGGCCATGTGGATGTCACCGGTCAGGAAGACCGTGTTCCGGATCGCCCGTGCGGTCAGGTGCGCGAGCAGCTCCTTGCGGTCGTCGGTGTAGCCGTCCCACTGGTCGACGTTGACCGCGATCCCCTCCTTCGGCAGACCGAGCAACTCGGCGAGCGGCTCCAGGAGGTACGCCGGCAGCGAGCCGAAGGCGACCGGCGAGATCATCACCGAGGTGCCGACCAGCTGCCAGGTCGCGTCCGAACCGGCGAGCCCGGCCTTGAGCCAGTCCAGCTGCGCGCGGCCGGTGATGCTCCGCTCCGGGTCGTCGACCGTGCCGCTGCCCGTCTTCGCCGGCGTGGACCGGAACGAACGCAGGTCGAGCAGATGCAGATCGGCCAGCCTGCCGAAGCGCAGCCGCCGGAAGACCGTGCCCTCCGTGGAGGCGCGGACCGGCATCCACTCGAAGTAGGCCTGCTTCGCGGCGGCCACCCGGGCCGCCCACTCGCCCTCGGCGCCCGGGGTGTGGTTCTCGGCCCCGCCCGACCATGCGTCGTTGGCGAACTCGTGGTCGTCCCAGATGGCGATCACCGGGTGCGCCGCGTGCAGCGCCTGGAGGTCGGCGTCCGTCTTGTACTTCCCGTGCCGGGTGCGGTAGTCGGCGAGCGAGACGATCTCGTGGCGCGGCTCGTGCTGCCGGACGACGTACTTCGCCTCGGGGTAGGCGCCGGTGGCGTACTCGTACAGGTAGTCGCCGAGGTGGAGGACCGCGTCCAGGTCGGAGCGGGCCGCGAGATGGCGGTACGCGGAGAAGTGACCGGACTCCCAGTTCGCGCAGGAGACCACGCCGAAGCGGACACCGGGCACGGCGGCGTCGGCGGCGGGCGCGGTGCGGGTGCGGGCGGCGGGGGAGACGACGGTGCCCACGGTGAAGCGGAACCAGTAGGCGGTGGCCGGGCGCAGGCCCCGGACGTCGGCCTTCACCGTGTGGTCGGACGCGGCGCTCGCGGTGGTGGTGCCGGAGGCGACGACCCGGGCGAAGCCGCGGTCCTCGGCGAGTTCCCAGCCGACCCGGACGTCGGGGCCGAGGCCGGATCCGGGCACGGCCTCGGGGACGGGGGTGACGCGCGTCCAGAGCAGGACGCCGTCGGGCAGCGGGTCGCCGGAGGCGACGCCGTGGAGGAAGGCGGGGACACCGGTGTCCGCGAGCGCCGGGGAGGCCGCGCCCAGGAGCGCGGGCCCGACGGCGGCGGTGGCGGCGGCGGCCTTGACGACCGAACGCCGGGTGGGGGCAGGGGATATGAAACGACTGGTCACGGGCAGTCAGATTACTGACGGGTACGCCCGAGGGGCAGGCGAATTCCGGAAGTTCGCCCACTCGTCGTCAGGAGGACGCCGGGTTCCGTGACGCCCGGTCCCGTAAAGCCCGGTTCCATGACGCCCGGTCCCGGAAGCGCCTCGGCCCCGGACCGCACGGTCCGGGGCCGAGGCGTCACGTGCCGGATGTGGCGTCAGGCCTTGAGGGCCGCGTCGATCGCCGTGTCGAACTCGGCCACCGTCATGGGCGGGTTGTCCGTGCCCTGGACCGTGACGGTCTTGCCGTCCATCTTCAGCGTCGGGGTGCCCTGCACCCCGCTGGCGTCGAAGGCCTTCGACATCTTCATCGCCCACGCGTCGAAGGTGCCGTCCTCGACGTTCTTCCTGAACTCGGCGTTGCCCTTGAGGGCCGGGACCGAGTCCGCCACCTCCAGGAGGTAGGAGTCCTTGGCGAACTTGTCGTCCTTCTCCTCCGGGTGGAACTTCGTGGAGTAGAGGGCCGACTTGTACTTGAGGAAGGCCTCCGGGCTCACGTCCAGCGCGGCGCCGAGCGCCGAGAGGGCGTTCTTCGAGCCCTCGCCCGGGACGCCGTTGTCGATGAAGGTGGCGCCGACGTACTTGATCTTGTACTTGCCGGCCGCGACGTCCTTCTCGACGGTGGAGCCCACGCTCTGCTCGAAGGTCGCGCAGACCGGGCAGCGCGAGTCCTCGTACAGCTCCAGGGTCTTCTTCGCGGAGTCCTTGCCTATGACGACGGTCGTGCCGTTCGTGCCCGTGGTGTTCTTCGGGGCCTTCACGGTCTTCGCGTCGGCCACCGACTCCCAGTGGGAGGGCTTGTTCGACTGGACGACCGCGAAGCCGATGCCGCCGGCGGCGGCCAGGACGGCCACGGCCGAGACGCCGACGACGAGCTGTCGGCGCGCCCGGTCCTTCTTCGCCTGGCGCTCGCGCTCCTCGCGCAGTCGCTCGCGGGCGGCGACCTTGTTGGCGTGGCTGTTGCGTGCACTCATGATCGTGATCTCCGTGAAAGGTGGGGAAAGGCAGGGGGACGCGTCGGGGCCGCTCAGACGAGAGCGGGCACCGGACGCGGCGGCCCCCGCCGCCCGACGGAGTGCACGAGGAGCCGGGCGCGGGAGGACCGGGGCCGCTCGACGGGCCGGCCGGTCCGCGCCGGCGCCGGACCGCCGGCCCGGAAGAAGGCCGCCACGAGCAGCAGCGGCCGGAACGCGAAGGCCTCCACCGCGCGGAGCAGCCGGGCGAGCGCCCGCTCGCCGCCGCGCAGCCAGCAGGCGGCCGAGAGCCCCACGCCCACATGGGCCAGGAGCAGCAGCCAGGGCAGCGCCGGGTCCGGGGAGGCGAGCAGGGCGGCCGCGCTCCCGCTCTCCGGGGTCACCACACCGGGCAGCGGCGTGCCCACGGCGCCGCCGCAGAACACCTCCACGCCCACCGAGCGCAGCGAACCGGCGACCGGGCCGCCGGCGGGGCCGTAACAGACCGCCTGACCGCTGGTGAAGAGGGTGTCGGCGGCCAGCTCCAGCGGGACGAGGAGCCCGGCGATCGGGCCGAGGCCACGCTCGCGGCCGGCCAGCGCGTACGCCACGGCGAAGACGGCGACCGCGACCGGGACGACCGTGCCCAGCGGCAGCGGCACGCGGGAGAGCAGCACGTGGGACGCCACGGACAGCGTCACGACCAGTGCCGTGAAGAACGCCGCCCGCAGCGCCCTCAGCTGCGTCCCTGCCATGTCCATCGTCGTGGAGTGTCCCATGCGGGCCCGTAAGGGGTCCTTAAAAGGAACCTGTGGACGATCCCACCGGCCCCTACAGTCCCGGGATCCGGCCGTTGCGGAAGAGGTCCACGAAGATCTGGTGGTCCGCCCGCGCCCGCGCGCCGTAGGAGTGCGCGAAGTCCACCAGGAGCTCGGCGAAGCCCTCCTCGTCGGCGGCGATCGCCGCGTCGATGGCCCGCTCCGTCGAGAACGGGACCAGGGAGTGGCCGCTGGAGTCGTCCGCCGCCGCGTGCATCGTCGCCGTCGCCCGGCCCAGGTCGGCGACGGTGGCCGCGATGTCCTCCACGTCGTCGATGTCCGACCAGTCCAGGTCCACCGCGTACGGCGACACCTCGGCGACCAGCTGACCCGCGCCGTCCAGCTCCGTCCAGCCCAGCCACGGGTCGGCGTGCGCCTGGAGCGCCCGCTGCGAGATGACGGTGCGGTGCCCCTCGTGCCGGAAGTACTCCCGTACCGCCGCGTCCGTGATGTGCCGCGAGACCGCCGGGGTCTGCGCCTGCTTGAGATAGATCACGACGTCGTTCTCCAGGGCGTCGGTGTGACCCTCCAGGAGGATGTTGTACGAGGGGAGACCGGCCGAGCCGATGCCGATCCCGCGCCGTCCGACGACGTCCTTCACCCGGTACGAGTCGGGGCGGGCGAGCGAGGACTCCGGCAGGGTCTCCAGGTAGCCGTCGAAGGCCGCGAGGACCTTGTACCGGGTGGCCGCGTCCAGCTCGAGGGCGCCGCCGCCCGCCGCGAAGCGCCGCTCGAAGTCGCGGATCTCGGTCATCGAGTCGAGCAGCCCGAAGCGGGTGAGCGCCCGGGCCTCGCGCAGGGCGCCGAGCAGTGCCCCGTCGGCGGTCTCCAGCGTGAAGGCGGGGACCTCCTCGCCCTTGGCGCCGGCCGCGAGGGCGTGGATCCGCTCGCGGTAGGACGCGGCGTAGATCCGGACCAGGTGGGTGATCTGCTCGTCGCTGAGCGCCTTCGCGTAGCCGATCAGGGCGAGCGAGGCGGCGAGCCGCTTCAGGTCCCAGGTGAAGGGGCCGACGTACGCCTCGTCGAAGTCGTTGACGTTGAAGACCAGGCGGCCGTTGGCGTCCATGTAGGTGCCGAAGTTCTCGGCGTGGAGATCGCCGTGGATCCAGACCCGGCCGGTCTGCTCGTCCAGGTACGGGCCGCCGTGGGCCTCCTGCTCCAGGTCCGCGTAGAACAGGCACGCGGTGCCGCGGTAGAAGGCGAAGGCGGAGCCGGCCATCTTCCGGAACTTGACGCGGAAGGCCGCGGGATCGGCGGCGAGGAGCTCGCCGAAGGCGGTGTCGAAGACGGCGAGGATGTGCTCACCGCGCTCGGCCGCGGTGGGCTGCGGGACCGGCATTCGAAGTGCCTCCTGGTGCAGGGCGTGGTGCAAGAATGTTCACGACAATTGGGACAGGTGTTCCCTGTCTCCCAACGCGCGACCGTACCCCCGAGTGCCCGCGTCCTGTCGGCGGGCCCACGTAGACTTCCACGCTGTCCCCCCAGAAATTCATCGGAGGCCTCCCCCGTGACCAAGCCGCCCTTCACGCACCTCCACGTCCACACCCAGTACTCGCTGCTGGACGGTGCCGCGCGGCTGAAGGACATGTTCAACGCGTGCAACGAGATGGGCATGACCCACATCGCCATGTCCGACCACGGCAACCTGCACGGGGCGTACGACTTCTTCCACTCGGCGAAGAAGGCCGGGGTCACGCCGATCATCGGCATCGAGGCCTACGTCGCCCCGGAGTCCCGGCGCAACAAGCGGAAGATCCAGTGGGGCCAGCCGCACCAGAAGAAGGACGACGTCTCCGGTTCCGGCGGTTACACCCACAAGACCATCTGGGCGGCGAACGCCACCGGCCTGCACAACCTCTTCAAGCTCTCCTCCGACGCCTACGCCGAGGGCTGGCTGCAGAAGTGGCCCCGGATGGACAAGGAGACCATCTCCCAGTGGTCCGAGGGCCTGATCGCCTCCACCGGCTGCCCCTCCGGCGAGCTCCAGACCCGGCTGCGCCTCGGCCAGTTCGACGAGGCCCTGAAGTCCGCCTCCGAGTACCAGGACATCTTCGGCAAGGACCGCTACTTCCTGGAGCTGATGGACCACGGCATCGAGATCGAGCACCGGGTCCGCGAGGACCTCCTGCGGATCGGCAAGAAGCTCGGCATCCCGCCGCTGGTCACCAACGACTCCCACTACACCTACGCGCACGAGGCGACCGCCCACGACGCCCTGCTCTGCATCCAGACCGGCAAGAACCTCTCGGACCCGGACCGCTTCAAGTTCGACGGCACCGGCTACTACCTGAAGTCCACGGACGAGATGTACGCCATCGACTCCTCGGACGCCTGGCAGGAGGGCTGCGCCAACACCCTGCTCGTCGCGGAGCAGGTCGACACCACCGGCATGTTCGAGGCCAAGAACCTCATGCCGAAGTTCGACATCCCCGAGGGCTACACCGAGGTCACCTGGTTCCGCGAGGAGACCATGCGGGGCATGCACCGCCGCTTCCCGAACGGGATCCCGGAGGACCGCATGAAGCAGGTCGAGTACGAGATGGACACCATCATCTCGATGGGCTTCCCCGGCTACTTCCTCGTCGTCGCCGACTTCATCATGTGGGCGAAGAAGCAGGGCATCGCCGTCGGCCCCGGCCGAGGCTCGGCGGCCGGTTCGATCGTCGCGTACGCCATGGGCATCACCGACCTCGACCCCATCCCGCACGGCCTGATCTTCGAGCGCTTCCTCAACCCCGAGCGCATCTCGATGCCCGATGTCGACATCGACTTCGACGAGCGTCGGCGCGTCGAGGTGATCCGGTACGTGACGGAGAAGTACGGCTCCGACAAGGTCGCCATGATCGGCACGTACGGAAAGATCAAGGCGAAGAACGCCATCAAGGACTCCGCGCGCGTCCTCGGCTACCCGTACGCCATGGGCGACCGGCTCACCAAGGCCATGCCCGCCGACGTCCTCGGCAAGGGCATCGACCTCGACGGCATCACCAACCCCTCCCACCCGCGCTACAGCGAGGCGGGCGAGATCCGGGCGATGTACGAGAACGAGCCGGACGTGAAGAAGGTCATCGACACCGCCAAGGGCGTCGAGGGCCTGGTCCGCCAGATGGGCGTGCACGCCGCCGGCGTGATCATGTCCAGCGAGCCGATC
The DNA here is from genome assembly GCF_020400725.1 of Streptomyces sp. NK15101. Taxonomy (GTDB): domain Bacteria; phylum Actinomycetota; class Actinomycetes; order Streptomycetales; family Streptomycetaceae; genus Streptomyces. Next base: position 27,776 of record NZ_JAINVG010000001.1, on the reverse strand, counting down.
GTCGACCACGCCCCGATCTGGGTGCGGCACACCGACGGCGTCACCATCACGCAGTGGGACTACCCGCAGTGCGAGTCGCTCGGCCTGCTGAAGATGGACTTCCTCGGCCTGCGCAACCTCACGATCATGGACGACGCCGTCAAGATGGTGAAGGCCAACAAGGGGATCGAGCTCGACCTCCTGGCCCTGCCGCTGGACGACCCGAAGACCTTCGAACTGCTCCAGCGCGGCGACACGCTCGGCGTCTTCCAGTTCGACGGCGGCCCCATGCGCTCGCTGCTGCGGCTGATGAAGCCCGACAACTTCGAAGACATCTCCGCCGTGTCCGCGCTCTACCGCCCGGGCCCGATGGGCATGAACTCGCACACGAACTACGCCCTGCGCAAGAACGGCCAGCAGGAGATCACCCCGATCCACCCGGAGCTGGAGGAGCCGCTCAAGGAGGTCCTGGACGTCACCTACGGCCTGATCGTCTACCAGGAGCAGGTGCAGAAGGCCGCCCAGATCATCGCCGGCTACTCGCTCGGCGAGGCCGACATCCTCCGCCGCGTCATGGGCAAGAAGAAGCCCGACGAGCTGGCGAAGAACTTCACCATCTTCCAGGCCGGCGCCAAGAAGAACGGCTACAGCGACGAGGCCATCCAGGCCCTCTGGGACGTCCTGGTCCCCTTCGCCGGCTACGCCTTCAACAAGGCGCACTCCGCCGCGTACGGCCTGGTCTCCTACTGGACCGCCTACCTCAAGGCGAACCACCCCGCCGAGTACATGGCGGGACTCCTCACCTCGGTCAAGGACGACAAGGACAAGTCCGCGGTCTACCTCAACGAGTGCCGCCGCATGGGCATCAAGGTCCTGCCGCCCAACGTGAACGAGTCCGAGTCGAACTTCGCCGCCCAGGGCGACGACGTGATCCTCTTCGGCCTCTCCGCCATCCGGAACGTCGGCACCAACGTCGTCGAGTCGATCATCAAGACGCGCAAGGCCAAGGGGAAGTACTCCTCCTTCCCCGACTTCCTCGACAAGGTCGAGGCCGTCGTCTGCAACAAGCGGACGGTCGAGTCGCTGATCAAGGCCGGCGCCTTCGACGAGATGGGCCACACCCGCAAGGGCCTGGTCGCCCACCACGAACCCATGATCGACAACGTGGTGGCGGTCAAGCGCAAGGAGGCCGAGGGACAGTTCGACCTCTTCGGCGGGATGGGTGACGAGGCGAACGACGAGCCGGGCTTCGGCCTGGACGTCGAGTTCTCCGACGTCGAGTGGGAGAAGTCGTACCTGCTCGCCCAGGAGCGCGAGATGCTCGGCCTCTACGTCTCCGACCACCCGCTCTTCGGCATCGAGCACGTCCTGTCCGACAAGACGGACGCGGCGATCTCCCAGCTGACCGGCGGCGAGCACGGCGACGGCGCGGTCGTCACCATCGGCGGCATCATCTCCGGCCTCCAGCGCAAGATGACCAAGCAGGGCAACGCCTGGGCGATCGCCACCGTCGAGGACCTGGCCGGCTCCATCGAGTGCATGTTCTTCCCGGCCACCTACCAGCTGGTCTCCACCCAGCTGGTCGAGGACACGGTCGTCTTCGTGAAGGGAAGGCTCGACAAGCGCGAGGACGTGCCCCGGCTCGTCGCCATGGAACTGATGGTCCCCGACCTGTCGAACGCCGGGACCAACGCGCCGGTGGTCCTCACCATCCCCACGGTGAAGGTGACCCCGCCGATGGTCAGCAGGCTCGGCGAGATCCTCAAGCACCACAAGGGCAACACCGAGGTGCGGATCAAGCTCCAGGGCCCCCGGAAGACGACCGTCCTCCGGCTCGACCGGCACCGGGTGCAGCCCGACCCGGCGCTCTTCGGAGACCTGAAGGTGCTGCTCGGCCCGTCCTGCCTGGCCGGCTGAGCCCACCCCGCACACGCGCAAGGGGCGCGCCCGTCGTCACGGGCGCGCCCCTTTGCCGTCGGACCGCGTCAGTTGTGGCCGAAGCGCTTCTGACGGCCCTTGCGGGCCATGTCACCGGGCGTGACCTGGCTCGCGCGCTGCTCGGCCTGCGACTCCATCGCGGACTGCTGCGCCTGCTGAGCGCCGCGCTCGGCGGGCGACTGCTGCTTCTGACTGCGGTTCTGGTTGCGGTTCTTGGCCATGGGGATGCCTCCTCAAAGGGTCCTAGGGGCCAGGGCCGCTGTCAGACTCACATACGGTGCGAACCGCCGCATGTTGGATCATTACGGATCGTGAGGGCCCGCCGGGGACGTGATATCCGCCACGCCGATGATCCAGTTCCGACGGTCAAGCCCCCGGCGGTCGGGCAGACTCGAAGGAAACCCGAAGCACCTTCCGATCCCGATTCCGATCCCGAGCCGACCCCGAGGCTCACGAAAGAGGGTGGAACACGTGGACCGCTGCGTCGTCCTGGTGGACGCCGGCTATCTGCTGGGCGCCGCCGCCAGTCTCCTCGCCGGGGAACCGGCCCGCTCCAGGATCACCGTCGACCACGCCGGCCTGATCCAGCAGCTGCGGGAGCGCGCCGAGGCCGAGACCGCGCTGCCCCTCCTGCGGATCTACTGGTTCGACGGCGCGCCCGACCGGGTGCCCCAGCCCGAGCACCGCAGACTGCGCGTGATGCCCCGGGTCACCGTCCGGCTCGGCGCTCTGACCAGGAGCGACGGGCGCTGGGCGCAGAAGGGCGTCGACGCGGCCATGCACACCGAGCTGACCGAGCTCGCCAGGAACAGGGCCTGCTCCGACATCGTGCTCGTCACCGGCGACGGCGACCTGCTGCCCGGCCTCATGTCGGCCAAGGAGCACGGCGTCGCCGTCCACCTGTGGGCCGTCCAGGCCGCCGACGGCGACTACAACCAGTCCGAGGACCTGGTCGCCGAGGCCGACGAGCGGCGGGTCCTCGACCGGGCCTGGATCACCCGCGCCGTCCGCGCCAAGGACCTCACCGGCATCTGCGCGCCGCCGCCCGCCCCGCGCCCGGAGATCGCCGCCATCCTCTCCGCGCCGCTGCCCGAGGCGGCCCTCGCCGCCTCCGCCGAACGGGCCGCCGGGGCGGCCGCCCCGGCCGTACGGGACGGGACGCCGGCCCCCGCCGCCGCGACCGGCAACGGCGGCCACGAGCACGCCCGCACCAACGGCCACGTCCGCGACGACGAGCACGCCCACGGCCCGGGCGTGCCCGCTCCGGCGAGCGGCAAGGGCGTCCCCACCCCCAAGGACCTCGCGGGACTGCGCGGCCCCGGCGCCCCGGGCACCCCGGTCCCGCAGGGCGCGAGCGCGCTCCGCTGGTCCTCCGACCGGGGCTGGATCGAGCGCCCCGCCCCCTCCCTCGGCGAGCCGGCCGAGACCGCCACCCTGCCCACCCTCGCCGCGCTCACCAGCGCGGAGCAGCGCTGGGCGGACCGCGAGGAGGACATCACCACCGTCGGCGGCGACCCCTTCGAGGTCGGGCAGGTGTTCGCCCGCCGGTGGATGGAGCGGCTCCCCGAGCAGAGCCACGTCCAGAAGCTCTCCGCCCTCTACCCGCGCATCCCGCACCGCATCGACGGCGAACTCCTCCGCTACGCCGCACGCTTCGGACTCCTCGCCCACAAGGACGACCAGATCGACGAGCACGACCGCTACGCCATCCGGGCCGGATTCTGGCGCGAGATCGACGTCCGGGCCGCCGCCGAACCCGCCCCCGCGCCCGGAGCGGGCGCGGCGACCCCGTAGGCTCTTCCCCCGTGAGTACGGTGTGCGTGGTGCGGGACCTGGTCAAGACGTACCCCGCCACGCGCGGCAGGCGCGGCGCGCCCGCGACCCCCGAGGTGCGCGCCACCGACGGGATCAGCCTCGACGTGCGCGGCGGCGAGATCTTCGGCCTGCTCGGCCCCAACGGCGCCGGCAAGTCCACCCTCGTCCGCCAGCTCACCGGGCTCCTGCGCCCCGACTCCGGCACCGTCGAACTCCTCGGCCACGACCTCGTGCGCCACCCCGAGCGGGCGGCCCGGCTCCTCGCCTACCTCGGCCAGGAGTCCACCGCCCTCGACGAGCTGACCGTCTCCCTCGCCGCCGAGACCACCGGACGCCTGCGCGGCCTCACCGCCCACGACGCCCGCGCCGAGCGCGACGCCGTCCTGGACGAGCTCGGGCTCGGCGAGATCGCCGACCGCCCCCTCAAGAAGCTCTCCGGCGGTCAGCGGCGGCTCGCCTGCTTCGCCGCCGCCCTCGTCGGCCGCCGCCCCGTGCTCGTCCTCGACGAACCCACCACCGGCATGGACCCCGTCGCCCGGCGCGCCGTCTGGGCCGCCGTCGACCGGCGCCGCGCCGAACACGGCAGCACCGTGCTGCTCGTCACCCACAACGTCATCGAGGCCGAGACCGTCCTCGACCGGGTCGCCGTCATCGACCGCGGCCGGGTCATCGCCTGCGACACCCCCGCCGGCCTCAAGGAGCGCGTCGCCGGCGAGGTCCGCGTCGAGCTGGTGTGGCGCGACACGCCGCCGCTCCACCTGCCCGAGGTCGCCGCCCTGCGCGGACTCGCCCAGGAGACCGGACGCCGCTGGCACCTCCGGCTCGCCCCCGACGCCGCCCGCGCGGCCGTCGCCACCGTCACCGGCGGGACCGCCTTCGCCGCACTCGACGACTTCACCCTGGCCACGCCCAGCCTGGAGGACGTGTACCTCGCGCTGGGCGGCGCGACCGAGGGGCTGGTGAAGGCGTGACCCGCCACGAACCGCCCGTGACCGTCAGGAGCTGTACGCAGTGAGCACCGTGCCCGCCGAGGCCCCGCCGACCGGCGCGCTTCCCGCCACGGGCCCGGACGCGGAGGACACCGCCGCGCCCCTCGCCCCGCGCGCCCGGCTCCTCCCGGCCCTGGCCGCCGTCTACCGCGCGCAGCTCTCCCGCGCCCGCGTCGCCCGCATCCCGCTGCTCTTCGTCGCCACCTTCCAGTCGATCGGGATCATGGTCCTGATGCGCGGGGTCGTCGACGGCGGCTCCGAGGCGCGCGCCGTCGTGGCCGGCTCCACCGTCCTCGTCGTCGCCTTCGTCGCGCTCAACCTGCTCGCCCAGTACTTCGGGCAGCTGCGGGCCGGCGGCGGCCTCGACCACTACGCCACCCTGCCCGTGCCGCCCGCCGCCGTCGTGCTCGGCGCGGCCGGGGCGTACGCCTCCTTCACCGTGCCCGGGACCGTCGTCACCGCCGTCGCCGGCTCCGTCCTCTTCGGGCTGCCCCTCGGTCACCTGTGGATCCTCGGCGCCGTCGTCCCGCTCGCCGGTGCGGCGCTCGCCGGGCTCGGCGCGGCCCTCGGACTCCTCGCGCCCCGCCAGGAGCTGGCCACCCTCCTCGGCCAGCTCGGCATGTCGGCGGCCCTGCTCCTCGGGGTCCTCCCGGCCGAGCGGCTGCCCGGACCGATCGGCTGGGCACGGGACCTGCTGCCCTCGACGTACGGCGTGGAGGCCCTCGCCCGCACCTTCGGCCCGCACCCCGACTGGGCCGCCGTCGCCGTCGACCTCGCCGTGTGCGGGGCGGTCGGCCTCGGCTCGCTCGCCGTCGCCACCTGGGCCTACCGGCGGGCCGCCGTCCGCTGAGGCGGGCCACAGGGACACCTGGCACGATGGCGGGGTGACCGCACCTCTGACTCCGCCTCACCAGCCGCCGAACGACCCCGACCAGCCCCCGCCGCCCCCGCCGCCGCTCGGCCCGGCAGGGGACCCGATCACGGCTGCCGAGGTCGTGCAGGGCGTGCTGGTGACCCTCGTCTCCGCGGTCGCGGGGGCGCTGCTCGGGGTGCTGTGGCTGAACCTGGCCCCGCGCGTCCTGCTCATCTCGGACGGCAAGGGCGTCTACCTGCGGAACTCCGAGGGGGAGCAGGCGATCGGCGCCGACGGAACGTTCGTCCTCCTCGCGCTGGCCTTCGGCGCGGTCGCCGCGCTCGTCGTCTTCCTGCTGCGCCGCAGCGGCGGGGTCCCGCTCGTCCTCGGCCTGGCGCTCGGCGGCGGCCTGGGCTCGCTGATCGCCTGGGGGATCGGAACGCGCTTCGGACCCACCGACGACGTGGTCGCCCACGCGAAGGCGGTCGGCCCGAACGTCGCCTTCGAGGCGCCGCTCGAACTGAACCTGGCCGCCGCCGCGATGCTGGCCTGGCCGCTCGCCGCGATGATCGTCCACCTCGCGCTGACGGCGGCCTTCGGCCCCCGCGACCCGGAACCGGAGCCCTGGGACCGGCCGAAGGCGTACACCCAGGGACCCGGCTCGCACTGACGCCCGACCCCCCACGGAGGCCGCGCCGTCCGTCAGGCGCGGCCGATCGGGGCCAGCACCGCCGAGGTGAGGGCGGCCAGGTCCGCGGGGGAGAGCTCCACCTCCAGGCCGCGGCGGCCCGCCGAGACGCAGACGGTCGCGTGCTCCGAGGCCGAGGCGTCGAGGACGGTACGGAGCCGCTTGCGCTGGCCCAGCGGAGAGATGCCGCCCCGGACGTACCCCGTGGTGCGCTCCGCCGCCGCCGGGTCGGCCATCGCGGCCCGCTTCCCGCCGACCGCCGAGGCCAGCGCCTTCAGGTCCAGCTGGCCCGCCACCGGGACCACCGCGACCGTCAGCTCGCCGTCGACGTCCGCGACCAGCGTCTTGAAGACCCGGTCGGGGGAGACGCCGAGGGCCTCCGCCGCCTCCTCGCCGTACGAGGGGGAGGCCGGGTCGTGCTCGTACGCGTGCAGCGTGAACGGCGTGCCGGCCGCCGTCAGGGCCACCGTCGCCGGAGTGCCTCCGCTGTTCTTCTTCTGCTTCTTCGCCACGCGCTCTTCCTCGGCTCGGTCCGTCCGGCGGGGCCGGCTCAGTTCGGGTACGTCGGGGCCTGCGTCAGGTCCACCACCGGCAGCGACGGCAGATGCCGCAGCACCGCGGTCTCCGCCCGCAGCAGCGTCAGCTCCTCGCGCAGCCGGGTCGCCGTGTCCGGCGCCTGGAGCAGCCGCTGCTTCGACGGGATGTCGAGCACCGCCGCCGCCGCGACCAGGTACGACACCACGGAGGGCTCGTCCGGCAGCTCACTCGTCGTCAGCGAACGCTCCCGGGCGCCCGCGAGGCGCTTCTGGTAGCTCCGGAAGGCCCGCAGCACCCCCTCGGCGAGCGTGCCCGCCTCCTCGCCCTGCTCCTCGGGGATCTCCTCGACCTCGGCCGTCAGGAACGGCCCGCTCGCGTCGACCGACAGCAGCTTCACCCGGGTCGTGCCGGTGGCCATCACCTCGAAGCTGCCGTCGGCGCGCTCCCGGATCGACGCCGCGTCGGCGATGCAGCCGACCCGGTGGAAGGCCTGGACGGGATCGGAGCCGAAGCCCGCCGCCGGGCCCTTCTCCGGCAGCGCCGTCTGGTCCGGCATGCCGGGAGCCGTCGGCGCGACCTCGCGGCCGTCGCGGATGGCGACGACGGCGAAGCGGCGCGGCTGTGCGTCGTCGATCGTGAGCAACTCGCGCATCATGGCGCGATAACGCTCCTCGAAGACGTTCAGGGGCAGTACGAGGCCCGGGAACAGCACCGTGTTGAGCGGGAAGAGAGGCAGACGGGCGGTGGTCACAGCGGCCAAGCCTAATGGCCGCCGGGCCCGCCCCGTCCGGCCCGTCCACGACCGGTGCCCCGCAGCGGCGTCCGGCGGGCCAGCTCGCCCCGCACCCCGTCCCGCGCGGCCAGGAAGCGGAAGAGGGGGTCCCCCCTGCTCGACCGGAGCCGAGAGCCCGGCGGAGGGTCCTCCGGCACGGCGCCCGGCGCGGCGCCCCAGGGGAACGAGGTCGCGTACGGGCCGATCCGCCCGAACTCCTCCCACGCCTCCGCCCAGCGCGCCCGCTCGACCAGCACGTACGCGAGCAGGTTGCGGACCTCGGCCGGCCACGGGTCGCCCGCCGGGAACGCCGCCGACAGGGCCAGGGCGCGGGCCACCGCCCGGTCGACCCGCTCGGCGGGCACGGACCCGTCCGGTCCCGGCGGCACCCGGAGCCCGTCGTAGGCCGCGCGGACCGGCAGCGCCCCGACGAGCGAGTCCGGCGCGGCGTCGTCGGCGGCCTGCTCGGCGAAGTCGAAGGCCGCGCGGTGCGAGCCGTACCACTGCGCGGAGAGGTACTTCAGCGCGGCGACATGGCAGCCGTAGTGGTGCGGGGAACGGCGCACGGCCTGCTCCCACAGCGACTCGAAGACCGCGTGCCCGGCGTGCGCCCCGCGCGCGTGGTCCAGGGCCAGCCGCCACGGCACCGGATCGTGTGGGGACTCCCCGGCGATCTCCCGCACCAGCGGGCCGAGCTCACGCAGCCGCTCGGCCCGCGCCGGGGACTCCCAGGCCCTGCGGACGGCCAGCTGCGCCGTGACGAGGAGGGCGTCGGGGTCGCCGGGCGCGGCGGCGAGCCACCCGGCGAGCCAGTCGCCCCTGCTGTACGCGAAGGTGGCGAGCCGGGTGACGTACCGGTCGCGGTCCTCCCACTCGCCGGCGTCCCGGGTGGTGACGAGCAGCTTCGCCGCGGGCTCCGGATCGCCGAGGGCGGCGGCGACCAGGGCGGGGGCGAGCCGCTCGTCCGGGGCGTCGAGCAGCACGTCGGCGTCCGGCACGAGCGCCGCGGCGAGCCGCGGTGCGTGCCGGGCCGAGCGGACGGTGCCGAGCAGGGCGCGGAGCAAGGACATGGTGCTGTGCATTCTCCCCCGGCCACGCCCGTCACGGCAGCCGCGTCACGGGCTCGCGACAGCACCCTCACGTCGCGGTGACACGGCCCCCTCACCCCCTCCGCAGCAGCCGGCTCGCGCCCGCCGCCACCGTCGTCGCGAGGATCCAGCCCAGGAGGATCAGGGCCGTCGCCACCCACTGCCAGACGCCCTCCAGCCGCCAGTAGCCGTCCTGGCCGAGGTTGATCACGGGCAGCAGCAGGTCGAGCGCGTACAGCGTGGCGTTCCACTCGGGCGACTCCTCCGCCTTCAGCGGTATCGGGCGGTAGCGGGAGAAGGCCACCGTGCCCGCCGCCCACAGCACGGCCATCCACAGCGCGGCCCGGCCCGGCCGGTAGCCGTACGCCACGGTCCAGTCCTGGAGGTAGCCCCACAGCTTCCCCGCGATCGGCAGGGTCTCCCGTCTGCGCCGCTGCTTGGCGAGCAGCACCTCGCGGGCGTCCGCGTCCTCTCCGCTGTTCCGCAGGACCGTCGCGAGCCGCTCGTACGGCTCGGGGGCGTACTCCGGGGTCGCCGCCGCCACCCACTCGAGGCGCCGGGCCAGCGGGAAGTGTCCGTACGGCACCAGGTTCTCGTAGGCGAAGCCGCCCATCGCGAGCCCGCCGGGCCCCGGCCAGCTGGTCGACAGGTCGATCAGGGTGACGACCTTGGCGCCGTTGAGCACCACGCGCCCCTCCTCCGGGCGCTCGCCGTTGAACCGCAGCTCCGGGGTCACGATCCGGCGCAGCGACACCTCGTCCCGCCGGGCGCCGTCCAGCAGGAAGCGGGCGTGGTGCAGGTCCACCGCGTCGCCGAACCGGCCGTCGTCGAGCCGCACCCCGCCGTGGCACTCCACCGGCTTGCGCCGGGTGCCCTGGGCGGGCGTCACCCCGTACGGCGGGGTGGCCGTGGTGTTCCCCGTCCAGCCCGCGCTCCCCGTCTCCTCGTACACCCAGGCCGCGTTCAGATAGAGCGAGCGCTCCACCGTCAGCTGCGGCGCGTTCAGCGCGCGTCGGCCCTGCGCCCCGCGCAGCACGCTGCCCCGCAGGCTGAGCGAGACCCCGACGTTCGCCCCGCGCAGGCTCAGCTCCCCGTAGGTCTCGATCAGCTCGGCCTGGAGGTCCTGGGCGACCACCATCCCGTCCGCCGTGATCGCCCGCCCCCGCCGGTCCGGCCACACCCGGATCTGGTTGATCAGCAGGTCCGTGCCGATCTGCGCGTCCGTCAGCCGGATGCCGCGCCGCACCCGGCAGCGGGGCAGGTGCAGGTCCCCCTCCGTGTGCAGCCGGGCCGCCTCCAGGCGCGGCAGCGCGCACTCGACCATCCGCAGGGTGCCGAACCGGGCCTCGGGCAGCACCACCTCGTCGTCGAACCGGCAGCCGTGCAGTTCCACGTACGGCCCTATCGTCCCGCCCGCCAGGTTCAGCACGCCGGTGATCCTGACCCCGCGCAGCTTCAGTGCGGCCACCCGCCCGGACCGGGCCGACGGCCCGTCGAGCAGCAGCAGCGCCACCACGTCGGCGCGGACGCTCCGCGCCTCCCCCCACTCCCACGTCCCGAAAGGGTCGTCCCGCTCCGCGGTCCCCTCCGTCAGATCGCAGGTCCTGCCGATCCGGAACGCCCGCCACATGGCCCGCTCCGGGCCCGTGAGACCGTCCGGCATCCCGTCCTCGTGCGGCTCGGTCACTGCCGCCCCCTCGCTTTCCACGATCCGCTCCCACGATTCCGCTTGCCGGGATTCGTGGATTCGTACAGCCGTTCTTCCCGCTGTGTGACGGGCTGAACGCTAACGGTCAGCTGTGGCGACAAGACGCCAGTGGGACGCGTATCAGTCACTGATTGGCATGTATCAGCTGTTGATACGGACGACCGGCGTTCTAGGCCGTCTGCGAGAATTGACCCGTGATCTCGCGAATCGATCTGCGCGGTGAGACCCTCCCCGAGGGTTCCGCCCTGCGCGACCTGCTGCCCCGTGCCGAGTTCGACGTGGAAGCCGCCCTGGAGAAGGTGCGGCCCATCTGCGAGGACGTCCGGCATCATGGCGCGGCCGCGGTGATCGACTACGGGGAGAAATTCGACGGCGTCCGCGTTCCGGGCCTGCGGGTCCCCGCCGAGGCGATCCGCCGCGCCCTCGACGAGCTCGACCCGGCCGTCCGCGCCGCCCTCGAGGAGTCCATCCGGCGCGCCCGGCTCGTCCACCGCGAGCAGCGCCGCACCACCCACACCACCCAGGTCGTCCCCGGCGGCACGGTCACCGAGAAGTGGATCCCGGTCGAGCGCGTCGGCCTCTACGTGCCGGGCGGCCGCTCCGTCTACCCGTCCTCCGTCGTGATGAACGTCGTCCCGGCCCAGGAGGCCGGCGTCGAGGGCGTGGCCATCGCCTCGCCCCCGCAGAAGGAGTTCGGCGGCCTCCCGCACCCGACGATCCTGGCCGCCTGCGCCCTGCTCGGCGTCGACGAGGTCTACGCCGCCGGCGGCGCCCAGGCCATCGCCATGTTCGCGTACGGCACCGGGTCCACCGCCGACGAGCCCGGCTGCGCCCCCGTCAACCTGGTCACCGGCCCCGGCAACATCTACGTGGCCGCCGCCAAGCGCCTCCTCAAGGGCCGCATCGGCATCGACGCCGAGGCCGGCCCGACGGAGATCGCGATCCTCGCGGACTCCACCGCCGACCCCGTGCACGTCGCCGCCGACCTCATCAGCCAGGCCGAGCACGACCCGATGGCCGCCTCCGTCCTCGTCACCGACTCGGAGGAGCTGGCCGCCGCCACCGAGGCCGAGCTGAAGACCCAGGTCGCCGCCTCCAAGCACGTCGACGACCGGATCGTCCCGGCCCTGGCCGGCCGCCAGTCCGCGATCGTCCTCGTCCGCGACCTCGCCGACGGCCTCAAGGTCGTCGACGCGTACGGCGCCGAGCACCTGGAGATCCAGACCGCCGACGCCGCCGCCGTCGCCGACCGGGTCCGCAACGCCGGCGCCGTCTTCGTCGGCCCCTGGGCGCCGGTCTCGCTCGGCGACTACGCCGCCGGCTCCAACCACGTGCTGCCCACCGGCGGCTGCGCCTGCCACTCCTCGGGCCTCTCCGTGCAGTCCTTCCTGCGCGGCGTGCACATCGTGGACTACAGCCGCGACGCCCTCGCCGACGTCGCCCACCACGTCGTGACCCTCGCCGAGGCCGAGGACCTCCCGGCCCACGGCGCCGCGATCAAGGCACGGTTCGGATGGAAGGTCCCCGAGAGCAAGTGACCGAGAACGACATCATCCGGATCGACGACCTCCCGATCCGCGACGAGCTGAAGGGCAAGTCGCCCTACGGCGCCCCCCAGCTCGACGTCCCCGTCCAGCTGAACACCAACGAGAACCCCTACCCGCTGCCCGAGCCCCTGGTGGCCCGGATCGCGGAGCGGGTCGCCGAGGCCGCCCGCGGCCTCAACCGCTACCCCGACCGGGACGCGGTCGAGCTGCGCACCGAGCTCGCCGCCTACCTCACCCGGACCGGCGGGCACCGCGTCGGCGTCGAGAACGTCTGGGCGGCCAACGGCTCCAACGAGGTCCTCCAGCAGCTGCTGCAGACCTTCGGCGGCCCCGGCCGCACCGCGATCGGCTTCGAGCCCTCGTACTCGATGCACGCCCTGATCGCCCGCGGCACCGGCACCGGCTGGATCTCCGGTCCGCGCAACGACGACTTCACCATCGACGTCGAGGCGGCCGTCCAGGCCATCGCCGAGAACGCGCCGGACGTCGTCTTCGTCACCTCGCCCAACAACCCCACCGGCACCGCCGTCGAGGCCGACACCGTCCTCGCCCTGTACGAGGCGGCCCAGGCGGCCAAGCCCTCGATGGTGGTCGTGGACGAGGCGTACGTGGAGTTCAGCCACCGCGAGTCGCTGCTGCCGCTCCTGGAGGGCCGCCCGCACCTGGTGGTCTCCCGGACCATGTCCAAGGCCTTCGGCGCCGCCGGGCTCCGCCTCGGCTACCTCGCCGCCCACCCGGCCGTGGTCGACGCGGTCCAGCTGGTCCGCCTCCCGTACCACCTGTCGGCCGTCACCCAGGCCACCGCGCTCGCCGCCCTGGAGCACACCGACACCCTCCTCGGGTACGTCGAGCAGCTCAAGGCCGAGCGCGACCGGCTCGTCACCGAGCTGCGGGCGATCGGCTACGAGGTCACCGAATCCGACGCCAACTTCGTGCAGTTCGGGCGCTTCGACGGGGCCGAGGGCTCCCACGAGGCCTGGCGGAAGATCCTCGACCGGGGCGTCCTGGTCAGGGACAACGGCGTACCGGGCTGGCTGCGGGTCACCGCAGGCACCCCCGAAGAGAACGACGCGTTCCTCGACGCGGTCCGTGAATTGATGAAGGAGCAGGAACGATGAGCCGCGTAGGCCGCGTTGAGCGCACCACCAAGGAGACCTCCGTCGTCGTCGAGATCGACCTCGACGGCACCGGCAAGGTCGACGTGTCGACCGGGGTCGGCTTCTACGACCACATGCTCGACCAGCTCGGCCGGCACGGCCTCTTCGACCTGACGGTCAAGACCGACGGCGACCTGCACATCGACTCGCACCACACCATCGAGGACACCGCCCTGGCCCTCGGCGCCGCCTTCAAGCAGGCGCTCGGCGACAAGGTCGGCATCTACCGCTTCGGCAACTGCACCGTCCCGCTGGACGAGTCGCTCGCCCAGGTCACCGTCGACCTCTCCGGCCGCCCGTACCTCGTGCACACCGAGCCCGAGAACATGGCGCCGATGATCGGCTCGTACGACACGACGATGACCCGGCACATCCTGGAGTCCTTCGTCGCCCAGGCCCAGATCGCGCTGCACGTCCACGTGCCGTACGGCCGCAACGCCCACCACATCGTGGAGTGCCAGTTCAAGGCCCTGGCCCGCGCGCTGCGCTACGCCTCCGAGCGCGACCCGCGCGCCGCCGGGATCCTCCCCTCCACGAAGGGCGCGCTCTAGTCGTGAACGGCCTCTCCACCGTCCTGATCGTCGTCGGGCTCTTCCTGCTCGGCGGCATCTACTCCTTCGTCAAGCAGCAGATGCCCAAGGGTCTGATCGTGCTCGTCTCCATCGGCGCCGCGATGTGTCTCTCCGCCGGCGTGCTGCGTCTGGAGATGTGGTCATGAGCACGACTTCCCCGAAGAAGGTCGTCGTCTTCGACTACGGCTTCGGCAACGTGCGCTCCGCCGAGCGCGCCCTCGCCCGGGTCGGCGCCGAGGTCGAGATCACCCGCGACTACGACAAGGCCATGAACGCCGACGGACTCCTCGTCCCCGGCGTCGGCGCCTTCTCCGCCTGCATGCAGGGCCTCCGGGAGGCCCGCGGCGACTGGATCATCGGCCGCCGGCTCGCCGGCGGCCGTCCGGTCATGGGCATCTGCGTCGGCATGCAGATCCTCTTCGCCCAGGGCATCGAGCACGGCGTGGAGACCGAGGGCCTCGACGAGTGGCCCGGCACGGTCGAGCCGCTGAACGCCCCCGTCGTCCCCCACATGGGCTGGAACACGGTCGACGCGCCCGCCGACACGCAGCTGTTCGCGGGGCTCGACGCCGACGCCCGGTACTACTTCGTGCACTCCTACGCGGTGCGCGAGTGGACCCTGGAGGTCGGCAACCCCAACATCCGCGCGCCCAAGGTCACCTGGGCCACCCACGGCGAGCCCTTCGTCGCGGCCGTGGAGAACGGCGCCCTGTGGGCGACCCAGTTCCACCCCGAGAAGTCCGGCGACGCCGGAGCCCAGCTCCTCACCAACTGGATCGGAACCCTGTGAGCACTCTCGAACTCCTCCCCGCCGTCGACGTCCGCGACGGCCAGGCCGTCCGGCTCGTCCACGGCGAGTCCGGCAGCGAGACCTCCTACGGCTCTCCGCTGGAGGCCGCCCTGGCCTGGCAGCGCGCCGGCGCCGAGTGGCTCCACCTGGTCGACCTGGACGCCGCCTTCGGCACCGGCGACAACCGGGACCTGGTCCGTCAGGTCACCGAGGCCATGGACATCAAGGTCGAGCTCTCGGGCGGCATCCGCGACGACGCCTCGCTCGCCGCCGCCCTCGCCACCGGCTGCACCCGCGTCAACCTCGGCACCGCCGCCCTGGAGACCCCCGAGTGGGTCGCCAAGGTCATCGCCGAGTTCGGCGACAAGATCGCCGTCGGCCTCGACGTGCGCGGCACGACCCTGCGCGGCCGCGGCTGGACGCGCGACGGCGGCGACCTGTACGAGACGCTGGCCCGCCTCGACTCCGAGGGCTGCTCCCGGTACGTCGTCACCGACATCGCCAAGGACGGCACCCTCCAGGGCCCCAACCTGGAGCTCCTGAAGAACGTCTGCGCGGCCACCGACAAGCCCGTCGTCGCCTCCGGCGGCGTGTCCTCCCTGGACGACCTGCGGGCCCTGTCCGGCCTCGTCCCGCTGGGCGTCGAGGGCGCGATCATCGGCAAGGCGCTGTACGCCAAGGCCTTCACCCTCGAAGAGGCGCTCGCGGCGGTGGCGTCGTGACCTCGGAGGTCCAGGGCGAGATCCGCAAGGTCGTCACCGGCGCTCCCTGGGAGGAGCAGTTCGGCTACTCCCGCGCGGTCGAGCTGCCGAACGGCACGGTCCTGGTCTCCGGCTGCACCTCCGTGGTCGACGGCCAGATCGCCGACGGCGGTCCGTACGACCAGGCGGTCAACTCCTTCAACGTGGCCTTCGGGGCGCTGAAGCAGCTGGGCCTGGGCGCGGAGCACGTCGTCCGGACCCGGATGTACATCACGCACGCCCGGGACGTGGAGGAGGTCGGCCGCGCCCACAAGGAGCTGTTCGACGCCGTCCGCCCCGCCGCCTCGATGATCATCGTCTCCGGCTTCGTCGACCCCCGCCTGGTGGTCGAGGTCGAGGTCGAGGCGTACAGGAGTGATGCGGCATGAGCCTCGCCGTACGAGTGATCCCCTGCCTGGACGTGGACAACGGCCGGGTCGTCAAGGGCGTCAACTTCCAGAACCTGCGGGACGCGGGCGACCCCGTCGAGATGGCCAAGCTGTACGACGCCGAGGGCGCCGACGAGCTGACCTTCCTCGACATCACCGCCTCCTCCGGCAACCGGGAGACCACCTACGACGTGGTGCGCCGCACCGCCGAGCAGGTCTTCATCCCGCTCACGGTCGGCGGCGGCGTCCGTTCGGCCGAGGACGTCGACAAGCTGCTGCGGGCCGGCGCCGACAAGGTGGGCGTCAACACCGCCGCCATCGAGCGCCCCGAGCTGATCCAGGAGATCGCGGAGCGCTTCGGCCGGCAGGTGCTCGTCCTGTCCGTGGACGCGCGCCGCACCGCCTCGGGCTCCTTCGAGGTGACGACGCACGGCGGCCGCAAGGGCACCGGCATCGACGCCGTCGAGTGGGCGCACCGGGCCGCCGAGCTGGGCGCGGGCGAGATCCTGCTCAACTCGATGGACGCCGACGGCACGAAGGACGGCTACGACACCGAGATGATCGCGGCCGTGCGCAAGCACGTGACGGTCCCGGTGATCGCCTCCGGCGGCGCCGGCAAGCTGGCCGACTTCCCGCCGGCCGTGGCGGCGGGCGCGGACGCCGTGCTCGCGGCCTCCGTCTTCCACTTCGGCGACCTGCGGATCTCTCAGGTCAAGGACACGCTGCGGGAGGCGGGGCACCCGGTTCGCTGACCGGGGGTTCCGCTTCTGGGCGGCCTCGGAGAAGGGCCCCTTCGGGGGCCCTCCTTCTTCCTCGGATGCGCAGGATTATTTGTGCAAATTCCATTGCGCAAGTTTTCTTTCGTATCTACGGTCGTGGACATGACCTCGCAGGAGAACCGCCGGATCACCGATCTCGGCACCCTCAAGGCCATCTCGCACCCGCTGCGGATGCGCCTCTACCGCGCCCTGCACGTGGCCCGCACCGCCACCGCCTCCCAACTCGCCGAGCAGGTCGACGAGGCCGTGTCGCTGGTCAGCTACCACCTGCGCAAGCTCGCCGAGCACGGCCTCATCCAGGAGGCCGAGGTCCAGTCGGCGGACGGCCGCGAACGCTGGTGGGAGCTCAGCTCGTACGGTCTCGAGATCCGCGACGAGGACGTGCGCGGCACCCCCGAAATGGCCGCCGCGAGCGACGCCCTCGGCCGCGCCGTCAACGAACAGCGCACCGAACTCCACCGCCGCTTCCTCGACGAGCGCCTCACCTGGTCCGACGAGTGGCGCTCCGCCGCCATCAGCTCCGAGTGGCTTCCCCGCCTCACCGCCCCCGAACTCGCGGCCCTCGGCAGGGAGCTCGACGCGCTCCTCAAGAAGTACGACCAGGCCGCCCGCGCCGCCGAGGCCGCCGGCGACACCGAGGGCCGCGAGAACGTCGCCGTCCATCTGCACGGCTTCCCCTACCGGGGAGGACCGCGATGACCACGACCGCCGTCACCACCCCCGCCGCCGCCCGCCCCGCCCACCGCAACCCCCAGGTCCTGCGCTGGCTCGGCGCCTACACCGCCTCCACGCTCGGCGACAGCGTCTATTACCTCGCCCTGTCCTGGGCCGCCGTCAGCAACGGCACCCCCGCCCAGGCCGGGCTCGTCATGACCGTCTCCGCCGTCCCCCGCGCCCTGCTCATGCTCGCCGGGGGAGTGATCGCCGACCGGCTCGGCCCCCGCCGCGTGGTCATCGCCTCCGACGCCGTCCGCTGCCTGTCCACCCTCGGCCTCGCCGCGATCCTCTTCCTCGCCACGCCCGGCCTGTGGGTGCTCGCGGCCGTCGCCCTCGTCTTCGGCACCGTCGACGCCCTCTTCCTGCCCGCCGTGGGCGCCCTGCCGCCCCGGATCGCCGACCGCGACCAGCTCGCCCGCGTCCAGGGCATGCGCGGCATCGGCTACCGCGCGGGCGCCGTCCTCGGCGCCCCGCTCGGCGGCCTCGCCGTCGCCCTCGGCGGCTCCGCGACCGCCTTCACCGTCGCCGGCGTGCTCTTCGCCCTCTCCCTGCCCCTGCTCTCCGCCCTCAAGCTGCGGCCCCTCCCCCAGGAGCACGACGAGGGCGGCGGCACCGCCCTGCGCGACCTCGCCGACGGCCTGCGCCACCTCCGCGGCCACCGCGTCCTCGGCCCGCTGATGATCGTCATACTCCTCGCCGACCTCGGCTTCGTCGGCCCGCTCAACGTCGGCCTCGCGCTCCTCGCCGAACAGCGCGGCTGGGAGGCCGCCGGCATGGGCTGGGTGCTCTTCGGCTTCGGTGCGGGCGCGGGCGCCGCCTCGCTGCTCCTCACCGTGCGCGGGCGCGTTCCCCGGGCCGGCGCCGTCATGGGCTGGAGCATGGCCCTCGGCGCCCTGTCGATCGGCGCCCTCGCCTTCGTGCCGCAGCTGCCCTTCGCCGTGCTCGTCGCCGGGGCCGTCGGCCTGCTCGCCGGGCTCAACGGAGTGCTGTGCGGCGCACTCGTCCAGACCGAGGCCGACCCCGCCTACCTGGGCCGCGTCTCCGCCGTCTCCAGCCTCGGCAGCCTCGGCATCGCCCCGCTGAGCTTCCCGCTCACCGGCGCCGCCATCGGCCTGTGGGGCCCCGGCCCGGTCTTCGTCGTCAGCGCCGCGGTCTGCGCGCTGTCGGGACTGCTCGCCCTGCTGGTGCCCGCCCTGCGCAAGGCCGAGCTGCCGGAGTAGCCGGGGCGGCCGGAGTAGCCGGGGCGGCCGAGTGGCCGGGTGGCCCGGCGGGGTCCTAGATCCCGAGCTGCTTCGTCTCCCGCAGCCGCTCGATCGCCTCCGGCTCGCCCTCCAGGGCCACCTTCGCCGAGTCCTGGCGGCCGTACAGGTACATCATCAGCTCGCCCGGCTCCCCGGAAGCCGTCACCACCGGGGTGCCGCGGTGGGCGACCGCCGTCTGGCCGTTCGGGCGGCGCAGCACCAGGCCCACCGGGGCCCTGCGGCCGAGCAGCCGGGCCATCCGCTCCAGACGGGACCAGAGGGCGTCCGCGAAGACCGGGTCCAGCTCGCGGGCCGACCAGTCGGGCTGGGCCCGGCGCACGTCCTCCGCGTGCACGTAGAACTCGACGACGTTCGCCCCCTCGTCCACCTGCTTGATGGTGAACGGCGAGAACCGCGGCGGACCCGTGCGGATGAGCCGGATCAGCTCCTCGTACGGTTTGTCGGCGAACTCCGCCTGCACCCGGTCGAGCCGCTCCTTCAGCACCGGTACGAGGGAACCCGCCGCCGCGTCCGGACGCCGTTCCCGCACCACCACGTGGGCCGCGAGGTCCCGGGTCCGCCAGCCCTCGCAGAGCGTCGGGGCGTCCGGGCCCGCCGCCTCCAACAGATCGGCGAGCAGAAGCCGTTCACGTTTCGCATGGGTCGACATGCTGGCCAGCGTACGACCGGCGCGCGCGGTCCGCCCAGTGGACGCCCGGCCGGACACCGTCCCGGCGCGCGGCACAATGTCCCCATGAGCAGCACGCCCCGGACCTCCAGCGACCTCGACCCGGCCGTCGCGGCCCGCCTCAAGCGCAGCGCCGACGGCCTCGTCCCCGCCATCGCCCAGCAGTACGACACCGGCGAGGTGCTGATGCTCGGCTGGATGGACGACGAGGCCCTCCACCGCACCCTCACCACCGGCCGCGCCACCTACTGGTCCCGCAGCCGGGGCGAGTACTGGGTCAAGGGCGACACCTCCGGGCACGTCCAGCACGTCAAGGCCGTCGCCCTCGACTGCGACGCCGACACCCTCCTCGTCAAGGTCGACCAGGTGGGAGCCGCCTGCCACACCGGCACCCGCACCTGCTTCGACTCCGACGTGCTCCCCGTCTCCCAGTAAGGTCCGGTGCCATGGATCTCGAGACCTTCCGCAAGCTGGCGGCCGACCGCCGCGTCATCCCCGTCAGCCGCAGGCTCCTCGCGGACGGCGACACCCCGGTCGGGCTCTACCGCAAGCTCGCCGCCGAACGACCCGGCACCTTCCTCCTCGAATCCGCGGAGAACGGCCGCAGCTGGTCCCGCTACTCCTTCATCGGAGTCCGCAGCGACGCGACCCTGACGGTCGAGGACGGGCAGGCCCGCTGGCTGGGCACCCCGCCCGTCGGCGTCCCCACCGACGGCGACCCGCTCGCCGCCCTGCGCGCCACCGTCGAGACCCTCCACACCCCGCGCGACCTCGCCTCCGGCATGCCGCCCTTCACCGGCGGCATGGTCGGCTACCTCGGCTACGACATCGTCCGCCGCCTGGAGAAGATCGGCGAGCACGGCCGCGACGACCTGCGGCTCCCCGAGCTGACCATGCTCCTCACCAGCGACCTCGCCGTCCTCGACCACTGGGACGGCTCGGTCCTGCTGATCGCCAACGCGATCAACCACAACGACCTGGAGACCGGCGTCGACGAGGCGTACGCGCACGCCGTCGCCCGCCTCGACGCCATGCAGGCCGACCTGGCCCGCCCCGCCGCCACCGTCCCCGCCGCCCTGCCGGAGTCCGCCCTGCCCGAGTTCTCGGCGCTCTGGGGCGGACCGGCCTACCAGGACGCCGTCGAGGACATCAAGGAGCGCATCCGGGCCGGCGAGGCCTTCCAGGTCGTGCCCTCGCAGCGCTTCGAGACCCCCTGCGCCGCCTCCGCGCTCGACGTCTACCGGGTCCTGCGGGCCACCAACCCGTCCCCGTACATGTACCTCTTCCGCTTCGAGAACGGCTTCGACGTCGTCGGCTCCTCGCCCGAGGCCCTCGTCAAGGTCGAGGACGGGCGCGCGATGCTCCACCCCATCGCCGGCACCCGGCACCGCGGCGCCACCCCGCAGGAGGACCACGACCTCGCCGAGGAACTGCTCGCCGACCCCAAGGAGCGCGCCGAGCACCTCATGCTCGTCGACCTCGGCCGCAACGACCTCGGCCGGGTCTGCACCCCCGGCTCCGTGGAGGTCGTCGACTTCATGTCGATCGAGCGCTACTCCCACGTGATGCACATCGTCTCCACGGTCACCGGCGAGGTCGCCGAGGGCCGGACCGCCTTCGACGTCCTCACCGCCTGCTTCCCCGCCGGCACCCTCTCCGGCGCGCCCAAGCCCCGCGCCATGCAGATCATCGAGGAGCTCGAACCCTCCCGGCGCGGCCTCTACGGCGGATGTGTCGGTTATCTCGATTTCGCCGGAGACGCCGACACCGCCATCGCCATCCGCACCGCCCTGCTCCGTGACGGAACGGCGTACGTGCAGGCCGGAGCGGGCGTCGTCGCCGACTCCGACCCGGTCGCCGAGGACAACGAGTGCCGCAACAAGGCCGCGGCCGTGCTCCGCGCCGTGCACACCGCCAACCGGATGAACGACAACTGAGGACGTAGGGGATAGTGGGGTACGTGAGTGCCGTACCCGTACCCCAGCCCCGGGCCGCCCGCGCGGCCGTCCCCACCGGCGGCCGCCGCAGCCTGGCCGCGGCCCTCCTCCTCGGCGCCCTCGGCGCCACCGTCGTCCTGCTCTCCGCCGGCCAGATCTGGGCGGAGGGCACCGCCTCCGTCGGCGGCGGCAGCGTCCCCGTCGAGGCCGACGGCGGCACCGTCACCGGGGTGCCGACCGCCCTCGCGATCGTCGGCCTCGCCGCGCTCTTCGCCGTCTTCGCCGTCCGCCGCACCGGCCGCACTCTCGTCGCCGCGCTCCTCGCGCTCAGCGGCGCGGGCGCCGCGCTCGCCGCGCTCCTCGGGGCCTCCGACAGCGCCGCGCTCGACGCCGAGGCCGCCCGCATCAGCGGTGACACCGCCGCCGCCGTCGCCGGCCTCTCCCACACCATCTGGCCGTACGTGACGGCCGGGGGTGCCCTCCTCATCCTGCTCGCCGGCCTCTTCGCCCTCCGCTTCGGCAAGAGCTGGCCGGCGATGGGCGGCCGCTACGAGCGCTCCGGCGCCCCGCGCGCCGGCCGCAAGGCCCCCACGACCGACCCCGACCGGCCCGAGGACCTGTGGAAGGCCCTGGACCGCGGCGAGGACCCCACCCACGGCGAATGACCGGTCACGGGTGACCGGCGGGGGCACCATCGCGACGCGTGATCGTCCCGGCACCCCCGATTCATCCTCGCGAGCCCGCGTGCGGGACAATGAGCGCCGAGTGTCCGCGCACGCGAGACCTCACCATCGAGCAACTGCAACGAGGAGCAACTCATGGCGGGCAGCGCCCACGGACACACCCCGGCCGCCTGGACCGGTGTCATCATCTCCTTCATCGGCTTCTGCATCGCCGGCGTCTTCATGGTGGCCGCCAACGTGCCCGGTTTCTGGGCCGGCGTGGGCGTCATCGTCCTCGGCGGCATCGTCGGCGGCGCGATGAAGGCGGCGGGCCTCGGCATGCCGAAGGAGTCGGCCGAGGTCGCCGCCGCCCGTGAGGCCGCGACCACGACCGCCCGGGCCCGCGCCTGACGCGACACGACGCACCCGAGGGCGCAGTCCGGCCGTGCCGGGCTGCGCCCTCGCGCGTCAGAGGCGAGAATCACCGCGTGGACGCGCAGCCGACGGCCGAGGCCGAGACCGACGATTCCCCCACCCGTCCGGGTGAACCCACCCGACCGAATGCCACGTCACCACCGGAGCCGCACGTGACGGCGGGGGAAGCGGTCACGGCGGCGCCGGAGCCGGTCACGGCGGCATCGGTCACGGCGGCATCAGAGCCGGTCACGGCGGCGCCGGGGGCCGCAGGGGCGCCGGGCGGGTCCGCGCCCGCGGGCTCTGCCGCCCCAGGCGGGCCCGTGTCCACGGGCTCCGTCGCGCCGGGCGGGCTCGTACCCCCCGGGGCCGGCGACTCGGCAGGTGGGCCCGTGCCGGGGCCGCCCATGGCGCCGGGGCCCGGTGGCCCGCACGGGGTTCCCGGGCCGCAGGGGGCCGCTGCCCGGCCCGATGCCGCCGGGGTGCCGGGGCCCGTCCGGCACGGGGGCCCCGTGCCGGCCGCGCCGCCCCCGCCGCGGTCGCTCGTGCGGCGGCTGTCGCCGCCCGTCGCCGCCCTCGCCGGGGTCGTCGCCGCGTTCGCCTACGTCGGGACCGTCGACCCCAACGAACCCGGGCACTACCCCGTCTGCCCGCTCCTCCGCTTCACCGGCGTCTACTGCCCCGGCTGCGGCGGACTCCGCAGCGCCCACGCCTTCGCCCACGGCGACCTCGCGACCGCCCTCGGCGCCAACGCCCTCGCCGTCGTCGGCTACGGGATCTTCGCCGTCGTCATGGCCGTATGGCTGGTTCGAGCCGTCCGCGGAGTGCCCATGCGCCTCGCCGTCTCCACGTTCTGGTCGTGGGGGATCGGGGCCGTCATCGTCCTCTTCACCCTGGTCCGGAACCTGCCCTTCGGCTCCGCGCTGGCCCCCTGAGCGCCCGCGGAAACCTCACGAGGAGTCCCAGCAGATGGGACGCGACTCCGGCCGATGCGAGTCCGGGGCCATCCTGCGGATAGGATCGAAGTGGCTGAACCTGGTTCATCATCACCGTCACCGTCCCGGAAGGGGGCCCCTCGCGTGAGTGTGCTCGACGAGATCATCGAAGGCGTGCGCGCCGACCTCGCAGAGCGGCAGGCGCGGGTCACCCTCGACGAGCTCAAGGAGCGCGCCGCAAAGGCGCCGCAGGCCAAGGACGGCGTCGCCGCACTGCGCGGGGACGGCGTCAAGGTGATCTGCGAAGTCAAGCGCTCCAGCCCGTCCAAGGGCGCGCTCGCCGCGATCGCCGACCCGGCCGGCCTCGCCGCGGACTACGAGGCGGGCGGCGCCGCCGTCATCTCCGTCCTCACCGAGCAGCGCCGCTTCGGCGGCTCGCTCGCCGACCTGGAGGCCGTGCGGGCCCGGGTCGACATCCCCGTGCTGCGCAAGGACTTCATCGTCACCGCGTACCAGCTCTGGGAGGCGCGGGCGTACGGAGCGGATCTCGCGCTCCTCATCGTCGCCGCCCTGGAGCAGGAGGCGCTGGTCTCCCTCATCGAGCGTGCCGAGTCCATCGGGCTGACCCCGCTGGTCGAGGTCCACGACGAGGAGGAGGTCGAGCGCGCCGTCGACGCGGGCGCCCGCATCATCGGCGTCAACGCGCGCAACCTCAAGACGCTCAAGGTCGACCGCTCCACCTTCGAGCGCGTCGCCCCCGAGATCCCCGCGCACATCGTCAAGGTCGCCGAGTCCGGCGTCCGCGGCCCGCACGACCTCATCGCCTACGCCAACGCGGGCGCCGACGCGGTCCTCGTCGGCGAGTCCCTCGTCACCGGCCGCGACCCGAAGGCCGCCGTCGCCGACCTCGTCGCCGCCGGCGCCCACCCGGCGCTCCGTCACGGCCGGAGCTGACCGGACCATGACCCCCCGCCACGACGCGCCGGCATCCCTGGGCACCGCCCCGGGGCACGCCGCCGTGCCGTCGGCACCCGGGCGCCGCGGCCGGCTCCGCACCGCCGCCGCCCCCGTCCCCGCGCACGCCCCCCTGGCCCGGGGCTGCCGCCCGCGCGGCTGCCGCGCACCCGCACGCCGGGTCCTCGGCAGGCGCGTGCGGTACGTGATCGGCGACGAGCCCGGCCAGGTCAACGGCATGCGATGGCGCCCGCGCCTCGCGCGCGTTCTCACGTACGACGCCTGACCGCCACCCCCACCCGTGTGCCGCCCGTCCCGCAAGGCGGGACGGGCGGCACACGGGACGGCGCCCTTCGCGGCGCCTCCGCGTTCCGCGCCTGGACCCGCACCAACGTGTGCGCCGCACAGCGGGGTGCGGGGCAGGGCGCGGGAGCCTGGGCCCGGCAAGGGGCGCCGTCCGTTGTGCCCGCCCGTTCCGCCCCGGCGGAACGACCGCCCACAACGGGGGCACCGCTCCGGCGGCGTCGTCGTCTGCGTGACCGGTCGCGCGCATACCGTGACCACCGACCCCACGTATCCCGGGGCACCCGCCCCGCGAGGAGCATCCGCATGTCCAGCGAGTTCTTCATTCCCGACCCGGACGGTCAGGTCCCCACCGCCGAGGGCTACTTCGGTGCCTACGGCGGCAAGTTCATCCCGGAGGCCCTCGTCGCCGCCGTCGACGAGGTCGCCGTCGAGTACGAGAAGGCCAAGGCCGACCCCGAGTTCACCCGTGAGCTCAACGACCTGATGGTCAACTACACGGGTCGCCCGAGCGCCCTCACGGAGGTGCCCCGGTTCGCCGAGCACGCCGGCGGCGCCCGGGTCTTCCTCAAGCGCGAGGACCTCAACCACACCGGCTCGCACAAGATCAACAATGTGCTCGGGCAGGCCCTCCTGACCAAGCGCATGGGCAAGACGCGGGTCATCGCCGAGACCGGCGCCGGCCAGCACGGCGTGGCCACCGCCACCGCCTGCGCCCTCTTCGGCCTCGAGTGCACCATCTACATGGGCGAGATCGACACCCGCCGCCAGGCCCTCAACGTGGCCCGGATGCGGATGCTCGGCGCCGAGGTCGTCGCCGTGAAGTCCGGCAGCCGCACCCTCAAGGACGCCATCAACGAGGCCTTCCGCGACTGGGTCGCCAACGTGGACCGGACGCACTACCTGTTCGGCACCGTCGCGGGCCCGCACCCCTTCCCCGCCATGGTCCGCGACTTCCACCGGGTCATCGGCGTCGAGGCCCGCCGCCAGATCCTGGAGCGCGCCGGCCGCCTGCCCGACGCGGCCATCGCCTGCGTCGGCGGCGGCTCCAACGCCATCGGGCTCTTCCACGCCTTCGTCCCGGACGCGGACGTGCGCCTGATCGGCTGCGAGCCGGCCGGCCACGGCGTCGAGACCGGCGAGCACGCGGCCACCCTGACGGCCGGCGAGCCCGGCATCCTCCACGGGTCCAGGAGCTACGTCCTCCAGGACGACGAGGGCCAGATCACCGAGCCGTACTCGATCTCGGCGGGCCTGGACTACCCGGGCATCGGCCCCGAGCACGCGTACCTGAAGGACAGCGGGCGAGGCGAGTACCGGGCCGTCACCGACGACGCCGCCATGCAGGCGCTGCGGCTGCTCTCCCGTACCGAGGGCATCATCCCGGCCATCGAGTCGGCGCACGCCCTCGCCGGGGCCATGGAGGTCGGCAAGGAGCTCGGCAAGGACGCCCTGCTCGTCGTGAACCTCTCCGGGCGCGGCGACAAGGACATGGACACCGCCGCTCGCTATTTCGGGCTGTACGACACCGACGCCGAGGTGGCCGCGAACCAGGCCGACACCGCCGAGATCCAGGGGGACGCCAAGTGACCGGCAACATCCAGCTGCTCAGCGACACCCTGGCCGCGGCCAAGGCCGAGAACCGGGCCGCGCTCATCGCGTACCTGCCGGCCGGCTTCCCGACCGTCGACGGCGGGATCGCCGCGATCAAGGCCGTCTTCGACGGCGGCGCCGACGTGGTCGAGGTCGGGCTTCCGCACAGCGACCCGGTCCTCGACGGGCCGGTCATCCAGACCGCCGACGACATCGCGCTGCGCGGCGGCGTGAAGATCGCCGACGTCATGCGGACGGTCCGCGAGGCCCACGAGGCCACCGGCAAGCCGGTGCTCGTCATGACGTACTGGAACCCGATCGACCGGTACGGCATCGAGCGCTTCACCGAGGAGCTCGCCGAGGCCGGCGGCGCGGGCTGCATCCTGCCCGACCTGCCGGTCCAGGAGTCCGCCGTCTGGCGCGAGCACGCCGACAAGCACGGTCTCGCGACCGTCTTCGTCGTCGCGCCCAGCAGCAAGGACGAGCGCCTCGCCACCATCACCGCGGCCGGCTCCGGCTTCGTCTACGCCGCCTCGCTCATGGGTGTCACCGGCACCCGCGAGTCGGTCGGCGAGCAGGCCGCCGACCTGGTCCGCCGCACCCGCGCCACCTCCGAGCTGCCGGTGTGCGTCGGGCTCGGCGTCTCCAACGCCACGCAGGCGAAGGAGGTCGCCGGCTTCGCCGACGGCGTCATCGTCGGCTCCGCCTTCGTGCAGCGGATCCTCGACGCAGACGGCGACGAGGCGGCCGGGCTCACCGCAGTAAGGGAACTGGCGGCCGAACTCGCCGAGGGCGTCCGCCGCGTTTCGTAGCCCGTTCGGGTGGATCTGGGAGCGGGGAGGCGCGGATGTGCCTCCCCGGTTCGTTGCCTGGGGCGTGAGCGAGAAGAACCGTGGTGACGGTAACCGGAGCGCGCGGGAGCGCCTTCAGCAACAGCGCGAGCGCGACAAGGCCCGCGAGAAGCAGCGGCGCGTCCTGATCGTGTCGGCGGCCGTGGTCGGTGTCCTCGGCCTGGCCGCGGTCGTCGGCGTGATCGCCGCGGGCGGCGACAAGGACGGCGGATCGGACAAGGCGGGACCGGTGGTCGCGCCGACCGCGGCGACGGACGAGGACGGCAAGCCCGCCATCCCCACGGGCAGGGCGGACGCCCCGTCGACGCTCGCGGTCTGGGAGGACTTCCGCTGCCCGGCCTGCGCCCAGTTCGAGAACGTCATGCGGGACACCATCCACGAGCTCGAGGCCTCCGGCGCGCTCAAGACCGAGTACCACCTCGCCACCCTCATCGACGGGAACATGGGCGGCAGCGGCTCGCTGCGCTCGGCGAACGCGGCGGCGTGCGCCCAGGACGCGGGGAAGTTCACCGCGTACCACGACACGCTCTACGTCAACCAGCCGCCGGAGACGGACGACGCCTACGGGAAGAACGCCAGGCTGATCGAGCTGGCGGCGAAGGTGCCGGGGCTCGACACGCCGGCCTTCCGCAGCTGTGTGAACGACGGCACGCACGACGGCTGGGTGAAGAAGTCGAACGAGGCCTTCCAGAACGGCGGCTTCCGCGGCACCCCGTCCGTCCTCCTCAACGGAGAATCGATCTTCCCGACCAAGGGGAACGAGCAGATCTCCCCGGAGAACCTGAAGAAGTGGGTCGCCGAGGCCAACAAGGGCAAGAAACCGGGCACCGCCTCCCCGTCGGCGGGCTAGCGCGGCGGATTGGTTACCCAGAAGTTGCCGGGCGGGCTGCCGTCCCGCCCTCCCGGCAGGGTAGCGTCGGTCCCGTCATGGACCTTGCCTACATTCCCAGCCCGTCGACCGGCGTGATCCACCTCGGACCGATCCCGCTGCGCGGCTATGCCTTCTGCATCATCATCGGTGTCTTCGTCGCCGTCTGGCTCGGCAACAAGCGCTGGATCGCCCGGGGCGGCACCGCCGGCACCGTGGCCGACATCGCCGTCTGGGCGGTGCCCTTCGGCCTCGTCGGCGGACGCCTCTAC